>JALHMT010000015.1:110199-122552 GCA_022843905.1 Rubrivivax sp.
CGGCTCAGCGCCCGAAGCGCTGCGGACTGAAGGGCCGCAGGTCCAGCGGTGGCGCGCGGCCGTCGACCAGGGCCCGCACGATCTCGGCCGTGGCGGCCGACTGGGTCAGGCCCAGGTGCCCGTGGCCGAAGGCGTAGATCACGCGGCCGTCGTCGCGCGCTGCGCCCAGCGCGGGCAGCGAATCGGGCAGCGAGGGGCGCAGCCCCATCCACTGCGTGCCGCCCTCGGTGTGCAGCCCGGGCAGAAAGCCGCGGGCATGGGCCAGCAGCGCGTCGGCGCGGCGGTAGTTCGGCGGCGCGCGCAGTCCGGCCAGCTCGACCGCACCACCCACGCGCACGCCGCCGCCGATGGGCGTCACCACGAAGCCGCGACCGGGGAAGGTGAGCTGGCGTCGCAGATCGAAGGCCCCAGGCGGCAGCGTGGTGTTGTAGCCGCGCTCGGTCTCCAGCGGGATGCGTTCGCCCAGGCAGCGCGCCAGCAGGTGCGACCAGGCGCCGGCGGCCACGACCACCTGCCGTGCATGCAGGCTCGAACCGCCCTGGAGCCGCAGAGCCACGTCCTGGGCCTGCGGCGCCAGCGCGGCCACCTCGCCCTGCAGCAGCCGCACGCCCGACTCGACCGCACGCGAGGCCAGCAGCTGCACCAGCCGCAAGGGGTCTTCGATGGTCGCCCAGCCGGGCACGAAGGTGGCTGCGACCAGGCCCGGCGACAGCCCCGGCTGCCAGCGCGCGATGGCCTCGGCGGCCCCGGGGCCCTGGGCGTGTTCGAAGGCGATGCCGTGTTCGGCGCGCAGCTGCCAGCCCGGCAGCGACGCGCGCCACTCGGCATCGCTTTCGTAGAGGTGCAGGTTGCCGTCCTCGTGCAGCAGCGGCAGCGCGCCGATGTCGCCCAGCAGACGGTGCGTGGCCGCCGCGGCCAGGCGGTTCAGCGCGGCCTGCGCCTGCGTGCTGGCCGCCACGCGCGCGGGCTGGCAGGCGCGCCAGAAGCGCCACAGCCAGGGGGCGATGGTCGGCAGGTAGGCCGGTCGCAGTGACAGCGGCCCCAGCGGGTCGACCAGCCAACGCGGCGCCTGCCGCAGGATGCCGGGCGAGGCCAGCGGCTGGATGTCGGAAAACGCATAGGCGCCGGCATTGCCGCGGCTGGCGCCTGCCGCCACGCGCTCCCGTTCGATCACCACCACGCGGCGTCCCGGCGTGGCCAGCCGCAGCGCGATGCTGAGGCCGATGACGCCGGCGCCGATGACAGCGACGTCGGCGACACCCTGTGTGTCGTGCGCCCCCGGCGGCTGCAGCTCGATGGCCTCGGTCATGAAGACTCAGAGTCCCCAGGCGAAGGGATCCCGGGGATCGAACAGCACCTGGGCATCGAGCGTGACGTGGGCGCGGCCCTGGATGAAGGGCAGCACCGTGGCGCTGCCGTCGGCCGGCAGTTCGTAGCGCGCGGCGAACACGCTGCCGATGATGCTTTCCTGGTGCCAGACCTGGCCGGGCGCCAGCGCGCCGTCGGCAGCCAGGCAGGCCAGCTTGGCGCTGGTGCCGGTGCCGCAGGGCGAGCGGTCGTAGGCCGCGCCCGGGCACAGCACGAAGCTGCGGCCCTGGTGCCCGGCGGCCTGGGCCGGGCCCAGCAGTTCGACGTGGTCGACCTCGGCGCCGTCGGCGCCCGTGATGCCGGCGCCCTGGAGCGCCAGGCGGGTCCGTTCGGCGAGCGCCTGCAGGGCGGGGATGTTGGACCGGTGCAGGCTCAGCCCGTGGTCGTGGCACAGGAAGAACCAGTTGCCACCCCAGGCCACGTCGCCATGCAGCCGCCCGTGGCCTTCGACCTCGACCGCCACCTGCCTGGCGTGGCGGTACGCCGGCACGTTGGCCACCGTCACCGCGCCGTCGGCATGCAGCTCGGCGCTGATCGTGCCCACCGGCGTGTCGATGGCGTGCACGCCCGGCGCCAGGCGGCCCAGGTGCGCCAGCGTGGCCACCAGGCCGATGGTGCCGTGGCCGCACATGCCCAGGTAGCCGACATTGTTGAAGAAGATGACGCCGCAGACACTGCCGGGCTGCACCGGCGGCGTGAGCAGCGCGCCCACCAGCACGTCGTTGCCGCGCGGCTCGTTGACCAGCGCTCGGCGCCAGGCGTCGTGCTGCTCGCGGAAGCGCAGCCGCCTCTCGGCCAGGCTGCCGGTGCCGAGATCGGGGCCGCCGCTGACCACCAGACGTGTCGGTTCGCCACCGGTGTGCGAATCGATGATGCGGGTGGGCACGGGCGTCGGCAGGGGTGCGGTCATGGTGTCAGGCTCTCCGGGGCGGCGCGCGGCGC
Organism: Rubrivivax sp.; assembly: GCA_022843905.1. Taxonomy (GTDB): domain Bacteria; phylum Pseudomonadota; class Gammaproteobacteria; order Burkholderiales; family Burkholderiaceae_C; genus Rubrivivax. The sequence continues at coordinate 112,510 of JALHMT010000015.1, forward strand.
GCGCGCCCCGACGGGGGTGGCAACAAGCGGTGCAGGTCGCGGCGCACGGCCTCGACGTGCGCCACCAGGTGATCGCAGGCCTCGGCCAGGCGGCCCTCGCGGCACAGCAGCAGCAGCTTGCGGTGCTCGCGCTGGGCGCGGGCCAGGGCGCTGGCCCGCGTGAGCTGCACCCGGGTGTAGCGGTCGCTGGCCTGCAGCAGGGACGTCACCACCGACAGCGTGCGCGGCAGCCCGGCTGCGCAGTACAGCGCCAGATGGAACTGCGCGTTGAGCTCTCCCCAGCGCGCCACATCGTGCCGCGCCAGCGCGTCGGCGAAGGCGTCTCCCAGCGCATCGATGCGCTGATGATCACTGCTGGTCAGCAGCGGCACCGAGCGCTGCAGCAGTCGCGGCTCGAGCATCACGCGCAGGTCGAACACGTCGTCGATCTCGTCGAGCGCGAAGCCCGAGACGATGGCGCCCTTGTGCGGCTCGATGTGCACCAGGCCTTCGGCCTCGAGCTGGAACAGCGCCTCGCGCACGGGAATGCGGCTGACGCCGAACTCGGACGCCAACGCGTCCTGGCGCAGCTGGCTGCCGGCGGCGAAGGCACCCGACAGGATGCCCTGGCGCAGCTGCTCGACGATGGCCGCGGACAGGGTGCGGTGCACGAGGCGGGGCTTCATGGAAGTCTGCAGGTGCCGAGGTTGACCGGTAGATTGTATAAAATGTACCATCGCTGCCAAGGCCAGTGCATCCAGGGCATCCCGCCCGGCGCCGCCAGTTCCATCGAAAGGCCACCATGACCGCCGTCTCCTGGCAGGGCGTCTTCCCAGCCGTCACCACCCAGTTCAAGCCCGACCTGTCGCTGGACATCGACGCCACGGCGCGCGTCATCGAAGGTCTGGTGCGCGACGGCGTCTCCGGCCTCATCGTCTGCGGCACGGTGGGCGAGAACACCTCGCTCGAACGCGCCGAGAAGGCTCAGGTCATGGAAGCCGCGGTGGCCGTCGCGGCCGGTCGCGTGCCGGTGATCTGCGGCGTGGCCGAGTTCACCACCGCCTTTGCCATCGAGACGGCGAAGACGGCGGCCAGGGCCCGGGTCGACGGCATCATGGTCATGCCGGCCCTGGTGTATTCGGCCAAGCCGCACGAGTCGGCGGCGCACTTCCGCGCGGTGTCGCGCGCCACCGACCTGCCGGTGATGGTCTACAACAACCCGCCCATCTACAAGAACGACATCACGCCCGACATCCTGGCCAGCCTGGCCGACTGCGACACCATCGTCTGCTTCAAGGACAGCTCGGGCGACACGCGCCGCTTCATCGACACGCGCAACCGCGTGGGCGACCGCTTCGTGCTCTTCGCCGGCCTCGACGACGTGGTGGTGGAGAGCATCGCGATGGGCGCGGTGGGCTGGGTCTCGGGCATGAGCAACGCCTTCCCGCGCGAGGGCGAGACCCTGTTCCGCCTGGCGCGGGCCGGCCGCATGGCCGAGCTGATGCCGCTGTACGAATGGTTCATGCCGCTGCTGCACCTCGACGCGCGGCCCGACCTGGTGCAGTGCATCAAGCTGTGCGAACAGATCGTCGGCCGCGGCAGCGCGCTCACGCGACCGCCGCGGCTGGCGCTGCAGGGCGACGACCTGGCGCACGTCGAGCAGGTGATGAAACACGCCCAGGCGCGCCGCCCGGCGCTGCCCGACGTCGGACTGCCGGCCGCGGCATGATGGCCGGCGCCCCGGCGTCGCCGCGCGCGCTCGACGAGTGGCTGGCCTTCGCGCGCCAACTGGCCGACGCTGCGCACGACATTCTGGCCCCGGCCGCCGCGATGCGGCCCGACGTGGAGGTCAAGGCCGACCGCAGCTTCGTGACCGCGCTCGATGCACGGATCGAGCGGCGGCTGCGCGAGATGATCACCGCACGCCATCCGGCCCACGGCATCCTCGGCGAGGAGTACGGCGAGCACCAGGCCGATGCCGATGTGCTGTGGATCCTCGACCCCATCGACGGCACGGCCCCCTTCATCGCCGGCGTGCCGGTGTTCGGCACCCTCATCGCGCTGGCGGTGAACCGCGTGCCGGTGCTGGGCCTGATGCACCTGCCGGTGACGAAACAGCGCTACGAGGGCGTGGCAGGCCGCGCCACCACGCTGGACGGCGCGCCGCTGCGCACGCGCGCCTGCGCCGACCTGGGCCAGGCCATCCTCACGGCCAGCAACCCCGACTTCTTCGACGGCGCCCAGCGGCCCGTGCTCGACGCGCTGCGCGAGCGCACGGCCTGGCGCATCTACGGCGGCTGCTGCATGAGCTACGGCCTGCTGGCCGCCGGCCGCACCGACCTGGCCGTCGACACGAACCTGAAGATCTGGGACTTCGCCCCCTTCAAGCCCATGATCGAAGGCGCCGGCGGGGTGCTCAGCGACTGGCAGGGCCGGCCCATCACGCTGGACAGCGGGCCGCAGATCCTGGCCGCCGGCGATCCCGCCCGTCATGCGCAGGCGCTGGCGCTGGTGCAGGCCGCCGACTGCAGCACACCAATCCGATGAGCACCGGCACGGGCATCCGCATCGAACAGCTTCGTGTGGGCTACGGCGCGCAGCCCGTCATCGACGGCCTGTCCCTGGAGATCGAGCGCGGCGCCTTCTTCACGCTGCTGGGCCCCAGCGGCTGCGGCAAGACCACGCTGCTGCGCTGCATCGCCGGCTTCGTGACGGCCAGCGGCGGGCACATCCGGTTCGGTGAACGCGACGTCACCGCCCTGCCCCCGCATCAGCGCGACATCGGCATGGTGTTCCAGGACTATGCCTTGTTCCCCGACAAGACGGTGTTCGACAACGTGGCCTACGGCCTGCGGGCGCGACGGCAGGACGCCGCCACCATCACACGCAAGGTGGGCGAGGCGCTGGAGCGGGTGGGCCTGGGCGCCCTGGCCTCGCGCCAGCCGGCGGCCCTGTCGGGCGGCCAGCGGCAGCGCGTGGCGCTGGCGCGTGCGCTGGTCATCCAGCCGCAGGTGCTGCTGATGGACGAGCCGCTGTCCAACCTCGACGCCAAGCTGCGCCTGCAGGTGCGCGAGACCATCGCCGAACTGCAGGCCGAGGCCGGCATCACCACCGTCTTCGTCACGCACGACCAGGACGAGGCGCTGGCGCTGTCGCACCGCATCGGCGTCATGCACCAAGGGCGGCTGGCCCAGGTCGGCACGCCGGCGCAGATCTATCGCGAGCCGGCCAGCGGCTACGTGGCCGACTTCGTGGGTGCGGCCAACCTGCTGCCGGTGGACCTGCCCATGGCCGTGGCGGGCGGCGCCATCGCGCGCGTCGCCGTGGCCGGCCGCAGCGCGCTCGCCCGGGCCGCCACCGCGCTGCCCGCGGGCCCGGCGATGCTGATGGCGCGTCCCGAGGACATCGGCCTGGCCCCCGACAGGGAAGCCACCGCCGACACCTTGCCCGGACGCATCCAACGCCGGCAGTACCTGGGCGACAAGACCAGCTACCGCGTGCAGCTCGAAAACGGCCTGGCGCTGCAGGTCGACCGCCACGGCGCGAATCACGACGCGCACCAGGCCGGCGATGCCGTGGCGCTGCGCCTGGACCCGGCCACCACGAGGGTTCTGCCGGCATGAGCCGCGACCTGCGCTCCGTCTGGTTCTGGCTGACGCTGGCGGCCCTGGTGGTGCTGGCGGTGTTCCTGCTGTACCCGCTGGGCCGCGTCCTGATCGGCAGCCTGGGCCGCGACGGTGCCTCGGGCTGGGCGCAGGTGGCGGCCGACCCCAAGTACCTGCAGGCGGTCATCAACACCGTGGTGCTGGGCACGGTGGTGACGCTGGGCGCCCTGCTCATCGGCGTGCCGCTGGCCTGGTTCACCGCGCGCCACGACTTCCCCGGCAAGGGCTTCGTCGCCATCCTGCCGCTGATCACGCTGGTGGTGCCCGAGGTCATCGCCGCGCAGACCTGGCTGATGATGGTGGGCAACAACGGCCTGGTCACGCGCTGGCTGGGCGGCCTCGGCATCACGCTGCCCAGCTTCTACGGCTGGCTGGGCCTGATCACGGTGATGACCTTCACCTACTACACCTACGTCTACATCGGCACGCTGGCGGCCATCCGCGGCTTCGACGTGCAACTGGAAGAAGCCGCGATGAGCCTGGGCACGACCCCGGCGGCCTCACGCTGGAAGGTCATGCTGCCGGTGGTGCTGCCTTCGGTGCTGGCCAGCGCGCTGCTGGTCTTCACGCTGGTGGTGGGCAACTTCGCGGTTGCCATGGTGCTCAGCAACCGGGTGCCGCTGCTGTCGGTGCTGACCTACCAGGCCACCGTCTCCGAGGTCGGCTCCGACCCCACGCTGCAGAGCACGCTGGCCAGCATCTCGGTGGCGCTGGTGATGATCGTGCTGTTCCTGCAGCGGCGCATCGTCTCGCGCAGCCGGCGCGAGGTGGTGCAGGGCCGCGGAGCACCGGCGGTGCGGCTGGCGGGCTGGCGCGGCGCGCTGCTCGGCGCCGCCGCGGCCGCGGTGGTGATGGTGTCGCTGCTGCCGGTGGTGAGCATCGTGGTGGGCGCCTTCACCCAGGCGCGCGGGCCGGTGATGCGCTGGGGCCAGTGGACCACCGCAAACCTGGAACGCGTCTTCACCCGCGCGCCCGACCCGCTCATCAACACCCTGACCTACGCCTCCATCGCCACGGTCATCGGCATCACGCTCAGCGTGCTCATCAGCTACCTGGTGGTGAAGAAGCGCAACCGCCTCACACCCGTGCTCGACTACGTCAGCGCGCTGCCGCTGGCGCTGTCGGGCACCGTCATCGGCATCGGCCTGGTGATGTCGTTCAACAGCGGCTGGCTGCCGCTGGCCGGCACCGGCGCCATCATCGTGCTGGCCTACGTCGTGAGGCGCCTGCCCTTCGGCACACGCAACGCCTCGAGCACGCTCTACAACATCCCCGATTCCATCGAAGAGGCCTCCATCAGCCTCGGCGTCGCCCCCGTGCCCACCTTCTTCAAGGTGGTGTTGCCGCTGATGCTGCCGGCCATCGTGGCCGCCGCGGTGCTGACCTGGACCACCACCGTGGCCGAACTGAGCGCCTCCATCGTGGTGTATTCGGGCGGTCGCGAGACCATGCCGATCCAGATCTTCCGCCTCATCGACAGCGGCCTGATGGCGCAGGCCTCGGCTTACGGGCTGCTGCTCATCACCGTCATCGTCGTGCCCATCGCGCTGGCCACGCGTGTCTTCCGCATCGACCTGTTCGCGTCGCGCAGTTGAACCCCGCCCTGACATCCACCCCGTTCCACAGGAGAAACGCCATGTCCCATCCCATCCAACGTCGCACTGCCCTGGCCGGCCTCGCCGGCCTGGGCGCCACGCTGGCGCTGCCCTCCTTCGCGCAAGGCGGCGGCTCGGTGGTGATCTACACCTCGAACAACGCGCAGGCCTTCGATGCCGTCACCCAGGTCGCCGCCAAGCGCATGCCGGGCGTCAAGTTCTCGGCCATCACCGGCGGTTCGGGCCAGCTGCTGCGCCGCCTGGAGGCCGAAGCCTCCAAGCCGCAGGGCGACGTGTTCTGGAGCACCTCGGCCAACACGCTGGGCGCCTTCACGGCCCTGCTGGAGCCCTACCGGTCGCCCGAGCTGGCGGCCATTCCCGCGGCCCTGCACCACCCGCAGAACCTGTGGTCGGCGGCGAACATCCACGTCGCCGTGGCCATGGTCAACCGCAACCAGCTGGGCGGCGTGCCGCTGCCCAAGACCTGGGCCGATCTGCTCGACCCGCGGCTGAAGGGCAAGATGATCATCGCCGACCCCGCCAACAGCTCGACCGCGCTGACCATCCTGTGGGGCGTCGAGAAGATGCTCGGCGCCGACGGCCTGAAGCGCCTGGCCAGCAACATCAAGGTGACGAGCGCGGCAGCGACCGTGCTGCGCAGCGTGGGCCAGGGCGAGTTCGCCGTGGGACTGACCTTCGAGTCCAATGCCTACGCCTACGTGGCCGGCGGCCAGAAGGAGATCTCGCTGGTCTACCCGTCGGACGGCACCTTCACCACGGCCGAGTTCCTGGCGCTCGTCAAGGGCGCGCCGGCCGGCGACCTGGCCAAGCGAACCGCCGACCACCTGCTGAGCAAGGACGTGCAGACCGAACTGCTGCTGGCCGCCTACCGCCGCCCGGCGCGCAGCGACATCGACGTGGCCAAGCTGGTCGAACTGCCGGCGCTGTCGACGATCAAGGTCTTCCCCATCGACGAGGCCGAGGCCGCCGCCAAGCGCGCCGACTTCCTCAAGCGCTGGGCGGCACTGGTGCAGGCCGCGGGCAACTGAGACCGGGCCCTGCGGGCTACGGCTCCAGCCTGATGATGCGTCCGTCGGCGCTGTCGGTCAGCAGGTAGACGAAGCCGTCGGGTGCCTGCCGCACGTCGCGCACGCGAGCGTTCAGGTTGCCCATCAGGCGCTCTTCGCCGGTGACCTGGCGGCCGTCCAGGCTGAGGCGCACCAGGCCTTGCGAGCGCAGTGCGCCGACCAGCACGCTGCCCTTCCAGGCGGGATAGCGGTCGCTGGTGACGAAGGCCATGCCGCTGGGGGCGATGGAGGTCGGCACCCAGTGCTTCAGGGGCTGCTCGTAGCCGGGCTTGGGGCCTTCTTCGCCGATGCGCGTGCCCAGGCCGTAGTTGCGGCCGTAGGTCACCAGCGGCCAGCCGTAGTTCTTGCCGGCCTCGGCCACGTTGACCTCGTCGCCGCCCTGCGGGCCGTGCTCGACCGCCCACAGCTCGCCCGTGCCCGGGTGCAGCGCGGCGCCCTGGATGTTGCGGTGGCCCAGGCTCCAGATCTCGGGCAGCGCCCCGGCGCGGCCGACGAATGGGTTGTCGGCGGGCGCCTTGCCTTCGGCGTCGATGCGCACGACCTTGCCGTGGTGGTTGTCCAGCGTCTGCGCATCGTCCTTGCGCGAGAAGCGGTCGCCCAGGCCCACGAACAGGCGCCCATCGCGTGCGAAGACGATGCGCGAGCCGCAGTGGTGCTGGCTGGACACCTTGGGCGCCTGGCGGAAGATCACCCGCACCTCGCTCAGCCGGTCGCCTTCGAGCTTCGCACGCGCCACCGCCGTGCTGTTGCCGCCTTCGCTGCCGGGTTCGGCGAAGCTGAAGAAGATCAACCCGGTCTGGGCGAACTTCGGGTCGACCACCACGTCGAGCAGGCCGCACTGGCCGCCGGCCGAGATCGGCGGCAGCCCGGCCAGCGGCTCGCCCACGCGACCCTGGGCGTCGACGATGCGCAGCCGGCCGGCGCGTTCGGTCACCAGCATGCGGCCGTCGGGCAGGAAGGCCAGGCCCCAGGGGTTGGCCAGGCCCTTGGCGACCACCACCGGGCGCGGCGTGGCGGCGTGGGCGGCAGGCAAGGCAGCGACGAAGGCCGCCGCGGCGGCCAGGGATACGAGCAGGGTGGACGTCTTCATACCTCTATGGTGCCTGCCTTCGGGCGACCCGTCAGGCGGCGGGGCATCAGAGCGAAGATCGGTCGGCGCGCTACCAGCGCGGTTCACGCCGTGCCGCCGCGGCGGCATCGAAAAGCGGCTCGGCCGAAACGCCCAGCAGGCGCGCCAGCGCCGCACGGGCTTCGCCCGCGGCAGCATCGTCCTGGCCGTGGCGCGCCAGCGTCCGGCTGGCGCGCCAGTACAGATCGGCAAAGCCCTGGCGCCGTGCCAGAGCCTGCGCCCTGGCCACCAGGGCCCCGGCCCCGGGATCCGCCGGGCCCGCAGCGCGCGCGCGGGCCTGCAGCAGCCAGGCTTCGGCCAGGGCTTCGAGCAGGCCGCCGCGCTGCGCGGCCGCGGCCTGCTGGCTGGCGGCTTCGGCGGCCCCGGCCAGGTCGCCGCGGGCCAGGGCTTGTTCGACTTGCACCCGGGCCAGCCGCACCTGCACCAGCGGGTGGGTGCTGACGGCGGCCACGGCCTGCAGACGGGCCAGCAGGCCCGGCGCCGGCTCGCGGCCGGCAGCGCTGGCGGCCAGCACATGCGCCAGCACCAGCTGCGAGACGCGCAGCGGTTCGGGGCTGGTGGCCAGCAGCGGGCCCGCCTCGTCCAGCAGGGCCTGGGCCGCTGCGATGCGGCCGCACTGCAGCAGCAGACGCGCCCGCCGCACCAGCGCCTCGGCCTCGAAGCCCGGGCTGCCCTGCTCGCAGGCACGCGCGTGCGCGCCCAGCAAGGCCGCATCGGCCTCGGCATGGCGGCCGGCGCTCGTCAGCACCAGGCCCAGCACCAGCAGGGACAGCGTCTCGGTGTGCGCCACGCCGGCCCAGCTGTCCAGGCTGCGCCGCGCCATGGCCTCGGCCTCGTCGATGCGGCCGAGGGCCTGCAGCATCACCGCCAGGTCGTTCTCGACGGTGATGCCGCGGCAGTAGTCGGGGTGGCGCTCGAGCAGGCGCGCCAGCGCGTCGTGGGCGGCCTGCACCTCGCCGCCGAACCAGTGGATCTGCCCCTCGAAGCTCAGCAGGGTGGGCCGGGCCGGCGCGGCGTCGCGCAGCTGGGCCAGGCAGGCCCAGGCGGCCGGGATGTCGGGCTCGCGCATGGCCAGCTCGATCAGCACTTCCAGGGCGTCGATGCGCTCGTGCAAGGGGAGCCGGGGCAGCAGCGAACGCAGGCGGCCGGCGTACTGCCGGGCGGCGGCCAGGTCGCCGGCGAAGACGCGGTTGTCGACGCGGGCGGACAGCAGCCGGCCTTCGATCTGCAGGCGCTGCTCGGCATCGGCCACCGCACTCAGCTGGGCCTGCACGGCGGCCAGCAGGGCTTCGCCCCGGCCCAGGTCGGCGAAGAGGTCGCAGGCCGCCAGCTCGAGCCGGGCCCGCAGGGCCTGGGTGGCGTCCAGGGACTCGTCGGCCACCTCCCGCCACAGCGCGCGGGCGGCGTCGAAGTCGCCACGCGACTTCAGCTGCTCGGCGCCGCGGTGGCGCCAGGCCAGCGCGGTCTGGGTCTCGCCGGCGGCGCGCCAGTGCTCGGCGACGGTCAGCGCATCGACGACCGGCTGCGAGGCCAGCCACAGCGCAGCGTGGCGGTGCAGGGCCATGCGCCGTGGTGCCGGCAGCTGGGTGACGACGGCCTGGCGGATCAGGTCGTGGCGGCAGCCCAGCGCGGCGCCGGCGCGTTGCAGCAGGCCGCTCATCAGCGCACGCTCGGCGATGGCCGCGCCTTCTTCCTCGGTGGCCGCGCCGGCCAGGGCGCCCAGGGCCGCGGCCGGCACCGGCTGCACGAACACGGCGGCGGCCTCCACCGCGCGCTGCGCGCCCGGCGGCAGGGCGTCCAGCCGTGCACGCACCAGGCGCAACACCTGGCCGGCCTGGGTCAGCGGCATGACGGCCTGCGCGTCGGCCAAGCCGGCGGCGAGCAGTTCCCCCAACAGGAAGGCGTTGCCGGCACTCAGCGCGTGCAACCGGTCGATCTGCTCGGGGCCGAACGGGTGGCCGGGCCGGCGGGCGCGGCAGGCCTCGGCCAGGGCGTCGCGGTCCAGCGGCGAGACGTCGACCTCTTCCAGTCGTACCGCGCTGCGCAGGCCTTGCAGGGCCCGATCGAGTGCCGGGCCGATCTCGTGCACACGCGCCGCCGCGCGCCACTGCAGACGGCCCTGGTGGGCCAGCATCAGCAGCCACTCGATGGTGGCCGGGTCGCACCAGTGCAGGTCGTCGATCAGCAGCACCGGCGTCAGCGCCTCGAAGGCGCGCGCCAGGGCCTCCACCAGGCGCGTCTGCGCGGTCAATGCGTCCAGCGGCGGCAGGGCTTCGTCGGGCGCCAGTTCCGGCAGCACGCGGGCTATGTCTAGCCGGTAGGCGCGCAAGGGATGGCTCGGCTCGCGCAGGGCACGCTGCAGCACCCCGGTGTGCTCGCGCAGCACGTCGAGCAACGGGCGGTAGGGCATCGCATGCAGGCCCTCCAGGCCGCGCAGGCAGGGCGCCTGCGGGTAGGCCGCGCGCAGCAGGGTCGTCTTGCCGGCGCCGGGCTCGCCCAGCAGCAGCAGGGCCGGCGCAGGGCTGTGCAGCAGTCGCTGCAGCTGCTGGGCACGGCCCGGCGGGGCCGCGGGCGGCGGGCGCGATGC
>JALHMT010000016.1 GCA_022843905.1 Rubrivivax sp.
CGGGCGCATGCAGCCCGGCGTGGCCGCGCTGTTCCGCGCCGCCGGCCGCGACCCGGCGCGCGCCGCGGCCTTCGACTTCGGTTTCGCGCTGGGGCCGCGCATCAACGCCGCCGGCCGCCTGGCCGACATGACGCTGGGCATCGAATGCCTGAGCACGGGTGACCACCAGCGCGCCGCGGAACTCGCCACGCAGCTCGATGCCATCAACCGCGAACGCCGTGCGGTGGAGGCCGACATGCGCGACGTGGCCGAGGCGGCACTGGAGCGCCTGATGCCGCAGGCCGAGCAACTGCCTCCAGCCCTGGCGCTCTTCGACGAGAGCTTCCACGAAGGCGTGGTGGGCATCGTGGCCGGCCGCCTGAAGGACCGCCTGCACCGGCCCACCTTCGTCTTCGCTCGCGGTGCCGACGGCGCGCTCAAGGGTTCGGGCCGCTCGATCCCGGGCTTCCACCTGCGCGATGCGCTCGACCTGGTCAGCAAGCGCCACGAAGGGCTGCTGCAACGCTTCGGCGGGCATGCGATGGCGGCCGGCTGCACCATCGCCGCAGCCGGGTTCGTCGCTTTCGAGGCCGCCTTCCGGCAGGTGGCCTCGGAGTGGCTCGACGCCGCCACGCTGATGCGCACGCTGCGCACCGACGGCCCGCTGGAACTGCAGTGGTTCAATGCGCAGACAGTGGCCGTGCTCGACGCGCAGGTCTGGGGCCAGGGCTTCGAGGCACCGCTGTTCTGCGACGAGGTGCAGATCGTGCAGCAGCGCCTGGTGGGCGAGAAGCACATGAAGCTGCGCCTGAAGCACGCCGGCGTTGCGCGCGACGCGATCTGGTTCGGCCATGCCGACCCCGTACCCGAGCGCGTGCGGCTGGCCTACCGTCTGCAGATGGACGAGTACAACGGCCAGCAGCGCGTGCAGATGATCGTGGAGAGCGCGACGCCGCTATGAAGTGCCACACTCCCTCTCCCACTCGTGGGAGAGGGTTGGGGTGAGGGTCGAGGAGCGCCGCCTTCCCACCCTCACCCCAACCCTCTCCCGCCCTGCGGGAGAGGGAGGCCCGCAGGATCGTGGGCGGTGTCACATCGTGGCGCCGAGCACCCAGGGCACGAACTCGTTCTGCCCGTAGCCGTGCACCTCGCTCTTCGTGCGTTCGCCCGAGGCGGTGGCCAGCAGGCGGCGGAAGATGCGTTCGCCCATCTCGTCGACGCTGCAGTCGCCGTCGACCACTTCGCCGCAGTTGATGTCGATGTCGTCTTCCTGCTTGAGCCACAGCGCGGTGTTGGTCGACAGCTTGAGCGACGGCGACGGCGCGCAGCCGTAGGCTGAACCGCGGCCGGTGGTGAAGCAGATCAGGTTGGCGCCGCCGGCCACCTGGCCGGTGGCCGACACGGGGTCGTAGCCGGGCGTGTCCATGAACAGCAGGCCCTTGCTCTTCACGGGTTCCGCGTACTCGAGCACGTCGACGAGGTTGGTGGTGCCACTCTTGGCGATGGCGCCCAGCGACTTCTCGAGGATGGTGGTCAGCCCGCCGGCCTTGTTGCCGGCCGAAGGGTTGTTGTCCATCGAGCCGTCGTTGCGCTCGCAGTACTCTTCCCACCAACGGATGCGGCGCAGCAGCTTGTCGGCCACGGCCTGGGACACCGCGCGCCGCGTCAGCAGGTGTTCGCCGCCGTAGATTTCGGGTGTTTCCGACAGGATCGCCGTGCCGCCGTGGCGCACCAGGCGGTCGACCGCGGCGCCCAGCGCCGGGTTGGCGCTGATGCCCGAATAACCGTCGCTGCCGCCGCACTGCAGGCCCACCGTGATGTGGCTGGCCGGCACCGGCTGGCGCTTCACCTGGTTGGCTTCTTCCAGCATCCAGGTGATGAGCTCGACACCGTGCGCCACGGTCTTCGCCGTGCCGCCGGTGTCCTGGATGTTGAAGCCGTGCAGCGCCGCGCCCGAGGCCAGGCCTTCCTGCTCCAGCAGGCCGGCGATCTGGTTGGTCTCGCAGCCCAGCCCCACCACCAGCACGGCGGCGAAGTTGGCATGCCGTGCGTAGCCGCCCAGCGTGCGCCGCAGCAGCTGCAACGGTTCACCGTCGCTGGCCGTGGCGCAGCCCGCGCCGTGCGTCAGCGCGATCACGCCGTCGACGTGCGGGTAGGGCGCCAGCGCCTCCGGCCGGATGTCGCGCCGGAAGTGGTCGGCGATGGCTCGTGCCACGGTGGCCGAGCAGTTCACCGAGGTCAGCACGCCGATGTAGTTGCGCGTGGCCACGCGACCGTCCCGGCGCACGATGCCTTGGAAGGTGGCCGGCTCGGGCACGTAGTTCGTGGGTGAGGCGCCGGCGCCGGCGGCGTGCTCGCGCGCGAAGCTGCTGAATTCCAGGTTGTGCGTATGCACGTGCTGGCCCGGCGCGATGGCCACCTTGGCGATGCCGATGATCTGGTTGTAGCGCCGCACCGGCGCACCGGCGGCGATGGCGCGCACGGCGATCTTGTGACCGGGCGGCACGAGGCCGCTGACGGTCACGCCTTCGCTGGCCAGGTGCGTGCCGCCCAGCAGTTGCTGCCGCGCGATGACCACGTCATCTGCCGGGTGGATGCGGATGACTGGAAGCATCAGGGCCCCTCGCCCGACGGGTACGTCGGCCGATCCCCCGAGGGGATAGCGGGCCGGCTTGGGAGCGGCCCGGCGCTCGTCCCGCTCGCGGCCCCCCGAGTTGCTGTTCGGACGTTTCTCATGCGTCGAGGATTGCCGGGTCCCAGGCATGCACGGTCTGGGTCTGCTCGCCCAGGCCCTGGATGCCCAGGCGCATCACGTCGCCCGGCTTCAGGTAGACGGCCGCCGGCTTGACGCCCATGCCCACGCCCGGCGGCGTGCCGGTGGTGATGAGGTCGCCGGGGTACAGCGTCATGAAGCGGCTGACGTAGCTGACCAGCTGCGCCACGCCGAAGATCATGGTCTTGGTGCTGCCCTTCTGGTAACGGTGGCCGTTGACGTCGAGGAACATGTCCAGCGCCTGCGGGTCGGCAATCTCGTCGGCCGTCACCAGCCAGGGGCCGACCGGGCCGAAGGTGTCGCAGCCCTTGCCCTTGTCCCAGGTGCCGCCGCGCTCGATCTGGTATTCGCGTTCCGACACGTCGTTGACCACGCAGTAGCCGGCCACGTGCTTGAGCGCATCGGCCTCGCTGACGTAGCGCGTCTTGCTGCCGATGACCACGCCCAGCTCGACTTCCCAGTCGCTCTTCACCGAGCCCTGCGGCAGCACCACGGGGTCGTTGGGACCGACGCGGCAGCTGATGGGCTTCATGAAGAGGATGGGTTCCTTGGGGATCGGCAGGTTCGACTCCGCCGCGTGGTCGGCGTAGTTCAGGCCGATGCACAGGAACTTCTCGCAGCCGCTCCAGGGCACGCCGATGCGGCCGGGCTTGTCGATGACGGGCAGGTCGTTCACGTCGACCTTGCGCAGCCGCTCCAGGCTGTGCGGCGTGAGCGTGGCGGCGGTGATGTCGGGCAGCACGGCCGACAGGTCGCGGACACGGCCCTGGTCGTCCATCAGCGCGGGCTTTTCCGCGCCCTTGGCGCCGATTCGCATGAGTCTCATTCGGGGTTCTCCTCGGGAAAATTACATGGACCATCCACCATCGATCACCTGGGTGGTGCCGGTGGTGAAGGCCGATTCGTCGCTGCCCAGGTACACCGCCAGCGCGGCGATCTCCTCGGTGGTGCCCAGCCGGCCCATGGGCTGGCGGGCGATGAAGGCGGCTTCCACCTGCGCCAGCGTCTGCCCGCTGGCCTGGGCCTGCGCGGCAATGCGATCGCGCAGCGACGGCGACTCTACCGTGCCGGGGCAGATGGCATTGCAGCGCACGCCGCGCGCGATGAAGTCCGCCGCCACGGACTTGGTCAGCCCGATGACGGCCGCCTTGGTGGTGGCGTAGACGAAGCGGTTGGGCACGCCCTTGATGCTGCTGGCGGCCGAGGCGACGTTGATGATGGAGCCGCCGCCGGCAGCCAGCATGCCCGGCAGCAGGGCCTTGATGAGCCGGAACATCGAGCGCACGTTGAGGTTGAAGGCGAAGTCCCAGTCGGCCTCGGTGCATTCGAGCACGCTGCCGGCGTGCACGAAACCCGCGCCGTTGAAGAGCACGTTCACCGTGCCGATCTCGCCCGGCAGGGCGGCGATGGCGGCGGCATCGGTGGCGTCCAGCCGGCGCGTGGTGATGCCGGGTGTGCCGGCCAGCGCGGCCAGCGCCTCGGTGTTGATGTCGGTGGCGATCACCCGCGCACCTTCGCGTGCGAAAGCCAGCGCCGTGGCGCGGCCGATGCCCTGCCCGGCAGCGGTGACGAGGGCGGTCTTGCCTGACAGTCTTGGGTTCAACGGAAACTCCTGAAGTTGCTCCGGATCGTAGGCCTTGCGCCGATGCCGCCGCATCGCGGATTTCCTCAAGTCCGGGCGTGCTCTGCGGCCCTAGAATCGCGGCTCACGAGACCGAAGGCCTTCATGCTGTCCTCTGTGTCGCGCCGCCTCGTGCTCCTTGCTGCGGTGGCTTCGGGAACCTGGCGAAGCGCCGCTGCGCTGGAGCCGCCCGCCGGACCGGTGGTGCTGACTCTGACCGGGCGGGTGGCTTCGCCCAACGACGGCGTCGTCGCCCAGTTCAACATGGCGCAGATCGAGCGCCTGCCGCAGTTCAGCTTCACGACGCAGACGCCGTGGTACTCGCGGCCGCGCAAGTTCACCGGTCCGCTGCTGCGCGACGTGCTGCGGGCGGCCGGCGCGCGCGGCACCCATCTGCGTGCACTGGCGCTCAACGACTATCGAGTGGACATCCCGTTCGACGACGCGCAGCGCTTCGACGTCATCGTGGCCCGGCTGCTCGACGACAAGCCGATGGCGGTGCGCGACAAGGGTCCCCTGTTCATCATCTACCCCTTCCACACTTCGGCCGACCTGCGCACGGCCACGTATTACGGACGCTCGGCATGGCAGCTGCGGACGATCGAGATCCGCTAGCCGGTGCACGGGCGCGCAGCCTGCGCTGGAGCGCCGGCTGGCTGCGCTCCATCAGCGCCCTGCTCGTCATCGTGATGTGCATCGTGGCGGTGGTGCAGTGGCGCCAGTGGGCCTTGTTGACCAGTGCTGCCAGCGAAGACAACCAGCTCGTGGTGGGCCACGCCTACCGCGCCGAGTCCGAGTACCTGCGACTGCGGGAGGTCTGGCCCCCGGCCGCGGGGCCGGCGGCCGATGTCCGCCCGGTCGACACCGCCGACCTGCAGTTGCGCTACGAGATCTTCGTCAGCCGCATCCGGCTGCTGCGCGAGGGCGGGCCCGCGGGCATGCTCGGCGACAACCCGCAGATCCTGGCGCTGCTGCAGCAGGCCGCCGACTTCATCGACAAGGCCGACCCGCTGCTCGACCCCGCCCGCGTGCGGGACTCGCCCGACCTGGCCGGCCTGGCCCGGCTGCGGCCTGAACTGGTGGCGCTGGCCGACAGCCTTCGTTCCTTGTCGATCGAGAGCGGCCAGTTCGTCGCCCGGGCGGCGGAGCAGCGCGGCGACCACCTGCGCGAGTTCAATCAGACCGGCATCGCGCTGACACTGTTCCTCTCGGTGCTGACGCTGGCCTTCGCACTGGTCGCCATGCGGCAGTTGCGGCGCCTGGAGCAGCGCCGCGTGGCGCTGGAAGAGATGGCGGCGTCTCTGCGCGAATCGCGCGCCGAGGCCGAAGCGGCGAACGCCGCCAAGAGCGTCTTCCTGGCCAACATGAGCCACGAGATCCGCACGCCGTTCCAGGGCCTGCTGGGCATGCTCGGCCTGTTGCGCGAGACGCCCCTGGATCCGCGCCAGCGGGAGTGGCTGGGCACGGCCACCGAGTCGGCCGATCACCTGCTGCGCATCGTCGACGACATCCTCGACCTCTCGCAGCTCGAGACGGGCCGGCTCACGCTGGCCGAGTCGCTGGTCGATCTGCGCAAGCTGCTGCGCGAAGTGGAGTCCCTGATGCGTCCGCAGGCGCAGCGCAAGTCGCTGGCGCTGCACATCGACGCCGAGCCGGCGGTGCCCGAGCGCGCGCTGCTGGACGCCACGCGCGTCAGGCAGGTGCTGTTCAACCTGCTGTCCAACGCCATCAAGTTCTCCGACAAGGGCGCGGTGGTGCTGGACCTTCGGCTGCGCGCCGGCGACGGCGGGCCGATGCTCGACTTCGTCGTCACCGACTCCGGCATCGGCATGGACCCCGCCACCCTGTCACGCCTGTTCGAGCGCTTTGCACAGGGCGCCGATTCACGCACGCGACGCTACGGCGGCACCGGCATCGGGCTGGAGATCTCGCGCAACCTCGCGCGCCTGATGGGCGGCGACATCACTGCGCGCAGCCGGCCCGGCGAGGGCAGCACCTTCGTGTTCGCCATCCCCTTGCGCCAGGCGCCTGCGGGCTCGGCCGCGCCGGTCGACCTGGACGTGGACGTCGCCGCAGCGCCCAGTTCGCTGCGCATCCTGGTGGCTGAAGACCATGCGGTGAATCGTCAGTACATGGCGTCGCTGCTGAACAGCCTGGGCCATGAAGCACACTTCGCCGCCGATGGCCGGCAGGCCGTCGAGGCGGCCCGTGCCCGGCCCTTCGACGTGGTGCTGATGGACCTGCACATGCCCGAGCTGGACGGCATCGGCGCCACGCAGGCCATCCGTGCGCTGCCCGACCGTGCCGCTGCCACGGTGCCCATCCTGGCCCTGACCGCCGACGCCTTCGTCGAGACCCGCGAGCGTTGCCTGCTGGCGGGCATGAACGACTTCCTCACCAAGCCCATCGGACCGCAGGCGCTGGCCACCGCACTGCGGCGGCTGTTCGGCGAGCGTGCCGCCGCCGAGGTCGCCAAGCCGGCGCCACGGGCGGCCCGGTCCGATCTGCCGCTGGCACCGGGTCTGTCCCACGTGCTCGACCAGTCGGTGCTCAATGCCGCGCTGCAGGCGATGCCGCGCGAACGGCTTCTCGACCTGGTGGGCGCCTTCTTCGACGAGGCGCCGCACACCTTGGCCCGCCTGCGCGCCGCCGTGCGCGATGCCCAGACCTCGGAGATCCGCGTGGCCGCCCACGCCGCCCGCGGCGTCGCCCTGAACCTGGGGCTGCCGGCGCTGGCCGCGACCGCCGAGGCGCTGCAGCAAGGCGCTGCGCACCTGCCGGCCCATGAGATCGCCCTGCTCGTGCAGCGCTACGAACTGCAACTGCTGCAGACCAGCGACGCCTTGCGCCGCATCGACCTGCTGCCCGCGCGCCTGTCAGGCCCGTCGTCGACGGCGCCGTCCGACTTCGCGGCCGGCACGGCGGCGGACCTGCCGGCCGCCACGCCGGCCGAGCCGACGCTCAAAGAATGATGGGTTCGGGCTCGAGCCGGATGCCGAAACGGCCGTAGACGCTTTCCTGGATGGCACGCGCCAGCGTCACCACCTCGGCACCGCTGGCGCCGCCGCGGTTCACCAGCACCAGCGCCTGGCGCTCGTAGACGCCGGCCCGGCCCACCGTCTTGCCCTTCCAGCCGCAGGCGTCGATGAGCCAGCCGGCGGCCAGCTTGACGCTGCCGTCGGGCATCGGGTAGTGCACGATCTCCGGATCGCGGCCGATGATGTCACGGCACTGTTCGGCGGTCACCACCGGGTTCTTGAAGAAACTGCCGGCGTTGCCGATCACGGCCGGATCGGGCAGCTTGGCGCGCCGGATGGCGCACACCCAGTCGAAGATCGTGCGCGGATCCGGGTTGCCGATGCCCGTTTCGGTCATCTTGCGTTCCAGATCCAGGTAGCCGCGCACCGCCTGCCAGGGGCGCGGCAGGCGAAAACGCACCCGCGTGATGACCGACTTGCCGGCCAGCACGTTCTTGAAGACGCTGTCGCGGTAGCCGAAGCGGCACATCGCGGCGTCCAGCGTCACGGTGCGGCCGGTGACCAGGTCGACGGCATCCAGCGAATCGAAACGGTCCTTCATCTCGACGCCATAGGCGCCGATGTTCTGCACCGGTGCGGCACCCACCGAACCCGGTATCAGCGCGAGGTTCTCCAGCCCCGGCCAGCCCTGGTCCAGGGTCCAGGCCACCGTGTCGTGCCAGTTTTCCCCGGCACCGGCCTCGACGATCCAGGCCTCGGGCGACTCGGCCACCAGCCGTCGGCCCCGGATCTCGATCTTCAGCACCACGGCGGCCACGTCGCGCGTCAGCACCACGTTGCTGCCGCCGCCCAGGATGAACTTCGGTGCCCGCCCGTAGTCGGGGTGGTCGACGATGCGGCGCACGTCGGCGTCGCTGGTGATGTAGGCCAGCGTCTGCGCCACCGCGGGCAGGCCGAAGGTGTTGAAGCCGCGAAGTGAGGCGCGCTGCTCGATTCGGGGTACCACGGGGGGGGCAGACATGGCAGAATTTTCCCATGCCCAGCTTCGACACCGTCCTCGAACCCGATCTCGTCGAGATCCGCAATGCGGTCGAGCAGGCCTCCAAGGAGATCGGCACGCGTTTCGACTTCAAGGGCTCGAGCGCCAAGGTCGAACTCACCGAGAAGAGCGCCAAGGAGCGTGAACTCACCCTCTTCGGCGACAGCGACTTCCAGATCCAGCAGGTGCGCGACGTGCTCGTGGCCCGCATGACCAAGCGCAACGTCGACGCGCGCTTCTTCGACTTCAGCGGCAAGCCGCAGAAGATGGGCGGTGACAAGATGAAACTGCTGGTGCCGGTGAAGACCGGCATCGACAGCGAGTCGGGCAAGAAGATCCAGACCCTCGTCAAGGGCAGCAAGCTGAAGGTGCAGGCGGCCATCCAGGGCGACGCCGTGCGCGTCACCGGCGCCAAGCGCGACGACCTCCAGGCGGCCATGGCGCTGATGCGCAAGGATCTGGCCGACCTGCCGCTGACCTTCAACAACTTCCGCGATTGAAGGCCGGCCGCACACGCGCCTCGATGATCGGCGCGGGGCTGGCCTCGCTGGCGATCGCCGCCTCGGCGCAGAGCGTCGCCCTCTCCGGCACCATGGGCCAGCGTGCGCTGCTGATCATCGACGGGCAGCCGAAGATGCTGGCGGTGGGTGAGCGCTTTGCCAACGTCAGGCTGGTGTCCATCCAGGGCGATCAGGCACGCATCGAGCGAGACGGTGCCGCCGCGACGCTGCGTGTGGGCGCGGCGCCGGTGAATCTGGGCGGCGGCACCCGCGAGTTGAGCACCGAAGTGGTCATTCCCGTCGGACCCGGCGGCCATTTCATGAGCGAAGGCCGCATCAATGGCCGCCTGGTCCGGTTCATGGTCGACACCGGCGCCACGCTGATCGCCCTGAGCCAGGTCGAGGCCGACCGCATCGGCCTGCCCTGGCGCGAAGGCCGCCAGGTGCTGATGCAGACGGCCAACGGCACCACGCCCACGCACCTGATCACGCTGAGTTCGGTGCGCCTGGGCGATGTCGAACTGGCCAACCTGCAGGCCGCGGTGCTTCCCGCGTCCATGCCCTACATCCTGCTGGGCAACAACGTGCTGGGCCGTTTCCAGATGCGCCGCGACAGCGACGTGATGCGGCTGCAGCTGCGGTGAATCACCGCGCCGGCGGTCTGGCGGCGTAGAACGCCACCGCCGCGCCCACGCCCAGCACGGCCAGCAGCAGCAGCACCTCGCGGTAGCCCGGCACGGCCAGCAGCATCCAGGCCGTCAGCAGCGGCGCGGCAGCCCGCGACAGCAGCCCCACCGCCGACATCGCGCCGCCGATGCGGCCGATGTTGGCGCGGCCGAAGTACTCGGGCACCAGGCCGCCGCGCACGATGGTCACCAGCCCGTTGGCGATGCCGAACAGCGCCGCGAAGCCGAACAGCGCCCACTGCTGCGTGGCCAGCGCGAAGATGACCAGCGCCGCCGGCATGCCCAGCATCACCAGCAGCCCGATCAGCCGCAGCGACACGCCCCGACCCGCGCCCACGTAGACCAGGCGGCCCAGCACCTGCGCCGGCCCGATCCAGATCAGCACCGCCAGTGCCTGCGTCGACGTCCAGCCCTTGCTCTCGAAGGCCGGAATCACGTGCGCCCACATCGCCGCCGAGGCGAAGGCATAGAGCGTGAAGCTCAGCGTGAGCAGCCAGAAGGCGGGCATGCGCAGGGCCTCGTGCAGCGTGGCGTTCTCTTCGGCCGCGTGGCCGGGCGGCGGCGCCACCACGCCCGGACCGCGCAGGCACCAGGCGTGCAGCGGCGTGACCAGCAGCAACTGCACGGTGCCGATGGCGATCAGCGCCTCGCGCCAGCCGAGCCAGGCGATGAGCGCGGCACAGGCCGGGAACGACAGCGTGCTGGCGAAGCCGCCCACCAGGGTCAGGGCCGTGATGCCGTCGCGGTAGCGTGTCGGGTAGCGCTGCGTCAGCACGTTGAAGGCCGGCTCGTACAGCGTCATGGCCATCGTCGTGCCCAGCAGGGCCCACACGGCGTACAGCGTCCACGCGGCCTGCACCTGCGACCAGGCCAGGAAGCCCAGGCCCGACAGCAGGGCACCCCAGGTCATCACGGCACGGCCGTGGCCGCGATCGATGGCCGCCCCCATGGCATAGGTGGCCGCCCCCCACATCGCCAGGCCCAGCGTGAAGGCACCCATCACGGTGGCCTTGTCCCAGCCCTGGTCGTGCATCATGGGCAGCACGAAGGAAGAGAAGGCGTAGTAGAGCGCCGCCCAGCTGAGGATCTGGCCCACGGCCAGTGCCGCCACCGTCGCGTGGTACCCGGGCCCGGCGGCAGGGCCTGGAGCGTCAGAAGTCATCGGCCGATGATACGAAGGCGCCCACTGTCACGACTGGGACAGCGAGGAATCGAACGATCGTGCGGATAATGAGGTCTTGAGTTTTTCCTGCACCGGCAACGGCCCCGCGCGGGCTGCGGAGACAAGATCGATGGACCTGAACTTCACCGCGGAAGAACTCGAATTCCGCAAGACCATCCGCCAATGGGTGGCCGGCAACCTGCCCAAGGACATCAGCGACAAGGTGCACGGCGCCCTGCGGCTGTCGCGCGACGACATGCAGCGCTGGGCGAAGATCCTGGGCAAGCAGGGCTGGCTGGGCTGGGGCTGGCCGACACAGTTCGGCGGGCCCGGCTGGAACGCCGTGCAGCGCCACCTGTTCGAAGAGGAATGCGCGCTGGCCGGCGCGCCGCGTGTCGTGCCCTTCGGCCCGGTGATGGTGGCCCCGGTCATCATGGCCTTCGGCAACGCCGAGCAGCAGGCGCGCTTCCTGCCGGGCATCGCCAGCGGCGAGGTCTGGTGGAGCCAGGGCTACAGCGAACCCGGGTCGGGCTCCGACCTCGCTTCGCTGAAGTGCAAGGCGGAACGCAAGGGCGACAAGTACATCGTCAACGGCCAGAAGACCTGGACCACGCTGGGCCAGTACGGCGAATGGATCTTCTGCCTGGTGCGCACCAGCAGCGAAGGCAAGCCGCAGACCGGCATCAGCTTCCTGCTCATCGACATGAAGAGCAAGGGCGTCAGCGTGCGGCCCATCGTGCTGCTGGACGGCGAGCCCGAGGTCAACGAGGTCTGGTTCGACAACGTCGAGGTGCCGGCCGAGAACCTCATCGGCGAGGAGAACAAGGGCTGGACCTACGCCAAGCACCTGCTGGCGCACGAGCGCACCAACATCGCCGACGTCAACCGCGCCAAGCGCGAGCTCGAACGGCTCAAGCGCATCGCCAAGGCCGAGGGCGTGCTCGACGAGCCGCGCTTCCGCGACCAGGTCGCGCTGCTCGAGGTCGACATCGTGGCGCTCGAGATGATGGTGCTGCGCGTGCTGTCGGCCGAGAAAAGCGGCAAGCAGAGCCTGGACGTGGCCGGGCTGCTGAAGATCCGCGGCAGCGAGATCCAGCAGCGCTACACCGAGCTGATGATGCTGGCCGCCGGGCCCTTCGCCGCGCCCTTCGTCTTCGAGGCGATGGAAGCCGGCTGGCAGGGCGACCACGTCGGCGGGGCGCACGTCGCGCCGCTGGCCGGCAACTACTTCAACTACCGCAAGACGTCCATCTACGGCGGCAGCAACGAGGTTCAGAAGAACATCGTCGCGGCCACGGTGCTGGGGAGCTGAGCCATGGATTTCGAGTTCACCGACGACCAGGTTTCCCTGCGCGACGCCGTCGCGCGCTGGGTGGAGAAGGGCTTCGGCTTCGACCGTCGCCACGGCATCGCCAAGGCCGGCGGTGCCACGCGCGAGGTCTATGGCGAGCTGGCCGAACTGGGCCTGACCGGCCTGGCCATTCCCGAGGCGCACGGCGGCATGGGCTTCGGCGCCGTCGAGGCCATGGTGGTGTGCGAAGAGCTGGGCCGTGGTCTGGTCAATGCCCCCTACGTGCACGGCGCGCTGGTGGCGCCCACGCTGCTGTCGGCCGCGCCCGAGGCCGTGCAGGCGGCGTGGCTGCCGAAGATCGCCGGCGCCGAGGCGCTGGTGGTGCTGGCGCAGCAGGAGCGCCACTCGCGCTACAAGCTGCACCACGTCACCACGAAGGCCGTGGAAGCCGGCGGTGCCTTCAAGCTGACCGGGGCCAAGAGCGTGGTGCCGGCGGGTGACGAGGTCGACGCCTTCCTCGTTCCGGCCCGCCTGTCGGGCAGCGACGAGGACATCCAGGGCATCGGCCTGTTCCTCGTCGAGAAGTCGGCGGTGGCGGTGCGCGGCTACCCGACGCAGGACGGTTCGCGCGCGGCCGAGATCACGCTGAACGACAGCGCCGCCACGCTGGTCACGCGCGACGCCTTCGAGCTGCTGCACAAGGCGGTGGACGCCGGCATCGCCGCGCAGTGCGCCGAGGCCGTGGGCCTGATGGACCGGCTGGTGGCCATCACCGTCGAGTACATGAACACGCGCAAGCAGTTCGGCGTCGCCATCGCGAGCTTCCAGGCGCTGCGCCACCGCGTCGCCGACGTGAAGATGCAGCTCGAACTGGGCCGCTCGATGAGCTACTACGCGAGCCTCAAGCTCGGCGAGCCGACGGCACAGCGCCGCCGCGCGGTGTCGCAGGCGCGCGTGCAGCTCGGCCAGAGCATGCGATACGTCGGCCAGCAGTGCATCCAGCTGCACGGCGGCATCGGCGTCACCGACGAGTACGTGGCCAGCCACTACTTCAAGCGCCTGACGATGCTCGAGATGAGCTTCGGCGACACGATGCACCATCTGGGCGAGGTGAGCTGCCGCATGCAGGACACCGCCGGCGTCTTCTCTTGAACTTTTGCCTTCTGCATGGTTGACCGCCTGGCCCCCGGCCACCTGACCGACGTGGCCGGCCTTGCGGTCGGCCACTTCACCGATGCGCGCAGGCCCACCGGCTGCACCGTGGTGCTGTGCCCGCAGGGCGCGGTGTGCGGAGTGGACGTGCGGGGTGGTGCGCCTGGCACTCGCGAGACCGACCTGCTGAAGAGCGAGAACACCGTCGACCGCGTGCATGCCGTGCTGCTCACCGGCGGCAGCGCCTTCGGCCTGGATGCGGCCGGCGGCGTGATGCGCTGGCTGGAAGAGCAGGGCCATGGGCTGGAGGTGGGCCCGGCGCGCGTGCCCATCGTGCCCGCGGCCGTGCTGTTCGACCTGTGGGTGGGCGACTGGCGCATCCGGCCCGATGCCGCCGCGGGCCACGCGGCCTGCGTCGCGGCGTCGACCGCGCCGGCCGCCCAGGGCAGCGTCGGTGCCGGCACCGGGGCCAGCGTCGGCAAGCTGTTCGGCATCGAACGCGCGATGAAGGGCGGCATCGGCAGTGCGTCGCTGCGCGTGGGCTCGGTCACCGTGGCCGCCTTGGTGGCCGTCAACGCCATCGGCGACGTCATCGACGGCGACGGCAGCGTGATCGCTGGGGCGCGCGGCGAGGACGGCCGGGGTCTGGTGCGCGCCACGCCGGCGCTGCTGGCCGGTGCCGGGCCGCAGCGTGTGATGGCCGGCATGGCCACCACCATCGGCATCGTCGCCACCGACGCGGCCTTGACCAAGACGCAAGCCAACAAGCTCGCCTCTCTGGCGCACCACGGCCTGTCCCGAGCGGTCGACCCGCTGACCATGAACGACGGCGACAGCCTGTTCGCACTGGCCACCGGCTCCGCCGGCCGGCCTGGCGACCTCACGGTGCTGGGCGCGATGGCGGCCGAGGCCGTGGCGCGCGCCATCCGCAACGCGGTGTGGTCGGCAAGGGGTTGCGAGTCGCCACTGCTGCCGGCTGCAGCTGACCTGCGACCCTGAAACGCTGAAGCGGATCGGCCCCCCGCGCGAGGTTTCACATCCCCGCGTTCATGGGGGCGGGATGTCGCGATGCACCCCCGAATGACGGGGTGCCGACCTGTAACGAATCCCTACGATGCGGTCCGGTCGATCAGAGCCGGAGCCCGTCGCATGAACCCCACTTCCAACGTCTTTCTCATCGATCTGGTCGTGCGGATGGTGGTGCCCATGCGCCGCGAGTTCGGACGTTCGCTGGACGTACAGCAGTTCATGCGTGACGCGGCCTATGCCACCGAGGTGCTGGCGCAGGCTCTGAACAGCCATGTGCCGAGGTTGCGCGACTACGCCGACCAGGTGCGGCGCGAACTCACGGGACTGGCAGCCGAGGAGCGCAAGACCGGCACCACCGCCTACGAACAGTACGTTCGTGCGCGCAAGCTGGGGGCCCGGTCTTCGGCAGAGTTGCCCGCGGACCTGCCCGCCGCCCCGACCGCTGCGCCGAAGCCGGCGTCCGCCTTCCTGTCGCAGCGTCGCGAGGCGGTGCGCGGCCTCACCGACCTGGCGGGCCCGATGGCGGATCGACTGGCCCTGCGCATGGAGCGTTGCCCCGACGCCGCTGCGCTGCGCCCGCTGGTCGTCGAGGCCGGGCAGCTGGTGGCCCATCTTCACGGGCGGGAGGCTGCGGCGGGCTACCTCGGGCGCTGCGCGCTGACGCCGCGCGTCTGAGCCCGCCGACACAGGCTGCTGCGCCCATGAAAACGGCCGCCCTCGGGCGGCCGTTGCGCTGGGTCGGGACCGACACGAAACGCGTCGATCCCGGGCCCGCGTCAGGGCGTGAAGCTGTCGCCCAGCACGATGCCTTCGCGGCGCGGGTCCGCGCCGCCTTCCAGGTACTTCCAGCCGGCCGGCGCGGTGCGCACGACGATGGTGCCGACGCCGCTGGACTGCTGCGCCGTGTTCACCGTGTGCCCGAGCGCGCGCAGGCCGGCGATCAGCGGGTCGTCGTTGCCGCCGTTGGCCAGGTTGACGTTCGGGTGCTCGCTGCCGACGTTGGTGTTGACGCTGTTGGCGGCGCCGAAGTTGATCATCGACGTGGCCTGCTGCGCGTCCATGCCCCAGTCGAGCACTCCCACCACCGTCTTGCCGACAAACTGGATGATGGTGGCACCGCCGGGCGAGCCGGTGGCCATCACGAAGTCACCGCGCTGGCCGCCGGACTGGCTGAACACCAGCGTCGGCGCCATCGAACTGCGCGGGCGCTTGCCGGCGGCCACGCGGTTGGCGATGGGGTTGCCTGCGGCGTCGGTCGGCGCGAAGGAGAAGTCGGTGAGCTGGTTGTTCAGCAGGTAGCCGCCGCGCGTCATGTGGAAGGCGCCGAAGCCCGACTCCACCGTGGTCGTCAGCGTGGCGACGTTGCCCTTGCCGTCGACGACGGACACGTGCGTGGTGCCGTTCTCGGCCGTGGCGGCACTGGTGCCCAAGCTGGTCGGCCCCAAGTTGCCCGGCTGGGCCGTGCCCATGCTGCGTGTCGTGCTGATGAGACCGGCGCGCTGCCTCAGATAGGCCTTGTCGAGCATCGCGGCCGGGCTGCCGCCGGGCAGTGGCACGAAATCGGTGTCGGCCACGTACTTGTCGCGGTCGGCGTAGGCCAGGCGCATGGCTTCCGAGAACAGGTGCACGCCCTGCACCGTGGGCTTGCCGCCGTTGACGTCCATCGCAGTGGGTCGCAAGGGGCCCATCTGGAAGTTCTCGAGGATGCCCAGCGCCTGCGCCACGGCCAGACCGCCCGATGACGGCGGCGGCATGCCGCAGACCTGCCAGCTGCGGTAGTCGATGCACACCGCCTCGCGCTTCTTCGAGCGGTAGGCCGCCAGGTCGGCCAGCGTCGTGGCCCCGGGCGTGATGCCGCCGGTGGTGTCGGCAATCTCGTCGACGATGTCCTGCGCCAGCGCCCCCGTGTACAGCGCACCAGCACCGTTGTTGGCCAGCGTGGTGAAGGTGGCGGCCAGCGCCGGGCTTCTGAGCAGCGTTCCTGCGGCCTTGGCCGTGCCGTCGGCGTTGAGGAAGTAGGCGCGCGACTCGGGGTCCCGCGCCAGCGCGGTGGCCGAACCGGCGATCGAGGCCGACATGCGCGGGCTGATGCGGAAGCCGTCGTTGGCGATGGCGATGGCCGGATCGAACAGCTCCTTCCAGCTCAGCTTGCCGCCGTCCTTGTGCGCCTCGCCGAGCATGTGCACCACGCCCGGCGTGCCGATCGAGCGGCCGCTGGAGCGGGCGTTGGGCAGCGGCGTGGTGCGCTGGTCGTTGCTGATCCAGCGCAGGTAGTTCTCGGTCGCGGCGGCCGGTGCCGTCTCGCGGCCGTCGTAGGCCACCACGGCCTTGGTCGAGGCGTCGTAGGTCAGCATGAAGGCGCCGCCGCCGATGCCCGAGGACTGCGGCTCGACGATGTTCAGCACCATCTGCACGGCCACTGCCGCGTCGACGGCGCTGCCGCCCTTCTTCAGCACGTCGCAACCGGCCTTGGTGGCCAGCGGATTGGCCGCCACCACCATGATGCTGCGCGCCGACACCACCGACTTGCTGGCGAAGCCGGTGGGAATCTCGGGCGCGCCGTTGGCACCCGGCGTGCCCGGGTCGAAGACCTGCCCCGTGGGCGAGACCTGCAGGCAGGCGTTGGACGAGACGTCGTCGTCGCCGCCGCAGCCGGCGAGCACGAGCGCGCCGAGCAGCAGCGGAGACAGTCGAAGAAGGGGTCGGACGTTGTTCATCGGGGTCCTTTCTGGGGGGGCGACTTGCGCGCGGCCCGCAAAGGCACCGACGCTGGGGAGGGTCTTCGACGATAGTCCATCTTCGCGCTGTCCCCGGGCTCATCACAACGCGGGCAATCCCGAGCCCGTGGCGCGACGGCGCGCAGCCATCATGCAACGTCGATCCACCACCTGCTGCCCATGACGATGTCGATTCCGCTTTCACGCCGGCGCCTGGCCGTCGCAGCCCTGGCCGTGGGCCTGCTGTCTGCTTGCGCTTCGCCGCCGGGCCCGCCGCGCGCGGCCGAGCTGCCGCCGCTGGTCTTCGTGCACGGCAACGGCGACAGCGCGGCGCTTTGGATCACCACGCTGTGGCGCTTCGAGTCCAACGGCTGGCCGCGCGATCGCCTGCACGCCATCGACCTGCCGCTGCCCGCGGCGCGCGACGACGACACCGTGCCGCAGGCCGGCCGCAGCAGCACCGCCGACCATGCACGCCACCTGGCCGCCGAGGTCGACGCGGTGCTGAAGCGCACCGGTGCGCAGAAGGTCGTGCTGGTGGGCAACTCGCGCGGCGGCTACGCCATCCGCAACTACGTGCAGAACCTGGGCGGTGCGGCCAAGGTGTCGCATGCCGTGCTGGGCGGCACACCCAACCACGGCGTCTATGCCGACGCCGGCTCGCGGCTGAACAACGAGTTCAACGGCGCAGGGCCCTTTCTCACCAGCCTGAATGCGCCCAAGGGGCCCAACGGCGACGAGGTCACGCCGGGCCTGCGCTGGATGACGCTGCGCTCCGACAACAACGACAAGTTCGCCCAGCCCGACGGGGTGTGGATCGGCCGCCGCGGCCAGCCGACGAACGTCGGCTTCGACGGGCCGGCGCTGAAGGGTGCGCTCGACGTCGTGCTGCCCGGACGCGATCACCGCGAGGTGAGCTTCCACCCCGAAGCCTTCGCCCGCACCTACCAGTTCATCACCGGGCGCACGCCGGCCACCACCGCGGTGCTGCCCGAGACGCGCGTGGTGCTGGACGGCCGCCTCAGCGGCATCGGCGCCGGCGGACCGAACAACGAGCCGGTGCCGGGCGCGCGGCTGACGGTCTACGCCGTCGATCCTGCCACCGGCCTGCGCCGCGGCGAGCCCCTGCACACGAAGACGGTGGGCGCCGACGGCCGCTGGGGCCCGTTCGCGGCCGACGGCAAGGCCTTCCACGAGTTCGTCGTCGAGGTGCCGGGGCATGCCATCTCGCACGTCTACCGCAGCCCCTTCCCGCGTTCGAGCAGCGTCGTGCACTTTCGTGGCGAGCGGCTGTCCGCGGCCGACAAGGATGCCGTGGCCGTGGTGAACTTCGTGCGCCCGCGCGCCTACTTCGGCGTGCCGCGCGACCGCATCGCGCTCGACGGCCTGTCGCCGCCGCCCGGTGTGCCGCAAGGCGTGGCCGGTGTTGCCGTCTCCACCGTGCGGCCGAAGGAGATCGGCCGCGCCGTGGTGGGCGAGTTCGAGTCCGGCGTGATCCGCGAACGCCTGGTCGGCCGCACCTGGCCGACGGCGGAGAACCGCCGCACGGTGCTGGAGCTGCACGATTGACCGGCGACCGCGCCGCCCTGATCGAAGCCCTGCTGCCGCTGGTGCGGCAGGCCGGTGACGCCGTGATGCGCGTCTACGCTGCCGACTTCGGCGTGCAGGGCAAGCCCGACGCGTCACCCGTCACCGAGGCCGACCTCGCCGCCGAGGCGATCATCGTCGCCGGCCTGCAGGCCCTGACTCCCACGGTGCCCATCGTCGCCGAGGAGGCCGTGGCCGCCGGTGCAGCGCCGCGTGTGGGAGAGTGTTTCTGGCTCGTCGACCCGCTGGACGGCACGCGCGAGTTCGTCGACCGCAACGGCGAGTTCACCGTCAACGTGGCGCTGGTCGAACATGGCGTGGCGGTCTGCGGCGTGGTGCTGGCGCCGGCGCAGGGCCGGCTGTGGGCGGGTGCGGCCGGGCAGGGCGCCTTCGTCGAGGCCGGCGGCCAGCGGCAAGCCATGCGCTGCCGTCTGCCGCCCGCCGAAGGACTCACGGTGCTGGCCAGCCGGTCGCACGGCAGCCGCAGCGAACTGCAGGCCTTCCTGGCGGGTCGGCCGGTGGCGCACACGGTCTATGCCGGCTCGTCGCTCAAGCTGTGCCTGCTGGCGCAGGGGCAGGGCGACCTGTACCCCCGGCTGTCGCGCACGATGGAGTGGGACATCGCCGCCGGCCATGCCGTGCTGGCCGCCGCCGGCGGCGCCGTGGAAACGCTGGACGGCAGCGCGCTGCGCTATGGCAAGCCGGGCTTCGAGAACCCCTCTTTCGTGGCGCGCGGCGCCGCGGGGAAACCCCGCAGCGGGGGGCCCGGGCCCGGGTCCTAGAATGAATCGAACATCCCAGCCCGGGAGGGACTCCACGCATGCCTTCTACCCGCCGCTCCCCGGCCTCTGCGACCAAGCCGTCGTCCACCCCTTCCAAGGCGTCCGGCCTGGCTGCCGAAAGTGACGCACCTGCCACGCGGGTGCTGAAGAAGTACCCCAACCGCCGGCTCTACGACACCCAGACCAGCAGCTACATCACGCTGGCCGACGTCAAGAAGATGGTGCTGGGCGGCGAGGACTTCGAGGTGCGCGACGCCAAGACGGCCGAAGACCTCACGCGCAGCATCCTGCTGCAGATCATCCTGGAAGAAGAGTCGGGCGGCGTGCCGATGTTCACCACGCAGGTGCTGTCGCAGATCATCCGCTTCTACGGCCACGCCATGCAGGGCTTCATGGGAACCTATCTCGAGAAGAACATGCAGATGTTCACCGACGTGCAGGCGCGCCTGATGGAGCAGAGCAAGGGCCTGTACGACCCCAAGGCCTTCACCCCCGAGATGTGGACGCAGCTCATGAGCGGCCAGGCCCCGGGCCTGCAGCACCTGATGGGCGGCTACCTCGAACAGAGCAAGGCGATGTTCGACAAGATGCAGGAACAGATGAAGCAGGCCGGGTCGCTGTTTCCCGGCGTGCCGGGCTTCCCGCCGCCGCGGAAATGAGGCCCGGATGAGGCCCGCATGAGGGATTCGCCGCGATCGCTCAAAATCGCGGCATGAGCTCCCCCATCACCGTGCCCGCCCGCGCCCCCACCGTCGGCTTCGTCTCGCTCGGCTGCCCCAAGGCGCTGACCGACTCCGAACTCATCCTCACCCAGCTGCGCGCCGAGGGCTACGAGACCAGCAAGTCCTTTGCCGGTGCCGATCTCGTCATCGTCAACACCTGCGGCTTCATCGACGACGCGGTGAAGGAAAGCCTGGACACCATCGGCGAGGCACTGGCCGAAAATGGCAAGGTCATCGTCACCGGCTGCCTGGGCGCGAAGACCGGGGACAGCGGCGGCAACCTGGTGCGCCAGATGCACCCCAGCGTGCTGGCCGTCACCGGCCCGCACGCCACGCAGGAGGTGATGGACGCCGTGCACCAACACGTGCCCAAGCCGCACGACCCCTTCGTCGACCTGGTGCCCGAGGCGCGCGCCGACTTCCGTGGCACCGCCGGCATCAAGCTCACGCCGCGCCACTACGCCTACCTGAAGATCAGCGAGGGCTGCAACCACCGCTGCACCTTCTGCATCATCCCCAGCATGCGCGGCGACCTGGTGTCGCGGCCCATCGGCGACGTGCTGGGCGAGGCCCGCGCGCTGTTCGAGTCGGGCGTGAAGGAGCTGCTGGTCATCAGCCAGGACACCAGCGCCTACGGCGTGGACGTCAAGTACCGCACCGGCTTCTTCGACGGCAAGCCGGTGAAGACGCGCATGCTGGAACTGTGCGAGCAGCTCGCCACCCTGGCCGAGCCCTTCGGTGCCTGGGTGCGCCTGCACTACGTCTATCCCTACCCCAGCGTCGACGAGGTGCTGCCGCTGATGGCTGCCGGTCGCGTGCTGCCTTACCTGGACGTGCCGTTCCAGCATGCCCACCCGGCGGTGCTCAAGCGCATGAAGCGCCCGGCATACGGTGAAGGGGGCGAGCGCAACCTCGAGCGGTTGACGCGCTGGCGCGAGATCTGCCCGCAGATCGTGGTGCGCTCGACCTTCATCGCCGGCTTTCCCGGCGAGACCGAAGAAGAGTTCCAGACCCTGCTGGACTTCATGCGCGAAGCGCAGATCGACCGCGCCGGCTGCTTCGCCTATTCGGCGGTGAAGGGCGCGGCAGCGAACGACATTCCCGGCATGCTGCCGATGGAATTGCGCGAAGAACGCCGCGCACGCTTCATGGCTGTGGCCGAGGAGGTCTCGATCGCCAAGCTGCAGCGCCGCGTGGGCGCCACCATGCAGGTGCTGGTCGACAGCGCCCCGGCGCTCGGCCGCAAGGGCGGCGTGGGCCGCAGCTATGCCGATGCGCCCGAGATCGACGGCACCGTGCGGCTGCTGCCGCCGGAGAAGGCCTCGCGCACGTTGAAGGCGGGTGAATTCACGCGCGTGCGCATCGTCGGCACGCAAGGACACGACCTGATCGGCCAGCCGGTCTGAAAGCACCTCTCCCATGAGCGAATCCTCACGAGACTCCATCACCGGCCTCATCCACCACCCGTACCAGCCCCCGGCCGGGTTCGACGCGCCGCAGGTCGGCGTCTTCAAGGCCTCGACCGTCATCTTCAAGGACACGAAGGCGCTGCGGGCGCGCGACTGGCGCCACCGCGACGGCTACACCTACGGCCTGCACGGCACGCCCACCACCTTCACGCTGGAAGAGCGCATCGCCACGCTGGAAGGCGGCCTTCAGTGCGTGCTGGTGCCCAGCGGCCTGGCGGCGGTGGCCATCGTCGACTTCGCGCTGCTGCGCCCGGGCGACGAGGTGCTGCTGCCGAACAACGTCTACGGTCCCAGCCGCGAACTGGCGCGCAATGAGCTGAAGGAGTTCGGCGTCTCTTTCCGCCTCTACGACCCGATGGATGCTGCCGCGCTGGCGGCCATGATCGGCCCGCAGACCAAGCTGGTGTGGCTGGAAGCCGCCGGCTCGGTGACGATGGAGTTCCCCGATCTGGCCGGTCTGGCGGCTGCGGCCAAGGCGCGCGGCGTGCTCACCGCGCTGGACAACACCTGGGGCGCCGGCATCGCCTTCAAACCCTTCGAACTGGGCATCGACATCGTGATGCAGGCGCTGACCAAGTTCCCCTCGGGCGGCGGCGACGTGCTGATGGGCTCGGTGACCACGCGCGACAACGCGCTGCACGAGCGCATCAAGCTCACGCACATGCGCATGGGCTGGGGCGTGGCCGCGAACGACGCCGAACTGGTGCTGCGCTCGCTGCCGTCCATCGCCGTGCGCTACCACGCCCACGACGCCACGGCGCGCACGCTGGCGGCCTGGCTGGCGACGCGGCCGGAGATCGCGCGCGTGCTGCACCCGGCGCTGGAAGGCTCGCCGGGCCATGCACACTGGAAGGCCACCTGCACATCGGCCGCCGGCCTGTTCTCGGTGATCTTCGACCCGAAGCACAGCGCCGCGCAGGTCGACCGTTTCGTCGACGCGCTGCGCCTGTTCAAGATCGGCTACTCCTGGGCCGGCCCGCTGAGCCTGGTCGTGCCCTACGACCTGCAGGCCATGCGCCAGCCGGCGCCGTACGACGGCACGCTGGTGCGCTTCTCCATCGGGCTGGAAGCAGCGGCCGACCTGCGGGCGGACATCGAAAAGGCGCTGGCGGCGCTGTGACCGGGCAGCCTCGGGTTCAGTCTTTCGAAGGACCCGAGACCTTGTGGCGCATCAGGCGGCCACGTTCCCTGTCCCAGTCGCGCTGCTTCTCCGTGTTGCGCTTGTCGTGTTCGGCCTTGCCCTTGGCCAGGGCGATCTGCGCCTTCACGCGGCCGTCCTTGTAGTGCAGGTTCAGCGGCACCAGGGTGAAGCCCTTCTGCTCGACCTTGCCGATCAGCCGGCGGATCTCGGCCTTGTGCATCAGCAGCTTCTTGGTGCGGTCGGCTTCCGGCGAGACGTGCGTCGACGCGGTGCGCAGCGCATTGATGCGGCAGCCGATCATGTAGAGCTCGCCGTCACGGATGTGCACGTAGCCGTCGGTCAGCTGCACCTGGCCAGCGCGGATGGCCTTGACTTCCCAGCCGGCCAGCACCATGCCCGCCTCGAACTGTTCTTCGATGGCGTACTCGAAACGGGCACGACGGTTTTCGGCGATGTTGGACATGGACAGGGCGGCGCTGCGGCCGGCAAGGGCTCCGGAGTATGAGGGCGC
The DNA here is from genome assembly GCA_022843905.1 of Rubrivivax sp. Lineage (GTDB taxonomy): Bacteria > Pseudomonadota > Gammaproteobacteria > Burkholderiales > Burkholderiaceae_C > Rubrivivax. The sequence continues at coordinate 23,140 of JALHMT010000016.1, forward strand.
GGAGGCAGGCACGTGCCCTGCCACCGGCGGTTCGGCTGTCGACCAAGGCGGGCAAGGGCACAACCCATGTGGACAGATGGGTGCGAAAGCGCCACCTACAATCCCCGCATTCTATGAAGCGAGTGAAGAAGTCGGTCCTGCTGTGGTACTCGCCGCGCGAGATGTACGAGCTGGTGACCGCGATCGAGACCTATCCCGAGTTCCTGCCCTGGTGCGACCGCGCCGAGGTGCTGGAGCGCCATGGCGACGGCGTCACCGCCCGCCTGGGCCTGGCCTACATGGGCGTGCGCCACGCCTTCACCACGCGCAACCAGCACGTCGCCGGGCAATCGGTGACGGTGCAGCTCGTCGACGGCCCGTTCTCGCTTCTGGAAGGCACGTGGCTGTTCCACGAACTGGGCAAGCCCGGCAACGAAGGGAAGGCCTGCAAGATCGAGTTCGACCTCGGCTACGCCTTTGCCAGCACGGCGCTCGAGACCGTGGTCAGCCCGGTGTTCGACCGCGTGGCCAACACCTTCGTCGATTCCTTCGTCAAGCGCGCCGAGCAGGTCTATGGGGTCCGCTGACGTCCACCCGGCAGCGGCCGGCACGGTGCCGGAGTCGGTGGCCGTCGAGGTCGCCTATTGCCCCCGGCCCGGCGAATGCGATCGCGTGGCCCTCACGCTGCCGGCGGGCTCGACGCTGTCCGACGCTCTGGCGGCCAGCGGCGTGCTGCAGCGCCACGCCCTGCCAGCCGAGGGCCTGCGCGTGGGCATCTGGTGCAGGCTCAAGGAGCCGGACACGCTGCTGCGCGATCGTGACCGCATCGAGATCTACCGGCCGCTGACGGTCGACCCCAAGGAGGCGCGCAGGCTGCGCTACAAGCGTCACAAGGACAAGCTGGCCGAGAAGGCGGCGGCGTCGCTGGCGAAGAAGCAGCCGGGGCAGGCCACTGCGGCTTGAGGTTTGAGCTGCGCCCGTCGGCGCACGACACCTGCGGTCGGTGCGCTAGCGGCACTCGGTGGACATCACCTCGCGCACGGTGCGCATCTCTTCGGCGCGCACCTTGTCGTCGATGATCTCGCGCTCGCCCTTTTCATTGATGCGAGCCATGCGCTGGCCGCTTTCCAGCGTGGCCAGGTGGCTGCGCGCCCGACGGCAGTTGTCGGCGCGCTGCGCCGCAAGCTTGTTCTCTTCGGCCTTGGCCTTGGCCGCCTTTTCCTGTTCGGCGGCGCGCTTGCGGGCTTCGAGGTCGCGGTCGACCGAGGGCGGCGCCGGTCTGGCGGCGGGGGCGGCCGAGGCGGCTGACGCGGCCGGTGCAGCGGCTTCCGGGGTGTCGCGCCTCTGCGCCTGGAACGGGCGCTGGAGGATGTCCTTGTCGGCCACCTCGCGCGGGGGCGGGCGATCGCTGACGGTGATGCGTCCGGTGGCGTCGCGCCACTTCCACTGCGCGTGGGCTGGCGCCACGGTCGCCAGCGCCAGCAGCAGGCCCATCAGGGCCAGCAGCGGCCGGGGAGCCGTTGCCGGATGCAGGCGGGAGGCGGCCGCACGGAGCAGACGGCCGCGATGCAGGGGGTCGGTCGAGCGCATCGAACCAGTGTAGTGCTGTCGGTTACCGTTGTGGCGTCAGCTTGTGACTCGCGGTTGCCGGGGCAGCGGGCGCCTGCGCTCACCCGTGCAACTCCGCACGAAATGCGGCTTCTCCACGGCCCTTCCGTATAATTTGATTTTGCGTCTGGAGCTATTTCATGCGCCTTCTAGGCAAAGCGCTCACCTTCGACGATGTGTTGTTGGTGCCGGCGTACTCCCAGGTGTTGCCACGCGACACCAGTCTCTCGAGCCGCTTCTCCCGCAACATCTCGCTGAACCTGCCGCTGGTGTCCGCCGCGATGGACACGGTGACCGAAGCGCGGCTGGCCATCGCCATCGCCCAGGAGGGCGGCATCGGCGTGGTGCACAAGAACCTCACGCCGCGCCAGCAGGCGGCCGAGGTCGCGCGCGTCAAGCGCTATGAATCCGGCCTGCTGCGCGACCCCATCACCGTGGCCCCCGACACCCCCGTGCGGCAGGTGATGGAGCTGTCGAAGCAGCACGGCGTATCGGGCTTCCCGGTGCTGCAGGGCAAGACCGTGGTCGGCATCGTCACCAACCGCGACCTGCGCTTCGAGACCCGGCTGGACGTGCCGGTCAGCGAGATCATGACGCCGCGCGAACGGCTGGTCTGGGTGCACGAGGGCGCGTCGCTCGAAGAGGGCAAGGCGCTGATGCACCGCCACAAGCTCGAACGCGTGCTGGTCGTCAACGACGCCTTCGAGCTGCGCGGCCTGATGACGGTCAAGGACATCACCAAGCAGACCGACTTCCCCAGCGCCGCGCGCGACGCCCAGGGCAAGCTGCGCGTGGCGGCTGCCGTGGGCGTGGGCGACGGCACCGAAGAACGTGTCGACCTGCTGGTCAAGGCCGGCGTCGACGCCCTGGTGGTGGACACCGCGCACGGCCACAGCGCCGGCGTCATCGAGCGCGTGCGCTGGGTCAAGCGTCACTACCCGCAGGTCGACGTGATCGGCGGCAACATCGCCACCGGTGCCGCCGCCCTGGCGCTGGTGGAAGCCGGCGCCGACGCGGTGAAGGTCGGCATCGGCCCGGGCAGCATCTGCACCACCCGCATCGTCGCCGGTGTGGGTGTGCCGCAGATCATGGCCATCGACACCGTGGCCAAGGCGCTGAGGGGCTCCGGCGTGCCGATGATCGCCGACGGCGGCATCCGCTACTCGGGCGACATCGCCAAGGCCATCGCCGCCGGCGCGCACGCGGTGATGATGGGTGGCATGTTCGCCGGCACCGAAGAGGCGCCGGGCGAGGTCATCCTGTACCAGGGCCGCAGCTACAAGAGCTACCGCGGCATGGGCTCCATCGGCGCCATGCGGGCCGGCTCGGCCGACCGCTACTTCCAGGAAGCCGACGAGACCAGCAACCCCAACGCCGACAAGCTGGTGCCCGAAGGCATCGAAGGGCGCGTCCCCTACAAGGGCAGCGTGGTGGCCATCATCCACCAGATGGGCGGCGGCCTGCGCGCGGCCATGGGTTACTGCGGCTGCGCCACGGTGCAGGCGATGCACGAGACCTCGGAGTTCGTCGAGATCACCACGGCCGGCATCCGCGAGAGCCACGTGCACGACGTGCAAATCACCAAAGAAGCGCCCAACTACCGCATGGAATGAGCGGCCGCCGATGACTCCCAGCGACAGCGGCGCCGCCCCCGGGCCCGCACCCGTCCCCGCGCCGGCCGCCGGACCGCGGCCCGCCGCCATGCGCTTCATCATGCTGGTGGTGCTGATCGACATGCTGGCCATCGGCGTCATCGTGCCGGTGCTGCCGGCCATGGTCGGCCAGTTCACCAGCGACCCCTCGCACCAGACCTACTGGTACGGTGTCGTCACGTTCTCGTTCGCACTGGCCAGCTTCTTCGGCGCGCCCATCCTGGGCGCGCTGTCCGACCGCTACGGCCGCCGCCCGGTGTTGCTGCTGGGGTTCTGCGGACTGGCGCTGAACTTCTTCATGACCGCGCTGGCCACCTCCCTGTGGATGCTGGTGTTCTCGCGCGTGATCGGAGGCGCGATGCAGGCCAACGCCGCGGTGGCCAACGCCTACGTGGCCGACATCACCGAGCCGAAGGACCGCGCGCGGCGCTTCGGCATGCTGGGCGCGATGTTCGGCATCGGCTTCATCCTGGGCCCGGTGATCGGCGGCCTGCTGGGCGGCATCGACCTGCAGCTGCCCTTTTTCCTGGCCGGCGGACTGGCGCTGCTGAACCTGGCCTACGGCTGGTTCGTGCTGCCCGAGTCGCTGCCCCTGGACAAGCGGCGCGAGTTCGCGTGGGGCCGCGCCAACCCGGTCGCGGCGCTGAAGCAGCTGGCCGCGCTGAAGGACGTCGGCCTGCTGGTGGGCGTGCTGGCCTGCGTGGGCCTGGCGCAGTTCACGCTGTACACCACCTGGGTGCTGTACACGACCTTCAAGTTCCAGTGGGGCCCGACCGAGAACGGGTGGTCGCTCTTCGCCGTGGGTCTCGTCTCGGCGCTGGTGCAGGGCGGGCTGCTGGGCCTGCTGCTCAAGCGCTACTCGGCGCAGCGCCTGGCGGTCTTCGGTCTCGTCTCGTCGACGCTGGCTTATGTCTTCTGGGGCCTGGCCACCGAAGGCTGGCACATGTACGTGGTGATCTTCGCCAACCTGCTGGGCGCGGCGGTGGCGGCCACGCTGCAGAGCCTGATCTCGGGCGCTGCCGACGCCTCGCACCAGGGCCAGACCATGGGCTCGGTGAGCTCGCTCAACAGCCTGATGGCCGTCATCGCGCCGGCCTTTGGCGCGCCGCTGCTGGCGGCCGTCTCGCACCTGCCCGCCGGCGACTGGCGGCTGGGCACGCCGATGTACTTCTGCGCCGCGCTGCAGGCGCTGGCCCTGGCGCTGGCCCTCGTCCACTTCCGCAACGCGAGGCGCGCGCGCCTGGCCCCTGTGACCTGACATGCACGACAAGATCCTCATCCTCGACTTCGGCTCCCAGGTCACCCAGCTCATCGCGCGCCGCGTGCGCGAGGCGCACGTGTACTGCGAGATCCACCCCAACGACGTCAGCGAAGCCTTCATCCGCGACTACGCGCCCAAGGGCATCATCCTGTCGGGCAGCCATGCCAGCACCTACGAAGAGCACGATCTGCGCGCGCCCGACGTGGTGTGGCAGCTGGGCGTGCCGGTGCTGGGCATCTGCTACGGCATGTTCACCATGGCCGTGCAGCAGGGCGGGCAGGTCGAGGCCAGCACGCACCGGGAGTTCGGCTACGCCGAGGTGCGGGCGCACGGCCACACGAAGCTGCTGAAGGACATCCAGGACTTCGCCACGCCGGAAGGCCACGGCATGCTGAAGGTGTGGATGAGCCACGGCGACAAGATCACCGCGCTGCCGCCCGGCTTCAAGCTGATGGCCAGCACGCCCAGCTGCCCCATCGCCGGCATGGCCGACGAGAGCCGCGGCTACTACGGCGTGCAGTTCCACCCCGAGGTGACGCACACCGTGCAGGGCCGCGCGCTGCTCGAGCGCTTCGTGCTGGGCATCTGCGGCGCACGGCCCGACTGGGTGATGCGCGACCACATCGAAGAAGCCGTCTCGCGCATCCGCGAGATGGTGGGCAGCGAAGAGGTCATCCTGGGCCTGAGCGGTGGTGTCGACTCCAGCGTGGCCGCCGCGCTCATCCACCGCGCCATCGGCGACCAGCTGACCTGCGTCTTCGTCGACCACGGCCTGCTGCGTCTGAACGAAGCGACGATGGTGATGGACATGTTCGTCGGCCGCCTGCACGCCAAGGTGGTCCATGTGGACGCCAGCGAACAGTTCCTGGGCCACCTGGCCGGCGTGAGCGACCCCGAGGCCAAGCGCAAGATCATCGGCCGCGAGTTCGTCGAGGTCTTCCAGCGCGAGGCGAAGAAGCTGCAGAACGCCAAGTGGCTCGCGCAGGGCACGATCTACCCCGACGTCATCGAGAGCGGCGGTGCAAAAACCAAGAAGGCCACCAGCATCAAGAGCCACCACAACGTCGGCGGATTGCCCGCCACGCTGGGCCTGAAGCTGCTGGAGCCGCTGCGCGACCTGTTCAAGGACGAGGTGCGCGAACTGGGCGTGGCGCTGGGCCTGCCGCACGAGATGGTCTACCGCCACCCCTTCCCCGGACCGGGCCTGGGCGTGCGCATCCTGGGCGAGGTCAAGCGCGAGTACGCCGAACTGCTGCGCCGCGCCGACGCCATCTTCATCGAGGAGCTGCGCGCCACCATCGACCCCGCCAGCGGCAAGAGCTGGTACGACCTGACCAGCCAGGCCTTTGCCGTCTTCCTGCCGGTCAAGAGCGTGGGCGTGATGGGCGACGGCCGCACCTACGACTACGTGGTGGCCCTGCGCGCCGTGCAGACCAGCGACTTCATGACCGCGGACTGGGCCGAGCTGCCCTATGCGCTGCTGAAGAAGGTCTCCAGCCGCATCATCAACGAGGTGCGCGGCATCAACCGCGTGGCCTACGACGTGAGCAGCAAGCCGCCGGCGACGATCGAGTGGGAGTGATCCAAGATCGTCCCACGGTGTTCCCGAGCATCCCAGGACAATCCGATTTCTCTGTGGGGACAAGGACTTGGCGTCCAAAGGCGTCCCACTGCATCCCGAGACGCCCCAGGCGTCCTGACGGTTGACCTGACGGTATCCGGGCACCTAGGCTCGCAGGCCTGTTGCGATACCGTCAGGCCCCATGACGGTATCCGGGCCTGCGATCCAGGACGGATCGGAGGCTTCATGGACACCTCGGTGGATCGGGCCCGCGTTGGCCTGGCAGGCGCGAAGACGCGTCACGGATTGACGGAAGCCAAGCTGCGTGAACTGCAGCCTGGCGAGCGGACGTACAAGGTCAGCGACGGTGGCAACGGCCTGTACGTCGTCGTCTCGCCCAGCGGCAGCAGATGGTTTCGCTACGACTACCACCTGGGTGGCCGGCGCGAGACCCTGACCATCGGCCGCCACGAGCCGGTTGCACGTCAGGTTCAGCGATCGCACCTGCCCTACGGCATGGACGTGACACTGGAGGAGGCGCGCCTTCTGCTGGCTCGGGCCGGTATCGAAGTGAGTTCGGGGCGCTCGCCGGCACGGGCCAAGGTCGAACAGCGCATCGAAGTCGCCGATGCCTGAAGCTTCGGGCGGTCGGCAACGCGGTACTTCGAGTTCACGTCCGACGCCAAGAGCGGTGCCGAGCGGTTGGCCGACAGCACGCTGTCTTTGCGTCGGTCGATCTACAACCGCATCCTGGCCGATCCGTTCGGGAAGCTGAACCTCGATGAGATCAAATCGGTCGCGCTGGGTGAGTTGCTCGAGCGGGTGAAGAGGGAAGGTGGTCCCGCTCCGGCGGTGCACGCCAGGGAACTGGTTCTTCAGGTCTACCGGTTCGCCACTGGCAAGGGCGTGGAGGTCGACAACCCGGCCGAAGCGCTCGCACGCAAGGCCTACGCGACTTTCGTCCCCCGTGAGCGCAACCTCAATCGACACGAGATCAAGGCCTTGCTCGATGCGCTGGAGCAGACTGGTACCGCTCCGACCTTGCGGCTGGCTGTCCGGTTCATGCTGCTGACGGGTGTTCGCAAGGGCGAGTCCATCGGCGCGACCTGGTCGGAAGTGGACTGGGAACTGGCGCAGTGGTCGATCCCTGCCGAGCGGATGAAGGCGGGCAAGCCGCACACGGTCTACCTGACGGAGCAGGCGCTCGACATCCTGACGACGCTCAGAACCTGCTTCCCGTCGAGCAAGTTCGTTCACGCGAGCCGCCATGACTTCCTCAAGCACATGGAAGAGGGCGATGTGCAGGCAGCCGTGGCAGAGATGGAAAACCATCTTGGGCGCCTGGAGCGAGGCTACCTTTCCCAACTGCCTGGCGCCGAGGACACTGACACGGTTGAGGGCGCCCCACCCGCGCGGACATCGACCAGGTCGACACGCCGACCTTCGGCATCCTGAGGAGTGACTACGAGGCCTGCTCCGCCGCTAGGGGCGGTCCAGGGGTTGCCGCCAGTTGACAGTGGCCGACGGATACTTCACCATTTCAATGGTTGAACCACACCAGACTATCGGTGCGCATTCGCGTGTCGAGTCTCTCCGGAGGAGACTGCCCATGTCCACGATCCGCTCATGCCTTCGCTCCATCACTGTATTGCTGTTGGCGGCAGGCAGCCTTGCCTGCGGTGTCGCCTCAGCGCAGGGGTTCCCAAATCGCGCCATCACGATCGTCGTGCCCTATCCTCCTGGGGGGACCACTGACGCGCTGGCTCGGGTCATTCAGGAGCCGATGCAGAAGTTGCTGGGTCAGACGGTCATTGTCGACAACAAGCCTGGGGCATCCGGCATGGTCGGCACGCAACTGGTGGCGCGGGCTCCGGCTGATGGGTACACGCTCCTGATGCCGAACAACGCGTTGGCCATCTCGCCGCATATTTCCAAGGATGCGGGCTGGACGATCCGTGACTTCGCACCGGTGTCGATGATGTCGTTGCAGCCGATGGTGCTGATCACCAACCCCAGCGTGCCCGCGCAGAACGTGCAGCAGTTCATCGACTATGCCAAGGCGAACCCGGGCAAGCTGGACTACGGGACCGCCGGCCCGGCTTCCTTCGGACACCTTGCTACTGAACTGTTCATGCAACAAGCTGGAATCAAGATGACCCATATCCCATACAAGGGAATGGGTCCGGTGACGCAGGCGATCCTGAGCGGCGAGGTGAAGGTGCTGCTGTCAACCGCGTCTGGGCAGTTCAACCAGTTCGTGAACGAAGGCAAGCTGCGCATGCTCGGGGTGGCCACGCTCGAGCCGACGCCGCTGGCACCCGGTGTAGAGCCCATCGCCAAAACCCTGAAGGGCTTCGAGGCCGAGGCGTGGTTCGGCCTGGTGGTGCCTGCCGGCACACCCAAGGATGTCATCGCGAAGCTCAATGAGGCGGTTGTCCAGTCGCTGCAGATGCCCGAGGTGAAGGCCAAGTTTCAAGCCATCGGGGCTGGCACAGCGCCGATGACACCTGAGCGATTCGGCGCCCGTATCGCTGACGAAGACGTGAGGTGGGGGAAGGTCGTCAAGGAAGCGCGCATTACCGCGAATTGACGACTGCTCTTGATCCAGTACCGGCGGCCTGTCGCCGCGATGTTGACGGCGGGCAGATCGCTTCTGGCGGCATGGACGATCGCGCCCCGAGACGCGTAGGGCTAACTGGTCAACTCGAGTGACCCGAGACGTCAATCTGAGCCAACTCCGCGTCGTCGTCAACAGTCGATCAACCCGGACTGGGCTTCGGTAGCTGCTGCCAAATGGCTGGACACCGCAGGGACCATCAGGGGGGCTCACCGGTCCAAGCGACGTCATAGCCGGGGTCGTCAGGCATCACGACGCCGCTGATGATGCCCATCTCGTCGACCGTGACTCGGGGGCTTACGACGGCCAGGTGCTGGAGCTCCGCTGCATGCCGACATAACTGCTGCGCGTCGTCGAATGGGACCAGGGACGCCACGATCGACCGCGTGGCGAACTCCATCTGGAACTCTCCGTCCCGCTGGGCCACCAGAGCCCGATCAGGTGACACCCAGACGAGTTGGATGGTTTCGCCTTCATCCACCGTGGGCACCTGGCCGGGCGGCGCGAGTGCCACGACGAACAAGGTGTCGAATCGCTTTGGGATGCCCACGGGCGTGACCCAGCGCGCCCACGGGTGCAGTGCGCTCGTGGCCAGCGGCAACTTCGCCTCCGTGGCGACCGTTGCGAATGGAGCTCCCCGGCGCAGTTGCGTCCGCAGCACCTCGAGTGTGCTGCCGTCCGCCTTGACACCCAACCACAATCCGCATTCTTCAAAACACTCACGGAGTGCTGCCACAGCATATGCGGTGGCCTGGGCGCCAAGGCGCGTCACCTCGCCGATCCGGCGTTCGACTCCAAGCGCTCCTTCATCACAAAGCGAAGCCGACGCGGGTGAACTGTCAGCCATGTCGACGGCCCCGCCAGGGAAGACGTAGGCGCCGGGCATGAACGAGGCATGCATGGAGCGCCGCACCATCAGCACTTCGAGGCCCAGGCTGCCGTCGCGCACGACGATCGCCGTGGCGGCGAGTCTGGGGATGACCGACGCGACGGGTTTTCGGAGCAGTGTGCTCATGAGCGGAGTTTCTGTGTGGCGTTGTTGTTGCGGTTCAGCGCGGCAGTCCGAGTCCCCGCTGGGCGATCAGCGTGCGCTGGATCTCGTTGGTGCCGATGCTGATGACCCACATCAACGAGTGTCGCAAGTGCTGTTCCAGGCGACCGCGAAGCACGGCACCCGGGCTGCCTTCGCTCAGCGTTGCGACCATGCCCAGCAGGTCGAGCGCGGCTTCGCCGAAGCGCTCCATCAGTTCCCCGGACCAGACCTTGCTGACCGCCGCATCGGCCGCCGGCGTCTCGCCGTTCGTGACGCTTGCGGCACAGTGCAGCATCATCTGGCGGCCGGCTTCGATCTGCGCCGCGAGCGAGCCGATGCGATCGCGCACCAGTGGGTCGTTCGCCAGCGGCCGGCCGGCAACCTCGGTGGTGCGCAAGTGCGCACAGAGCAGTTCGAACGAGCGCGCAACCTTCATCACGATGCCGCCGCCGATGAAGCCCCGCTCGGTCGCCAGCGCGCCGGTGAGCACCTTCCAGCCGTCGTCGACCTCGCCGAGCAGGGCGTCCAGCGGCAGCCGAACGTTGTCGTAGAACACGTTGGCAAAGGTGCCGCCATACATGGTCTCGGACGTGCGTACCGTGATGCCCGGCGTGTCCATCGGTACCAGGAACATGCTGATGCCGGCGTGCTTGGGCTGGGCGTCGGGCCGCGTTCGCGCTGCCAGCAGCATGTACTCGCCCCAGTAGGTCGTTGTCCAGATCTTCTGGCCGTTGATGAGCCAGCCTTCGCCGCGTTCGTCGCTGACGCGCTCGGCGCGCGTGCGAAGCGAGGCCAGGTCCGAGCCGGCGTCCGGTTCGCTGTAGCCCATGCCGTAGATCGCCTCGCCGCGCAGGATCTCGGGCAGCAGCTTCGCCTGCTGCTCCGGCGTGCCGTGCACCTGCAGCATCGCGGCCTGCACCGGCGCGCCGGCGCGCGGTGCCTCGGCCCGCTCCATCGCTTCGATGAAGGCGAGCTGCTCGAAGGCCGAGCGTTCCTGGCCACCGAAGCGGCGCGGCCAGCCCAGCCCGATCCACCCCGTGCGGCCCAGGTCTCGTGCGAACTCGCGGTCGAACTCGCGTTCCTTGAACGACAGTTTCTCGTTGGCGGCCTTGCGCTCACCCGACCAGTGGACGTCCAGCCAGGCCTGCACCTCCGCGCGGAACGCGTTGCCTGCCGGTCCGAGGTCACTGGGAGGCAGCGTGCGTCCATCGGCGTCAAGAAAAAAGGCAGCAAGCTCCTCGCGAGCCGCGCGTGCGCCGCCGTGACGCAGCACGTCCAGGTGCACGCGCTTGAAGTGGCGCGGTGCCTCATGTTCCTCGCTGTAGCCGATGGCACCGAAGGCGTGCTGGATCTGCAGTGCGGCGGCGCGCAGCGACTCGCCGGCCAGCACGGCAGCGCTGGCCGCGAACAGCCGCCAGGCAGGTGCTGCCAGGTCCTGCTGCTGGGCGGCATGACGCACCGTCAGCCGGATGCCGAGCAGCGCGATGTGCACGTCGGCCAGCTTGTGCTGGATGGCCTGGAAACGGCCGATCGGCTGGCCGAACTGTTTTCGTTCCTTGGCGTAGTCGACGGCCATTTCAAAGGCCCGCGTTGCCGCACCGAGCGCCCTGGCCACATGCATCAGACGAGACAGGGCGCGCAGGGTGTCGATCTGCGCATCGGTGGTCGGGACCAAGGCCATCACTGGCGCGGCATCAAGCCGCACACCGCATAGACCCTGGGTGCCCATGGCCGGGGTGGGTTCGATCGACAGTTCGGCGCTGCTGCAGGCCGTCAGGTCGACCAGCGCCAGGGCCGGGCCAGGCACCACCACCGCGATCAGCGTGGCGGCATCTGCAGAGTCCACGAGCGCGAGTCGGCCGCTCAGGCGGTGTTCGTCCAGCGCGATGGCGCCTGCGTTGGGATCGCCGTCGACCTGGGCAAAGGCAAAGGCCGGGAATCCTTCTCCCTTGTGCACTGCGGAGCTTGCGGACGCGGGCAGTGCCAGGCCGGCGAGGTTGAGCAGGGCAGCGGCCAGCATGGGCGCCGGGCACGCGGCGCGGCCCAGCTCTTCCATCACGAGGATGGTTTCCTGAAGACCGCCTTCGGTGGGGTCGGTCCCCAGTGTGGCCAGCCCTTGGCGCGCAAACTGTCGCCACAGCGCCCTCAATCTAGTTGCATCGGCCGACGCAATGACGGCCGTTTCCGCGGGCCAGTGTTCTTGCAGGAATCCTCGCACCGACTCACGGAGCAGTGCCCGGTCCTCCTCGGTCGGCAGAGCGGACTCAGCGGTTTCGACGCGGGGCAGGGTGGAGGTGTGTGACATGGCAGGAACGAGTGCGGCGTGGCACTTCGAGGACCGCATCAGTTAAGGTAGAACCATTTTATATCGATGCGCCCATGGGCATGCGTTCGCCATGTGGTGTCGGAACCCTGACCTATCATTCCGCTACGCCTTGCGCAATGCGCGCCCTCCGGAGAGACCTTGCCTGACCCCTCGACCCCCAGCACGCCGACCACGATGGCCGCATCGGTGGCCTTCAAGCCGATCCGCTCGGCACGTGCCTTCGAGGAAATTGCCACGCAGATCCGTGCCGAACTCGCCGCAGGACGGCTGAAGGTCGGCAGCCGTCTGCCCTCCGAAAGGGCCTTGTCGGAGCAGTTCGGTGTGTCGCGCAACACGCTGCGCGAGGCGCTGCGCTCGCTGGAGAACTCCGGTCTCATCCGCCTGCAGAAAGGTGCCAGCGGCGGCGCCTTCATCAGCGAACGCAGCGGCGACGCCATTGCCGCCAGCCTGATGGACCTCTACCATCTTGGCGCCATCTCGCCGGCGCGTCTGACCGAGGCGCGCATCTGGCTTGAGTCGGTGATCGTGCGCGAAGCCTGCCAGAACGCGACGCCAGACGACCTGCTGGAGTTGAACCGCAACATCGAGGACGCCGAAGCCGCCGCTGCCGAAGGGGACTTCGCGCGCCGCGTCGAGCGCCATCTGGACTTCCATCGGATCCTGGCGCGCATGTGCGGGAACCCCATCATGGTGGTGGTGATGGACGGCCTGCTGTCGGTGCTGTCGCACTTCATCAGCACCATCGGCGACTACCAGAACACCTATGTGCTGCCGTCGCGCCGCCGCTTCATGAAGCACATGGAAGAGGGCGACGTCGCCGCTGCCGTCGCCGAGATGGAGAGCAGCCTGAAGCGCTTGCAGCGCAGCTACCTGTCGCGCGTCGAGACGCATCGCGAGGCGAATGCGACTCCTGCCGCCGCTGGACTCGACGCGGGTCCTGGCCAACCCGACGCGACGACCCCAACCCCGGTGCCAGCGCGCCGAGTGCCCGCCAGTACGGCTTCGAAGCCGGCGGCCGGCTCGCCGGCGCGCAAGGCTGCCGCCAGGCGCAGGAGCACCTGACATTCGACCGGCGCCCGAGCACGGCGTCGTGTCACGCCTGTGCCACCCATGGGGCACCCGGGCCCTGACCCTTGACGATTGACAGGCCGGCTTTGCCTGGCCTACCATTGAGCAATGGTTGAACCAAAAGACGCCAACGTTCCCGGCGGTGCATCGGCCGGCGTGCTGGATGGCATCCGTGTGCTCGATTTCACCGCGATGATGTCGGGGCCGTACGCCACGCGCCTGATGGCCGATCTCGGGGCCGAGGTGATCAAGGTGGAACCCCCGGAAGGCGACCACATCCGCACGCGCCCCCCGACGCGGCAGGGTCGCAGCACCTACTTCGCACAGCTCAATTGCGGCAAGAAGAGTCTGTCGCTCGATTTGAAGAAGCCTGCAGCCATCGCGCTGATCAAGGACCTCGTCAGGACGGCAGACGTGCTGGTCGAGAACTACCGGCCCGGCGTCATGCAGCGTCTTGGTCTGGACTACGAGACGCTGTCGGCGCTGAACCCCAGGCTCGTGTACTGCTCGATCTCCGGCTTCGGCCAGACCGGCTCGTGGTCCGGACGCAGCGCCTATGCACCGGTGCTGCATGCCGGCAGCGGCTACGACCTGGCCAATCTCGCGTACCAGGACGGCATCGAGCGGCCGCTGAAGAACGGCATCTTCGTGGCCGACGTGCTGGGCGGTTCGCTGGCCTTCGGGGCGGTGCAGGCGGCGCTCCTGAAGGCGCTGCGCACCGGCCGCGGCGACCAGGTCGACCTGTCGCTCATGGACGCCATGCTGGGCCTGTTGGTCTACGAATGCCAGGAGGCGCAGTTTCCCGCCGAGCGCCGGCGGCCGCTGTACCAGCCGACGAAGGCGCGAGATGGCTTCCTGCTCATCGCGCCGGTCAGCCAGAACAACTTCGAGGCGCTGGCCCGGGTCGTCGGGCACCCGGAATGGATGTCGGACCCACGCTTCGCGACCATCCATGCGCGGGAGCACCATTGGAGTGAGCTCATGGACGAGCTGGACCGCTGGGCCGGCGACAAGACTGCGGCAGAGTGCGAGGCTGCGATGAACGCCGGCGGCGTGCCGAGCTCGCGCTATTTCTCGGTGCGCGAAGCGATGCAGTCGCCGCCCGTCGTCGAAAGGGGCGTGATGCAGACCGTGACCGATGCTGCCGGCAGCTTCCAGGTGACCAATCCAGCGTTCCGCTTCACGGAAAGCCCGGCACACGCACGGGGGAGCGTGCCGGAGCTGGGCGAGCACGGCCCCGCGTTGCTGGAGGCCATGGGCCTGGCCGCTTCGGACATTGAGGCCTTGCAGACCCAGGGCGTCCTGTACGTGGGCAAAGCCGGTTGACGACCCACGATGGTGGACGAATGCGCCAGCTGGGGCTCCATCATCAAGGAAGCCAGCATCAAGACGGAGTGACGCCGGCCCGTAAGTCTTCCCATGGAGCGGCATGCGTGACGGCCGACTGAGCACCTGGTTCCCGGCCCTGGCCGAACGCAACATCCGCTTGTACGTCATCGGGCAGTCGGTGTCGGTTCTCGGCACCTGGGTGCTCGAGGTCACGCTGAACCTGTGTCTGTGGGAGCTGACGCGCTCCCCGGCGCTGCTGGGGCTTCTGAACTTCCTGCTCTACGGGCCGGCGATGGTGGTCTTCCCATTGGCCGCCAGCCGTCTGACAGCGCTGAACGCCCGCCGCGTCACCATGGGCGTGTTGCTGGCGGGCTTGGCGCTGGCGTTGGCGCTCGTGACGCTGGCTGGCATGGGCGCGTTGACAGCGCCTGCTCTGCTGGCCATCGCGCTGGTGCGAGGGCTTCTCAACGGTGTCGAGATCCCCTCGCGACAAATGCTTCTGACGACCTCCATCGGCCACCCGGACCAGATGGGCAGTGCGGTCGCGATGAACACCATGGTCTACCAGCTGGCGCGCATGACCGGGCCCGGCCTGGCCGCGCTGTCCTTCGGCGCGCTGGGTCCGACCTGGGGCTTCGCCGGCGCCGCGCTGGGGCTGGCTTTCATGTGGGTCTGTCTTCGCGGCCTTCGGCCTGGGCAACAGGTAAGCGGCTTACCCGCCGAACCGGGACGCCAGGGCGTGCGCGGCGCGATCGACTTCGTGCGTGGCGACCGCTACGGCAGGCTCTTCCTGCCATCGATGGCCTGCATGGCCTTGTTTGCGACGAGCTACCAGACGCTGGTGCCAGTCCTGGCCGACCGTGTCTTTGGGGACACCACGCACTGGACCAGCATGTTCTTCGCGGCAGCCGGGGGTGGTGCCCTCATCGCCGCCGTGGTGCTCGCGACCCGCGTGGGAGACGGTGTGCTGGACCGCGTGCAGGTGGCACTGCCCTGGGCTGTCGCGGTGGCCGTCCTGGCCCAGGGCTTCAGCCCGTGGCCGATGTTGACCGCCGCAAGTTTCGCCGTGATCGGCTTCGGCAACACACTGCTGGCGGCTGGCACGACGGCGGTGTTGCACCGGCGGGTGCCGCCGGATGCGCGCAATGGCCTCATCGCCCTGCTGCTGATGGCTTTCAATGGCGTCATGCCCCTCGGCCAATTGCTCGCGGGTGCGCTGGCCGAGCACCTGGGCGTTCAGCGTGCCTTCCAGGCATTGGGCACGATGCTGCTGGTCAGTCTGCTCCTGCTCTTCGTTCCGCGCTGGTGGCGCCTCGGCCGACTGGAGTGGCGGGCCGAGCGGATCTGAGTGGACGCGCTGCGCCAGGCCGACGGGATCGGTTCACTCCTTCACGTTGGCCCGTGCGGCGACCGGCTGCCAACAAGTGGCGCAGGGTGTCCCGGGTCATGTCGCACTCCAAAGTTGCTGGCACATGCTATAAAGGATGAACCATTGCCAATGAGATGAGCATGGTGGCATGCGGCCTTCCCGCGCACAGGGCCGTCACCGACAGAGGGACGATGGACACCACCCGCTCCGCGACGGACACCAGCTTCCAGGCCATCACGCCGCACCGTGCGTTCGAGGAGATCGCTGGACAGATCCGCGCCATGGTGGCCAACGGCAGGCTCAGACCCGGCGATCGCCTGCCACCCGAGCGCGAACTGGCCACGCTGTTCCAGGTCAGCCGCAACACCCTGCGGGAGGCCCTGCGTTCGCTCGAGATCTCGGGCCTGTTGGCTTCGCGAAAGGGGGCCAGCGGCGGAGCCTTCGTTCGCGAGGGCAGCGCCGAGGTGATCGTTGGCGGCATGCGCGACCTGTACCACCTGGGCGCCATCACCCCCGAACAACTGACCGAGGCCCGCATCTGGCTCAGCGAGCTGGTGGTGCGCGTGGTGTGCGAGCGCGCCACCGAGGACGACCTTGCCGCGCTGCAGGCCAATGTCGAGGCGGCTCGCTCGGCTGACCGGGCCGGCCACTTCGAAGAGCGCCAGCGCCTGCACCGCGAATTCCATGTGCTGCTGGGCCGCGCCACGCGCAATCCCATCATCGCCATCACGATGGAAGCGACGATGGAGGTCATGGGTCATTTCGTCGCGCGCATCGGACCGCGCGAAAACGCTTTCACGCTGCCTTCACGCGATCGGCTGCTGAAGCACCTTCGTTCGCGCGACGCCGATGCAGCGTCGAAGGAAATGGCGGCTTTCCTGGAGCGCATGCAACGCGGCTACCTGGCGCAGTGGCGGGCCGCACGACCGGACGTGTGACCCGCCGAGCCGCGGGGCTGCAGCGGCGCCCTTGTCAGTGGCCTCGCTCCGACGCCCACTGCAGCAGGGTGTACGGTGGCTGCGCCTGATCGTGCGGCTCGAACACGCCTTGCAACGACGCGCCGATGGTCACGGCTTGCAGAGGGTCGCCCAGCAGGTTGCCGACGAGTCGGACACCACCGGCCTGCGGCAGCTCGACCAGAACGACCAAGTAGGGCACTCGCTCGCGCAGGCTGGGATGCGAGGCATGCCAGACACGCTCCCAGCTGTAGACGACGCCTTGCGGCTCCACGGGTGTCCAGTCCAGGTCGAAGGCGTGGCAACGGTGGCAGATCCACTCGGGTCCATGCTGCCATTGGCCGCAGCTGCTGCAGCGCTGGATCAGCAGGCGCTGCTCGCGCAGGCCGGCCCAGAAGGGCGCCGACAGCCCGTCGGCCTCGGCGACAGGCGCGGGCAGGCCGGCGGGCAGGTAGTGTTTGGGCGAGGGCGGGTTCACAGCGTGACTTCCGATCCCAGCAGCAGGCTGCTGGCAGGCGTGACCATCGGCCCGCCGATGACGAGCGAGACGTCCTGTCGGCCGGCCGGGGAAGTCGACTCGCCGCGTACCTGGCGCGCGGCCTCCAGGACCAGCTCGAAACCGTGCATGTAGCACTCGGCGAGGTTGCCGCCGCTGGTGTTGAGCGGCAGCCGACCCGATGGCGCAATCAGCTGCTCGAAGTGCAGGAAGTCGTTCGCGTCCTCGGGTGCGAAGAATCCATGCTCCGCCAGCGCCATCACGACGCCGCCGGTGAAGTTCTCGTAGCTCTGCACGCTGCCGACGTCGGCCGGCCCCAGGCGAGCCATGGCGTACAGGTCGGCGGCGATGGTCTTGAAGTTCGCCGTCGCATAGTCGGGTGCGTTGTGCGGAGGGGCGCCGGATCGGAAGTCGCCGCCCGCCGCCGCACCCAGCAGATAGGCCGGCGGTCGGGGGCCGGCCTTGGCGCGCGCCGCGGGCAGCAACAGCACGGCGGCGGCGCCGTCGTTCTCCATGCAGCAGTCGTAGAGGCGGAAAGGCTCGACGATCCAGCGCGACGCCTCGTAGCGCTCAGCGTCCAGGGGCTTGCCGTGCATCACGGCGCGCGGGTTGGCCTGCGCATGGTGATAGGAGGCCAGGGCAATGGCGCGCAGAGCCTCGGGTTGGACGCCGTAGTCGTGCATGAAGCGTCGCACGCGGAAAGCAAACTTCTGGGGTGGTGCGATCACGCCGTACGGCATCTGCCAGGCCATCTCGCCGGCAACGGTCGGCTCTGCGCCCCCCTGGCCGAAGCGCCCGAACTGGCCCTGGGCCAGCCCTCGGTAGACCACGACGACGCGTGCCATGCCGGTGGCGATGGCCGCGGCGCCATTGGCCACGGAAGCGGCACAGCCACCGCCGCCGCCGCCCCATTGCAGGGTCGCCGACCTCAGTTGCCGCACCCCCAGCGCGGCCGCCAGTCGGGCCGGGTCGCTGCGGTCGTTCGCGTAGGATGCGAAGCCGTCGATCTCGCGCGGGTCGATGGCGGCGTCGGCACAGGCGGCCAGGATCGCTTTCAGCACCAGCTTGAACTCGGGGTCGGGCGACTGACCGTGGCGGTAGTACGGCGTCTCGCCGATGCCTGCGATGGCAACCTGTCCTCTCATGACGCTGCCACCGCCCGCCTGGTCGCGCTCACGCCGAGGCCACGTTCACCCGCTGCCCGAAGACCCCCGAAGCAGCCAGCGCCTCGATGCGTGCATCGTCGTAGCCCAGCAGCGTCTTCAGCAACTCGACACTGTGCTGGCCGATTGCCGGTGCGGCCACGGGGTCGACCAAGGGGGTGTCGCTGAATCGGATCGGCGAGGCAATGTTCGGCACCTCTCCGCACACCGGGTGGGGGATGCGCGTGACGATGCCACGGGCGCGCGCTTCGGGCGCCCGCAGCGCCTGCGCCACGGTGCGCACTTCGCCGCAGGGGATCTGCGCGGCGCGCATGCGGTCCTGCCAGTACGCCCACGACTGTGTGCCGAAGATGTCGTTCAGCGTGGAGAACAGCGCCTCGCGGTGCGCCAGTCGGCCGTTGCGGTCGGCCAGCACAGGGTCAGCGGCCAGGTCGGGGCGGTCCAGCACTTGCAGGGCCAGCCGGGCAAAGATCTTGTCGTTGCCGCAGTTGATGTAGAAGGCTTGGTCCTTCGACTGGAACACGCCCGACGGGCAGGTGTCGACGCTGTCGTTGCCGTGGCGCACGTGGTCCTTGCCGGTGAACAGGTGCTGCATCGTGGCCCATCCCGTCATCAACACCGCGGTGTCGAAGAGCGCGACCTCGACATATTGCCCATGGCCACGGTGCGTGCGGGCGTAGAGCGCAGCCAGCACGGCATTGCCCACCATCATGGCGGTACTGATGTCCATCACTGCCGACGAAGCGCGCACGCCCTGCCGGTCGGGATAGCCGTTCATCGCGACAAAGCCGCTCTCGGCCTGCGCGATGGGGTCGAAGCCGAGCCGGTCGGCGTACGGGCCGTCGCGGCCATAGGCCGAGATGGCGCAGTACACGATGTTCGGGTTCAGCGCGCGGCAGGCTTCGTAGCCGAGGCCGAACCGCTCCATCACCCCGGTGGAGAAGTTCTCGACCACGACATCGGCCCCGGCGATCAGCTCACGCACCACGGCCAGTGCCTCGGGCAGCTTCAGGTCCAGCGCCAGGCTGCGCTTGTTGCGGTTGCTCCACACGAAGGGGCCGCCTTGTTCTGGCAAAACACCCAGCACCGGAGGGTAGTAGCGCAGTTCGTCGCCACGGGCGGGGGGCTCGATCTTGATCACATCGGCGCCCATGTCGGCCAGGAACATGGTCGCCAGCGGTCCGGCGATGAAGTGCGTGAAGTCGATGACCTTCAGCCCGGCCAGCGCGGTGGGCGCGCCGGCAGGGCGGGGCGTGGGGGGCGGGAACTCGTCGGCGAGGGTGTCGAGCATGTGGTCCTTGAGTGCCGAGTGGCGGGGAGATGGGTTGGTCCGTTTGTCAGGGGGTATAGCCGAAGTCTTCGTTCAGCTTCGCCTCCATGAAGGGCGCACCCAGCTTCGTCCAGTCGGAGCCGGTGGGCAGGGTCAGCGACACCGCACGGCGCATCAGCAACTCGGGCCGGTCGGCCGAGGCCGGTCGCTGGCCATCGGCGACCAACTTGCGCACGGCCTCCAGCAGCACGCGGCGCGTGCGCGCAATGCCGGTATCGCTCGTGCCCAGATGCTCCTGCCTGCGGTCGTAGATCGGCGACACCCCCGACTGCGCCGCGGCGTCCTGGATCCACAGGCCGGGCAGGCCGGAGTTGTAGGCCGACTGCAGCTTGGGATCGAAGCCATAGGCGTTGCCGCGATGAAAACGGCTCCAGTACTTGGGAAACGGCACCGTCACCGGCCGAATCTCGAACGAGCCTTCCGACGCATGGCCCGTCTCTCGGCCGGCATGACCTTCGCGGAAGAGCTTGCGTGTCTTTTCGTAGAAGGGCTGTGTGGGGTGGTACGAGAACATGATGCACAGCGTGTGCTCGTCGTCGATCGGCACCCAGGCATGGCCGCTCAGTTCCGGGTACTGGGTGAAGGGCGGCACCAGTGTCCAGAACGGCATCATGAACTGGTTGACGCGGATGTACTGCTGCTCGGCATCGAGCTTGCGCCGAGACGCGATGCTGACGCCGCCGTCATGCACGACGCACTCGAAGGTCGGCGCCAGATCCTGCGCCTGCTTCCACTGGTTGATCGTGCCGTCCTTGTCGACCCGACCGTGCAGGATGGCCGCGTGCGCGGAGTCGATCTCGCCTTCCAGCGCCTGCAGCCAGTTGCACTCCTGAACCCGGATGGAGATGGCCACGCGTTCCTCGGGCACGAGGTTCCATTCAACCTCCGGCAGCGGCGGCGCCTGGTCGGGGGCGTCACCCAGATAAGCCCACAGCATGCCGTTGCGCTCGCGCACCGGGTAGGCCGTGATCTTCATGCGCGAGCACATGGGGCTGTTCACCGGCTCGGCCGGCATCTCCCGGCACTGCCCGTCCACGGAGAACTTCCAGCCGTGATAGATGCAGCGAAGGCCGTCGTCCTCGTTGCGCGCGAACACCATGGGTGCGCCGCGGTGAGGGCAGGCATGGTCGACGAGCCCGACTCGCCCCGAGCTGTCACGAAAGGCCACCAGATCTTCGCCCAGCAGCCGTACTCGGTGCGGCTGGCCATTGCGCTCGACGTCGCTGGCGCGCAGGAAGGGGATCCAATAGAGGCGCATCAGCCGGCCCATCGGCGTACCGGGGCCCACGCGCACGAGTGATTCGTTGTCTTCGCGGGAAAGCATGGGGGCCTCTCGTGCCGTCGCCGGCATCAGGGTGATGATGTCTATTGGTTGAACCTTAGGACATCTTATCGGCTAGGATGCCGACGTCAAGTGCAACTCCCATCGCCAAGCCACGGCTGCGAAGACCCATGCCATGAGTGCCGATCTCCTGACCGTCCGCCTGCGCCAGATCCGCCTCGAAGCAGAAGGCATCCTGTCCTTCGAATTCACGGGCGCCGACGGCGGGCCGCTGCCGGCGGTGCAGGCCGGTGCGCACATTGACCTGCACCTCCCTGGGCGGATGCGCCGCAGCTATTCGTTGTGCAACCGGCCAGGCAGCACCAGCTGGCAGATCGCGGTGCAGCGCGACGATGCCGGGCGCGGCGCATCGCGCTGGCTGCATGACCAGGCGCGGGTCGGCCAGCACCTGCAGGTGACATCCCCGTCCAATGACTTCCCCCTCGACGAGGAGGCCGCTTTCACACTCTTCATCACGGGCGGCATCGGCCTCACGCCGGTGCTCCCGATGATGGAGAGGCTGACCAGCCTCGGGCGGCCCTGGCGCCTGCACCATGCCGTGCGGAACAGGAGCCGCCTGGCCTTCGGCGAACGACTTGCCGCTCTGGGCGGCGGCGCCGGAGCCGAGGTCGAGGTGCACGTCGGCCATGAGCAGGGGGCGCGCATGGACTTGGCGGCGCTGGTGTCTGCCGCGCCAGCGGATGCCCACATCTATGTCTGCGGACCCAACGGGTTGATCGATGCCGTGCAGGCTGCGGCCGCGCCGCGCGGCCCTGCGCACTGCCACGCCGAGCGCTTCGCAGCGGCCCAGGCGGCTGCCGTGGAGGGCGGCTATCAGATTCAACTGGCCAGCGATGGGCGCGTCCTCGAGGTGCCGCCCGGCAGGTCGATCCTCGACGTGCTTCTCGACCATGGCGTGGAGATCGCTTACTCCTGCATGCAGGGCATCTGCGGGAGCTGCCGTGTCGGCGTCAAGTCCGGGCTGCCTGACCACCGCGACGAATGGCTGAGCGATGACGAACGTGCTGCTGGCGACGCCATGATGGTCTGCTGCTCCGGGTCCCGCTCGTCCCGCCTGGTCCTCGACCTGTGACGCGCGTCCCGGCGGCCCGCGGGGTTTCCGCATTGACGTCCTGCCTACTCGGGCACTAGAGTCCACATGCAATAGTTCAATGGTAGAACCACGGAGACATCCGACATGACCTCGACGCCTCAAGATCCGCACGCCGTTCGCCCGATGGCGGGCACCTCCAGCCGCCCGGCCGAGCACGCCAGGCGACGCCTGCTCGCTACGCTGGGGCTGGTGACGCTGGCAGCCTTGTCGACACCCATGCCGACGCTGGCGCAGGACGGACCCTTCCCGTCGCGGACCGTGCGAATCGTCATCCCGACGGCGCCGGGCGGGAACCTGGACCTGCTGGCCCGGGTGCTGGCCGAAAAGCTCACCGCAGCCTGGGGGCAGCAGGTAATCGTCGAGTCCCGCGCCGGCGCCAACACGATGCTTGCGACCTCGATGGTGGCGAAGGCACCGCCTGACGGCTACACGATGCTGCTCACCATCAGCGGCTTCGTTCAGAACCTCGTCCTGCAAGCCAACCCGCCGTACAAGGCGACCGACCTGGCGCCTGTGTCGCTGGTGGCCTCGTTCCCGATCGCGCTGGTGGCCAACGCGACGCTGCCTGCCAACGACCTGACCGAACTGGTCAAGCTGGCCAAGCAGAAGCCGAAGGCGTTCAGCTTCGGCAGCTATGGCGTCGGTTCCGGCGGACACATCATCGGTGAAGGGCTCAACAAGGCGGCAGGCATCGAGATCGTGCACGTGCCCTACAAGGGCGAGGCTGCGGGCTTTCCGGACCTGGTCAGCAACGCGATTCAGTTGCAGTACGGCTCCACTGGATTCTTCGCGCGGCAGTTGTCGACCGGGAAGATCAAGATCCTGGCGGTTGCCAGCCCGCAGCGGCTGAAGGACTTCCCGACCGTGCCCACCTTCGCAGAGGCGGGCTTCGGCGACATCAACCTGGCCGGCTGGGGAGCGAGCTTCCTGCCTGCGGCCACGCCGCCGGCCATCGTCGACAAGTGGGCCACGGAACTGCGCCGCATCGTGGCCATGCCGGACGTGCAGAAGAAGATCTACGACATGGGCTTCGAACCCGTCGGAAACACGCCAGCGGAGTTCGCCCAGGTGATCACCAACGACCTGCAGAAGTGGGGCGCCGTCGTGCGTGCCAACAACATCAAGCTGGAGTGATGCCCGCTGGGCGGCGGCCGACATGAACAACCGAGTGACGGCGCTGCTGGGATCGCGCCTGCCGATCGTTCAGGGCGGCATGCAATGGGTGGGCCGCGCCGAGCTGGCTTCTGCGGTCAGCAACGCCGGTGGCCTGGGCCTGCTGACGGCACTGACCCAGCCCACGCCCGAGGCGCTGGGCGACGAGATCGAACGCTGTCGCGCGATGACGGACGCGCCCTTCGGCGTCAATGTGACGATGTTGCGCACGATGCAGCCGCCGCCCTATGACCGCATCTTCGACGTCGTCCTCGAACAGGGTGTGAAGATCGTCGAGACCGCGGGCAATGTGCCCGAAGAGGTCTTCCGCCGGCTGCGCGATGCCGGCGTGACGATCCTGCACAAGTGCACCTCGGTGAGGCACGCGTTGACAGCCGAACGCCGGGGCGTGCACATCGTCAGCATCGACGGCTTCGAATGCGCGGGTCATCCGGGCGAGGACGACGTGCCCGGCCTGGTGCTGATACCGGCTGCAGTGCGTGCGCTGAAGGTGCCGGTCATCGCCAGCGGCGGCATTGCCAGCGGTGCGGGGATGGCCGCGGCCCTGGCACTCGGCGCCGAAGGCGTGAACATGGGGACCCGCTTCGTCGCCACGGTCGAAGCGCCCGTGCATGACGCGATCAAGCAGCGGTTGTTGGAGGCTCGCGAGACCGATACACGGCTGATGTTCCGGACCTTGCGCAACACGGCCCGTGTGCTGTCGAACGCGGTGTCGGACGAGGTGATCCGCCTCGAGCGCCGGGACGGCGGCGCGACTTTCGACGACTTGCGTCCGCTGGTGGCCGGCGCACGCGGCCGTGCCGCGCTGGAGTCGGGTGACGCGGACGACGGCGTTGTCTGGGCCGGACAGGTGGTCGGCCTGATCGACGACATCCCGACCTGCGCCGTGCTGCTGGAACGCATGGTGCGCGAGTGCCGCGAGCGCCTGACCGCCGCAGCGGCGCTGCTGGCATGCTGAAGCCGGCCGATCGTCCGGCGGGCAACGTCGTCGATGGCGAAGGCGGCGATGAGACTGGCTTTCCGTATGGCAGCGGCGCGGCTCACACGGCCTCCGTGCCGTTCGCACGCGCCCTCGGCGCGCAGTGGCTGGGTGTCGACAGCACAGCAGCGGCGCCTGCCCTGCCGTGGCCTGGCGCACGCATGCGGCTGCCCTGTTCCCCGTCGGTGTGCGACCAGGTAGGTGCCATCGACCTGCGTGCCATTGTTGCCTTGCTCGACCATGCGGGGGGTTCGCAGCTCTACGCCGCTCACCTGGCCGACGGCGCGACCGCGACACTGGAGTTGCGCGCGGACATCGTGGGCCGCCCCCGCCCAGGTTGCGATGTGGTGTTGTTGACGCGGGCGCTGGACCGTGCGGGACGCAGCGTGCTGGTGCAAGGCGAGGCCGCACACGACGACGAAAAATTGCCGCTGGTTCGCTTGACGGGCCGCTACGTCTCGGGCTTCGGGCCCGGGCGTGCGACCGACCGGCGCGGGGCGGCGGCGGGCCGCTACAAGGATGCAGCGCTGCAGGCGGCCGGCCCCGTGCCGTCAGCCGCGAGTTTCGACGACTTGCTGGGTGTGGCCGGACTGTCGCTTGCCGGTAGCGCCTTCGAGCTGCCGTTCGAACCCTGGCGCGTGGGTGCGGTCGCGCTGCCTGCACTGCATGGCGGTGTCGTGGCAGCGGCCCTGCTGCACGCCGCACAGGCTGCCGTGCCGGCTGCACTAGAAGGCCAGGCAGGGTTCCGCCCGGTATCGCTGACGGTGCAGTTCCTGCGAGCCGCGTTGGCCGAGCCGACGAAGTTCGAAGCCATCTGCGCCAAGGACGGCGCCAGCGCCGCCTACCTCACGGCCGTTGCGCACCAGCAGGGCGGTGCCCGGGTCGTGGCCACCGCCCAACTGCTGTTCGCCTGAACGTCATGCACATTCACACCATCGCGTTGCGTGAGCCGTCAATGACAGCCGGGGTTCCGGAACTGGTGGGGGCGGACCTTGAACCGACTCAGCGTACGTGACACTTCTCAATGGCTCGAGGAACCCCCATGGGACCACTACACGGTTACAGGATCATCGAGATGGCCGCCATCGGCCCGGCACCGCTGGCTGGCATGTTGCTGGCCGACATGGGCGCCGAGGTCATCCGCATCGACCGGCTCGGCGATGCCGATCTCGGCGTCAAGCGGGACCCCCGGTTCGACATCGCCACCCGGGGCAAACGATCGGTGGCGATCGACATCAAGTCCGCCGAGGGGCGCGACGCCGTGTTGCGGCTGGTGGGCTCGGCCGATGCGCTGATCGAAGGCTTTCGACCGGGAGTGATGGAGCGCTTGGGGCTGGGGCCCGCCGACTGCCACGCCGTGAACCCGGGGCTGGTGTTCGGGCGCATGACCGGCTGGGGCCAACAAGGTCCGTTGTCGCAGGCCGCCGCACACGACATGAACTACATCGCGCTGACCGGCGCGCTCGAGGCGATCGGGCCCGCCGACGCTGCGCCTGTGCCACCACTGAATCTCGTCGGCGACTTCGGCGGGGGCTCCATGTTCCTGGCGATGGGGGTCCTGGCGGCACTGCTGGAACGCACGCGCTCCGGCCTGGGGCAGGTGGTGGACGCGGCCATCGTCGATGGTGTCGCTGCGCTGATGGCCGGCATGCATGGCCAGTGGGCCGGCGGCACCTGGCAACGGCGGCGCGGCGACCACATCCTGGGCGGTGCCGCGCCATGGAACAGCGTCTACCGCACGTCCGATGGTCTTCACGTCAGCATCTGCGCCATCGAGCAGCGATTCTTTGCCGAACTGCTGCGCCGCCTGGATATCGACCCGACGACGCTGCCCGACCGGATGGACCGGGCGCACTGGCCGGACCTGCGCGCCCGCTTCGAAGCGATCTTCGCCCAGCGCACGCGCGACGAGTGGTGCGCCACGCTCGAGGGCAGCGATGCCTGCTTCGCGCCGGTGCTGCACCTGTCAGAAGCGCCGCTGCACCCGCACGCTCTGGCGCGCGACGCTTTCGTCGAGGTCCACGGCATCCGCCAACCCGCGCCCGCACCGCGCTTCGACCGGACCGGCAGCCAGGTGCAAGGACCGACCATCCAGCGCCGGGGGGAACATACCGACTCTGTGCTGAGGGACTGGGGCTTCGGGGAAGACCAGATCCGTGTGCTGCGCGCCTCTGGCGTCACGGCCTGACAGCCTTCACCTCAATCGACGGGGCGGTGCCCTCGTCCCATCCAAACACTCTCTGGAGGAATGCGCTCATGGCAGACCTGCTCGTCGAACGGCCCGCGCCGCGGGTGGCGCTGGTGCGGCTGAATCGCCCGAACAAGCGCAACGCGTTGAGCGTCGACCTGCGCACCGAGCTGCTGGCGACCCTGCAGACCTTGGCCGCCGAGGCGGAGGTGAGGGCGCTGGTTCTGGCCGGCGGAGAGAAGGTGTTCGCGGCGGGCGCCGATCTGGCGGAAATCGAGACTGCCGGCGCAGTCGACATGGTGTTGCGGGCAACGCATGCGCTCTGGGCCGCCTTCAGCCGCCTGGGCAAGCCGATGATCGCTTCGGTGCGCGGCGCCGCGCTTGGCGGGGGGCTGGAACTGGCCCTGCGTGCCGACCTCATCGTTGCCGGCGAAGGGTCGCGCTACGGTTTTCCAGAGATCAAGGTGGGCTTGATGCCAGGCGGTGGCGGCACGCAGCGTCTGGTGCGGCTGGTCGGCCGCCAGCGCGCCCTCGGCCTGCTGCTGACCGGGGACGCCATCGATGCTGCCGAAGCACACCGGCTGGGCCTTGTCCACCAGGTGGTGCCCGACGACCGCACCGACGCTGAGGCCATCGCCCTGGCCTTACGCATTGCGGCGATGCCGCCACTGGCGGTCCAGCAGATCCGTGAAGTGGTCGCACTGGGCGAAGACGCTCCGTGGGACACGGCCTTGATGTTGGAGCACAAGGCGCTCCAGCTGCTTTGCGCCAGTGACGACAAGCGCGAAGGCATACGCGCGTTCCTGGAGAAGCGACCTCCAGTCTTCACCGGCCGCTGAGGCTAGGACAGGCTGGCCTGGAAGGATGACCATGGCGATGCGGCGGGTAGGCTTCGTGGGGCTGGGCGCCATCGGCGAACCGATGGCCAGTCGAGTGCTGGAGGCGGGGTTCGAACTCCACGTATGGAATCGTGACGCCGCCAAGACCCACTCGCTGGTGCGCAACGGCGCAAAGGCGGCCGCCACGCCCGCTGCCCTGGCCGCAAGGGTCGACATGGTGATGACTTGCGTCACCGATGGCGACGCGCTCGAACAGGTGCTGCTGGGTGCCACCGGCCTGCTCGAAGGGGCGGGCCCGGGACTGCTGGTCGCCGACCTGTCGACCATTCATCCCGACCAGGCTCGGCGCCTCGCCGCGCAGGTCGAGCACGCGGGTGCGCGCTGGCTCGACGTGCCGGTCAGCGGGGGAGTGCCTGGTGCACGAGCGGGCACGCTGTCGGTCTTCGCTGGCGGCGAAGCGACCGACGTCGACGCCGCGCGGCCGGTTCTGGCCGCCTTCGCGCAGCGGGTGACGCACCTGGGTGGCCCGGGAGCCGGACAGACGGCCAAGATCTGCAACCAGATGGTCAGCTTCGCCACCTGCGCAGCACTGGGCGAGGCCCTGCTGCTGGCGGCCCGACTCGGCCTGGACGTGGCCAGGCTGCCCGACGCCATGCAAGGCGGGCTCGCCGATTCCGCGGTGTTGCGCGCCTACGCGCCCGACATGCTGGCGGGTGTCTTCCGCGGCAACAGTCTCGTCGCATTGAAGGACCTCGAGATCGCCCAGGACCTGGCCAGGTCCAGCGGGACCGGCACACCGATGGGCACCCTGCTGACTTCGCTGCACCGGAGGGTGGTCGCTGGCGGGCACACCCGGCTCGGCATGGCCGGGCCGCTGCGGCTGCACACCGACGAAGCGCTCATGGACTTGGCCGAGCGCCGGCGTGCTGAAGCGGCTGGAACGCGCCGCTGAGGTCTGCCGCGCCTACAGCTTGACGCGCCTCGCATCGAGCAGCCTGCGCGTCTTGCCCGGTTGCTCGGACACGAAGGCCGAGAGCTTTGCCAGCGGCCAGCCCACGGACTCGAGACCCAGCTCAGCATCTTGGCCTGCACGTCCGGCAACGAGCCGCATCATGGCGTCGTGCCCGCCGCCCGGCGTGTGGTGTTCAGTGTGTGTCCGCGATCCGTTCCAGCTCGGCCAAGCGGCGTGCCTGCGTGTCGACGTCTCCGAAGAGTTGGTCCAGCACATGCACGCGCCGCAGCAGGTGTCCGACCGCGTACTCCTCGGTCATGCCGATGCCGCCGTGACACTGCACTGCGTTGATGCACACCGCACGTGCGTGGCGGCCGACGATGAGCTTGGCTCGAAGACTGTCAAAGACGGCTTCGTCGTGCTCAGCTGCGTCGGCGGCGACCGCTGCTGCCATGGCCATGCTGCGCGCCGTTTCCAGACTCACCAGCATCTCGGCCGCCTTGTGCCGCAGGGCCTGGTTCTCGCCGATCAAGCGGCCGAACTGCTTGCGGACATTGAGGTACCCGGTCGCGAGGTCGAAAGCTGCCTCTGCGGCCCCCGTCATGTCGGCACAAGCCCACGCGATGCCGGCGGCCCGCGTCGCTGCCAGGGCCGCCACCTGCGCAGGGGTGTCATGCGGGTCACCCAGCGGCGTGGCCGGCGTGGCGTCGAAGACCACCTCGGCTGCCGGAGTTTCGTCGACCAGCCGGTGCGCGCGCACGCCCAGCCCCGCGGCACCTGCGTCGACGACGAACATCGCCACACCGGCCGGGTCGTCGGCCTCGCCAGCCACGCGTGCGGTGACGATGAACGCGCCGGCGCTGTCGCCCTGAAGCACGTTGCGCTTGCTGCCGCGCAGCACCCAGCCGTTACCTTGGCGGTCGGCGCGCGTCTGTACCCAGCAGTCGGCGTGTTGCGCCCCGGCTTCATCGTCGGCCCAGGCGGCGCTGAGGTCGCCGCATGCCAGCTGCGGCAGCAGGCGGACGGCAATCGGCGCGTCGGGGGCTTGCGCCAGCGCCGTGGTGGCCAGCACCGCAGAGCCCAGCATCGGCTCCGGCAGCAGCGCGGCCCCCGCGGCCATGGCGACGTGCAGGAGGTCTTCCATCCGCCCGGCCAGTCCGCCGTGCTGTTCGGGCACGCGCAGGGCGGTGAGTCCCAGCCCGGCCAGACGACCGAACAGTTCTGCGCTGCGGCCGGCCGGCGTTGCGGCGATGGCGCGCCGGTGCTCGAAGCTGCAGTGGTCGGCCAGCAGGCGCTTCACGCTGTCGTGCACCTGGCGTTGGTCTTCGCTCGGTTCGAAGTTCATGTCGGGAGTCCGTCGGTGGGTGGTGCAGGCGTCAGCCCACGATGGCTTTGGCCAGGATGTCCTTCTGCACCTCCGTCGTGCCGCCGTAGATGCTGGCGGCCCGCGAGTAGAAGTAGCGGGGGGTGAGCGGCCCATGCACCGGCGTCTCGTCGGGCGCCTGCTTCTCGAGACCGGCCGGACCGTCCAGACGCGCCAGCAGTGCGGCGATGCCTTGCTGCAGTTCGGTGCCCTTGAGCTTGAGCACCGAAGCGAAGGCTGGCAGGCGGAGCCGCTCGCTGTCGGTCAGCAGGAAGCGGTAGTTGGTGAGCTCCAGCGCCCGGATCTCGGCCTCGAGGGAGGCGAACTCGGCACGCAGCGCGGGGTCGTCACTGAGCCGCCGACGGCCTTCGTGGATGCGATCGGCCAACTCCCGCGCATAGTTCAGCCGCTCGCGGCACAAGCCCACGTTGGCAATGCCGGTGCGTTCATTGCCCAGCAGGTACTTGGCGCAATCCCAGCCGCGATTCTCTTCACCCACGAGGTTGCCCACCGGAACCCGAACGTCGTCGAAGAAGACCTCGTTGAGATGGTGCGATCCGTCGATCGAGACGATCGGCCGCACCGTGATGCCCGGCGTGCGCAGGTCGATCAACAGGAAGGAGATGCCCTCCTGCTTGCGTGCCTGGCCGTCCGTCCGCACCAGGGCGAACACCCAGTCGGCCACGTGTGCCGTGGTGGTCCAGATCTTCTGCCCGTTCACGACGTAGTGGTCACCCTCGCGTCGCGCCGATGTGCGCAGCGACGCCAGATCGGAACCCGAGCCGGGTTCGGAGAAGCCCTGGCAGAACCAGAGGTCCAGCCGCGCGAGCCGGGGCAGGAACCAGTCCCGCTGCGCGTCGGTGCCGTACTTCAGCAATACCGGTCCCAGCATGCCGATGTTGAAGACTTGCGGCAGCGGCGCCGGCGCACGGTAGGTCTCGTCCAGGAGAATGAGCCGCTCCATCTGCCCCAGCTCTGCGCCTCCGTATCGCCGTGGCCAGTGCGGGGCGGCCCAGCCGCGCTCGTGCAGGATGCGCTGCCAGCGCACGGTGTCGTCCTTGCGCGGTGGATGGCCGGCCCGAAGGCGCTGGCGGATGTCCGCGGGGAGGCGGTCCTTGATGAACGAACGGACGTCGTCGCGGAAGGTTCGCTGGGAGGGGTTCAGATCGAAGTCCATGGCGATCGCTTGCAGGCTCGAGGGTGTTGGGTCACGTGATGTCAACGGTTGAACCAATGATATTCTCTATGTGCCCAAGTCGGCAACGACAGGGAGCGTCGATTGACAGTCCCGTGTCTCACCGTTAGCATCAAAACAATGGTTCAACCAAACATTGGAAGCCTGAGCTCATGACCGATATTGACGCGCCCGGCCTGGGCGAGACGTTGGCCGTGCTGCTGGCGCGGGATCTGGCCGATGGCGAGAAGGCCATCATCGGCACCAATTCCGATATCCAACTGGCGGCGTGCAACCTCGCGCGTCTGATCCAGGCGCCGCGCCTGTGGTGGATCTCGGGCCCTGGCGGGATGGTGAACCCGACGCGGGACCACCTGATCTCCACAGCCGACTTCGAGAACATCGAGTCGTCCGAGGCGTGGATGGACCTGCCGAACATGATCGATTTCATCGACTGGAAGATCCATTTCTTCGACTTTGCGATCCTGTCGGCGCTGCAGGTCGATCGCTTCGGCAACATCAACACCGTCGTCGTCGGCGATCAGGCCAGGCCCAAGGTCCGCGGCCCCGGCACGGTGGGCATCAGCGCCCTGTGCGGGCTCGCCCGGCGCTTCTACGTCGTGCTGACGCGGCACGACCGCAGTGCCTTCCGTCCGCGCGTCGACTTCATCTGCGGGGCCGGCCACATGGAGGGTGGAGACTCGCGAGAGCGGGCAGGTCTGCCACCTGGGGGCCCGAAGCTGGTGCTGTCGCCGCTGGGCGTGTTCGACTTCGAACCGCTGAGCAAGCAGATGCGGGTGCGCTCGCTGAGTCCGGGGGTCACGCTCGAGCAGGTGCGCGACGCGACGGCTTTCGACCTCGTCGTCGACGGCTCGCCGACGGTGACGCCAGCCCCGCAGCCGAGCGAACTGGCGCTGTTGCGCAGCCGCGTCGACACGCGCCGGACCTTGCAGCGCAAGTTCCCCTGAACGCCTCACGCGAGCACACCATGAGCCACAGCAAACTCGTCTCTCTCGAAGAAGCGGTCAAGGACATTCCGGACGGTGCCAAGGTCGGCCTCGGCGGCTGGATCTTCAACTCGCAGCCGATGGCGCTGGTGCGGGCGCTGATCCGCAAGGGAGCCAGAGACCTCGACCTGATTCCCGTTCCCAGCTCGATCGCGCCCGACATGCTGATCGGCGCCGGATGCGTGCGCAGCACGGTCTGCGTCTTCATCAGCTTCGAGCAGTTCGGGCTGGCGCCGCACTTCCGCAGGCATGCCGAGTCCGGCGCTGTGAAGGTGCATGACCTCGACGGGCCCGGCATGGCGGGCGGCCTTCGGGCAGCCATCTGCGATCTGCCGTGGATGCCGATCCCGGACCTTGGTACCGACCTGCCGCGTCACGCGCCGGACTTCTACCGGCCGCTGCCGCAGGCGCCGGGAGAGCGCAAGATGCTCGCCGCCGTCGCTGTACGGCCCGATGTGTGCCTGCTGCACGCCCAGCAGGCCGACGAGTACGGCAACGTGCAGCACCTGGGGCCGCCCTTCTTCGATGTCATGCTGGCGCAGGCCTCCAGGCGTGTGATCGTCTCGGTGGACCGCATCGTGTCTTCCGACACCATCCGCCGGAACAACCACCTGACCAAGCTCCCGGCCGCGATGGTCGACGCCGTCGTCGAGGCGCCCTGGGGCGCCCACCCGACCGCATCCCCCACTGCCTACCGCACCGACGAGGCGCACCTGGCCGAGTACGTCAAGGCCAGTGCCAAGCCCGAACGCTGGGCCGAGTACCTGCAGAAGTACGTGTTGGGCGCGGCCACGCACGATGCCTACCTCGATGGGGTCGGAGGCTCGCGCTGGGCGAAACTCGCAGTCTCGGAGTCGACACTGGTCTGACATGGGCGGCCCCGCGCATCGCCCCGCTTATGGCGGTGCGCAGCGGTGCTTCAGCGAGCAACCGGCAGATGTGCAGCTCGAAGCCGGCGTTGCACTAGCAGGAGCTGGCGCGCCTGAATCGCCCGTCGCAGCTGAAGCTCATGCGGCGGGGTCTTCGCCGGTCGGCGCCTTCGGAAAGCCGGTGTACGGCGGCGGCCATTTGGCCAGCATGGCCTCGATGGCCGTGCGAGGTTCGGGTGCGGAGAAGGCTGCGGCCACGCTGGCGGCTTCGAGCGTGAACATGGTCGACAGGTCGCTGTCCAGCGAGGTGTTCATCGCCGCCTTCGTCATGGCCATTGCGGCCGGTGCCGTCGTGGCCAGGCTGGCAGCGATCGCCGCAGCGCGCGCTTCCAGCCGCGCGCCATCGTGCACTTCCATCACCAGGCCGAGCGACTTCGCCTCGTCGGCGTCGATCTCCCGTGTCGAGAAGATCAGTTCCTTGGCGCGTTGCAGACCCACCATGCGCGGCAGCAGGTACATCGGTGCCATGTCGGGCACCAGCCCCAGCCGCAGGTAGGACATCGCGAAACGTGCCTGGTGCGAGGCCAGCACGATGTCGGCCGTCAGTGCCAGCGAGAATCCTGCACCGAAGGCCGGGCCGTCGACGACGGCGATCAGCGGCCGGGTCAGGTGCATCAGGTCGTGGATCAGCCGCTGGCCGGTGACCAGCCGCTGCTGCCAATAGGAGGCACCCGCGTCGAGCTGGTCGTGCAGCATGGGCAGGTTGCCGCCGGCGCAAAAGGCGCCCGGGCTGCCGGTCAGCACCAGGACGCGCACGGCGGGGTCCTCGCGCACCTGCTCCAGCACCTTCATCAGGTCGGCACGCAGCTCTGCATCGAAGGGATTGCGCTTCTCTGGGCGGGACAGGCGGATCCATCCGACGCTGTCCTTCACCTCGAAGCCGAGGGTGGCATGGCCTGCCATGTTCAGCGGTCCGCGGGCGTGAACATCGGCACCATCTCGCCGCCCTCGGCAGGTTTGAAGCACACCTTGACACGCTGGCCGATGTGCAGCGTGTCGAGGTCGCAATCCACGAGGTTGCTCATCATCGTGACGCCCTCGTCGAGCGTGACGTAGGCCAGCGCATAGGCGATCGGCCCGGCGCGGCGCGTGACCGACAGGCTGTAGATGGTGCCGGTGCCCTTGGCATCGACCCACTCGGTGTCGCCGCTGCAGAACGGGCACACCGGTCGCGGGTACCAGTGCGGCCTGGCGCACGCCGTGCAGCGGCGCAGCTTCAGCACGCCGTCGCGCGTTCCGGCCCAGTAAGGAGCGGTGGCGGCGTCGGTGATGACGGTGCCGAGGGGGCGATCCTGGTAGGGAGTGCTCATGACGGGGCCTCAGGCGCGTTCGAGAATCAGCGTGGCGGAGCCGTGGCGTGAACCGAGCAGCCCGCCCATGCCGTGGGCCAGCGCCAGGCCACAGTTCGGCACCTGCACTTTCGGGTGGGCTTCGCCGCGCAGCTGCCGCACCGCCTCGATGACCTTGGTGATGCCGCCGCGGTTGGCCGGGTGGTTGTTGCACAGCCCGCCGCCATCGGTGTTGAAAGGCAGCTTGCCGACGCCTGAGATCAGGTTGCCGTCGGCGACGAAGTGCCCTCCCTGACCCTTGGCGCAGAAGCCGAGGTCCTCCAGTGCGATCAGCACGCTGATCGTGAAGCTGTCGTAGATCGATGCGTACTGGATGTCCGCCGGCTTGACGCCCGCCTCCGCGAAGGCAGCCGGACCCGTGAGAGCCGCTGCCGACCAAGTCAAGTCGACGTGGCCATTGAGCGTTCCCTTGATCGCTTCCCCCGCCCCCATGACCTGGACGACGGGGCGCTTCAGCGACCTGGCGATGTCGGGGTGAACGACCACGAGGGCGCCGCCGCCATCGCTGACGACGCAGCAGTCCAGCTTGTGCAGGGGGTCAGCGATCATCGGCGAGTCCAGCACGTCCTGGACCGTGACGGGCTCGCGCAGCATCGCGTGCGGGTTGTGCTGGGCATGCGTGGCGGCAGCCACCTTGATCCATGCCAGCTGCTCAGAGGTGGTGCCGAACTCGTGCATGTGGCGCGCGGCGGCCAGCGCATAGTTGTTGACTGTGACGGGCGCATAGGGCATCTCGAAGGGCACGTCGGGTGTCGTCGGCGTGACCATGCGACTGCCGGTGCCCACGCCGCTGGCGCCTTCGGTGCGAGGGCGGCCTGCCAGGGTGATGAGGACGACGCTCGCGCGCCCGAGGGCGATGGCCTGGGCGGCGTGCGCGACATGCACCAGGTAAGCGGAGCCGCCCGTGTCGGTGCTGTCCAGGAAGCGTGTCTTCAGGCCCAGATAGTCGGCCATGCTGTTGGCGCCCAGCCCGGGCGCGTCACCGGCGCAGCAGTAGCCATCGACATCGGCCAGCGTCAGGCCAGCATCGGCCAGGGCGCCGCGGGCCACCTCGGCATGCAACTGGGCCACCGTCTTGTCGGGCGCTTTCCGCGTCGGGTGTTCGAATGCGCCTGCAATGCAGGCCTGGCGGCGGATGGTCATCGATGCTTCGCGGTTGACGACAGGATGAATCGAACTCTATCATTGGTTCAACCATCAAACAAGGAATCAACCATGGATCCCATCGTGTCGCTGGCGGGCCGGACCGTGATCGTCACTGGCGCCGGGCAAGGCATCGGCAAGGCGCTATCCGAACTCGTCGTCGGCCTGGGCGGCAACGTCGTCGGGCTCGACATGAACGCCGAGACGCTGAACGCGGTCTATGCCGCGCTTCCGGCGGAACGTGCGATGGCGGTGGTCGGCAGCGTCGTCGACGCGGAGCTGGCGGCCCGGACCGTGGCCGAGGCCGTCGCCCGCTTCGGCGCCGTGCATGGCCTGGTGAACAACGCCGGCATCACGCGACCCGCCATGATCGAGAAGATGACCGCAACGCAGTGGCAGGAGGTGATCGACGTGCACCTCACCGGCACCTTCTTCTGGACGCAGGCCGCGGGGCGGCACATGGTGCAGCGCTCGCGTGACGGGGATGCGACCGGCGGCTCGATCATCAACATCTCCTCGGACGCCGGCCGCAAGGGATCTATCGGGCAGATCAACTACGCAGCCGCCAAATCCGGGATGTTGGGTATGACGATGACCGCGGCCCGCGAATGGGGGCGTTACAACGTGCGCAGCAACTCGGTCTGCTTCGGCGTGGTCGAGACACCGATGACCGAGGTGGTGCGTGGCGAGAAGTTCCGCGACGGCATGCTCGCGCAGATCCCCATGGGCCGATGGGCAAAGCCGGAGGAAGTCGTCAAGACGGTCTGCTTCCTGCTCTCCGATGGCGCCAGCTACATCACGGGGCAGCACCTGGCCGTGAACGGCGGCTTCCACATCTCCTTGTGAACGAAGATCCGGGTAGCGACGTCGTGCCGTATCCATCCGCCACTGGCGGCATGTCTCTTGACCGCACATACGCTTCGAGGTGGTTGAAGCTTTCAAACGGCCGCGTGTCGGAGCATGACGGAGCACTGTGACGTCATGACCGGTGCCGTGCCGTTGTCGGCCAGCCAGGGAAGGGCGGCCGCATGACCCCGGGCACCGTGACCGGCGGGCCGTACGAGACCCTGCTCGTGGAGGCGGACGACGGCGTTGCGACGCTGACGCTGAACCGCCCAGAGGCGAAGAACGCGCTGTCCCCCGCGATGACCGACGAGCTGACGGCGGCGCTTCGTGCACTGCAGTCCGATGCCAGCGTGCGCGCGGTCGTCCTGACCGGGGCGGCCGGTGACTTCTGTGCCGGCGGCGACGTCAAGGGCATGCGCGACGCCGGCCCGCGCACACCGGAGATGCGTCGCAGCGGTCACCAGCGCTACAAGGACCTGGCGCTGGCGCTGCATGCGTTCGGCAAGCCACTGGTCGCCGCACTGGACGGCGTGGCCTTCGGTGCGGGCGTCAGCATCGCGCTCTTTGCGGACATCGTGCTCGTCAGCGAGCGCGTTCGCCTGGCGCTGGTCTTCCACCGCATCGGCCTCGTGCCTGACGTCGGTGCCTGGTACACCCTGCCGCGCGTCGTCGGCCTGCAACGCGCGAAGGAGCTGATCCACTCGGCGCGAGAGTTCGGTGCTGACGAAGCCCTGCGATTGGGCATCGCGCTGGAGGTGCTGCTGGCGGCCGAACTGCTGCCACGTGCCAGGCTGCTTGCAAGCAGCCTGGCCAACGGCTCGCCCACGGCCTTTGCCTTGTCCAAGCATGCGCTAAACGCCTCGCTCGCCAGCGATCTGCCGACCATGTTGGAGCTGGAGGCCAGCGGCCAGGCCGTGGCTGGCGGCAGCGAGTTCAACGTCGAGGCGTTGCGGCGCTTCGCAGCGCGGGAGCCCGCGGCCCTGCAGTGGCCTCCGGCCCTGCGGCGCGAACCCTGAACGGCCGCTGAACGACTTCCTCCGACACCCGACCTGAGCACCCTGAACCATGATCGATTTCTCCCTGACCAAGGCGTGGCGCAGCGACGACGTCCGCCACACGTACACCGCCCGCGACACGATTCTCTACGCGCTGGGCGTCGGCATCGGCAGCGACCCGCTGGATCCGGCGCAACTGCGATTCACGTACGAGAAGGATCTCGTCGCGCTGCCCACCATGGCCGCGGTGCTGGCCTCGCCCGGCTTCTGGATGCGCGATCGTCCCGAGCTGGGCATCGACTTCCTCAAACTCGTGCATGGCGAGCAGACCATCGTGCTGCACGAGCCGCTGCCGGTCGCCGCCACGCTGATCGGCCGCACGCGTGTCACGCGCATCGTCGACAAGGGCGAAGGCAAGGGCGCGGTGCTGCATGCCGAGAAGACGCTGACCGAGGAGGCCAGTGGACGACTGATCGCCACATCGGAACAGGTGCTGTTCCTGCGCGGCGACGGTGGCTTTTCCAGGAGCGGCGGTGGCGACGAGGCGGCCCCGGCGGCGCTGGCGCCGCCCGATGCCGCCCCCGACGTCGTGCTGGACCTGCCCACCCGCGCCGACGCTGCACTGCTGTACCGACTGTCGGGAGACCTCAACCCGCTGCACGTCGACCCTGCGGTGGCCGCCAAGGCGGGCTTTCCGCGGCCGATCCTGCACGGGCTGGCGACCTATGGTGTCGCCTGCCACGGCGTGGTGCGTGCGCTGTGCGGCTACGACCCCACCCTCCTGAAAAGCTTCCGTGCGCGGCTGACGTCGCCCGTGTTCCCCGGCGAGACGCTGCGCGTCGAGGC
Source organism: Rubrivivax sp. (assembly GCA_022843905.1). Lineage (GTDB taxonomy): Bacteria > Pseudomonadota > Gammaproteobacteria > Burkholderiales > Burkholderiaceae_C > Rubrivivax. The sequence goes on from JALHMT010000016.1 coordinate 61,106, forward strand.
CTGGCGCTGCGGCGATGCCGAGATCGCGTTCCGCGCCAAGGTCGTCGAGCGTGACCTCGTCGTGTTGTCCAACGGGCGCGCAACACTGTGAGCGGATCCATCGCGCTGCCAGGCAACATGCAGGCGTGGTACGTCGAGGCGATCAGCGACCTGAGTGAGCTGCAGCGTCGCGAGATCCCTCTGCCCGTCCCCATACCTGACCAGTATGTCGCGTGGACTCGAAGTCGACCTCGGGTACGGGCTGCTTGCGCCGCGTGGCACCCCCAAGGCAGTGGTCGAGCGGTTGAGCCGCGAAGTCAACGCCATCGTGCAGCAGGCCGAGGTGAAGGACCGCACCGTTGCCCTCTCGTCGATTCCCTGACCACCCCGCCCGACGAATTCGGCGCAGTGATCGCACGCGATGTCGACAAGTGGACCGCCGCCATCCGCCAGGCCAACATCGTCGCGGATTGACATGGTCCTGCTTCCCTTGCGCGTGATGCTGCCACGTGGCTGCGCGCCTTCAGCGTCCGTGGCGCAAGGATGGAACTGACATGATCAGCGTTGACACCCTGGCCGATCTGAAACTCCACGTGGGCGAGGACCTCGGCCACAGCGACTGGGTCACCATCGACCAGGCCCTCATCGACCGCTTCGCCGAGCTCACCGGCGACCGCAACTGGTACCACGTCGACCGCGAACGCGCGGCGCGCGAACTTCCAGGAGGCTTGCCCATCGCCCATGGCCTGCTGACCCTGTCGCTGGTGCCCGGCCTGGCCAGCCAGATCGTGCAGGTGCGCCGGCACGGGCGCGCCTTCAACTATGGCTTCGACAAGGTTCGCTATCCAGTCGAGGTCTCGGCCGGAGACCGCGTGCGGCTGCACATGCAGGTGCTGTCGGCCGACCCGGTGCCCGCCGGCACGATGCTCAAGCGCCGCTACACGATGGAACGCGAGGGCGCCACCAAGCCTGCGATGGTGGCCGAGATGTTGAGCCTGATCGTTCATTGAGCAGAAACGCGTGGGCATCTCTCGGCCCGCCACGGAGACCCGATGACCACCTCTTCAGATCTTTCCGCCCCGTCGCCACTGCAGGGCGTTCGCGTGCTCGATTTCTCGACGATGATGGCCGGACCCTACGCCACGCGTTACCTCGCCGATCTCGGCGCCGACGTCGTCAAGATCGAGTCCGCCGAGGGTGACTACATTCGCCAGCGTGAACCGATGCGGCAAGGGTGCAGTGCCTATTTCGGACACCTCAACGCGGGCAAGCGCAGCATCTGCCTGGACCTCAAGGACCCGGCGGCGATCGCCGCGGTGAAGACCATGGTCGGCTGCGTGGACGTCGTCGTCGAGAACTTCCGCCCTGGTGCGATGCAGCGGCTGGGCCTCGGTTGGGAGGACTTGCGCGTCCTGAATCCAAGACTGATCTATTGCTCGATCTCGGGCTTTGGACAGACCGGGCCCGACGCATTCAAACCGGCCTATGCACAGATCGTGCAGGCGGCCTCCGGCTTCGAGACGGCTTTTGCTGGCTACCAGGACCACGGTGACCGTCCCGCGAACACCGCGATCTTCTATGCCGACGTGCTGGGCGCGCTGTTTGCGTACTCGGGCGTGCTCGCGGCGCTGAACCATCGTCACGCCACCGGGCGTGGGCAGCATGTCGACACGACCCTCTTCGAGAGCATGCTGTCGCTGATGCCGTACGAAGTGCAGGAGGCGCAGTTCCCGGCCCAGAAGCGGCGGCCGGTCTACCCGCCCTTCAAGGCGGCCGACGGCTACCTGATGATCGCCGCCGTCAACCCACGCAACTTCGAAGCACTGCTCGATGCCGTCGGCATCGAGGGCTGGCGCGACGATCCCACGATGGCCACCGATCGCGCCCGGCAGACGAACTGGAACGAGGTGATGACGCGCATCGAGGCCTGGACCTCCTTGCGCTCGCGCGCCGAGTGCGAGCGCGTGATCGGCGGTGCTGGCGTGCCCGTGACCTCGTATCGCACGGTGCGCGAGGCCCTGGCGCTGGAGCAGCTCGCCCACCGCGGCACCATGGTCCCCGTGCGCGATAGTGCCGGCGAGTACCACGTGCCGAACCTGCCTTACCGCCTGTCGGGCGGCCGCGTCGAGGTCGGTGGCCATGTACCGACGCTCGGTGAGCACACGGAAGAGGTGTTACGAGACATGGCCGGCCTGTCGGGCGACGCGCTGCGGACCGTTGTCGATCGCGGCCGCGCGCGATAGGGCCTTCTGCGCGGGCGGCGTCGCGGCGAGCCCGATGCACCGGCCTCGGCAGACCGCCGCGCCCGGGCCTTACTTCAGAAGATCCCGCGCGATGACCATGCGCTGGATCTGGTTCGTGCCCTCGAAGATCTGGGCCAGCTTGGCGTCGCGCATCATGCGTTCCACGGGGTAGTCCATCGTGTAGCCGTAGCCGCCGAAGACCTGTACCGCGTCGGTGGTCACGCGCATCGCCATGTCGCTGCCGAAGCACTTGGCCATGCTGGCCAGAGTGTTCAGCCGAGCCCAGTCGCCGACGTCGCCGGCGCGCGCGCACTCGTAAACCAGTGCCCGCGCCGCCTCGATGTTGATGGCCATGTCGGCGAGCATGAAGCCCACGCCCTGGAATTCGCCGATGCTGCGCTTGAACTGTTTTCGCTCCTTGGCGTAGGCCACGCTCGCTTCGAGCGCACCTTGCGCCAGCCCGACGCACTGCGCGCCGATGGTCGGCCGGTTGAGGTCGAGCGCGCGCAGGCTGGCACGGAAGCCCTTGCCTTCTTCGCCCACCAGGTTCTCGATGGGCACACGCACGTTGTCCAGAAAGATCGGCGTGTTCGGCGCGCCTCGCCAGCCCATCTTGCGCTCGTGGCGTCCGAAGCTCACGCCCTTCATCTTCTTCGGCTCGATGATGAAGGCGCTGATGCCGTTGGCGCCGGTCTCGCCCTCGGTGCGCGCCATCAGCACGATGTACTCGGCCTCGACGCCGTAGCTGCACCACTGCTTGCGGCCGTTGATGACGTAGCTGTCGCCGTCGCGCACGGCACGGGTCGTCATCGCGCTGACATCGCTGCCGGCCTGCGGCTCGCTGATCGCGATGGCCGTGACCACCCCCCCTTGCGCGATGGGCGGCAGGAAGCGCTGACGCTGCTCCTCGGTGCCGAAGTGGATCAGCGGCATGATGAACATCGTGTTCAGCCCGGCGATCGAGCCGCAGGCGGGGGAGAACCGGGAGACTTCCTCTCGCGCGATGCACATCATCGTGAGATTGCCTTCGGGGCCGCCGTATTTCTCTGGCACCCACAGCTGCATCAATCCCATCTCGCCGAAGAGCTTGACGAGCTCGGTCGGAAAGCGGTCGTTCGCGTCGATCTCGGCGGCGATCGGCGCCACGTGCTTCTCGGCCATGCGGCGCACGCTGTCCTGGAAGGCGATCTGTTCTTCGGTGAAGTTCACGGGGGTCCCCAGTTGTTCAAGCTTCGCGGGCCAAGGATGCGGTCCACTTCGGGTTGCCTATCTGAGCGTCTGCGGATTCGCCATCAGATCTTGCGTCCGGCCGCCAGCCAGAACGGGTCGCGCAGTTGACGCTTGAAGATCTTGCCGCTGTCCTGGCGCGGCAGGGCCGCGTGGAAGTCCACGCGCTTCGGAACCTTGTACCTGGCCATGCGATCCCGTACCCAGGATTGCACGTCGGCTTCAGTGAGAGAGGCCCCTGGCACGCGCTCGACGGCTGCGGCCAGGGACTCGCCGAACTCCTCGTCCGGGATGCCGAACACCGCACAGTCCTGCACGCCGGGGCACTGCAGCAGGCACATTTCGATCTCGGCCGGGTAGATGTTGGTGCCGGCCGAGATGACCATGTCGGAGCGGCGGTCGCAGAGATACAGGTGGCCGTCCTTCAGGTAGCCCACGTCTCCGACGCTGATCAGTCCATCGCGTTCGACGGTGCGACGCTTCTCGGGGTTGTTGAGGTAGGTGAAGTCTGCGTACGCCGGCACGCGCATGTAGATCTCGCCGATCTCGCCTTCGGGCAGTCGTTCGCCGTCTTCGCCGTAGAAGGCGATGCTCGTGCCAGGGGTCGGCACACCGACGCTGCCCGGGTAGTCCAGCGCGTCCTGGGGCGTGGCTAGGGTGGCCGTGCCGACCTCGCTGCCACCGTAGGTCTCATAGACGACCGGGCCCCACCAGTCCATCAATTGACGCTTCACGTCGGCAGGGCAGGGCGCCCCCGTGTGCGTCACCCAGCGGATGGAGCTGATGTCGTAGCGGGCCCGCACCTCGGGAGGCAGCTTCAGCAGGCGGACGAACATCGTCGGGACCATCACCGCGTGGGTGATGCGGTAGCGCTCAATGGCCGCCAGCGTCTGCTCGGCGTCGAACTTCGACTGCATCACCAGGACGTCGGCATTCGGCAAGGCCTGCCTGCCGTAGGCGTTCGGCGACGCGTGGTACAGCGGCCCGGCGATCAACGCGTGAATTCCCGGCACGACACCGTACACCCGCGCCAGCATCTGTACGTAGGCGGCAGCCTGTTCGGGCGTGGCGGCGTCGCGCCGCACTCCCTTGGGGTGGCCGGTCGTGCCGGAGGTGTAGATCATCGTGGCGCGGCTGCGCAATGACGGGCCCGTCCACTCCTCGAAGCCAGCAGTCCACTGTGGCCAGCTGAGGTCGCCCGTCATCGTTGAAGTCACCGACGGGGGCAACTCGTAGCGCTTGGCGATCTCCGGAGGCGTTGGTACCACGAGCAGCTTCACATCGAGCGGCAGAGCGTCCCGCAGCGGAGCGACGAGGTCGGCGTGAGCCACCAGAACCTTCGGCCTGGCGTCGTCCAGGATGTAGCGCACTTCCTCTTCCCGGCCGTGCCAGTTGATCGGCACGCAATAGGCACCCAATGCGGCGGCGGCCTGCTGCGCTTCGAAGAAGGCGAAGTCATTGCGCAGCAGCAGGGCGACCGTGTCGCCTTCGCGCACACCCAGTTCGTGGAAGCCGCTGGCAGCGCGCCTCGCCTGCTGCAGCACCCTGGCGCGTGGAACCTCACGGTCGTCGAGGATGATCCGGGGTTCGGGCATGCGGTCTCCTGGGGTCGGACGGCTGATCTCTGCGGTCATGCTGGTCAATGGTTCTACATATGATAGATCGAACTCAGGCGCAAGCCAAGTGAGCCGCCACCCAGGTTTTCGTGGGCCTTGCAACCCGGGTTCGTGCCGCCAGAGGTGTTCAACCAATTACAGTCAAGACTGAACATGACGGCCGGGGATCGGCTCCCCGGTGCCGGTAGCGCCGCCATCCTGCGCGCGCCCAATTCGCTCGGAGACCTCCATGTCGCTGCCTCTTGTGTCCCCACGTTCTCGGCCTGGGTCCTCGGAAACCGCGGCGCCTGATTTCCGGCCGGTGCGGACTCGGCGAGCATTCGAGGCGGTGTGCGACCAGGTGCGCCGCCAGGTGGCCGACGGGACCCTTCAGCCTGGCCAGCGGCTGCCTGCCGAGCGCGAACTTGCCGAGCAGTTCGACATCAGCCGCAGCGGCGTGCGCGAGGCACTGCGCAGTCTCGAACTGGCCGGCTTGGTGGAAGCCAAGACGGGCGCCAGCGGCGGCTTCTTCATCAAGGCCACGGGCACCGACGGGATCACGCAGGCAGTACGGGACATGGTCGCGCTCGGGCAGGTGCCGACCGACAGCGTGACGGAAGCGCGTATCGAACTCACATGCGTCGCCATCCGGCTGGCGTGTCAGCGCGCCACGAAGGAGGAGCTCGATGCGATCGAAGCCGACATCGACTACCACGCAGCGCTTTTCAAGACGGGTCGCGGTTCGCGGGATTCGCGCCTGATCATCGAGTTCTACAGGCTGATCGCCAAGGCCACTCACAACGAGGTCATGGTGATGCTGGTCGACGCGCTGTCCGAGATCGTGCGTACCTTGCTGGCGCGGATCGATCCGCAGCCCATGCCGGACATCATCGCCGTACGCCGAAAGGTACTGCGCCACATGCGTGAGGGCGAGGCGGAGAAGGCTTGCGCGGTGATGACGATGCATCTGCGCAACCTCAACGAGTACCTTGAGCACAAGCCCTGGACGAAGGACGCGTCCGCTGCAGCAAAGGTCGCGGCAGGAAGGGTCGACAAGCCTAAGGCGCGGGCGAAGAAGAGCTGAGTCCGAAGTGCGGCGGTTCCGAGGGACCTTCAGATCGACATCGTTTGACCGTCGCCCTCGCGATAGGTGGATGCGCGCGTCGGGGACCCTCGAACGTACCTGGGTGGGTCGGCCCGACGGCCTGGTTCATCGCAAGCGCAGCAGGTGGTCGGTATCGCCCTTCTTGATCTCGACGACGGCGTCCATGGCCTTGACCATCTCGGCAAAGTTGGCGTGGCCGTGGTCCTTAGGATCGAAGGTGGGGTCGAGGCGCTTGACCATGTGCCAGACCGATCCCTTGCTGACCCACGCCTCGCCCGTGGTCTCGGCGAGCAGTCGCACGGCCCGCTTGAGCATGTCGGCAGCCGGGTTCGCCGGTGGCGGCGGTGCGGTGTCCCTGGTTTCGCTGGGCTTGGGCGCTTCGTCGGTGCTGGGGGCTTCGACCAGGCTGTCGTAGTACCGGAACTCGTGGCAGCTCTTGGCCCAGTGTTTGTTGGTGTTCCTGCGGTTGCCGATGCCGATCAGGGTGCGGCCTGCCGCCTTGATCTTCTGGGCGACGGGCATGAAGTCGCTGTCGCCGCCGACGATGATGACGGTGCCGATGTGGGCGAAGCGGCTGATGTCTTCGGTGGCGTCGAGGCAGAGCTTGATGTCGGCGCCGTTCTTGGCGGAGGCGCCCGGCGGGAAGAGCTGGATCAGCTCGACGGCGCTCTGCAGCAGCGCGTCCCTGTACCGGCCGAAGTACTGCCAGTTGCCGTAGGCGCGGTTGATGGCGACGGGGCCGAAGGAGGCGCCAAGCTCGACCAGGGCCTGAACGTCGATGAGCGGTTCCTGGACCTTGAATCGGTTGTCCTGCTTGGCGTAGACGCCTTCGCCGTACTTGGCCTCCATGAGGCCAGCGTGCAGGTTCTCGAAGTCCCAGTACAGGGCGACGGATCGGCTGTCGTCGTTGTCGTTCGGGTTCATGGTGTCCTCCCTCCCGTTCTTGTTGGCGTCATCGTAGTGCCTTCGGGTGAGGTCACTTGGCGCTGGCTGCTTGCCAGCAGGTCGTCAATGGTTGCCACGGCGACGATGCCGCTGACGGCACGTGCCAGCGCCGGCTCCATGCAGACGAAGGCTTCGGCCTGCAGCCGGGTCAGGGCGACGTACTCGGCCATGAAGGTGTCGGGCCAGCCGAGTTGTGCGGCGATCTTCCACGCGAGGGCCTGCAGGACGCGGTCACCGAGCAGGCGCAGCCGGAGGGCTCTCAGGTGGTCGAGCTGGCGCTCGGCGGTCTTGCGGTCAAGTTCACCGCGCTGAACGCGTGCATGGAGTTCGGCCAGCACCTGGGATCGACTCAGCGTGGGTGCCAGCTGGCCAAGTTTCAGTCGGCGCCAACAAGCAAGCGACGACAGCCGGCCTCGACAGCCCGGACTAGCGTGGATGTTGGTCGTACCCCGCCGCTCCAGCCTAAGGACTGACGCCATGCGCTGTGCCCGGCAGCTGACCGCTGTGAGCGACGGGACATGGCCGACAAGATTCACTCATGCTCGATGTCACTGATGGCAACGACGAGCTTGTCGAGGCTGCCCCGGAAGCACCCGGCGGATCAGATTCGCTGCGGCCGCGATTCGATCCCGCCTCAGGCCTTGGCCAACAGTCGAGCGCCGCTGACCTTGGCTGCCCCTTTGTCGAAAGTCCAAAGCGGCTGCTCGCCAGCCTGCGTCGCCAACGCGACGTGAAGGCAGTCTGCGAAGTCGGCCGATCCCTTGCGGAACAACTGCAACGCGACTTCGAGCGCGCGCTCGGATTCGAAGGTCAACTCGGCCGCCGAGAAGAGGCTGGACAGTGTCATCAATACATCGTTCTTGGCGAAAGCGAAGCCGGACCGCAGCACCCACTCCAATTCGAGCACGACGGTCACGGGAACGAACAGCGTCAACCCTTCGGCGACACAGCGGTTGATCAGGCGCTTGGCAGCGGCAAGTTGCGAGGGATCGTCCTGGACGATGTAGCGCACCAGGACGTTGGTGTCGAGCGCCGGCATACCGGTGCCGAACTCAGCGCCAGGGATTCATGTCGTCGATGCTGACATGCTTGCCCTTCTTGGCTTTCGGCGCCTTCATCATGCCGGCCATGTCAAGGATGGACTTGGTCTTGGCACGAACGATGATGGTGCCGTCCGGCATCGCCGACCAGACCAGGCGCGTGCCGGGCTTGGCATCCACGAGAGCCCGGATGTCTGCGGGCACGGTGGTCTGGCCCTTTGCAGTGATGGTGGATTCAGCCATGCCCGGTCTCCTTACAAGGACCGAGATTGTAAGGCGATCGCGAGCGGCGAAGGTGAACCGGATCGCGTTGCCGTCAACGCGGACGAGACCACCGTCACTGCTCGGCCAATCGGCCACTCGATACGGGTTGCTGAGACGGCGTTCTCAGGGCGCATCGCACGATGACGGCTTGCGCAGTGCGTAGCAGCATAATTTGTGATCCTTGCGGCGAATCGCCGTCAGAACATGCGCGCATGAAGACATCGTCGGACACGCAACCATCTCTCACCCCATCCGCGGCTCCCGCCTCGCCACTGTGGCGCATCCGCCTGCAGGCGATCGCCTGGTTCTTGCTGGTGGCCGCGTTCGTCCTCGGACTGCCCATCCTCCTGGGTTGGGGCTATGGGCTGCTCGTGGGGCTGTTGCTCGTCGCAGCGGTACTGGCCGTCGCGAGCGCGTGGGTCATCAGACGATTCTCACCCACCGCTGCGGGCCGGCCGTTCGCTTCGGCCTGGTCGCGCAGCCTGCTGGGCTGGACGCTGATCCTCGGCGTCGTGGTGGCGATGCCTTTCTACTATCTGATGATCGTCACCGACACCCGGCCAGCAACGGTCCCGCAGGTGTCTCTGACGAATGGCTCGAAACGCGTTGTCTTCCAAGGCATGCAGCACATCGGCTCCGAGCGCTTCTACCAGGCCGTCATCTACGACGTGGAGAAGGCGTTGTCGGAGGGCTATGTCAGCTACTACGAAGGCGTGCAGACCCCCACGCCGGAGTCGAAGGCCTTCTTCGAAAAGCTGTCGCACGAGCTCGTGGGCGGCAGCGACCTGAGCGGAACCTACAAGTCGATCGGCGAGGTCTGCGGGATGAAGTTCCAGCTCGACTACTTCGGCCTGCTTGAAGCCGACAAGGCCGAGCATCCGAAACGCCACCTCGTGGCCGACGTCGATGCCCTCGAGCTCAAGGCGGAGTACGAGCGCCTGATGCGCGAGGATCCGGCCTTTGCGAAGGCGCACGCCAGCGACTTCCAGCCCAAGCCTGCCACGAACGACAACGCGTTCATGCTGAAAGTGGTGGAATGGTTGAAGCGTGGGAGTGCGTCGCAGAAGGCACTCGGCGGCGTGACCTGCCGCGGGCTGTTCACGCTCAACCAGGCCACCGCAAGCACGACGCCGGGCCGGATGCAACCGGTGATCCTGGACTTCCGCAACCGCGCCCTTGCGCAGCGCATCATGCAGTCGCCCGACGACAAGATCTTCATCACCTACGGGGCGGCGCACCTGCCCGGTCTGGTGGCCGAATTGCGCAAGCTCGACCCGAAGTGGGCGGTCGGTTCGGTGAAATGGCTGCGCACCATCGAGGCCCCCGAGCACATCGAGGGGCAGTTGCGCGGCCTCGAGAAGTGATCCCTGCGATCGACACTCTCCGGAGAATCCAACGATGACCGCACCTTCACGCCCAGCGCGCGGCCTGGCCCGCAGCCTTCTCGCACCCAAGCCGGCACGCGCGCTCTTGCCTCGCGGCATGCTGCTGGGGATCACGGTCGGGGCCGTCCTGGCCGGCAGCCCTGCTGCACAGGCCGCGCCCTTCGCCCGTGCCAAGCTGGGTGCGGCCTGGCAAACCGTCGACTGCAAGACCTTCGACGTGCCGGTCGCCGTGGCGGCCAAGTCGGATTGCGGGTACGTCACGGTCCCGGAAGAGCACGCATTGCCCAAGGGGCGCACCATCCAGCTTGCCGTCGTGCGCATCCGCAGCACCAGCAAGAGCCCTGCTGCCGACCCCCTCTTTGTCGAACAAGGCGGCCCGGGGGACTCCACCATCGGCGTGATCGTCAACTGGGCCGTGCCGTCTCTGCCCGAACTGCAAGCCGTGCTGAAAAGCCGCGACCTCGTCTTCGTCGAGGAACGGGGCACACGGTATTCCAAGCCCTTTCTGACCTGCCCGGAGTACGACGCCAAGAACATCGCCGTTGCCAAGGGCGAGATGGCCTACACCGACCCCAGCTGGTTCAAGACCTGCCAGGAGCGCTTCAAGGCGCAGGGCATCAACCTCAACGCCTTCAACACCCGCGAGAACGCCGCGGATGTCTATGCCGTGGCAGAGACCCTGGGCTACCGGACGTTCAACTACTACGGGGTTTCCTATGGCACCCTGCTGGGGCAATACGTCATCGCCCAGGCGGACAAGCACAAGGCGAAACTCCGCAGCGTGATCATCGACGGCGTCGTCCGGCCCGACATCGACTTCAATCAGGCGAGCGGCCACACATTGAGCTTTGCACTGCGCAACCTGTTTCACGCCTGCGCCCAGGATCTGCGTTGCGGCCAGGCCTACCCGAACCTCGAGCAGAAGTTCCTGGCCATCGTCGATCAGCTCAACCAGAAGCCGCTTCCCCTGACCCTGACCACGCCGGTGAGCAAGCGGGCGGTCGTGACCCAACTCGACGGCAATGCCTTTGCCACCGCCCTGCTGGCTGCGCTGATCCGACCCTATTCCGGCAACAGCGCGCGCGGCACGTCCATCCCCAAGAACATCCAGGCCGCCAGCCAGGGAAACTTCGGCTGGGTGGCGGACAACCTGTCCACGGACCTGGAAAGCAGCGACGGCAGCGCCAAGGGGATGTACCACAGCGTGCTCTGCGCCCGGGCCAAATCGATTCAGGCGACGCCCATCCAGGCCTTGCCGCCAGCCTATCCGCAACTCGTTCCTTGGGGTGCCCGCGAAGGCGACATGGTGGGGAAGGTTTGCGCCATCCTCCAAGTCGACCTGAAGCCACCCTTCGTCTACGAAAACTCCGACATTCCCACGCTGGTGTTGAACGGCGCCTACGACCCCGTGACGCCCCAGCCTTACGGGGAAGCCGTGGCAAGGAACCTGAAAAATTCCTATGTCTATACCTTCCCCGGCCTGGGGCACGGGGCATTCTTTCCGCCGCCCGGCATGCCGGCGACAGACTGCGTGATGCAGATCGCCACCGAATTCCTTGCCAGGCCCGGGCAAGCGCCCAACAGCAGTTGCCTCACTCAGATCAAGCCGCTCTTCGTGGTGGAGTGAGGGTGAGTGCCGCCGATTCGGGCGGCACCCACCAGGACGTTGGTGTCGAGTGCCGGCTTTCCGGTGCCGAAGTCAGCGCCAGGGGTTCATGTCTTCGAAGCTGACGTGCTTGCCGTTCTTGGACTTTGGTGCGTTGAGCATGCCGGCCATGTCGAGGATGGACTTGGTCTGCGCCCGGGGCTCACATGCACCCTTGCCCGCGCAGCCTTGCGCCGGGCCGGTACGACCCGCACCGCCGGGGCAAGGGTCCACCGTTCAGATCTGCACGTGATTGATGGAGCCCCCGTCGACATACCCGTTGGCACCGGACACGAAGCTCGCGATTTGGCTGGAGAGGAACACCACGACCCGGGCGATCATCAATCGGCCCGGCCCTGCAAAGAGATGTCCCAGTCGCGCAGAGTCGCGCCCTCGGCCAGCATGCGCGAGATGGCTGCGAGGTCCTTCCGGGCGTAGCAAGCCAGGAAGTTGCGGAATCGATCGACGAGGCTCATGGCTTGCATGATGCGGTTGAGGCTGGCCCCATCCTAAGGGGTAGCGAAGCAGGTCCAGAGCCCTTGAGCATGTTGGTGGATTGCGCCAGGCTCAGCCCGCGGACCTCGGAGAAGCGGCGCACCCTGTCGCGGCTGTGACTTGCGCGCCCCACCTCGAGCGCACTCAGGTGGCGCAGGGTCTGGGCAAAGCCGGTCATTCTGACTTTGGGTCTCGGGGCGCACTGAGTGGGCGACGGCCCATCCAGCGGGGCTGGTTCAGTTGGCGGGCCGCCCGCTCGCCACGCCGGCGGGCATCGGCCAGCCAGCGCTGGATCCGCTCGTGTGGCGCCGAGCGGACGGGGCCGTAGCTGGCGATGCGCACGGGGTCGAAGCCGCAGAACGCCAGAACCGTGCGCCGCATCTGCCAGTGGCCCGGCATGCGGTCGAACCAGCGGTAGTACCAGGGCGGGGCGTCCATCGTCACCAGCAGTTCCGCCGAGCGTCCTTGAAGCAGGCGGTCCCACAGGGGGGAGTTCGGCCGGTAGCGATAGGCAAAGCCAGAGACCAGGGTGCGATCGAGGAAGCCCTTCAACAGCGCGGGCATCGTGCCCCACCAGACCGGGTACACCCAGGCCACATGGCGCGCGGCCTGCAAGGCCTGCTGGGCCTGCAGGAGGTCGGGTTCCAGAGGCTGACCACCGGCGCGGGCGCTGCGCAGTACCGGGTCGAATTGCAGGTGCCCGAGGTCGAGTCGGCTCACCTGCGCGCCGGCCGCGGCAGCGCCCTCGGCGTAGGCCGTGGCCAGTGCCGCACACAGGCTGTCGTCGCGGGGATGGCCCAGTACCACAAGCATGTTGGAGTCGGTCATGAAGAAGGCGGGAAGTGCGGGAGGACAGCAACTGTCGGTGTGACCCGTGGGGCAGAGTCAAGCCCAGCACCAGCCGCCGGCGGTGATCCCGCTTTCGAAGTCTGCAGGCACCCCACAGCCCGTGGCAGGGCACCCGCTCGATCGCAAGCGACCAGTCCGGCCGCCGCCTGCGCCAGCTCGATTTCCAGCGCCTGCAGGTGCTGGCGTTCGGCGGCCAGCTCCGCCTGGCGCTCCTGCACGAGCCGGGCCATCAGCGCCCAGTCGATCGCGCCATCGCGGCTGCGCGTGGCGGCCAGTTCGCGCAGGCCGAAGCCAAAGCGCTGTGCTCTGCGCACCAGCAGCACGGCCTCGACATGCGTTGCGTCGAACACACGATAGCGGCCGCGCCGGGGCACCGGGCCCAGCAGCCCCAGCCGCTCGTACAGGCGGACGGCCTTCGGGGTGGTGCCGGCCAGCTCAGCGAGAGATCGGATGAGCATCAGGTCGGATGTGCAAGAGCAGCATGCCAAGGTGAGAGGGATGGCTCAGGCTGCCGAGTGCCAGAAGCTGCGGATCGCATCGGCAGTGGCGACGGGAGCTTCCAGCTGAGGCCAGTGACCGATCGCGGCAAGCCGCACAAGGTCGGCCGTCGGCGACAGGCTCAACCAGCGTTGCATCATGAGCTCACCCGAATTCGGATCGGCGCTTCCGTTGATGAGCCGCAACGGCACGGCGCTGCCCAGCAACGCGCCGACCAGCCGGTCGCGTTCAGCCCGCGGCGTGCGCCAGAAGCTGCCGACCGAGTGGGTGATGCGCCTGCCATCGCCGTACTCGACGAGTGCCCAGAAGTCATCGAGCAGTTCGCGAGATGGCGGCGTCATGGCACCGAACAGCCCGGTGATGGTGCGATCAAAGGCACGTCTGGGAATCCGGGGACCAAGCCAGGGTCCTGCGGGCGAGGCCAGCAGGCGCTGGATCAGGCGCGGCCTGTAGGCCTCGGGGCACAGGGCCCCGTTGAGCAGCACGAGGCTCGACAGCGGCGACAGCGTCGGATCGGCCTGGCGACGCAGCAGCATGGCCTGTGCCACCCGCACACCCAGATCGTGCGCCACCACATGAACCGGCGGGCGGCCCAGCGAGTCCAGCACGGCGTCCGCGGCTTCGGCGTGCAGCTCAAGGGTGTAGCGGCAGTCACGTGGCTTGTCCGAGAAGCCGAGGCCCGGGAAGTCCGGAGCAAGCAGCCGATAGCCGGGCTGCAGCAGCGGCCACAGCGCATGCCAGTCGAACGAGCCCGTGGGATAGCCGTGCAGCAAGAGAACGACGGGGCCTTGTCCCTCGACGACGTGGAACAAGCGCAAGCCTTGCCAGGTCAGGGCCCGGCCCCGTGTTTGCCAGTCCTGCAACCGGGGGCTCAAGGCATGCTCCACAGTGCCCGTCCCATCAAGCCCACCAAAGACAACTGGACCACCACCGTGGCGATGTGGCTCAGCCGCCTCAAGGCGGGTTGCCGTCCGAAGATGCCCGCGGCATGCAACACCCTGGCCACGCCGAACGTCAGGGCGCAGACCAGCAGCCCTTCGGTGCTTGCAGCCGGAAGTGCCGCACAGCCCAAGGCGAGAAGGCCATACAGCGCAGTCTGCTCCAGCGTGTTGCCATGCGCCCGCATGGCCGCCAGCAGGTCGCGGTGGCCGCCGTCGCCGAAGCTGACACGATGGCGCAGGCGCAGCTGCGATACCCGCGCCGATAGAACGGTCAGCCAGATTGCCAGGAACGCGAGGCTGATGGCGACGATCTCGACGGGCTTCATCGGAACTGGGCTCCATGGCGCGCCTGCCCGGGCAGTGTCGTGGCTGGAGTCGAGCGGGCTTCGGTGGAGCGTGGCGGCATGGAGGTTGACGGCGAATTGTTCTTACAGCGTAAGGTTAACACATGGCCTTACGCTGTAAACTTGTCCTCCGCAGCATGTACAACGGATGCCTCGACCAGCCAACCGCCCCTCGCTCACCCGCGAGCGCATCGAATCCGAGGCGCTGGCCCTGATCGAGCGCGAGGGCCTGGACGCCTTCAGCATGCGCCGACTGGGTCAGACGCTGGGGGTGGAGGCGATGAGCCTGTACCACCACTTCCCGAGCAAGGCACACCTGCTCGACGCGCTCGTGGACCGTGTCCTGGCCAGCGTTCCCATCCCCTCGCGGGAGCAAGACCCCGCATCACGACTGCGGCAACTGGTGCGGCACTGGCGAGACATCGCCCGGCGGCACGCGCGCTTCTATGCCTGGTTGTCGCTGCACCGCTGGAACTCGGCCACGGGTGTCGCCTTTCTGGCCGAGGTCCTGGCCTGCTTTACCGACGCAGGTCTCGACAGCGAGCGCGCGGCCCGGGGCTTCCGGGCGCTGGGCTACTACGTCCTGGGTGCAACCCTCGACGAGACACAGGGCTACGCCAATGGGCCCGCTTCGTTGCAGCCGTTGACCCAGGTCGAGCTGGAGACGCTGCACCCGCAGGTGGCGCAAGCCGGGCGCTATTTCACGCCGGACCAGTTCGACACGACTTTCGAATTGGGTCTCGACGTGCTGCTCAGCGGCCTGGGCCTGCTGCGGCGCTGAACCGCACTGCACGCGATCGCGCAGCGGGCTCCAGGTCGGGAGTCCGCCGGGGGGTGAGCCCCCGGATGGACCCGCGCCGCGCCGTCATAGAACTCGACGATCGCGCCGGGAAGCGCCGGACTCTGCCCGCAGACATCGCCCTTGCCGAAACACATGGCCTGGGGCAATACCCCGGTAGCGCTGCGCCGCTTCGCGAGCGCTTCACACCTGCTGTCCTACCGTTCCGTCCGTAGCGCTTTGGCCATGTACCGGCCCTGCGCGAAAGGCAGCCATGAAGCCGTTTCAGAAGCCCAGGAAAGTGTTCAAGGTCATGATGACTCTGTTTGGCGTGGCGGGCGCGATAGGCGCCTTGTGGTAAGCAATCTTTGCCTTGAAGCCCTACGACATTTCGCTGGCGGCGTGAACGGCGCTTGGCGCTGGTGGCAAGGCGAGTACAAGGGTCGCCCGACCATCGAGAACACACACCGGGTTGCCGAACGCGCGCTGCAGGCAGGGTAGGTCGTGTTCATGTGGCCGCGTCCTTTCTCAGGCGGTCGTTCTCCCTTCCGATCTGCCGCACGCCCCGCTCGGCCGCATCGACCGCCCCGGCAAGATAGCCTGGGAACTGCGCCGACCATTCGCTGCCGATGCCGATCAGCCGGCCTTGCCAAGCACCGTCGGCGCTGCACGGTGGGGCTGCGGCATGGTGGCCCGCGTCATCCAGATCGTCTTCGGTCGCGGTCAGCGGGTCGGCAGCCCAGTCCTTCAAGGCGTCGCCCCGGGGTGTGTGGGCCCGCTCGCCGAACAGCCGGGCCAACTGCGCCCGGCAGTGTGTTCGCAGCACCTCGTCGCTGACCTGGCGGCGCACCCGCGCCGAAACGCCCAGGAAGCCGAACAGCGCCGCGTGGCCCCCGGGCATCGAGACGTCGTGGATCTCGCCCATCGGCCCGACGCCGCTGCGTGCGCCGCCGCTCAGGCCCTGTTCGCGCCAGAACGGCGTGTCGTAGACCGCCACGTACTTCGCGTGCGGCGCCATCCAGGTGGGCGTACCCAGCCAGCGGCGCGCCAGATCGGGTGGCAGCGGCGGATCGAACTGCAGGCGGGTCGCGGCGAGCCTCGGAGGCATGGCCAGCAGCACCCGCTCGATCTCCCAGGTCGTCGGGTCCCCTGCGCCATCGTCCACGGTCAACTCGACGTGCGTGGACTCGCAGCGCAGACGGCGCACTGTCTGACCTGTGCGGACGACCGCGGCATCGAGTCGGGCAAGCAGCGCGGCAACCAGGGCACCGGTGCCGCCCGTCAGCCGCATCGATATCGGGTCGCTGGCATAGCCCCGCACGCGCTGCGGCAGCTGCTGTGCAGAGCGCTCGACGAGCATGTCACCTTCATTGTGCTGCTCGAATCGCTCCAGGCCCAACTCGGTGACCAGCCGATCCAGTTGCGGTTGCATGGCCGGCCAGAACCAGCTGGGACCCAGGTCGAATCGATCCAGCGCCGGCAACGCTGTGTCGACGCGCGAGCCACGGGCGTCGACCGAGAGGATGCGGCCGCCCGCGGTAGCGCGCGCCTCGAGCAGCACGACGTCGCGCACGCCTTGCTGCTGGAGCCTCCACGCAGCCGCGAGGCCGGCCAGGCCACCGCCGACGATGGCGATGCGGGTGCGTTGCGGCGTCATGTCGCGAACCCGGCCAGGTGACCGGTCTTCAGGTAGAGCTTGGCGCCGGAGGCACCGACGCGCAGTTCGGTCATGTCGCCGGGAGGAAGCCGCAGCCAGCCCAGAGCACCCAGCACGGTCGCGCCGCCAGCGACTTGACCTTCGATCACCAGCAGCTCGGCGCCACCACGCACGTCCGGCCGCAGAAGGTGGCCCGGAGGGAGCCGCAACAGACTGACCTGCTCGTGGTTGGTCTCATGCAGCCGGCAGACCTCATGCTTGCCGTCTCGCCGCCAGGACGTGACATCGCGCGAGTCGATGCGGACGATGTGTGTGTCGTCTGCCGGCATCTGCCACAACTTCACCAAGATCAGAGCACCGTCTGCGCTCGAGGGCTGGTGGGCCGAGCCGGGCGGGTTGCGCAGGTACCAGCCTGGCTCGTAGTGCCCGCTGGCGTCCGAAAAGGTGCCGGACAACACGAGGATCTCTTCGCCTCCGGGGTGCGCGTGCGCGGGGAAGATCGAGTTCGGCGCGTACCGAACCAGGCTCGTGGCCCGCGCCCGCTCGCCGCCCAGGCGGTCCAGCATCACCCGCTGCACACCGGGCTGCGGCGACGGCACCCAGCGGTGTTCGACGGCCGTCATGGCCGCTCGGTGCGAGAAGTCGGGGTTCACGAGCATGATCATCTCCAAATGTAGGGGCCATGACACGGGCGCCGCGCAGGGCCTGCAAGTCGACACTCAGTTGCGACCCGCCATCACGCCGCCGTCGACATCCCAGATGGCGCCTGTCACCCAGCCCGCCTGGTCGGACAGCAGGAACACGATGACCTCCGCCACGTCCTGAGGTGTGCCAACGCGCCCGATCGGGTGGAAGGCGTTGAAGCCACGGGTGCTGCACGTCGAGCGCCTGCACGACGGCCTGGATGCCGGCGTCGCTGGTGAGGTCCGCGGTCAGCGCGGACACAGGACCGACGGCCGCGAGTTGCTGCCGTGCCACCGACGACCAGCAGCTTGCGACCCTTGAACTGATTTCCCATTGCAGACTCCTGTGTGTGGCCCGCGCTCGACGAGATCAACAAAAAATTGACCGGTCACCACGGACGGCGGTAGGCCGTGCGCTAAGCCCGAACTCTGTTCGAAGCACGGCGTTGCCGCAAACGGGATAAAGTGTCTGTCCGACAAAGAAAAACTATCTAATGATGAAGGTCCCTGTGCACCTCAACGCGCTTCGGGCATTCGAGGCCAGCGCGCGTCATCAGAGCTTTGCGGCCGCAGCGACGGAGCTGAACGTCACGCCCGCGGCCGTCGGGCAGCTGGTTCGGACGCTGGAAGACTGGCTGGGAAATCCGTTGTTCCACCGGGCGACCAGTGGCCGTGCGCGCCTCGTGCCGACGGAAGCCGCCGAGCGGGCGCTGCCGGAGCTGCGCGCCGGCTTCGACCGGCTGAGCCTGGCTCTGCATCGCCTGCGTGAAGGATCGACCCGCGGCGTGCTCACCGTCACGGTCAGCCCGGCCTTCGCCGCCAAGTGGCTGTTGCCTCGCCTGGAGAGCTTCCAGTCGGAGTGCCCCGAGACCGACATCCGCCTGGACACCAGCCTGAAGCCGGTGGACTTCGTCGCGCAGCGCATCGACATCGGTGTGCGCTACGGAGCAGGCCACTGGCCCGGTCTGCGAGCTGACAAGCTGCTCGATGAAGAGGTGTTTCCGGTCTGCTCGCCGCTGCTTGAGCAGAAGGCGCGGCGGCTGCGGAAGCCCGCGGACCTGCTGAGTGAGACTCTCATCCACGACCTGTCGATGGGCGAGGACGAAGGCTTTCCGACTTGGGACAGCTGGCTGCGCACGGCGGGTGTCACCCACACGATCACCACGGGGCGTGGTCTGAAGATCAACAACTCGGCGGCGGTGCTGCAGGCGGCGATCGACGGCCAGGGCGTGGCGCTCGCGCGCAGCGTCATGGCGCACGACGATGTCGCCAGTGGCCGCCTGGTTCGCCTGTTCCCGTCGGTCCGGCTGGCCTCACCGCTGTCCTACTACGTCGTCTATCGGGCCGACTGTGCGGGGATGCCAAGGACGCAGCGCTTTCGGCAGTGGTTGCTGCGGCAGGCCATCTGACGGGTGCCGAACGCAGTGCCTTGGCTCAGCGAGCGTTCTCTGGCAAAGGATGCCAGTGACGGCTCCTGGCCGTGCCGATGTCGAGGCGGCGCTGGCTGAAGGCGAGACGCTCTCGCAGTTCTTCGAAGCCTCGGTGCGCGCCGGTGTCGAGCACCGTCGCATGCAGGCGGAGTTCATCGCACGCGGGCTTCGCTCGCACGACGTGCGGTCTCGTGGAGCCCGGGCCCTTGCTGCTGCTGATCACCTGGCACATCGATGGCCAGTCGTTCGAGTCCCCATGTTCGTCAGAGCACGGACGAGAACCGCAGCCGATGCGAACATCCTTCGATGCAACTCCTACCAGTCCTCAGGCCGTTCCGTTCCGGCATGGCCTTCGGTGCCGCCCTGTTCTCGACACTTGCAATGGTCACCCTTCCCATGCCCACACACGCCACCGAAGAGCCCGATTACCAGGTCGTGCGCGAACTCGCGGACATCGAGGTGCGGCAGTACGCTGCCTATGCGGTGGCCGAAGTCCTGGTGCCCGGCCCGGCGGGTGAGGCCGGCAACCAGGCCTTCCCCATCCTGGCAGGCTACATCTTCGGCAAGAACAAGGGCGAGCGGAAGTTCGCGATGACCGCGCCGGTGACGCAGGCCGCCGTGCCGGTGAAACTGGAGATGACTGCGCCGGTGACCCAGAGCGTTTCGCCCGGCGGCTTCCTGGTGCAGTTCGTGTTGCCCAAAGGTGTCACGGCGGCCAGCGCCCCGGAGCCTCTGGATGCACGCGTTCAACTTCGCGATGTGTCGCCCACCCGGTTCGCCGTGATCCGCTACTCGGGCTTCTGGTCGGAGTCGAACTACGCCGAGCATCTGGCCAAGTTGCAGGCGGCGCTGCGCGCGGCCGACCTCGCGTGGGAGGGTGAAGCCGTGTACTCACGCTACGACGCGCCGTTCATCCCCTGGTTCATGCGGCGCAACGAAATCTGGCTGCGCCTGGCGTCGCCGCCCTGATCACCAGCCGAGGATGCTCCTGTGAGCCGCGGTGGCAAGCACCGTCAGGGGAAGGAAGAAGGCCCACGCGAACGTGCCGGCTCCGATGCGCCACTGCAGGCATCTTCCCAGCCACCCGCGCAGGCCAGGGCGGCCGCCCGTCCACCCGATCAAGCTCAGCGCTGCAACCCCGGGACCGAAGCTGCCGAGCGCGGACAGCACGCCAGAGGCCTGCGCGGACTGGGGCTCGATGGCAGAGGCCCAAAGCCAGCATGACCACGACCAGGTGAACGCGATGACCAGGAAGGCCGTCCAGTGCGCCCTGCGTCCGTTGCCGGCGGCGGCCGGGTGACTGCCAGGCCCGGACCGCGGCAGCATGTCCATCGTTCCTGCGCCTCGTCTCCTGAGCTCTGGCGCTTCAGTCGAGAAGCACCAGGTGTCCGTGATCCTGGGCCGCTTCGATCTCTTCGACGGGCAGCGCCACGGAGCTCTGTCCACGTACGCCCCAGATGATGTCGATGAACCGTCCCCCCAGGCTCTCGACGAGGCAGGGCCCGATGGGGATGTTCTGTTTCCTCCCGCTGCCGGACAGGTAGGAGACTGGCCCTGTGATGCGTGCGCGGTGTGTGGTGATGTCCATGTCCTGCCCCTTGTTCTTCGTCGTGGTCTGGTACCCGGTTTCGCCCCTTTTGGGGCGTCCCGCGCCGCGTCGTCCGGTTCAATAGACGAGATTCATCTTGTCGACGACGTTGCGGACGCCGGCCGTACCCCACGCTGACCGCGTGGCCAGATCGCGTTCGGACCAGCTGTGCATCGTGCCGGTGAGGGCGACGTCGCCACCCTCGACCTCCACGTCGATCTGTACGGCATGCACCGCAGGTTCCCACTTCAGTTCAACCATCACGTCTTGCTGCAGTTGCGAATCGGTCTTCATGGTCGTAGGTCCGGTTGGCTGAGGAGACAGTGGAGCCTGCGCTTCCCGGACTGCTCGGTATGTGCGGCAGCGAACGCGCGACGAGTGACGAGTGACGACAGGCGACAGGCGACAGGCGACAGGCGACCTCAGGTCCCGAGTGTTCGCTGCCGCACGGTCCTCGAGGCGCCTTGTGCGTAGGCTCATGGGGACACAGAAGACGTCCATGGATGAGCTTCATCCAGGGTTTCGGCACCTTCCCTTGGCCTGCTGCACGCCGACCCAGTTGATGAAGCGCCAGTACAGCCGTCGGGTCGATTGGCCATGAGCTGAAAGAGTGCCACGCATGGAATTCAAGGACTACTACGCCACGCTCGGTGTCGAGCGCACCGCCACGCAGGACGAGATCAAGCGCGCCTACCGCAAGCTGGCCCGCAAGTACCACCCCGACGTGAGCAAGGAACCCGATGCCGAGGCGCGCTTCAAGGAGGTGGCCGAGGCGCACGAAGCCCTGATCGACGCCGAACGCCGCGCGGCCTATGACGACATCGCGCAGCGCCGTGCCAGCGGCCAGCCCTTCGAACCGCCGCCCGGCTGGGACAGCGGCTACGAATTCAGCGGCCGCGGCCCCGGGGGCACGGCGGGTCGGCACCCACGCCGAAAGTCAGGCGACACAGGTGATGCCGGAGACTTCAGCGACTTCTTCGAATCGCTGTTCGGTCGGGGTGGCTTCGATGAAGCCGAAGGCCTGCACCGTCGCAGCGCCGAGAACCGACAAGGCGGACCCTCCCCGGGCCGGGATCACCATGCCAAGGTCGCCATCGATCTGCTCGATGCCTACCGGGGCGCCAAGCGCATGATCTCCCCGCGCATGCCCGTTGTCGACGCGGCGGGGCAGACCACGCTGCAGGAGCGGCAACTCGAGGTCAACGTTCCCAAGGGCATTCGCGAAGGCCAGCACCTGCGGCTGTCCGGACAGGGCGCAGCCGGGCAGGGTGGCGGGCCCTCCGGCGACCTGTACCTGGAGATCCAGATCCTGCCGCACCCGGTGTTCCGGTTGGACGACAGCGACATCAGCTTCGACCTGCCCGTCGCGCCCTGGGAGGCCGCACTCGGCGCCACCGTGACGGCACCGACGCCCGACGGCAGCGTGCAACTCAGCGTGCCGCCGGGATCGTCGCAGGGGCGCAAGCTGCGCCTGAAGGGCAAGGGCATGCCGGGCAAGGTGCCTGGCGATCTTTATGCCGTGCTGACCATGGCCCTGCCGCCTTCGGCTTCAGAGTCCGACCGAACGGCGTGGCGAGCCCTGGCCCATGCCTTTGCTGCCTACAACCCCCGTGCCGCACTGGAGGCTTCAAGCCATGGATGAGATCCTCGTGCTCACGACCCCAACCGTCGTCGTGGAAGAACATCTGTCGTTCACGCTGTCGGCGCTGTGCCAGGCCAGCGGCGCCCAGCAGCACTGGGTTCATGGGCTGGTGGCCGAAGGCCTGCTGCAGCCGACGGGGCAGGGCCCGGCCGATTGGCAGTTCAGTGGCGAAGCCTTGTCGCAGACGCGCAGGGCCTTGCGTCTGGCCCGTGACTTCGAGCTGGGCCTGGCGGCCGTCGGCCTGGTGATCGACCTGCTGGCCGAAATCGATCGCTTGCGATCGAGACTGGGCCACCCTTGAAAGCCTGCTGGCCCGCAGGCGACGGAGCGCAGTTGGCCAAGGCACCGACTGACGATGCCCTGAAGGATCCGACCCTCGCCGACGTGGCCGCTGCGGTGGCTCTGGCGGCAAGGAAGGCGGGGCTGGCCGATGGACAACGTCGCCATCGCTGTCGTCGTGCTGCTCGATGCCGTGCTGGGCTGGGTGCAGGAGGCCAGGGCCCGATCGCCTCGCTGCCGGGCGGCGCGCACGATCGATGTCCGCATATGGGTCGGCATCGCCGGCGTGGGGCTCGTCATGGCGCTGCTCACCCTGCTGACCATCGACCTGTTTCTGCCGGGGGCCGATCGAAGACCACGAGGATCTGACGCGCGCCCGCACAGCGGGCATCACGGTGCCGGTGCCGGCGCAACTCTTCGATTGCTTCAACGCCCGGTCCGAGACCTGCATCGCATGGCACGGCTTGTTCGCCAACCGCTGGTTGTGGGCCACGGTGCTGCTCTCAGTGGCGCTGCAGGTGGCCGTTGTCCATCTCGGCCTCCTCAACCAGGCATTCGGTACGCGCCGCTGTCGCTGGGGCCGTGGCACGTGTGCGTTGCGAACGCCAGCGGGGTGCTGTGATTCAGGGAGCTTTGGAAGCGGGTCCTTCGTACCTTGGCCCATGGTCGACGGGCGGTCGAGCCACCCTGAAGGCCTGCGGTCCTGCGCCGGATCGAGGGTGCGGCAACGAACAGATGATGGATGCAGAGGGTGCCAGACTGCGCCATGACATCGCCGTTCGCTGCCTGAGTCCATGATCGCATTCCAGGTCAGCGACATGACGTGCACACGCTGCGCCGGCGCCGTGACGAAGGCGCTCAAGGCTGTCGACCGCGCCGCACTGGTGCAGGTCGATCTGGCGACGTTCACTGTCGAGATCGAATCCAGCACCGCGACCGCCAGGCAACTCAGTGACGCGATCAAGCGTGCGGGCTACTCGGCCGTAGCGGCATGAACCCCCCTGGCGCCGAGCGCATCCCGATGACCATGAAGCCCGTTTCCTGCCCAGCCGGTGCAGCTGGAGCCATCCGGCGCAGGGCGTTCGTCGCCGCATCGCCAGCGCTGTTGCTTGCCGCGGCTACGCTGCCGGCGTGCTCTCGAGCCTCTGACCCCGACAGCTACGAGTCTGTCGCCGCGCGGATTCGGCGGGCGGATGCGATGGCGGGGTCCGGAGGGGCGCCGCTCGACCAGGAGCTCCCTCGTGAACTGGCGCGCGAACTGGTGCGGTTCGCGACGCTGGCCCCGTCCAGTCACAACACCCAGTGCTGGAAGTTCGCGGTGTCAGGCAGGGCCGTAACCATCCTGCCCGACCTGTCGCGGCGCTGCCCCGCCGTGGACCCTGACGACCACCATGTCTTCGTGACCCTGGGGTGTGCCACCGAGAACCTGACGCACGCCGCGCTGGCTCATGGGCTGCACGCAGAAACGCGCTTCGATGCCAGCCGAGGGGCCGTCCACGTCGCGCTGACACCGACGCCAACGAAGGCTTCGGCGCTTTACCAGGCGATTCCCGCACGGCAATGCACGCGGGGTGACTACGATGGAAAGCCGCTCTCGACCAACGAGCTGACACTGCTCGAACGCGCGGGCACCTCGAGCAGCGTGCGGGTGCTGCTGATGACGGAGCGTCCGGCCATGGAGCGCATGCTGGACTTCGTGGTTCAAGGCAACACGGCCCAAATGGCGGACCCGGCGTTCGTCAAGGAACTCAAGACCTGGATCCGCTTCAATGGCGCCGCTGCCCTTCGCACGGGCGACGGCCTGTACGGCGTGTGCTCTGGCAACCCGAACATCCCGTCATGGATCGGCGATGCGGCGTTCGGGTGGTTCTTCACGCCCAAGGGCGAGAACGACAAGTGCGTGCGCCAGATGCGCAACTCTGCCGGCATCGCGGTGTTCGTCGGCGCGGCCGCCGACAAGGCCCATTGGGTGGACGTGGGGCGGGCTTATGAACGCTTCGCGCTGCAGGCCACGGCCCTCGGCATCCGCAACGCCTTCCTGAATCAACCCGTCGAGGTGGCTGCGGTGCGCTCGCCGTTTGCTGCCGAGCTCGGGCTCACGGGCCAGCGGCCGGATCTGGTGGTGCGCTTCGGTCGCGGGCCGACCCTGCCACCGTCGCTGCGCCGGCCGGTCGACGCCGTGATGGTCTGAATCACCTGGGCGGCTCAGGAGCGATCCACATGGCATGGCCGCTCTGGCTCGGCTTGACCTTGTGCCTGCTGGCGGCTGCGGCAGTCGGCCTCACTGCCGTTGGCACGCGCCGGTGGGCTGGTGCTGCGCAAGGGCTGTGGGACAGCCTGGAAGCCGGCCGCATCGACGACAGGCGTGGCGGTCAGCGCGCTTCGCGTCGTGCTGTTGTCGGTGCGGCGTCCAGCTCGGCCTGACCCCTCACTCGATCTTCCCCAGCGCCACCCGGAATTCCTCCAGCCTGGCCTCGTAGGCGTCGGCCTGGCCGTAGTCGAGGAAGCGGTTGTAGCGGGCGTGCGTGCCCAGAATCTTGCGGGCGTGCTTGATCGGGCAGAAGTACTGCTCGGTTCGCGCCAGGATCTCGGCCATGTAGCCCATCAGCCCGTTGCCGTACTCGCAATAGGTGCAGTGGAACTTCTCGATGAAGTTGAGGTAGCCGAGGTGGTGGCGGTCGAACACGAGGTAGTCGCTGCGCCGCACCTTCACGATGCCGTAGATCGGGAAGCAGGCCCACTGGTAGAAGCTGACGCAGGCATCGAGCAGGAGCAGCGGAATCACCATGCCGTAGATCAGCGGCCCGGTGATCAGGTTCTGCGGCCTGTTGGTCACCAGCCAGCGGAAGAAGCTGGTCTTGAGCTTGCGATGAGCCTCTCTGGCCGAGCGCTCGAACTCGACGCGTTGGCCCTTGATCTGGAACAGCACCCTGCTCTCCTGATCGTGCACGGCGGTGAGCAGTTCCGCCTCGAGCGCGGCCATCTGGTTCAGGAGGTGGTTGATTCGATCGTTCATGCGCCGAGCATAGGCCTGTGCGCCCAAGTGTCGATAGCGGTTTCGGATCCAGCGCAATGAAGCAGGGGTGCGCCGCCGAACAGACTGGCCAGCCTGTTGCCCCTACAACACCGTTGACCAGACACCCGCCACCCCTTCGTGGGTGGAACAACCACACGAGGAACCGAATCATGCACAAGACCTTTTCCACCTTGACCCTTGCAACGCTCACCGCAATGGGTGCGCTGGGCATGTCAGGCCCTGTCGCGGCGCAGGTGGCCGGCGGTACCACCACCGTCGAAGCCAGCATCACCGAATCCACCAGGCTCGCCATGGGCTGGAGCGTCAAGAAGACCCTGATGGGCAAGACCGTCTACAACGACGCCGGCGTGAAGGTGGGCAAGGTGGAGGACCTGATCATCTCGCCCGACAGGAACGTGTCCTATGTCATCGTCGGCGCCGGCGGCTTCGTCGGCATCGGACGGCACGACGTGGCGATCCCGGTCACGCAGATCCAGGACAAGTCGGGCAAGCTGGTGATGGCCGGCGCGACCAAGGACTCGATCAAGGCCATGCCCGGGTTCACCTACGCCACCGACACCACGAAGCGCGATGCCTTCGTCGCAGCGGCCGACAAGGACATCGCCGACGGCAAGGCGGCTGTCGCCAGTCTCGAGAGGAAGGCCGGCGCGGCCGTCGCCGGAACCAAGACCAAGATCGACGCGGACATCACCGCCCTTCAGATGGACGTGAAGTCGGCCGAGGCGAAGCTGTCGGAGATGAAGCAGGCCACGGCGATGCGCTGGAAGGAGTTCGAGGCCGACGTCGGCGCCGCCACGGCCCGTCTGCGCAAGTCGACCGACAAAGCGCTCGGCTGAGCCGGTGCGCCTTCGAATGTTCGTTCTCTACGAAACTGAAATGGATCTCACATGAACAAGCTCCTGGTTGCCATCTTCGACAATGAAACGGCGGCGAACGCCGGTCTGAACGCCCTGCGCGCCCTGCACGCGTCGGGGGAGATCTCGCTGTACGCCCACGGCGTGATGGCCAAGGACGCCCAGGGGAGTCTCAGCATCAAGGAGTCCACGGACCCCGGCCCGACCGGCACGGTCACGGGCCTGGCGGTCGGCAGCCTGATCGGCCTGCTCGGCGGGCCGGTCGGCGTGGCCGTCGGTGCCGTCGCCGGAAGCGCCGCCGGGGCCGTCCGCGACTTCTGGGTGGCCGGCGTGGGCCTGGACTTCATCGAAGCGGCCACCGAGCGGCTTCAGCCCGGCAAGGTGGCGCTGGTGGCGGAGATCGAGGAAGAGTGGGTGATCCCGGTGGACTCGGCGTTGGAAGCGGCCGGCGGCCATGTCTTCCGACGCACGCGAACCGAAGTGGCCGAGGCGCAGTTCGACCACGACATGGCGGCCGTCAAGTCCGAGATCAAGGACTTGGAGACCGAAGCTTCGCACGCCAGTGGTGCCGCCAAGACCAGGCTGCAGGGCAAGCTCGCTGCCGCCAAGGCAGACCTGGATGGCGCCGTGCATCGCGCGCAGAAGCGGGCGGGCACGCTGAAGCAGGAGGCCGATGCCAAGGCCGAGTCGCTGAAGCTGCAGCTGGGCCAGGCCAAGGACGACGCCAAGGAGCGGATCGAAGACCGCATGAAGCGCGTCAAGAGCGCGTACCACGCGCGCGGCGCCAAGCTGGCGCAGGCCTGGAGCCTGACCAAGGAAGCGCTCACCGCCTGATGGCGATGCATTCTTCTGGCCGCGCCGCACACCATCGGTACCCTGCCGGAAGAGACGCTGCTGGCCTTCGCCACCTCCTGGCAGGCCAGGCTGTCGCGCATTGGCGCGAAGTGCGGGCCGCGGTCTTGCGGCGGCCCGCCCCTCCCGCGCCATGATCGCTCGCTCTAGCCGTGTTTGTCGGGCGCGTGGGCGCTCTGCACCGACCAGGACGCGGGCTCGTCGTCCCTGTCGGCTTCGGCCGCCGCCGCTGTGGCCTGCACCTTGCCCGGGGCGTGGTGTGCGGGCGCGTAGATCGTGTACACCTGCATCGGTGTCGTTCCGATGTTGGTGATGTTGTGCCAGGTGCCTGCCGGCACGAGCACGCACCAACCGTCCGAGACTTCCTTCTCGAACGTCAGCTTGTCCTTCGAGGGCCCCATCTGCACGCGCCCGCGTCCCGCGTCGAGGCGCAGGAACTGGTCGGTTTGCGGATGGGCCTCCAGACCGATGCTTCCGCCTCCGGGTATCGACATCAGTGTCACTTGAAGGTATTGCCCGCTCCAGGCGACTGAACGGTAGTCCGGGTTCTCCTTCGTCGCACGTTCGATGTCGAAGGCTTGCGGCTGGGGTCCGATGTCGATGATCCTGTCGGCGGCGTTGCCCATGTCGAGGCTCCTTCTGGTTGTGAAAACAAGTCTGCGGGAATGAGATCAGCTGGGGACGGCCTGCGCAGCGTCCGAGGGACATCGCCACCGGTGTACCGTGGCGTTCCACAACGAGATGACGCGCCGCGTCGGGTGGGCGGTCTCGAAGCCCAGGATGCCGATGGACGCAGGGGCGATGGCAAAGTGCTGGCCCTGGGTCACCGCAAGGCCTATCCATCGGGCTGCCAGAACCCGCCCGAACTGACCGTGCGAGAAGAGGACGATGTTGCCGGTGAGGTCTCGCAAGCGGGCGATGAGAAGGTCTGCGCGTTCGCTGACGTCCGAAGGTGCCTCTCCACCGGGGCAGCCGTCCATCCAGACGTCCCAGGCGGGGTGCTGTTCGTGGATCTCCGCGGTGCGAAGCCCTTCGTAGTCGCCGTAGTCCCATTCGGCCAGGTTCTCATCGGCCTGGACGCCTGGCTCTCCGAACCCTGCCAGCGCGCAGGTGGACCGGGCCCGCAATCGGGGACTGGTCAGGACCAGCGAGAAGCTGATGTCTTTCAGCGCCGTGGCCAGTTCGCGTGCCATGGTTTCGCCCTGCGGCGTCAGCGGCAGGTCGGTGCGCCCCGTGTGCTGACCCGACAGGGACCACGCGGTTTCGCCATGACGGATGAAGTAGACCTGAAGGCGCGCCGTCATTCGCCCTCCATGGCGGCGCTGTACTCGCCTTTCAGGGCCGCTCGGTTGCACCGTGCGCGATGCATCAGTGCTCTTTGCGCTGCAACCGTGTTCGAGTCACTGCCAGCCCAGAGGCCCAGCGCCGGTTGCTGCAGGGCGCGTGCAAAGGAGAAGGACAGTCGCCAAGGCGCGGCAGGTCGAAGGTGCAGGGCGTTCAATCGGTCGCTGGCCAGTGGTCCCGCCTGCCCGCCAGACAGGAAGGCGATGCCCGGCACGGCCGCGGGAACCACGCGCCGCAGGCACTGCAGCGTGGCGTCGGCCACTTGCTCCACCGTGGGCTGCACCGCGCAGGACAGGCCGGCGATGACCATGTTCGGCTTCAGGACCATGGCTTCCAGCACCACGCCCTGCAGTGCGAGCTGATCGAAGACGCTGCGCAGCACGGCCTCGGTGACGAACTGGCAGCGCGCCAGCGTATGGGGTCCGTCCATCAGGACCTCGGGCTCGATGATCGGCACCAGTCCGCACTCCTGGCACAAGGCGGCGTAGCGGGCGAGCGCGTGCGCATTGACTTCGAGGCAGGCCGAGGTGGGCAGCCGTTCGCCCTCCACGGCGATCACGCCGCGCCACTTGGCGAAGCGAGCGCCCATGGCGAAATTGGCCTGGAGGCGACCGCGCAGCCCGTCCAGTCCTTCTGTCACCTTCTCTGCCGGATGCGCCGCGAGGGCCTTGGCCCCGGTGTCCACCTTGATGCCGACGAGCAGGCCGGCGTTGCGCGCGACCTCGACGAAGGGCGTGCCGTCCGATGTCGCCTGCCTCATGGTCTCGTCGACCAGGATCACGCCGCTGATGCAGCTGCGCAGATCCGGCGTGGTCAGCAGCAGTTCCCGCCAGGCGCGCCGCATCTCCACCGTCGGGGCGATGCCGACGCTGGCGAAGCGCCGGTTGCAGGTGCCGTCGCTCTCGTCCATGGCTAGCAGGCCCTTGCCGCCTGCGAGCAGGGCTTGTGCAGTCTCGATCAGCGCTTGAAGGTTCACGCCCTGAGGGCTCACGTCCCGAAGGCTCACGCCTGACCCCACTTCCAGTCGCGGATCTCGGGCATGTCCTGGCCATGCTCGTCGATGTAGTGCTTGTGCTCGATGAGCTTGTCGCGGCACCTCTGAGCCAGATAGTCGGCGGGGCTGCCCAGGTCCGTCAGGCAGTCCAGGGCCTTCAGCACGAGGTGGAAGCGGTCCAGTTCGTTCTGTACCCGCATGTCGAATGCCGTGGTGATGGTGCCTTCCTCGCGGTAGCCGTGCACATGCAGCTGGCGATTGGTTCGGCGGTAGGTCAGCTGATGCACCAGCGACGGGTAGCCGTGGAAGCCGAAGACCACGGGCTGGTTCCGCGTGAAGAGCGAATCGAATCCGGCTTCGTCCAGGCCGTGGGGGTGCTCGCTGGCGGACTGCAGCTTCATCAGGTCAACGACGTTGATGACGCGGACTTTCAAGGCCGGCAGGTGCTCACGCAGGATAGAGGTGGCAGCCAGAATCTCCAGCGTCGGTGTGTCACCGCAGCAGGCCATCACGATGTCGGGCTCGCTGCCCTGATCATTGCTGGCCCAGGGCCAGATGCCGACGCCTTTGGTGCAGTGCACGACGGCCTGTTCCATCGTCAGCCACTGCGGCAGGGCGTGCTTGCCGGCGATCACCACGTTGACATAGTTCCTGCTGCGCAGGCAGTGGTCGGTCACCGACAGCAGGCAGTTCGCATCGGGCGGCAGGTACACGCGCACGATGTCGGCCTTCTTGTTCACCACGTGGTCGATGAAACCCGGGTCCTGGTGCGTGAAGCCGTTGTGGTCCTGCTGCCAGACGTGCGAGGCCAACAGGTAGTTGAGTGAGGCGATCGGCCGGCGCCAGGGTAGCTCGCGCGTCACCTTCAGCCACTTGGCATGCTGGCTGAACATCGAGTCGACGATGCGGATGAAGGCCTCGTAGCTGTTGAACAGGCCGTGGCGGCCGGTCAGCAGGTAGCCTTCGAGCCAGCCCTGGCACTGGTGCTCGCTGAGCATGGAGTCGAGCACCTGGCCGTCGCGTTGCAGGAACTCGTCGTTGTCCAGGGTCTCTGTATCCCACTGGCGGCTGGTCACTTCGAACACGGCGCCGAGCAGGTTGGAGACCGTTTCATCCGGACCGAAGATGCGGAAGTTGCGCGCGTTCTGGTTCAGCTTCGCCACATCGCGCAGGAACTGGCCCAGCACCAGCGTGTCCTGGCCCTGGGCTGCACCGGGTGCCGTGACCGTCACCGCATGCTCGCGGAAGTCGGGCAGCTGCAGTTCGCGCAGCAGCAGTCCGCCGTTGGCATGCGCGTTGGCGCCCATGCGGCGCTCCCCTTTCGGCGCCAGGGCCGCCAGCTCGGGCAGCAGGCGTCCATCGAGGTCGAACAGTTCTTCCGGCTTGTAGCTCTTCAGCCAGGCTTCGAGCAGCGCGACGTGCTTCGGAAACTCGGGGCTGACCAGGATCGGCACCTGGTGCGAGCGGAAGGTGTTCTCGTTCTGCACGCCGTCGACCTCCTTCGGGCCGGTCCAGCCCTTGGGTGACCTGAGCACGATCATCGGCCAGCGCGGCCGTGTCATCACCTTGCGACGTCTTGCATCGTCCTGGATCTGCCGGATGTGTTCGATGGCCCGGTCGGTGGCCGCGGCCATCCGTTGGTGCATCGTCAACGGGTCGTGTCCCTCGACGAAGATCGGCGTCCAGCCGCAGCCAAGGAAGTACTGCTCCAGCTCTTCGTGGCCTATGCGTGCCAGCACGGTCGGATTGCTGATCTTGAAGCCGTTCAGGTGCAGGATCGGCAGCACGGCGCCGTCGGTGACGGGGTTGAGCAGCTTGTTCGAGTGCCAGGCCGTGGCGAGCGGGCCGGTCTCCGCTTCACCATCGCCGACCACACAGGCCACGATCAGGCCGGGGTTGTCGAAGACCGCGCCGAAGGCGTGGCTGAGCGAATAGCCCAGTTCGCCGCCCTCGTTGATCGAGCCCGGCGTCGTCGGCGCCACGTGGCTGGAGATGCCGCCCGGGAACGAGAACTGCTTGAACAGCTTCTTCAGGCCCGACGTGTCCTGCGTGATGCCGGGATAGACCTCGCTCCACGTGCCTTCGAGGTAGACGTTGGCGACCAGCGCGGCGCCGCCATGCCCCGGGCCCGAGACGTAGAACATGTTCAGGTCGTACTTCTGGATGGCGCGGTTCAGGTGCACGTAGATGAAGTTCTGCCCCGGCACCGTGCCCCAGTGGCCGACCACGAGAGGCTTGACATGGGCCAGGGTCAATGGCTCGCGCAGCAGCGGGTTGTCGTAGAGGTAGAGCTGGCCGACCGAGAGGTAGTTGGCAGCGCGCCAGTACGCGTCCATGGCGTGGAGCTGGTCGGGTGACAGGGTGGTGGGGTTCATTGTTCAAGGGCTCCGGTGCCATCGCATGGGGGACTGCGCCCACCTGCCGCGAACCGCTTCTGTCATGGCTGCGCGCAAGGGGTTTGACCACCAACGAGGCTCGCGAGCCCGGCCGGCCCTGACGAACATAGGGGGCGGCCGCGCGGCGGTCTGTGCGTTGGGAAACACTGCCTGCTGCTTCAGCCGTGGTGCGCCACTGAACAGACGCCGACCGTGTGCCGCGACCAGGCTTGTCGCGTGACCACCTCATCGCACGAGCCCCCGGTCCATCACCCGGACTGGCTGAAGCGGACGCTGCCGGTTTCCATCACCAGGCAGCAGGTCAAGAACAGCCCCGACTTCGACAGCGACCAGCCGGTATCGCGGCAGAACGAAGAACAGTACCTCGGGTACTACGGCTACCCTTACTACTGGGGCGGCGGTGGCATGTGGGGCGAAGGGCTGTACCCGTATGCGATGGTGCCGGGCTATGCGCCCGGGTACGCCGTGGACCGCGTCGAGCGCGAACGGGAACTCGAAGCCTACCTGCGCGACGAGCGCGCCCGCCACCGCAACGACGACCCGCACCTGCGCAGCTGCAGCGCGGTCACGGGCTACCACATCTCTGCGACCGATGGCGACATCGGCCATGTGTCGTGCTTCCTCGTGGACGACGAGACCTGGGCCATCCGTTCCCTGATCATCGACACGAGCAACTGGTGGGGCGGCCACAAGGTGCTGGTGGCACCGCCGTGGATCATGGGCGTGCATTGGTTCGACCAGATCGTCACCGTCGACCTCAGCCGCGAGTCCATCAAGAACGCGCCGCCCTACGACTCGACCAGCGATTGGGGCCGCGACCAGGAGCTGGGTCTGTACCGGCATTACGGCCGCAGTGGCTACTGGGCCGGCAGCACCGTGCCCGAGCCCGTGATCTGACATCGCCATCGGGCGTGTCAGGCGCTGACCCCGGGGCGCAGGCGGCCTCGGTTCAGCTGGTGGCGATCGCGGATTCGGCGGCGAGTCCGCACAGGGCCCAGGTGTGTCGGGCGATCTGCTCGTCTTCCTGGGAGGGCAGGACCTGCACCGTGCAACGCGATCCGTCGCGGCCCACCCGACCGAGCCCGTGTCGATTCCGGGCCTCGTCCAGTTCGACGCCCAGGCTGGACAGGTGCGCGCAGACCTCGGCCCGAACCTGGGCGTCATGTTCACCGATGCCGCCGGTGAAGACGATCTGGTCGACGCCACCCAAGGCCACGATCATGGCGCCCAGCTCCTTGGCGACCCGGTAGCAGAACATCTCGATGGCCAGCCGTGCTTCGCCGTTCGTGGCCGCTGCGTCGTGAAGCGCGCGCATGTCACTGCTGACGCCCGACAGGCCCAGCAGCCCGCTGCGGTGGTCGACCAGGTCTGCGATCGCCGTTGCATCCAGCTTCATCTCGCGCATCAGGTGGACCAGCACGCCGGGATCCAGGTCCCCGCTGCGCGTGCCCATGATCAGGCCCCCGGTGGGCGTCAGACCCATGCTGGTATCGATCGAGATGCCCTGGCGCACGGCGGTGATGCTGGCGCCGTTGCCCAGATGGGCAATGATCAGCCGCCTGGGCAGCGCACTTCCGAGCTGGCGAACGATCGACTCGCAGGACAGGCCGTGGAAGCCGTAGCGCTGGATGCCTTCGGCGCGCAACTCGCGCGGCAGCGGCAGGGTGCTGGAGACCAGCGGCATGGCAGCGTGGAAGCAGGTGTCCAGACAGGCCACCTGAGGCAGCCCGGGAAAGTGTTTCTCGGCGAATCGAATGACGGCCAGCGCTGCAGGCGTGTGCAGCGGGGCGAAGACAGTAGCTGCTTCGAGCTCGGCCATCACCTGCGCGTCGATGAGGCCATGTTCACGCAGCCTCGGACCACCGTGCACGACCCGGTGCCCGATGACCCGCGGAGGAGGTGACTGCCTGTCTGCAAGCCATTGGCCGATGCGCCCGACGGCGTCACCGGCATTCGCCATGGGGCAGGCCTCGTGCAGCAGCGTGACGCCGTGCTCATCTGCTGCATGAAGTGAGGCGCTTGCACCGCCGAGCCCTTCGGCTTCGCCGGACAGCAGGCGCCTGAGCTCGGCACTACCTGATTGGTAGAGACCGAACTTCAGCGACGATGAGCCACAGTTCAAGGCCAGCAGGTGCATTTCGATGTCGGGTCCCGGTGCGGCTTTGGAAGCGATGCCCGCGCGAATTGCTGTCGCGCTGGAAACCGTCCAATATCCTTCAGCAGGCCGCTTCGGGTCCGTTCGGCGCCGCACATGCCTGTGAGCAGCTGCTTGCCTGGCTGCGAATTGCCAGGACCCTGGTGGGCGCAGCGACGCGCTGCGGCCGTCTTCGAACCTGGCGCCCAAGCCGACTCGAACGCCGGCTTGGGGGCGCGACCCCATACGCGTGCGACGGGACTCTCACCGGCTCCGGTGACGCGACAGCCAGAGCTTCTGTGTGTGGTTTGTGCGGGTGGCGCAGCTGCGCATGCAGGCCGAGTTCATCACACGCGGGCTTCGCTCGTGCAACGCCGCGCGTTCGCGGCTGGCGAAGAAGGGCAAGTGACACGTGTCGCAAGGCTGGGCAAAGCCCGTTCCTCAAGGAACTGATCGTTCCTTCCGGACGATCGGGCTACGTGGCTCTCTTCGAGATCGAGGACGAATCCAGCGTCGCCGTGCTGGCGGTGCGTCGCCAACGCGAAGACGACCATCACTGACGCGCGAGTCTCTCGCCACTGCGAGTGGCCGGCTGCAGAAGTCGCGAGACCGTCATCGAGGTCGCCGCTGCCGTCATTTGGCTGCGGAAACCGTCGCATTGACATCGCTCGATGAGTGCGTCCGGGCCTGCGACAGAGACCTGGCCAGCTTGGTTCGGCGAGCATTTGACGAGGATGGACCCGACCAGTTCACGCGCCCTGCACAGCAATGGCGTGATGCCGATGCCGCCGGCCAGCAGCGGCGACCGGTCGGCTTGCGGCGATGGCGGAAAAGCATTGCAGGGGCCGGGACACGGCGTTGCACGCGGTCAGCGCTGCGAGTTGCCCAGGCGAGCACAGATGGCGACCGCCTCGTCCATCATCGACGCCACCACCTCGCCGGCCGGGCGGATGTCATGCACCAGGCCGACGCCCTGGCCCATCAGCCAGGGCATTTCCTCCCAATCGGCTTCGGTCTCGGGCGTGGGCAGGATGACGTTGAACTTGTTCATCGGCATCGGCTGGCCGTAGAGCACGGTTTTGCCCACCACAGGCAAACCGCTGCGCTCGACCGGCACTTCGGCCAGCCGGTGATTCCACTCCGCCACCACCGTGTTCTTCTGCAGCCGCATCGGGTTGAAGAAGGGCATCTCGGGGCCGAAGATCGAGCTGAACACCGTGTCTTCGCCCTTGGCCGCGACGATGCGGCGCTTGTGCTCGTCGTGCACGGCCGACTCCAGCGTGGCCACCATGCGCGTGCCCACCCACACCGCATCGGCGCCGAGCGCCAGCGCCGCCGCCACGCCGCGGCCGTCGCTGATGCCGCCGGCGCCCAGCACCATGGCGCGGCCGCCCACCGCGTCGACGATGGACGGCAGCAGCACGAAGGTCGGCAGGCCCGCGCCATGGGGCAAGCCCTGGTAGTTGTGGCCGCCGGCCTCGTAGCCCTGCGCAACGATGGCTTCGGCACCCGCCTCGACGGCACGCTGCGCATCGTCGGCGCTGCCCACCTGTTCCCAGTAGGCCACGCCGGCCTCGCGCAGCAGCGCTCGGTTGGCGTCCGACGGGTGGCCCCAGTGCCAGGACACGATGGGCACGCGCTCTTCGGCGCACACCTTCACCTGCGCGTCGTTGTCGAAGCAGGTGATGAAGTTGACGTTGAAAGGTGCATCGGTGGCCGCGCGGATGGCGCGGATGTACTCGCGCAGCAACTCGGGCGGCGTGAAGCCCACGCCCAGCGCGCCGATGCCGCCGGCCTTGCACACGGCGATGGTCAGCGCGGGTGTCATGCCGGCGAAGGCCATGCCGGCGCAGGCGAAAGGGTGGCGCACGCCGTAGCGCTGGGTGAAGCGGGTGGCG
Source organism: Rubrivivax sp. (assembly GCA_022843905.1). Taxonomy (GTDB): domain Bacteria; phylum Pseudomonadota; class Gammaproteobacteria; order Burkholderiales; family Burkholderiaceae_C; genus Rubrivivax. The sequence goes on from JALHMT010000016.1 coordinate 97,227, forward strand.
ATGGATGGGGTCGGGGCCATGTGGTTCTCCTTCGGGGCGGGTTCAGTTGGGAGCGTGCAAGGCGTCGCCAGGGCGCAGGGTGCCGCTGCCCAGCAGCTCGACGTAGACACCCATGTCGCCGTGGCGGAAGTTCTTGATCAGCGCCTGGGGCACACCCAGGTCGCGCGCACCGGTGGCGGGGTCGACATTCGTGGCCGCGCAGCGCCGGGTGCGCAGCACCCCGCGCGCCGGCAGTTCACCCAGGCGCAGTTCCTGGTCGACCCAGGCCAGCTCTTCCCAAGCCTGGCCGCCGTCGTAGTAGACGTTGGCGCGAAAGCGCAACGGGTCCAGTTCGCGGCCCATGCGGGTGCCCAGGTCCCGCACGCTGGCCAGGTTGATGAGGGACACGGACTGCATGAGCGTGGGCGACACCACGCTGACATCGGTGAAACGTTGATTGCCGGCCTTCACAAGTTGCGGGCGGCCCTCCAGGCGGCCGCCCAGGTAGCTGGCGAAGAAGTCGCTGGCACGCGCCAGGTCGTCTTCGTCGTCCAGCACCAGGTCCAGCACCGTGCCATCGGGCGCCCGCACCGCCATGCGGCACCCGTCGTCCGAGACTCTCGTGCGCAGTGCGGCCAACTGCTCGTGCAACATGAGCATCAGGAAATCGGTCTTGGGGCGCGGCGCGTACTGCGCAGCCTCGTAGGTCCAGCGGCCGTTGGTGACGGCCCATTCGCGGTCGCGCGGGAATCCTCGGCCCGCCTGCAGAGGCACGCTGTGCAGCGGTTCCGGCGACAAGCCCTTGACGGGATAGCGGTACAGGGCGGTGATGGTTCTCATGACGGTTCCGGAGTCGGGGGCAGCCAGGGTTGCAGTGCGGCGGCGATGGCCAGCAGCCGACGGTCACTGCCCTGCGGGCCGTCGAGCATCAGGCCCACCGGCAGCTGGTCTTCCTGTTCGGCCACGCAGCCGGCGGGGAGGCTGACGCTCGGCAGGCCCAGGATGCTGGCCGGCCCGCAGTGGCGCACATAGGTGTCGAAGGTGGGCCAGCGCCGGCCGTCCATCTGCACCGTCTCGTCTTCGCCGATGCGGGCGGCTGGCAAAGGCGTGGTGGGCAGAACCAGCGCGTCCAACGCATGCCGGGCAAGGCCGACCGCCCAGGCAGGCCGCCATCGGTTGCGGACCTCGGTCAACGCGGCCGAGTAGGCTGCCGCGTCAGGCCCGCCGCCCTGGGCGAGGTGGTTGAAGATGGCCCGGACGTCCGGGCTGCCGGTGGCGCCGGCCACCTGATGGATGTCGAACGGCAGGCCGTGATCGGCGAAGTAGGCGCGAAGAGACGGGAGGTTCTCGTGCATCGCAACGGTGAGCGCGACCTGCCCCAGCGCGGCCAGATCGACGTCCATGCTCATGGGCACCAGAACCACGCCTGCCGCAGCCAAGCCCTTCAAGGCGTCCTGCAATCGGGTCGCCATGCCCGCATGCAGGTCCATCCAGAACTCTCGGGGCACGCCCAGACGCAACCCACGGGGTGGCAAGGCCTGCAATTGCGGGTCTTCGCCGCAGACCACGGCATCCAGCAAGGCACAGTCGGCCGCGCTGCGCGCCATGGGCGCTGCGGTGTCACGCGACGGCACGGAGATGGGTATCACGCCGCGCCTCGGCCAGCGGCCCGTGCTGGGCCTGAAGCCCACGACGCCACACAATGCCGCCGGGATGCGGATGGAGCCCCCGGTGTCGGTTCCCAGCCCCACAGGCGCCAGCCGCGCGGCAACGGCCGCCGCCGTGCCACCGCTGGAGCCCCCGGCCATACGGCCAGGTGCATGCGGGTTGCGAACAGCGCCATAGGCTGCATTGCCGCTGGTCACACCCAGAGCGAACTCGTGCAGGTTGCTCTTGCCCAGTACGACGGCGCCTGCCGCCCGCAAAGGTGCCACGCAATCGGCGTCGCGCAGCGGCCTGTGGCCGGCCAGGGCAGGACTGCCGGCAGTGCAGGGCCAGCCGGCCACGTCGATGTTGTCCTTCACCACCATGGGCAGGCCATGCAGCAGCCCTCGCCTCCCTGCCGGCACGTCGTCGGCCAGCCGTGCTGCCTGGCGCACCATGTCAGGGTCCGCATGGGTCATGGCATGCAGGTCGGCGCGCGCCTGCATGCACCGCATGAGGGCTTGCGCATACTCCAGGGCACCGAGGTCACCACGCCGCAGCAGCTGCAAGGCATGAGAGGCATCGAGCGCGGCCAGTTCGGTGTCGGTCATGATGTCGCCAGACTAGGTCCGGACCGGCGAGGGCGGGCATCCTCAAGAATGACGATCCCTGCGCCTTGGGGGTTCGCCCCCTGGCGGCGTGCTGTGACCGTCGGCTACGCTGGCATCACTATTGCAGGGGCACCTTCATGTACTTGCGTGCACAACGTGTGCTGCACCTGCAGCGCGTGATCGAGTTGCTGGCTACTCCCATGTCTGGCGACGAGCTTCGCCGTTCGCTGGCCGCGCCCCTGCTGGGCTTGCTGGAAGCCGACTTCTTTGCGTCCTATGTCTGGGACGAATCGACCCGCCGCTTTGTGCAAGGCGTGGCGCTGAACCTGAATCCGGTTCATGGCCAACGCTATGAGGAGTGCTACCAGTTCAGCGACCCGCTGACGCCCCGATTGCTGGCCCGGCGAGTTCCCACGCGTGCTACGGACGTGCTGCCGCAGCGCGAGCTGCAAGCCACCGGGTTCTTCAATGACTTCCTGCGGCCAGACGGTCTGCACTGGGGCGTGAATGCCTATGCACATGACGGCCAGCGACACCTGGGCGATTTGCGTATCTGGCGGCGCCGCTCCCGCCCGAATTTCGATGACGATGACCTGGCGGCGCTGCGCATGGTGTATCCGGCACTGGTTCAGGCCCTGGCTCGCAGCCCTGGCCTCGACGTGCCTCCTTCGGCGCCAGCCTCTGAGACCTTGAAGTGCCGCCTGGTTCGATTCGGCAAGTTGTCCCATCGCGAGGCTGAAGTGGCGGCGCTGGCCTACGAAGGGCTGGCCGACAAGGACATTTCGCGGACTTTGGCCATCGGGTTCACGACGGTGCGGACTCACCTGGCCGCCGCCTTCCGCAAGCTGGGCTGTGACGGTCGCAACCGGCTTGCGCATCGCATTGGACAATTGCCACTGCATTGACAAGCAATGGCCGGGTGCTCGAACTGGGCACTTCGCAATGCCCGATCGGTGCGGACGTCCACGCAAGGCGACGCAGCGCATGGTCATGCTTGCAGAGAACACGCGCCGCCGATACACGCTGACGAACTGTTGCTGCCGGCCGCCGATGCAGCCGTCTCGACCGATGCGTGCGAACACGTCTCGGCCAGCAACTGCCCGATCACCCCGCCAAGCTGCAGGTCGTCGATCTCGCCGAAGTGGCTCAGTCGCACCTGACCCTGGGGGTCGAAGATCACCAGGCTGGGCGTGCCGCGAAGGCCGTAGGCCTGCATGGTCAGCGGTACCGGGCTTGCAGGGTCGGCCTGGTCGATGCCGACGGGGTACGGAATCCGGTACTCGTCCAGGAACACGCGCAGGGCCTGGGGACCCATCACCTCGTGGTGCTCGAAGACGGTGTGCAAGCCGATCACGCTCACCTTGTCCTGCGGGAACAGGCGGTGGATGCGCAAGGCCTGCGGCAAGCCATGCGACACGCAGCCCGGGCACAGCATCTGGAAGGTGTGCAACACCACGACCCTGCCATGCTGGCTCTCCAAGGTGACCGGCTTGGGCGAATTGAGCCACTGGCGGACCTGCAGTGGCGGGGAGATGGTGGTGGTGTTCATGATGAAGCGCCGGAAAGAAGCGGAGGGCGGATGGATCGGCGTCGAAGACTCAGAACTGGCCGTCGCGGACGTAGGGATGGCTCCACAGGATGGTCTGCATCAACACCGACTTGACCCAGGCTGCGTGCATCTTCTCCACGTCGGCGGCCGAGGCGCCCTTCTTGGCCAGGAAGGGCTTGAGCGTGGTCGTCACGGGAATCGTCAGGGCCGACAGGTAGCGGAAGTTCACCAGCGGCACGCTGTCGGCCTGGTCGGTCTTGTTCTTCCTGGGCGTGGTGTGGCGCAGGCCGATCTCGTACTGGTAGTCCAGCCAGGCCTGGTCGTAGTTGGCGTTGGCCGTGTCGGCGATCCACTGGCCGAAGCGCTTGCGCACGGCGCCCAGGTAGGCGGCGTCGGGCGCTCCGGTCTTGTTGTTCTTGAAGTAGAAGACCAGCTCGGGCGTCGATGCCACGAAGCCGTACCAGACATCGAGCACAGCTTCGGTCTGGTCGGCCAGGATCGCCTTGCTCATGCGCAGGTAGCGAACGTCCTCGTCGGTGAACAGCAGGGTCTTCTTCAACGACTCCAGATCGGCCAGCGTGTACGGCGCCTTGGCCAGTGACTTCTGGCCCATCGTGTAGCCAGGGATGGCCGGCGCCGATTGCGCGCTGGCGTTCGGCGCTGAGATTGCAGCCAGCGCAGCCATCAGGGCGGCGGTGAGTGGTTGGGGCTTCATGACTTCTCCTCGAGGTGGGTTGGCGCAGAACGGGTGTTCCTGTGCGCTGGGGGAAGTGTCCGATCACCGCCTGTATGATTGGAATCGAAAAGTCCATAAAACAATCCGTTTCGTCCAATCGAGTCGAGCATGTCGTCCATCTCCACGGGGCCTGTGGACCGGCTTTCCGCGCTCCTCGAGCGCTTTCGCGTGCATGCGCACCTGTTTCACGCCGGGCCCTTGTGCGGCGTCACGCACTTCGACGCCCAGGAGGGACGGGGCTTCTTGCATGTGCTTCGCAAGGGCGAGATGGTGGTGACGCACCGGCCGCGCAGTGGCGCGCCGCGCAAGATCAAGGTCACCGAGCCGACCCTGCTGCTCTATCCGCGTCCCCTGGAGCACCAGTTCCACCATGCGCCCACCGAAGGGTCCGATTTCGTGTGCGCCACGGTCGACTTCGAAGGCGGTGCCCGGCACCCGGTGGTGATGGCGCTGCCTGCGGTGGTGGTGCTGCCCTTGCGCGCGCTCGACGGCATCGAACAGACGCTGACCTTGCTGTTCGCCGAGACCGAGCGTGTGCGCTGCGGTCAACGGCTGCTGGCCGACAAGCTGTTTGAAGTGCTGTTGCTGCAGTTGTTGCGCTGGCTGCTGGATCACCCAGGCCACGGGGGCATGACGGAGGGGCTGCTCCAGGGTCTGGCACATCCCAAGCTGGCACGCGCATTGACCGCCATGCACGAGAGCCCAGGCGCTGCCTGGGCACTGGAACCCATGGCACAGGCTGCCGGCATGTCACGCAGCGCCTTTGCGGCTGAGTTCAAGTCGCACCTGGGCGTCACCCCTGCCGAGTACCTTCTGCAGTGGCGCATAGCTTTGGCGCAGTCGATGCTCCTGGCCGGAAGTCCGATCAAGCTGGCGAGCGAAAAACTGGGCTACGCCAGTGCTGCCTCGTTTTCACGCGCATTCGCGCAATCGGTGGGTCTGTCGCCTAGGGCCTGGCTGCAGGGTCGCCGAGCTTGAGTTCCCGCGCTGGAACTCCTCGTGGAGCGCGCCACCGGCTTGAAGACGACCACCACGGACGTGCACTCCTTCGTCTGCCAGTGGCGGGCAGGCCAAGTCGCGATACCCCGATCCCACTTCGCCGAGGCTTGCCCCGCGAGCTGAAGCCGCGGTGCACGCCGTCGGTCTCACAGGTCGAGCGAGGCCTGCAGCCCGACCGTGCGCGGTGAGCCGTAGATGGCGCGGGCCTGTTGCAGCGCGTTGGTGGCGTTGACCGTGGTGTATTCCCGGTTGGTCAGGTTGCGGGCCCACAGCGCCACGGACCAGCGACGGGTCTCACCGCCTTCCAGCCCGATGCGCGCATTGAACAGGTCATGGCCCGGGATGCGGTTGACGGCGGCGCCGTTGGCATTGCTGGTCTGATCTCCGGTGTGGGTGTAGCCCAGCGACGAACGCACTTGCAGCCCGCCCAGGGGCATCACGTGCTCCACCGAGAGGGCCGACTTCAGACGGGGCGCGAAAGGCAGGCGATTGCCGTCGAAGTTCACGCCGACGCCGCCGCCATTCTTGAAGCTGATGAAGGTGGCGTCGGTGTAGGCGATGCCACCCCTGACGGTGAAGGACGGAGTCACCCGCGCCTGGAGGTCGAATTCGATGCCGTCGATGCGCACTTCGCCTGCATTGGTGATGGTGGCCACCGAGGTGCCGTTGGGCTGCAGCACGAACTGCTGCACCTGATAGTCCTTGCCGTCCATGCGGTAGATGGAGCCGTTGGCCCTCAGGCGTCGGTCAAGCCATTCGGACTTCCAGCCCAGTTCGAAGCTTTCGACCTTCTGCTTGTTGAAGCGCAGATCGACCGCGGGTTGGGTGACCGCCGCACCGATCAGGTCCATGTTGTAGCCGCCGCTCTTGAAGCCCTGTGTGTAGGAGCCGTACACCATCAGCATGGGCCTGACAAACCAGTTCAGTCCCACCTTGGGAGAAACGTCGTTGTCGCTGACCTGGCCGGCGAACAAGGGAATGTTGGCCGCCAGTCCGGGGATCGGGGTTTGGCTCAGCGTGACGTCCTTCGTTTCCCGCGTGGCGCGCAGGCCGCCGGTGAACTGCAGGCGCTCGCTGAGCCTGAGGTTGCCGTGCACGAACAGCGCCAGCGCGTCGCCTTCCATCGTCCCGACGCTGGTGGTCGTGCGCTGGCGCAGCGGGGCCACCGGGAACGCGGCCCCGGTGGTGAGCAAGGCGACCTGATCGTTGTCCTGCTTCATGTAGAAGAGGCCCACCAGCCAGTCACGCGCGGGATCGGGGGCACTGGCGATGCGCAGTTCCTGGGTGATCTGCTTGTTCTTGGCCGTGTTGTTGCCGAAGTAGATGTCCAACGGCGCCATGTCGTCGTCGTTGCTGTAGAAGTTCTCGGCTCGTTGGGTGGCGGTGATGGAGGTGAGCGTCAGCCCGCTGCCCAACGCCGTCTCGAGCGTCACCGAGCCGCCGTCCTTGTCGACGGTTTCCTCGGAAGGCGCGTTGGTCGACGTGGTGCGCGGCCCCGGCGCCAGGCCGGCCAGGGCCGAGGGCGCGACTGCTTCGCCGACCATCGGCACGCCCTTGTAGCGGTACTGCCAGAGCGCCGCATCGATCTGCGTGGACCGGCCCGGCTTGAACCGGACGAACCCGCGCACGGTGGTGCCGTCGCCGCTGCCGGGGCGAACGTCCGGCCGGTTCAGGTTGTCCACCCAGCCGTCGGTCTTTTCCTGGCCGATCGACAGCGAAGCCTGAACGGTGCCGCGAACCAGGGCGCCGCCGAGCCAGACGCCGAGGTTTCGGGTGCCGAAGTCGGCGCCCTCCAGGTTCACGCTGGCTTCGAAGCGATCCGTGGGCTTGCGTGTCGTGAGGTTGAGTGCGCCGGCGACGGTGTTCTTGCCGAACAGGGTGCCTTGCGGTCCGCGCAACACCTCCAGCCGCTCGATGCCGGTCAGCCCCAGCGAGGTGGCTTCCGAACGGCCGGCGTAGACCCCGTCCACATAGACCCCCATGCTGGCGTCGAAGCCGGGATTGCGTGCGAAGTCGTTGATGCCACGGATGCCCATCCGGGCGCCCAGGGTGCGGTTGGACTGGCCGCCCGTCACGCTGGGTGACAGGTCGCCCAGGTTGAACAAGTCCTTGATGCCCGCGCGTTCCAGGTCGCCCGCCGAAATGGAGTCCACCGAGACGGGGACGACCTGCAGGTTCTGGGTGCGCTTCTGGGCGGTGACCTCGACGGTTTGCAGCGCGTTGGCGGAGGCGCCTTGCGCCAGCGCCGGGCTGGCCAGGCCCGCGCTGGCGCACAAGGTGATGGCGGCCTTCGCAGTGATTCGCAGCGCGTGGGCACGCGGTGATGTGGCGGACATGTCGTGGGTCTCCTTGTTGGTGGGATGGGGGCGGTGAACGGAAGGGGGCCAATGCGTCTGGACTCGGGCTGCCGACGCAGTGACACGGCAGGCAGGCTGGTCGCCGAACGTCAAGGCCTGGGCGTCGAGCCGGGATTCGGTGTGGATACCGACGAAGCGGGCGCGCCGCGCTGGGCCAGATAGGCGCTGGCCATCTCGCTCCACAGGGCCATCACGCGTTGGGGCAAGGCCTCGTCGGTGGCGACTTCCATCGAGGTGGCCAGGCCGCGCAGGACGCAGGAGTTCAAGGACAGGAAGTTGGCCAGCTCTGCCGGATCCTTCAGGGGGATGGAGCGGGCGAACGTGGCATCGCGCGTGGCGATCCAGCCCTTCACTTCATCGCGCAGCCGGGCATGCAGCGCCGGCTGATGGCGTGACGACAGCACGACATCGAGTGCAGCCAGGTAGTCGGGCCGTCCGAAGATGTTCTGCCACAGGGCCTGTTGCAACTGCTCCATGGCCTGGCTGCCGACGGCCTCGGACGAATAGGCTGCTCGCCCCTCTTGCCAGTCGGCCAGGAGGTGCCGAATGGCCGCCACCACCATGTCGTCCTTGGTCGGGTAGTGGTGGGCCTGCGCCCCTTTGGACACGCCGGCCCGCTCGGCGATCTGGGCCGTGGTGACATTGGCGTACCCGACTTCCGTCAGCAACTCCACGGCCGCCTGGCACAGCCGGCGCTGCGTGTCGCTGCTGCGCATGGCCTGCGTGCGGCGGGCGCGCGGGGTGGGTATCGCCACCGATGGGGCGGGGCCCGGCGGGCCTTCGAAGTCACCCTGAACTGACATGGGGCTGCCTTTCGGAAGAGAGGGCGAACTGGGATTCATACGGATTAAGAAACCGGGCGGTTGGATTGTATATTTGCGGATGAAGGCATCTCCAGTAAAAACCCGAGGCGGCACGACACCGCAGGGGCGGACGTTTTTCACCCGGGGGCGGTTCCAAATCACCTCGCCTCACTCACCCATGCCATGAAGAGACGAAACCTGCCTGTGCTGGCCTTCTTCATTGGCCTGGCGACCTCTGCAATCAGCGCCCTCGGTCAGGTCGGATCCGCTGTGCCTGTGCCTGCGTCCGCGGCTGCGCCCGCAACCGCCCCGAAGGTGCTGCGGTACGCCTTCCAGATCGCAGAGACCGGTTTCGACCCGGCACAGATCTCCGACATCTACTCCCGTGCCGTGGTGGCCAATATCTTCGAGGCCCCGCTGACCTACGACTTTCTGGCCCGCCCCGTGAAGCTGGTGCCGCAGACCGCCGCGGCTTTGCCGCAGACCAGCCCGGACTTCAGGCGCTGGGTGTTCCGCATCCGCCCGGGCATCCATTTCGCCGACGACGCGGCCTTCAAGGGGCGCAAGCGCGAGCTGGTGGCGGCCGACTACGTGTATGCGCTCAAGCGCCACTACGACCCGCAGTTCAAGAGCCCGGCGCTGTTCCTGTTCGAGAACGCCAAGGTCGTGGGCCTGTCCGAACTGCGCAAGAAGGCCCTGGAAGCCAAGCAGCCCTTTGACTACGACACCGAGGTCGCCGGCCTTCGGGCTCTGGACCGCTACAGCTTCGAGGTCGTGCTGGGCGAGCCCGCGCCCCGCTTCGGTTATGTCATGGCCGATGCCGCGGTGTCGGGCGCGGTGGCCCGCGAAGTGATCGAGGCCTATCCGGGCAAGAGCATGGAGCACCCGGTGGGCACCGGCCCCTTCCGGTTGGCGGAGTGGAAGCGATCTTCGAAGATGGTCCTGGAGCGCAACCCCAACTACCGCGAGCACCTGTATGACGCCGAGCCCGCGCCTGACGATGCCGTGGGGCAGGCCATCCTGGCGAAGATGAAGGGCCGACGGCTGCCGCTGGTCGACCGCGTCGAGGTGACGGTGATCGAAGAATCCCAGCCGCGCTGGCTGGCCTTCCTGAACGGGCAGCTCGACATGATCGAACGCTTGCCCAACGAGTTTGCGCGCGCCGCGATCCCCAACAACCAGCTCGCCCCGAACCTGCGCAAGCAGGGCGTGCAGATGGAGCGTGCGCCAGCCGTGGATGCCACGTTCACCTACTTCGCCATGGAGCACCCCGTCACCGGCGGCTACACGCCCGACAAGGTGGCGCTGCGTCGAGCGATCGCGCTGGCCTTCGACAATGACCTGGAAGTCGATCGCGTGCGCCAGGGCCAGGCCGTTCCGGCCCAGGCCATCATCCCGCCGCTGGTCACCGGCCACGACCCCAACCTCAAGACCGAAATGAGCGAACACAGCGTGGCGCGTGCCAAGGCCTTGCTGGACCTGTACGGGTACATCGACCGCGACGGCGATGGCTGGCGCGACCTGCCCGACGGCCAGCCCTTGGTGCTGGAGTACGGCAGCCAGCCCGACCAGCTGAGCAAGCAGCTGCAGGAGCTGTGGCACAAGGCGATGGCGGCCATCAACGTGAAGATCACGTTCAAGGTGGCCAAGTTTCCCGAGCAGGTCAAGGCCAGCAGGGCCGGCAAGCTGATGATGTGGGGCGTGGCGTGGAACGCTGCCAACCCGGACGGCAGCCTGTTCCTGGACCTGATGTATGGCCCGAACAAGGGCCAGGCCAACCATTCACGCTTTGACCTGCCGGCCTTCAACGATCTGTACCGGCGCCAGCTCGTCATGGCCAATGGCCCCGAACGCGATGCGCTGATCCGCGAGGCCATGCTGCTGGGCGTGGCCTACATGCCCTACAAGGTGAGCTCGCACCGCACCGTCACCGACCTGTTGCACGCGCAGGTGCAGGGCTACCGGCGGCACCCGTTCGCACGCGACTTCTGGCGTTACGTCGACATCGACGCGTCGAAGCGGCAGGCTGGACAGTCCCGACAGGCCCCTTGAATCGAGAGCAACCGATGTACGTCCATGTCAACAAGCAACGGCTGTTCTTCGATGTCGTTGGCGCGAAGCTGAAGATCGACGGCAAGCGGCTCGTCGAGAAGCCGACGCTGATCGCGCTGCATGGCGGTCCGGGCCTCGACCATTCGCGCCTGCGCCCGGAATTCGACGCTCTGGCCGACATCGTCCAGATCGTCCTGATCGACCACCGCGGCAACGGGCGCAGCATGCCGAGCGACCCGGATACGTGGACCCTCGACCAGTGGGGTGATGATGTCAAGGGCCTGTGCGATGCCCTGGGCATCGTGAAGCCGCTGGTCTTCGGCCACAGCTTCGGCGGCATGGTCGCGCAGTCCTACCTGACCCGGCATCCCGAGCATGCCGCAGGGGTCGTCCTGTCCTCGACCGCGGCGCGCATGGACTTCGCGGGAGTCTTCGACTTCTTCGAACGCAAGGGCGGCCCCGAGGCGCGCGAGGTCGCCGAGCGCTTCTGGACGCGCATGTCCGATGAGGACCTGCAGGACTACGCCCGCCTGTGCCTGCCCCTGTATGCGTCCCGCGCGCCCGTCGATCCAGACCAATCGGCACGCGCGATCGTGAATGCAGACGTCATCCGCCACTTTGCCATCTCTCCCGGCGAGATCCGGGTCATGGACTTCCGCCCACGGCTGAAGCTCGCCAGGTGCCCTGTCTTGGTGGTGGGGGGCCTCGAAGACCCGGCCACCCCGGCTGCGTGCAGTGAGGAGATCGCCGCCAACCTGCCCGCCCACCTCACCGACCTGCGTCTGTTCGCGGGCTGCGGGCACGGGGTTTACCGGGATGATCCCGACCACTTCTGGCCGTTCTTGCGCGAGTGGATCGCCAAGGTCTGTCCGGGGCTTCAATCGGCCTGAGAGCTGCGGGTCCGGACGGCGCAGGGTCCGTGTCGTCGCGTCAGACAAGCGCGTGTCCGAGGCGTTCAAGACGGTTGCTTCAGCCCACCTTCCTTGCTCGAGGTGCCGTGCCCCGGCAGCTGCCCGGCGTCATGTGCTGCCTGCTCGGTTCGCGGCTGCCCTTCAACGCGCCGCAGCAGCCTCGAGAGGCCCTGTGGCAGCCTGTCGGACGGGCCGTGAATCTCGATCAGCCTGCAAGCCACCGCCGCCCAGTAGGGCAGCGACTGGATGGCCAGGATGGCCATCCAGCCCAGGCGGCCGGTGTCGGTCGCGTCGCGGCTGATGGCCAGCAGGCAGATGCAGAACACCAGGCCGACCAGCAGGGCGAACTCCTCCTGGATGCCCTGCACGAAGCCTGTTCCTCCTGTTCCTCCTGTTCCCACTGTTCCCACTGTTCCCCCTGAGCCGGGGGCGGGCAGGTCGGCAGCCAACGCGGCCGTTGCCTTGGGCGTGATGTCGAACACCGCGCGCCGGCCACGCAAGCCCTGCAGCACGCCGCGCGCGATGCGGTGGGACAGCGCCATGCCAGCCACTGCAGCACCCAGCCGGTCGACCAGGCCACAGGGCACGCAGCGCGCGTACAAGAGCGGACCGGTCAGCAGCCGGGCCGAGAAGAACGCGATCAGCGGCACGGTCAACAGCCACAGCGGCGGCTGGAAGGCGTTCGGGAAATACACCAGGCCCAGGCTGAAGGCGATCATGAGCACCGAGAACAGCAGGTGCAGCGCGTCGCCCAGCCAGGGCAGCCACCCGGCCAGGAAGTGATAGCGCTGGGCCAGCGTCAGCGGCGAACGGCCCAGCAGCGCTGGCGCGTGCAGCCTCAGGATCTGCATGCCGCCCTGGGCCCAGCGCTTGCGTTGCCGGGCGTAGGCGGCGAAGTTGTCGGGCACGCGACCGGCCCCCAGCACACGGTCGACATAGACCGCGCGGCGGCCGGCCTGCAGCAGCCGCAGGCCGAGCTCGGTGTCCTCGCACAGGCCGTCTTCGTTCCACTGCAGCCGGCGCAGGTCGGTCGCCCTCACCAGGCTCATGGTGCCGTGCTGGACGATGGCGTTGCGGGCGTTCCGGTGGTGCATGCCGATCCAGAAGAAGCCCTCGGTTTCCCACTTCATCATGCGTTCCAGGCTGTGGGCCGAGCCGATGCGGTGCGCCTGTGGGGACTGCACCGCGCCGACCTGCGGGCACTGCAGGTGGGCCTGCACGCACTTGAACCACTGCGGGTCGACCACGTAGTCGGCGTCCACCACCGCCACCCACTGCGCCGCCGGGTCGGTGAGCTTCAGGGCCTGGTTCAGGGCCCCGGCCTTGTAGCCGGGCAGCTGCACCCACTGGGCGAAGCGCAGGCGCGGGTCCTGGCGTTGCTGCATCCAGCCGGCCAGCTGCTCGCGTGCCTGGGCGCTGGTGGTGTTGTTGTCCACCACGATCACCTCGAAGGCCGGCCAGTCGAGGGCCAGCAGCGACTCCACGGCCTCGATCACCATGGCCGGCGGTTCATTGGCGCAGGCCAGGTGCACGCTGATGAAGGGCACGGCCGCGTGCGTGTCGGCTTGCGCGTCCGCAGGGTCTTGCGTGCCCGATGGCTCCGGCGCTGGCGCATCGGCAGGCCAGGCACTCGGCCAGAAGCGGTCGCAGAACTCGAAGGCCTGGGAGAAAAGGGTCGCGCTGATGAAGGCCAGCGCGGCCACCACCAGCACCAGGCCCACCACGTCGGTGGCGGTGAGGTAGTGGGCCAGCGGGATGGACAGCAGCAGCACGCCCAGCGACACGATGGCCTGCACGGCCACGCAGAAGGCGACGCGCCCCGCCAGCCGCATGGCCGGCAGCGCCAGCAGCAGGCCCAGGCTGGCCAGCCCGCCCAGTGCGCTGGCCACCCCGGCCTTGTGCGCGGCCAGCGGGTCGTGCGCCACCGGCCCGGTCCAGGCGAACTTCGGGCTTCGCCAGGTGTCCCACACGCCCCAGTAGGCGCCCGCGCGGCCTTCGGTGGTGATCTTCCACGGCTGGTCGAAGGCTTCGATGAGGTAGTAGTCCAGCCCCGCGCGCGTGGCCTGCTGCAGGAACTGCCGCACGAACAGGGCCTGGTTGGCGGGCGTGGCCTTGGCTTCGCCCATCGCCGGGCCGTTGCTGGGCCAGCCGATCTCACCGACGACCACCTTGCGGCCAGGAAAGCGGGCCTGCACGCGCGCGATCTGCTGCAGGCTGGCCTGCACGGCCTCGTCGATGCTTGTCTTCTCCCAGTAGGGCAGCACGTGGATGGCGATGAAGTCCACATGCTGGGCCAGTTGCGGCTGTGCCAGCCAGACGTGCCAGGGCTCGGCGGTCGACACCTCGACCGTCGTGCCGCGCAGGGCCGTGCGCATCTCTGCGAGGTAGGTGACGAGCCGGTTGGGCGGCAGCGTGGCCTTGAGCTGGGTTTCGTTGCCCACCATCACGCGGTGCACGTTGGGCTCCTTGCGCGCCAGTTCGATGGCTGCGGCCATTTCACGCCGGTTGGCGTCGAGCCGGTCGTCCAGCCACACGCCCAGCGTCACTTGCAGGCCCTGCGCGCGCGCCATCGCCGGCAGTTCGGGCTGATCGGCGGCGGAATAGGTGCGGATGCGGCGCGTGTGGCGCGCCATCAGGGCCAGGTCTTGTGCCAGGTCGGCAGCCGACGGCCGCTGGCCTTCGATCGGGCTTTGCCAGCGCTTGGCACCGTTGTAGGACAGCCCGGCCACCTGGCCGACGTGGTCCGGGGCCTGCGCCTGCCGGTCGAACAGATGCCACGCCAGCAGGTTGGCCAGGGCCACGGCGCAGGCGATGCCGACGGCCAGCAGCCCGCGCGCGGCCAGGTGCCGGGGGCCCGTCGAGCCCCCGGGCGGCGCCGCGCGGCTCAACCCGGCCCCCGCGGCTGCGCCGACCGCTGCACCAGCGGCGCTGCGGGGTCGGGGCCGAAGCCGCCCAGCAGCAGGCTCGTCAGGTGATGCAGACCGCCCAGCACCTTGCGGTCGGGCCACAGGCCGTCAGAGAAGCCCTGCGCCTTGAAGCGCTCGAGCAGCGCGCGGTCGCGGCTGATGATGTGCACGGGCACGTCCCAGGGCGCGCGCTCGCCGGTGATGTTCGCGGTCGGCTGGTGGTCGCCCACCAGCACGGTGATGCTCTCGCGCGGTTCGGCCAGCCCGAAGTAGCCGTCCAGCCACCGGTACACGTAGTTGACGGTGGCCAGGTAGTCGCTGCGCATGTCCAGCCAGTTCACGCGGTGCTCGGCCACGGCCCGCAGGTCGGGTGCGTCGAAGGGTGAAGCTGTCAACGCGCGCTGCCAGTCGGGCTGGTAGGGCGGCACGGGGCTGAACGGAAAGTGCGAGCTGATGGTGGCGAAGAACAGCACGCGCGGCGCGCTGGTGCTTGTGCGCGGGAACAGTTGTTCGTAACGCGCCAGGGCCACCTGGTCGGGAATCTTCCAGAAGGTGATGGGCGGGCCCTCGTAGCCCAGCGCCGGGCCGTCGATGTAGGTGTCGAAACCGTAGAAGGCGTGTTCGGGCCAGGGCCAGGACACGGCGTGGTACACGCCGAAGGTTTCGTAGCCGGCCTGCTTGAACAGGTGCAGCATGGTGGGCCTCTGCGTCGTCAGCAGCAGGTTGTGGCGCCGCGCGTCGGACAGGTCCACCCCCGACAGCAGGGACAGGTGCGCCAGGTCGGAAGCGCCACCGATCGTGGGCGAGCGGAAGAAGCCCGAGACCACGTGGCGGCCCGAGGCCGTCAAGGTGCGCTGCAGGGCGTGGCGTTGGGGGTCGGTGGCCGCGCGCGCCTGGGGGTGGTCGTAGAGCACCGCGCCGAAGGATTCCAGGAAGATGATGTTCACGTCGCGCCCGGCCAGGGCCGAGAACACGCCGGGGCCGTGGGTGCCCAGGGCGTCTTCCGTGGGCGTGATGGCCGGCAGCGCGTAGGCCAGGCGGCCGGGCGCGTGGGCGTCCCACAGCAGGCCCGCCTGCTGCGCGAACATCGGCAGTACGGCGTTGGACACCCAGCGCCCCGTGCCCGGCACCCAGGCCAGATGGGCGGCCACCAGCAGCGCTGCGCCGAAGCTCAGCACCCAGGCGGAAAAGGTCCTCAGCGCCCACGGCACCAGGGTGTGCAGCAGCGCCTGCAGGCAGGTCCGCACCAGCGCGAACAGCAGCCACGCGGCGGCCAGCACCGCCGCCGCCACGGCCAGGCTCAGCCAGGCGGGATGGTCGGCGGCCGACACCCACAGGAAGCGCGGCAGTTGCGGCAGGTCCCAGTAGACGTTGATGGGCCGGCCGAGCAGGCTGGGCGCGGTGACGTCGGCGTAGCGGCCCAGGATCAGCCCGAACACCACCGCCGACAGCGCCCACAGCAGGCGCCGCGACGGCAGCGGCTGGCGCACCGCCAGCCACAGCAGCAGCAGCCACAGGCCGACCAGCTCGGGCGCCAGCCGCGCCTGAAGCACCACGCCCGGTGTCGGCCACCAGGGCCCGAAGCTCAGCAGGGCGTTCAACACCAGCAAGGCGGCCAGGCCTTTCAGAACGGCGGGCCAGGTCAGGGGTCGGGGAGCGGCGGGACAGGGCTGGGGCATGGGGCGTTGTTTGCGGGATCGGCCGGACGGCGGCGTGATGTCCTTGAGTCTGCCAGCCACGGCCTGGCCTTACCGCAGCGTCGTGTTTCGGCCGACCCCTCCGCCAGCATCGACCTGCGGCAAGCTGGACCGCAACGGGGAAGCGGAGACGATGGCGCCGATCATGATGGCGCCGGCGTTCGCCGCCGGCTTTGCGGCGCAGCTGGTAAAACTGCCGCCCTTGACTGATTTCCTGGCAGCGGGCTTCATCGTCAACGCGCTGGGCTTCGCGAATGGTGCGGCGCTAGACACCAGCGGCCACCCGGGCGTGACGCTCCTGCGCGGCGAGGTGTGGGGTTCGGCCACGCTGCACATCGTGGGCTCGACGCGGCCACCCTGAGACTGCCTCACCACCCTGCCCATGCACCCCATCGACCTGACCGTCATCGCCCTGTACCTGGCCCTCACCCTGGGCGTGGGCTGGTGGATGTCGCGCGGCGCCGGCAGCCGCACGGTGGACGGCTACTTCCTCGGCGCCCGCAACCTGCCGGCGGGGGCGGTGATGCTGTCCATCGTGGCCACCGAAACCTCGGCCATCACCGTCATCTCGCTGCCGGGCATCGCCGCGCGCGGCGACCTCGGCTTCCTGCAACTGGCGCTGGGCTACATCATCGGCCGCATCGCCGTGGCCTGGTGGCTGCTGCCCGGCTACTTCACCGGCCAGCAGCAAACCGCCTATGAACGGCTGCAGGTGCGCTTCGGCGTGCACACGCGGCAGCTGCTGTCGGCCACCTTCCTGGTCACGCGCTTCCTGGCCGACGGGGTGCGCGTGTTCGCCGGCGCCGTGCCGCTGGCGCTGCTGACGGGCTGGGACATCGGCTGGGCCATCGTGCTGATGGGTGGGGTGACCCTGGCCTACACCTTCGCCGGCGGCCTGAAGGCGGTGGTGTGGGCCGATGCGCTGCAGCTGCTGGTCTACGTGGCGGGCGGTGCGGCGGCGTTGTGGCTGGCGCTGCAGATGGCGGCGGGCGAAGGCAGCGTGCAGGCGGTGTGGGAACGTGCAGCCCAGGCCGGCAAGCTGACGATCTTCGACACCCGATGGTCGTTGACCGCGCCCTACACCCTGTTCGCGGCGCTGGTGGGCGGCGCGATGCTGTCCGCCGCCAGCCACGGCACCGACCAGATCATCGTGCAGCGCCTGCTGGCTACGCGTTCGCTGCGCGCGGCGCAGTGGGCGCTGGTGGGTTCGGGCGTGCTGGTGGCGGCGCAGTTCGCGCTGTTCCTGCTGCTGGGCACGGCGCTGTGGGCGGCCGGGCAGGCGCCCGAGGGCCTGGCGGGCGACCAGATCTTCCCGCGCTTCATCGTGCAGCACCTGCCGGTGGGGCTGGCCGGCCTGCTGATGGCGGGCATCCTGGCCGCGGCCATGAGCACGCTCAGTTCGTCGATCAGTGCGCTGGCGTCTTCGCTCACCAACGACCTCTACGCCAGCTTCACCGGCCGCCACGACAGCCTGCACCTGTTGCGCGTGGGACGGGCGTTCTCGCTGCTGTGGGGGGTGCTGCTGACGGCGGCGGCGCTGGGCTTTCACTTCCTGGCCAGCGCTCGCGACGCGCCGGTGGTGGTGCTGGCGCTGTCCATTGCTTCCATCACCTACGGCGCGCTGCTGGGCGCCTATGTGCTGGCCGGCGGCGGGCGGCCGGCCAGCACCGGGCAGGCCGCCCGCGGCTTGCAGGGGCGCGACGTCATCACCGGCGCGGTAGCGGCCGTGGCGGTGATGCTGGTGGTGGTGTTCGCCGCCCGGCTGTCTGCCGCCTTGCCCGCATGGGCCTGGCTGGAGCCGATGGGCCGGCTGGCCTTCCCGTGGTACGTGCCCCTGGGCACGGGGCTGACGGTGGCGGTGGCCTGGTTGAGTTGCGGGCTCCGGCGTTGACTGGGGGCTCGATCCGCGTGATCCAGGTACTGTCGGGCCACCCGGAGCTGGTGAACGTCGGTCACCGACAGGCTGCGCGTGGTGCGATTGAGCAGGCGAACGCCCAACCGCAGTTCGAGCTGCCGGATGGTCTGGCTCAGGGCCGATGGCGTGATCTGCAGCGCCTGGGCAGCGCCGGTGAAACTGCCGTGCTCGACGATTCGGGTGAAGGCCTTGAGGTCGAAGTAGACGCTGCCTCGCATGCTGGATTCCTCTCTGGTGCGAGTATGGTGGTCGACGGGTCGACCCACTGCGCTCCTGCACACCGATCCCGGCCCCGGTTCGGGCTCATGCAGACGATGTGATGCCGCCTGCCGCCAGCAAAGCCCGGTTGACCGGGTTCAATTCGCGGAACCCGAGCAGGTAGCTTGGCGGTACATGCTCGAGGGCGGCCTGGATCCAGTCCACGCCGCTGCCCAGCGCTGCGTCGGCCGTGGCGTGATCACCACCGAAGAGCGCCGCCTGGTGGACCAGCCAGCAGAACTCCGCATGGCCCAGGTCCAGCGGCGGCGA
This sequence comes from Rubrivivax sp., assembly GCA_022843905.1. Classification (GTDB taxonomy): domain Bacteria; phylum Pseudomonadota; class Gammaproteobacteria; order Burkholderiales; family Burkholderiaceae_C; genus Rubrivivax. Next base: position 115,914 of record JALHMT010000016.1, read on the forward strand.
CGCCTGCGAGCACTGCCAGGCAGCGCGCGCATGCCGTGCCGCGCCGGTTCGGTCGCCGCCTCGGCGACAGGCGTCTGCGGCCCGCGCGTGGGCATGCACGATCACGGGCGGCACCACGGGCTGCTCGGCTTCGACCAGCAGCCTCAGGCTCAGCTGCAATGCCTCGGCGGGAGGCAGGTGCCCCGCCTGCAGCAGCAGCAAGCTGTGCCGATCCATCGGGGCCAGCGCAGCTTCATGGGCATCCAAGGCCTCCTGCAGCATCGCCAGGACGGGCCGGCCGGCCAGGTGTTGCAGCCGTGCTTCGATGCCTGTGCGCGTCACCCGTCGGCCGGCGTCTGCGCTGGGCGGCAAAGGGCTCAGGCAGGTGTGCGCCCGCGCGGCTTGTCCGAGCCGCAGGTAGACGTGTGCCAATCGGTGCTCGGCGATCGTCTGCCAGGTCGGCGGACCGCGCCGCCGAAAGTGATCTGCAGACCATTGCAGCATGTCCAATGCCTGACTGAAGCGCCCGCTGCCGTAGAAGTTGGGCGCGAGCTGCGTTTGCAGGACGGCGCCCGAGGCCGGTTGACCCTGCCGCCGCCAAAGGTCCAGGACGCGCTCACCCTCGGCGATGGACTCGCGACGCCGACCCAGGGTGCCCAGGCAGGTCGACAGATTGAGCCGCTGCTCTGCTGCTTCGCCCAGCACACCGATGCTCTCGGCTGCCTCGGCCGCGATGGTGCAGGCGGAAAAAGCCCGCTCGTAGTCACCGGCCAGGTGCAGTGCATAGCCCTGGGCGCCGAAGAAGTCCAGCCGGGTCTGCAGCGTGGTCACCGCTGCCGCGGGACCGGCATAGCGATCGAGCAAAGATGAGCTTTCCTGCGTCTGGCCGGCCAATGCCAGAGCCAAGCCGCACCAACCCGCAGCCGTCAACTCGCTGTCGGTGTCTTCGAGGGCCGAGGCCAAAACCAGGGCTTCTCGCGCATCGACCAAGGCCGCGCTCGCCTCTCCTGCGTCGATCAGTGCCCGGGACCGGACCAGCAGGGCGTGCAGCCGTCTCTTGTCCGTGTGGGCCAGACGCAGCAGCGCATCGACGCGAGCCTGTCGCGCATCGGCCGCTTCGCTGGTCATTGCCACGGCCACGCCGCCGCAGCGGGCTCGCCATACCCCATGCTCGTCAGCGGCCTTCTCGTGGCAGTCAGCGGCCTGGTCCCACCAGGCCAGCTCTTCGAGCGCGCGTGCGGTGGCCTGGGCGGAGGCGGCAGCCTGCTCGAAGGCCGCTGCGGCCTGCCGCCATTCACCGCCGGTTCGCCAATGCGCCGCCGTGAGGTCGGGCCGGGCGTCGTGCGACTGCAGGTACGCGGCGATCCTGCAGTGCAAAGGGCGGGCCATGGCCGCCGGAATCTGCTGCAGGGCGGCCTCGCGCACCAGATCGAACAAGGCACCGTCCACCTGCAGCAGGTTGGCGCGCACCAGCGACTGCCAGGACTGCAGCAACTCCGCCTCGGATTGGCCCGTCACCGCTGCGGCCAGGGGCGCCGAGAACGCTGCGTGTGTCAGCGCAGCCACGTACAGCAGGGATCGGGCCGGCGCGGACAACCCGTTCAGTCGAGGCTGGATCAAGGCCACGAGCCGTGCCAGGTCAGGCTGCGCCATCGCCCCGATCGGATTCAGGTCTTCCAGGGTCGGCGTCGAGCGAAGGACTTCCAGGACCAGGAAGGGGTTGCCACCGGTCTGCTGGAAGAGGGCATCGGCCATGGCGGATCGCGTGCTGCCGGCCTCGGTGCCGATGTCCAGGGACGCCAGCAGCTTGACCAGGTCGGCCCGATCCATCGGCAGCACGTCGATGCGTTCGACGGCCAGGGCCGAGTCGTGCGCTTCGAGCCAGGAAGCCAATGAGACCGGCACGGCCTGATCGCGCAGGCAGAAGATGAGCGGCGGGCGCGGTGTGGGCAGGTCCGTCAACCAGTGCAGCAGGGCCTGCATCGACGCATCGTCCGCCCACTGCAGGTCGTCGATCACCAGCGCCGGGCTGGCAGCAAAACCCCAGGGCTCGAGGGCCGCAGCCACGGCCTGCCGCAAGCGAAGCGGCTCGACGGACCGTGCGGGAGGCTCACCCCACTCGGGCACCAGGCGGGCCAGTTCAGAGGCGGCCCAGGCCGGGGGCTCGGGCCACCGCAGTCGCACCTGGCGCAACAGCCTGGCGAGCAGGGCGTAGGGGGCGCATTGTTCGTTCGCAAAGGCCTTCACCACGACCGTCGGGCCAGCCGAGCGCGCGAACTCGTCCGCAAGCCGGGTCTTGCCGACGCCGGCCTGGCCTTGCAGCACGATCAGGGCCCCGGCCGCCCACGCCTTCTGCATCTGCGCCCACGCGAGTTCACGTCCGACCAATCGCGGCGGGCGCGACAACGCCACGTCCAGCCGCGGCTTGGCAAGGGCAGGCGCCTGGCGTGCCAGGGTGAGCGGGAGCCCGCTGGCTTCGATCAAGGCCGCCAGGCGCCTGGTCTCTTCGCTCGGATCGGCGTCGATGGCCGTGCGCAAGGCCGCTGCACAGCGCGCGAAGGACGCCAAGGCCTGCGATCGGTCGCCCCGCAGATAGTGCAAGCGCATGCAGCGCCGGTGCGCCGCTTCGCTGAAGGGTTGGGCAATCAGCAGCCGGTCGGCCAGGCGGAGGGCAGCGTCCCAGTCGCCACTCGCCTCGAGTCGATCAGCTTCGCTGCTCAGGGCCTCGCGGCGCGTGGCTTCCCAGCGCTCTCGAAGCGCATGGACACGCTCGCCCAGCACGTCGTCTGGCGCATAGTGATGACCTGCCAGGAGACCAAAGTCGGATCCGGGTGAGGATGCATCGTCGAACACCAGGTCGTGGCCGACACCGGGAGCCAGACGCAGCTGCGCTTCACCCGAGACCACGGCGTGTCCCGTCGCGCGGCGCAAGCGGAACAGGCGCTGGCGCAGACTGCTCATCGCCTTGGGGGGCGCCGCATCGGGCCACAACAGCCGGGCCAGAGCCGCGCGCGCCTGGGGGCCTTCCAGCGCCAGCAGGGCCAGCAAGGCGGCGTCATGCCGCTCCAGCTCATGCAGCTTGCCATCGGGCAGCACAACGGCCGCCTCGCCCAGCAGGCGCAGCTGCACCGTTGTCGACCCCGCTTTCGGACTCGACTCTGACACGACTCTCTCCCCTGTGCGGAGCATAACGCGGCGCGTCTTTCGACCCCCCGATCGCTGCCCCGATTCGCCCGCGCTGCACAAACGCGACGACCTCCCCTGGCGCGTGCCGGCCACGGTCGGGTAGCGGTCGGGTAACGGTGGGGTAACGCAGGCAGTTCTAGCCTGTCGAGCGTCACGAGAGAGTTCTTCGCCCCCGCCGGGCGCGACCCCTGGGTCAAGGCAGCGATGGTGGGGCCCTGTCGTGGCAGTGCACGGCCCCGCTCGACATCGGGCGGGGTATCAACGAACGAACGGGGGGAGCGGAAATGCCAGTGTTGTCAGTCAGCGATCGTGTGGTCGGCGAGGGTGATCGATTCCTCGACATGGTGGTGAAGCTGGACGCGGCTTCCACTCAAACCATCACGGTCAACTTTGCAACCGCCGACTACACCACGCGGGCGGGTCAGTTCAACGACTATTTCGGGCTGTCGGGCACGCTGACGTTCCTGCCGGGAGAGACCAGCAAGGTGGTGCGCATCGATCTGATCGACGACAGCAGCACCGTCGAGACGCTGGAGCGCTTCACGTTCGGCTTGAGCGCGCCGCAGAACGCCACGCTGGCCGGCGAAGGTTACGCCTGGGTCCAGATCGTCGACAACGACACGGTGCGCAACACGCCCGGCATCTTCGTGCGCGACACCATCGTCGACGAGCAGGCCGGGGTGGCGCGTTTCGTGGTCAGCCTGGGCAGGGTGCTGGGCGAGGCGAGTGCCAGCACGGTGACGGTCGACTACGCGACGGCCGACGGGACGGCCGTGGCCGGCAGTGACTACGCGGCGCAGACCGGGCGCCTGACGTTCGCCCCGGGGGAGTCCGTGAAGACGGT
>JALHMT010000017.1 GCA_022843905.1 Rubrivivax sp.
CGGCCCGGCTCGACCGGGTGGCGGTGGTGGCGGCGGGCCGCGCCCGGCCGCGGGTCCCCGCCGCAGCGATCCCCGCCGCTGAGGGCGCGCCGGCCCGGAACTTCGTCGCCGGCAGGTGACGGACGTCCGACCGAGCTCTGAACCGACGTCACGCGCGAACACCCCGATCGCCTTACGCGCGTGAATCTGCGCGCGTGAAGGACCCGGAAAGCCCGTCAGATCCGACCGGTCCGTCCGTCCCGGGTCGCCACAATCGACGCATCGTGTGGCTGAGGACGGCCCATGCAGAGCATCGAACGGGTCCCGCTGCCTGAAGTGCGCGACCTCATCGTCATCGGTGAGGCCCTGCCCTTCCGCGTGCTCGACGAGCCGGGTCGGCTGCTGCTGAATGCGGGTCAGATGGTCGGCAGCGAACGCCAGTTCGAGATGCTGGTCGAGCGCGGTGCCTGGGTCGAACGCCCGGCTGTCGAAGAAGCGCGGCGCGCCCGTGCTGCCGCTTCGGCACCAGCGGTCGAACACGCCATCAGGAAAGCGACCCTGTTCGACCTGTGGGAAGCGGCCGTTTGGGAGCTGGACGACCTCACAAGGCGACTCGCCAAGGGTGGGGTCGCTGCGCAGGAGATCGAGGCCTATGCCGAGCGCCTGATCGCCCTGGTCGACCGCGATGTCGACGTCGCACTGTTCGGCTGCATCCGCCAGGACGACCACCGTTTTGCCCTGTATGCGCTGACCCACGGCGTGCACAGTGCCGTGTTGAGTCTGCTTACGGCGCGCCAGCTGGGCTGGAGCGTCGACCAAGCTGCCTGCCTGGTGAAGTCCGCGCTGACCATGAACGTCGCGATGTCCGAGCTGCAGGCTCAGCTGGCCGAGCAGCGCGACCCGCCCAGCAAACGGCAGCTCGACCAGATCCGGGCCCACCCGCACGCCTCAGCGGAAATGCTGCGTCAGGCCGGCGTCACGAACGCCGACTGGCTGTCGACGGTGGAGGACCACCACGAGCGTCCTGACGCCGGGGGCTATCCGCGCGGCGTGAATCAGGTGTCGGAGCTGGCCACGCTGCTGCGCGCGGCCGACGTCTTCATGGCCAAGATCAGCCCCCGGGCGATGCGGGCCGCGATGGCGCCTCAGCTGGCAGCGCGCCAGCTGTTCCAGCAGGACGGCGGGGCGCCGCTGGCCACCGCCCTGATCCGCGCCGTGGGGGTCTACCCGCCGGGCAGCCTGGTGTTGCTGGCGTCGGGCGAGGTCGGCGTCGTGACGCACCGGGCCGTTGCCGGCCGTGCGGCGCAGGTCGCCACGCTGAGCGACCGCAAGGGGCACCCGGTGGCCGCCACGCAGCATCGCGACACGGCACAGGCCGAATTCGCGGTGTCGGGGCCGCTGAAGGACAGCACGGCATTTGCAGGCGTGCTTCCGGAGCGCATCTACGGGCTGATTCCCGCCTGACCCTGGCCCGCTGCCGCGACCCGGATCCGGGCCGACGACACGCTGACGACCTGGGGACAACCCCAGCGACCGCGCTGAGTGCATCTGAGAAACTCTGTATACAGAGTACAGACCTCAATGGCCGCAGAACTCCACCGACTCGACACCGCGCCCGATCTGGTGGACCGCGTCTACCAGGCCCTGCTCGGCGCCATCAGCAGCGGGGCGCTGGCCCCGGGCGTGCGGCTGACGCAGGAAGACATTGCCGCGCAGCTGGCGGTCTCGCGCCAGCCGGTGCTGCAGGCGCTGCGGCTGCTCAAGCGGGAAGGTCTGGTGCACGACGCGCCCGGTCGCGGGTTGCAGGTGGCGGCACTCGACACCCAGTCGCTGGCCCACACCTACCAGGTGCGCGGCGCGCTCGATGCGCTGGCAGCGCGACTGGCCGCAGAGCGCCGTCGTGCCCTGCCACCCGCGTTGCTGGCCGCTGGCCGCCGCAGCACGCGGGGCACCGACGTGCACGCGATGATCGAAGCCGACATCGCCTTCCACCGCGCGCTGTACGCCGCCAGCGGCAACCCCTTCATCGAACGCAGTGCCGAGACGCACTGGAGCTTCATCCGCCGCGCCATGGGCGCGGTGCTGCAGAGCTCGCGACTGCGCCGCCCGGTATGGGACGAGCACGAGGCCATCGCGGAAGCGGTGGCCGAGGGCAATGTCGCAGCGGCCGAGGGCGCCGCCGCCGCCCACGCCGACCAGGCAGGTCGGCACATGACACGGCACTTGACCCGCCCACTTCACGACCCGGCGCCCCCAGGCGCACCTTCCCCCCGCGCCGCCTCGGCGAAAGGACCTGCCCCATGAAGCTGACACCCGCCCAGATCGATGCCTTCCACACCGACGGCTACCTCTTCTTTCCCAGCCTCTTCACGCCGGACGAGGTGGCAGTGCTGAACGCCGAGGTGCCGGCGCTGTATGCGCGCCGCGAGGCCTACAACGTGCGCGAGAAGGGCTCTGATGCCGTGCGCACCAATTTCGCGGCCCACATGTACAGCGAGCCCTTCGCGCGACTGGGGCGTCACCCGCGCATGATCGAACCGGTGCAGGACCTGTTCGACGAGAAGCTGTACATGCACCAGTTCAAGATCAACGGCAAGATGGCCTTCGAAGGCGACGTCTGGCAGTGGCACCAGGACTACGGCACCTGGAAGAACGACGACCTGATGCCCACCGAGCGCGCCATGAACGTGGCCATCTTCCTGGATGACGTCAACGAGTTCAACGGCCCGCTGATGTTCATTCCGGGCAGCCACCGCAAGGGCGTGGTCGATGCCAAACACGACCTCACCACCACCAGCTACCCGCTGTGGACGGTCGACAACGACCTCATCCGGCAACTGGTGCAGCGCGGCGGCGGCAAGAACGGCGGCATCGTGTCGCCCAAGGGGCCGGCGGGCTCGATGATCCTGTTCCATTCCTGCCTGGTGCACGCCTCCACCAGCAACCTGTCGCCCTGGAACCGCGTCTCGGTGTACCTGAGCCTGTGCGCGGTCAGCAACCACATCCGCCGCCACAAGCGGCCCGAGTACATCGCACACCGCGACTTCACACCCATCGAGTGCCTGCCCGACGACTGCCTGGTGAACCCCCGTCCGGTCGACCTGCCCTGGCGCGACGGCATGCCGGCCAGTGCGCTGGTGACATCGACGGAAGAACTCCGCCAGGCCGCATGAGGACTCGACCATGAACCTGAACCACAAGCTGCAGCAGCGGGCTGCCAGCGGCAAGCCCATCCGCGTGGGCCTCATCGGCGCCGGCAAGTTCGGCTCGATGTACCTGGCCCAGGTGCCGCGCACGCCCGGCGTGCACCTGGTGGGCATCGCCGACCTGTCGCCCGAAGCCGCCTGCCGCAACCTCGAACGCGTGGGCTGGGAGCCGCAGCGTGTTCAGGCTGCCAGCCTCGACGCCGCGCTGCGCGACGGCAACACGCACGTGGGCGACGACTGGCAGGCGCTGGTGCGGCACCCGGCCATCGATGTCATCGTCGAGTGCACCGGCAGCCCAGTGGCCGCCGTCGACCACTGCCTGGAAGCCTTCGCGCAACGCAAGCACGTCGTCAACGTCACGGTGGAGGCCGATGCCTTCTGCGGGCCGCTGCTGGCGAAGAAGGCCGCCCAGGCGGGCGTGCTGTATTCGTTGGCCTTCGGCGACCAGCCCGCCCTGATCTGCGACCTGGTGGACTGGGCGCGCGCCTGCGGCTTCCCGGTGGTGGCGGCAGGCCGCGGACACAAGTGGATGCCTCACTTCGCCGAATCGACGCCCGAAACGGTGTGGGGCTACTACGGCCTGACGCCCGAACAGGCGGCGCGCGGTGGTCTGAACCCGAAGATGTTCAACAGCTTCCTCGACGGCAGCAAGCCGTCGATCGAGAGCACGGCGGTGGCCAACGCCACCGGCCTAGCGGTGCCCAGCAACGGCCTGCTCTACCCGCCGGCCAGCGTCGAGGACATCCCCTACGTCACGCGTCCCATCAGCGAGGGCGGCGTGCTCGAGAAGAAGGGCATGGTCGAGGTCATCTCGTCGCTGGAGAAGGACGGCCGCAAGATCCCCTACGACATCCGCATGGGTGTGTGGGTCACGGTGGAAGGCGAGACCGAGTACATCCGCAACTGCTTCGAGGAATACAACGCCCACACCGACCCGAGCGGACGCTACTTCACTCTCTACAAGCGCTGGCACCTGATCGGCCTGGAGGTCGGCTATTCGGTGGCCAGCGTGATGCTGCGAGGCGAGCCCACCGGTGTGGCCCAAGGCTGGCACGCCGACGTGGTGGCCACCGCCAAGCGCGACCTTCAACCCGGCGACATGCTCGACGGTGAAGGCGGCTACACCGTGTGGGGCAAGCTGCTGCCGGCGGCCACCTCCATGAAGATGGGCGGCCTGCCGCTGGGGCTGGCGCACCACATCAAGGTGCTGCGCCCGGTGAAGAAGGGGCAGAGCCTGAGCTGGTCAGACGTGGCGATGGACACCACCACGCGCGCCTATGCCGTGCGTCGCGAGATGGAATCGGGCTTCGCGGCCGCCTGAAGAACTCCCGGAGGCGCGCGGCACGATCGGGGCGTCGTTTCAAGGCTCGAGTACGGCCGCTTTCCGGCCGCATTTCCGCCCCTGGGCCGAGCGGGTGATTCCTAGCATGGAGGTCTCGCTGCCTTCGCAGGACGCCCCATGACACTCGCCGCACCGACCGCCGATCTCCAGATCGAACTGCCCACGCCGCCGCAAACCCTGGCGGCACTGTCGCGCCTGCTGGCCGACGAAGACGTGAACATGCTCGAGATGTCGCGACTGATCGAGCACGACATGTCCCTGGCCGCAGCCATGATGAAGGCCGTCAATTCACCGCTCTACGGCCTGCGCGGCCGTGCACAGAACGTGCAGCAGGCCATCACCTACCTGGGCACACGCGAGGTCGCGGCCATGTGCTACGAGATCGGACTGCGCGCGGCCTTCCCCGCGGCGGCGATGCTGCAACCGATCTGGGACCGCGCCGCGGTGCGCGGCCTGCTGATGGGCAGGCTGGCCAAGGAGCTGTACATGGACGCCTGGTGCGCGCACACCGCCGGCCTCTTCGAGGAATGTGGCAAGGCCGCACTGTTCCGCTACGCACCGGAAGCCTACGGGCAGATGCTGAAGTCCGCCAACGACGACAGCGAGCTGGTGGCGATGGCTCAGGCGCAGTTCGGCATCGGCCACGACGAGCTGGGCGCACGTCTGTGCGAGAGCTGGGGCCTTGACGCCGGTGCCGTGGCCTGCGTCCGCTACCACGTGCAGATGCTGGCCACGCACCACCTGCCGACGCAGTCGCCGCGGCGCGGCATCTGCGTGCTGTCGGCACTGGCCCACACGCTGATGACCGATCCCGCCCGGCTGGACGACGTGGCCCTGGCCTACGCGCCGCAGGCCATGCTCGACCAGACCTTGCTGCTCAAGGGCGCGCGCCGCGTCAAGAGCAAGATCGACAGCGCCCTGGCCGACGCCTGACCCCGGTCGACCGGTGCCAGGCCACGGCAAGGGCACTGCGCGCCTTACCTGTAGAGCACCTCCGGCAGCCACAGGCCGATGGCCGGGAACTGGTACAGCAGGACGATGGCGATGATCTGGATGCCCATGAAGGGCAGCATGCCGGCGAAGATCTGGTTCAGCGTCACGTGCGGCGGACTCACCCCTTTCAGGTAGAACGCCGCCATCGCCACCGGCGGGCTCAGGAAGGCGGTCTGCAGGTTCAGCGCCACCAGCAGGCCGAAAAACAAGGGGTCGACGCCGAAGTTGTCCAGCAAGGGGATGAAGATGGGCATGAAGATCACGATGATCTCGGTCCACTCCAGCGGCCAGCCCAGGATGAAGATGATCACCTGGCTGAGCACGAGGAATTCGGTCTTCGACAGGTTCATCGACATGACCCAGCGCTCGACCAGCTCCTGTCCGCCCAGCAGCGCGAACGCGGCCGAGAAGATGGCGCTGCCCACGAACAGCCAGCACACCATGGCGCTGGTCTTGGCCGTCAGGAAGACACTTTCCTTGAGCATCGTGAGGTTGAACTGGCGGTAGGCCAGGGCCAGCAGGAATCCTCCGAAGGCCCCCACCGCCGCCGCCTCGGTGGGCGTCGCGAGGCCCATCACGATGGAGCCCAGCACCGACAGGATCAGCACCAGCAGCGGGAAGAAGCTGGCCAGCAGCATCTTGAAGATCTCCAGCCGCTGGAAGCTCAGCAAACCGTAGAACACCGCCAGCGCGAGCGCGCCGACGCCGGTGCCGATCCAGAAGCCGCGCGTCGGCGGCGTGCGCTCGGCCGCTGCGCCCGGGCTCTGGGGTCCTGCCGTGGCACCCGGTGGCTCCTGCACGCCGGTGCTGGCACCGGGGGGTTCCTGTACGCCAGTGCTGGCACCGGGTGGCTCCTGGACGCCAGTGCTGGCACCGGGGGGTTCCCTCACGCCCTCGGCACCGGGCGGTTCCTTCACATCCTCTGACCCCGGTGGCTCCTGAACGCCGCCGGATTCCACCGGAGGCTCCGCCAGGCCGCCGGCGGCTGGCGGTTCCGCCAGTCCCGAGCGCTCCGCTGCAGCCGCCTCCTCGACCTCGCCTGGAGGCGCCTGCAGACCGCCGCCCGAGGCGTCGGACTTCGCCGTGGCGAGCGCCCGCTGGGCCTCGGCACGGGCCGCAGCATCGGGCGGCGCCGTATTGATGTTCCAGCTCATCAGCGCAAAGGCCAGGAACACGGCCAGCGGCAGCAGCGTCACGCCGAGTTGCTTGAGGATGTGGCTGGTCGGCACGTCGAGGTTGCGACGGCCCTTCAGCGCGCGCAGCAGGGCCGGCAGCGCGGTGTTGGAGATGGCCCGGGCGATCGGCTCGGTGTGCGCCGGCAGCGGCACGAAGCGGTCGGCGGCGGACAAGGGCGGCATCAGGTTCGGCTTGATCTTGGCCAGGATCACGACGTACAGGACATACAGCCCGGCCAGCATCAGACCCGGAAAGAAGGCGCCGGCATAAAGCTGCACCACCGAGACGCCCGCAGTGGCGCCGTAGACGATGAGCATCACGCTGGGCGGAATCAGGATGCCCAGGCAGCCGCCGGCCGTGATGGCGCCCGCCGAGACCCGAACGTCGTAGCCGCCGCGCAGCATCTGGGGAAAGGCCAGCAGGCCCATCAGCGTGACGACGGCGCCGACGATGCCGGTGGCCGTGGCGAACACCGCACAGGTGAACAGCGTGGCCACCGCCAGCGAGCCGGGCACGCGCGCCATCGCGAGGTGCAGGCTCCTGAAGAGCTTCTCGATCAGGTTGGCGCGTTCGACGAGGTATCCCATGAACACGAACAGCGGGATGGAGATGAGCACGTCGTTGCCCATCACCTTGAAGGCGCTCTGCACCATCAGCGTGAGCGTCTTCGAGGTGTTCTCTTCATAGGCGATCCAGGTGAAGATCATGCCCATGCCCATCAGCGTGAACGCCGTGGGGAAGCCCAGCATGATGGCCACCACCACCAGCGCCAGCATCATCAGCCCGAGGTGACCATTGGTGATGGTGGGAGCCATGAAGAGCATCACCGCCGTGCCGGTGATGATGATGGCCATCAGGGTGAAGCCGAACCAGAGTTCCTTGCGGATCTTCACTGCGCGCCTCCCTTCGGCGGCGCGACGTGCACGTACTTGTCCAGCGCGCTGATGTCCTCGTCCTTCACGTGCACCATGGCCTTGAGCTTCTCGACGTCGACCTCTTCGACGTCACGTTCTCGCGACGGCCACCAGCCGTCGCGCAGGCACTGCACACAACGCACGATCTCGACGATGCCCTGCAGCAGCAGCATGGCTCCGGACAGCGGGATCATGAACTTGAAGGGGTACAGCGGAAGCGGTGTCGCCGAGAAGGTGCTCTCGCGAATGGCCAGCGACTCGTTGGCGAAGTTCCAGCCGGCCCAGGTCAGGGCCACGACACCGGGCAGGAAGAACAGGAAGTACAGGATGAGGTCGAGCGTGGCCTGGGTGCGCGGCCTGAAGAAGCCGTACAACACGTCGCCCCGCACGTGGCCGTTCTTGGCCAGCGTGTAGGCCCCGGCCAGCATGAACAGGGTGCCGTACATCATCAGCTGGGCGTCCAGCGCCCAGTCGTTCGGGCTGTTCAGCACGTAGCGGGAAAACACCTCCGCAGTGATCATCAGGGTCAGGAGAACGATCAGCCACGCGGCGATCTGGCCGAGCCAGGTGGACAGGCGGTCTACGAGCAGCAGCAGGCGTTGCATGACGCGCCCTCGGGTTCATGGGTCATGGGAGGCATCCAGGAAGTTCGAAGGCCACCGGCCTTGCGGCAGCGGTGGCCCTTTCGTCGACGGCAGGCCCGGCCTGCGGGACCCGCTTCGACGGCTCGCGCGCTCAGGTCCTCTTGGCCGGGGCGCGGAAGTAGTGGTTCCAGGCCATCTTGAAGTCGACCATGTAGTCGTTCTGCCACTGGCCGGCGCGCTGGGCAAACTCCCGCTGTGAATCCATCACCTTCTTGAAGATGGGGCTCTCGGCCGACTTGGCCTTGGTCACCTTGTCCCAGGCGGCGAGCTGCGCGCGCAGGATGGCGTCGGGCGTCTTGTAGAAGTTGACCTTGTCCTTGGTCTTCAACTCGATGTAGTCCTGGCTGTTGCGCTGGATGGCCTTCCAGCTCATGTCGGCACTGGCGGCCTGCACGGCGTAGTCGATGACCGACTTCAGTTCGGCCGGCAGGGCGTCGTACTTGGCCTTGTTGAACAGGATCTCGAACTGCTCGCCGCTCTGGTGGAAGCTCTGCAGCATGCAGTTCTTGACGACGTCGGGGAAGCCCAGCAGGCGGTCGGACGAGGCGTTGTTGAACTCGGCCGCGTCGATCAGGCCGCGGTCCAGCGCCGGCACGATCTCACCACCCGGCAGCGGGTTCACGGCAGCACCCATCTCCTTGAAGACGTCGACGGCCAGGCCCACGGTGCGGAACTTCAGGCCCTTGATGTCCTCGACCTTGGCCACCGGCTTCTTGAACCAGCCCAGCGGCTGCGTGGGCATGGGGCCGTACAGGAACGACACCACGTCGATGTTCAGGCTCTTGTAGATCTCGTCGAGCATGGCCTTGCCGCCGCCGTAGTAGTGCCAGGCCAGCACCATGTTGGGGTCCATGCCGTACGCCGGGCCCGAGCCCCAGAGCGCCAAGGCATTGCTCTTGCCGTAGTGGTAGGCCACCACGCCGTGGCCGCCGTCGAGCGTGCCCTTGTTCACCGCGTCGAGCAGCTGGAAGGCCGGCACCACCGAGCCCGAGGGCAGCACCTCGATCTTCAGCCGCGCACCCGCCATGTCGTTGACCTTCTTGGCGAAGTCGGAGGCGTACTCGTGAAAGATGTCCTTGGAAGGCCAGGTGCTCTGGAAGCGGAACGTCGTCGTCTGAGCCGAGGCGATCATCGGGACGGCCATCGCGCCTGCACCGGCCGTGGCTGCCGCGGCGGACTTGAGGAATCGACGGCGCAGCGCCGGCTTGTGGGCATCGGTCATGGGGTCTCTCCTGCACATCGCCAAACGATGTGGGTTCATGGGGTTCGAGGATGGATGGTGTCGAAGAACGACACCCCTTGACTATTGGCGCCCGCCCATCACCCGGCAACCCGGTGTTACCCCCGGGTTGGCCCTGATGGTCGGGGGCCCATTCAGGCCCTTTTCGCGCCCGTGCGAGAGCGCGGACCACCCAAGACAGGCCACTGTCGAAACAGCTTTGACTTTCATGCACAGGCCGGGACGGAACGTCCGGCGCCAGCAGGACCGTCCCGCTTCAGGCGTCGAGCCAGAAAGCCTGCATCTGCGCTTCGAGCCGGCTGTGAACCTCCGCCGGGAGCAGATCGTGGCGCAGCGCGAAGTCGAGCGTGACCAGCGCGGCGTCGACCGTCATGCGGTCGGTGGCCGCCAGCGCCAGCGCGTCGGCCACCGGCAGCAGGTGGAAGGCCGCCACTTCACCGTCCTGGTTGCAGGGCGTGACACCGTCCGGCAGCGCCAGGTCGTAGGACGACAGCAGTTCGTTCTGCAGACCCTCCGGAATGTCGCGCTGCAGCCAGACCAGTCGGCCGGGCTGCATCGGGCGCATCTGCGCGGGCGTGAGACCGGCTTCCTCCCAGCCTTCGCGCACCAGGGCATCGTCGGGCGTCTGCCCGTAGGGCACGCCGCCGCCGACGAGGTTGTCAAACAGGCCGGGATCGGTGGACTTCGTCGACGAACGCTGCGCGATCCACAGTTGCTGGGGCCGGCCGTCGTCGCCGGCGACGTAGCCTGTGGCATGCACGCCAAGCGTCAATGTGCCCCAGAAGCGCGCGGCGGCACGCTCCATTCGCGCCAGCACGGCGCCGCTGGCCGGCTCGATCAGGGGAAAGATCTCGTCGCGCCAGCCGACCAGCAGGCCACGCTCCCGCAGTTGCAGATGCAGCTCGGCAAGCACCTCGTCGCGCTGCTTGGCCGGCACGATCAGGCGCACGGCCTCGTCCTTGACCTCGAGCGCGTCGAAGTCGGCCAGCACCGCGAGGTGGCGGCGCGCCACGGAACCGACCTCGGCGCGACCGACGAAGAAGGCCACGCGCGCGGCCTCATCGTGTGCCCGGCCCGCGCTCAGACAGTGCCAGGGAGGCTGCAGACCGCTCATGAACCGGAAGTCTACCCAGCCCGCCCGAGGCCGGCCATCTCAGCCGGCCTGAGCGCGCCAGCGCGCCATCAACGCGTCCCACTTCGGCCGCGCCGTCTTCAGATGGCGCTCCTTCACGTGGCCGTAGCCGCGGATCTCTTCGGGGATGCGCGCGATCTCGGCGGCCAGGTCGACGTTGCCGGCGTTCAGGCCGCGCAGGACCTCGTCGATGCTGGCCCTGTACTGCTGGATCAGCGCGCGCTCCATGTGCCGCTCCTCGGTGCGGCCGAAGATGTCGAGCGCGCCGCCGCGCAGCCCCTTGAGCTTCGCCAGCAGGCCGAAGGCGCTGCGCATCCAGGGCCCGAACTCCTGCTTGACCAGTTCGCCGCGGGCGTTCTTCTTCGCGATGAGCGGCGGCGCCAGGTGATGCACGATCCTGTAGTCGCCCTCGAACATGCCTTCGATCTTCTTCAGGAAGGCCGGGTCGGTGTGCAGACGCGCCACCTCGTACTCGTCCTTGTAGGCCATCAGCTTGAAGAGATAGCGCGCCACCGCCTCGCTCAGTCGGCTGCCGCCCAGCGGCTTCTCGGCCTGGCGCACCTTGTCGACAAAGGCCTTGTAGTCGGCCGCATAGGCGGCGTCCTGGTAGCCGGTGAGGAACTCGACGCGGCGCGTCAGCAGCTCGTCGACCGACGGCTTCTTGACGAACTGGATGACCTGTTGCGCCTTGAACAGCGCCCGCACTGCCGCCAGGTCGTGCGCACAGCGCCGGCCCCACTCGAAGGCCGCCTTGTTGTTGTCGACCTGCACCGCGTTCAGTTCGATGGCGCGCATCAGCGCGGCATGCGACAGCGGCACGCGGCCCTGCTGCCAGGCGAAGCCCAGGATCAGCGGATTGGTGTAGATCGAGTCGCCCAGCAGCTGCACCGCGACCTCCTCGGCGTCGAAACTGCCCACGCCCGCAGGACCCACCGCCTCGGCCAGCGCCGACTCGCAGCTGCCGGCCGGGAACTGCCAGTCGGGGTTCTTCACGAACGATGCCGTGGGCGTGCCGTGCGAGTTCAGCGCCACGTAGGTGCGGCCGGGATGCATCACCTGAAGCGTGTAGCGGTTGGCCGCCACCAGCGAGTCGCAGGCGATCACCAGGTCGGCCTTGGCCAGGTCGACCTTGGTGGTGTGGATGGCCTCGGGGCGGTTGGCGATCTGCACGTGGCTCCAGGTGGCGCCGCCCTTCTGCGCCAGGCCGCCGGCGTCCTGCGTGACGATGCCCTTGCCTTCCAGGTGCGCGGCCATGCCCAGCAGCTGGCCGATGGTGATGACGCCGGTGCCGCCCACGCCGGCCACGACGATGCCCCAGGCCGTCTCGGCCAGCGGCAGTGCGGGCTCGGGAATGGGTGGCAGCGCGAAGGGGTCGCCCTTCTTCTCCTTCTTGGGCTTCTTCAGCGTGCCGCCTTCGACGGTGACGAAGCTGGGACAGAAGCCCTTCACGCAGGAGAAGTCCTTGTTGCAGGTGCTCTGGTTGATGCGGCGCTTGCGGCCGAACTCGGTCTCGACGGGCTCCACGCTCAGGCAGTTGCTCTGCACGGAACAGTCGCCGCAGCCTTCGCAGACGGCCTCGTTGATGACCACGGTCTTCGCCGGCGTGACCATGGTGCCGCGCTTGCGGCGGCGGCGCTTTTCGGTGGCGCAGGTCTGGTCGTAGATCAGCACCGTGCAGCCTTCGATCTCGCGCAGCTCACGCTGCACGGCGTCGAGATCGTCCCGGTGGCGCACCGTCACGCCGGGCGCCAGGCTCACGGGGGCGTTCTGGTACTTCTCGGGTTCGTCGGTGACGATGACGATCTTCCTGGCGCCTTCGGCATCCAGCTCGCGTGTCATCTCGGGCACGCGCAGGGTGCCGTCCACCGGCTGGCCGCCGGTCATGGCCACGGCGTCGTTGAAGAGGATCTTGTAGGTGATGTTGACCTTGGCCGCGATGCTCTGGCGCACCGCCAGCAAGCCCGAGTGGTAATAGGTGCCGTCACCCAGGTTGGAGAAGATGTGCTTGTCGGTGCTGAAGGGGGCCTGGCCGATCCAGCTCACGCCTTCGCCGCCCATCTGGCTGAAGGTGACGGTGCTGCGGTCCATCCACACCGACATGAAATGGCAGCCGATGCCGGCCGATGCGCGCGAGCCCTCGGGCACGCGGGTGCTGGTGTTGTGCGGGCACCCGCTGCAGAACCAGGGCGTGCGTTCGCCGAGGCTGGCGTCCCCCGCGGCCAGGCTGCGCTCCTTGGCGTCGATGACGCTCAGCCGCTGCTCCATGCGAGCGACGATGTCGGCGCCCACGCCCAGCTTCTTCAACCGCCTGGCGATGGCCTTGGCGATGATGGCCGGCGTGAGGTCGGCCTTGGCGCGCAGCAGCCAGTTCTGGCTCGGGTTGGGGCGCGACCATTCGCCGCCGCTCATGTCGCCTTCGTCTTCCTCGAACTTGCCCAGCACGTGCGGCCGCACGTCGCTGCGCCAGTTGTAGAGCTCTTCCTTCAGCGCGTACTCGATGACCTGGCGCTTCTCTTCGACGACCAGGATCTCCTGCAGCCCGGTGGCGAAGGCGCGCGTGAGGGTCGCTTCCAGCGGCCACACCACGTTGACCTTGTGCACCCGGATGCCCAGTTGCCGGCAGGTGTCGTCGTCCAGCCCCAGGTCGGCCAGCGCCTGGCGCGTGTCGTTGTAGGCCTTGCCGCTGGCGATGATGCCGAAGCGGTCGTTCGGCCCTTCGATGACGTTGTAGTTGAGCTTGTTGGCACGCACGTAGGCCAGCGCCGCGTACCACTTGTAGTCCATCAGCCGCGCTTCCTGCTCGAGCGCGCCGTCGGGCCAGCGGATGTGCAGGCCGCCCGGCGGCATGGGGAAGTCCTCGGGCATCAGGATCTTCACGCGGTCCGGGTCGACCGACACCGACGACGACGACTCGACCACCTCCTGGATGGTCTTCATGCCCGCCCACACGCCCGCAAAGCGGCTCATCGCGAAGGCATGCAGACCCATGTCGAGGATGTCCTGCACGTTCGAAGGGAAGAACACCGGCAGGCCGCAGGCCTTGAAGATGTGGTCGCTCTGATGGGCGGCGGTGCTGCTCTTGGCGACGTGGTCGTCGCCGGCGATGGCGATGACGCCGCCGTGCTTCGAGGTGCCGGCCATGTTGGCATGCTTGAAGACGTCGGAGCAGCGGTCCACGCCAGGGCCCTTGCCGTACCAGATGCCGAAGACCCCGTCGAACTTGCGGCTCTGCGGGAACAGGTCGAGTTGCTGAGTACCCCACACTGCCGTGGCCGCCAGTTCTTCGTTCACTCCGGGCTGAAACACCACGTTCTGTGCCGCGAGGTGCTTCTTGGCCTGCCACAGCGCCTGGTCGTAGCCGCCCAGCGGGCTGCCGCGATAACCGCTGATGAAGCCGGCGGTGTTGAGCCGGGCGGCCGCGTCGCGGTGGCGCTGCAGCATGGGCAGCCGCACGAGGGCCTGCACGCCGCTCATGAAGGCACGACCCTGTTCCAGGGCGTACTTGTCATCGAGAGTGACCGTTTCCAGGGCCTTGCGGATCGAGTCGGGCAGAGGTGCGTTCATGCGGGGCGGGCTTTCATGCAGGTGGCGGGAGTTTAGGGTTTCACCGAATTTCTGTCCTTTCTTCCGATGCCCAAATGGCATGGGCTGGCGCAATAATCTCGACTTGAAATCAAGATCGCAGCAAGAATGACGCCGAGAAAGACAAGCTCAGGGAAATCCACGAGTCAGCGTCCGGTGCCCGAACCCGAGCCCACGCCCGCCGAAGGTGCAGAGGCGCACCCGGCCTCACTCGACCGCTACGACATCGCCATCCTGCAGCAGTTGCAGGCCGATGCACGCCTGTCGAACACCGAGCTGGCGTCACGCATCGGCCTGTCGGCCGCACCCACCTGGCGCCGCGTGCGCTGGCTGGAGCAGCAGGGCTACATCACGGGGTACCGGGCAGAGATCGATCGCCGCAAGATCGGCCTGGGCGTGCTGGCCTTCGTGCGCGTGGACGCCGAGCGCAACAACGCCGAAGCCACGCAAGCGCTGGAAGCGCGCATCCGCGAACTGCCCGAGGTCGTGGCCTGCCACTACATCAGCGGCGCCGGCACCTTCGAACTGCATGTCATGGCCACCGACCTGGACGCCTTCTCGCGCTGGTCGATGCAGACCCTGTTCAAGCTGCCCAACGTGAAGGACCTGCACACCAGCTTCTCGCTGGGCGAGGTCAAGGCCGGCGCTGCCCTGCCGCTGGGGCACTTAAAACCCGGCACGCGCTGACCTGCACGGCGCGCAGGGACAATTCATGCACGGCGATAGGTCCGCAGGCGCGCCAGATCGAGCACGCGCACGCCGCCGTACTCGATGCGGATCACCTCGCGTTGCTGCAGCGTGCGCAGGGCCTCGTTGACACGCTGACGTGACAGGCCCACCAGGTAGCCCAGTTCCTGCTGGGTGATGCGAAGCAGGTCGCCGACGCCGGGATACAGCACCGGATGGAACAGCGCGGCGAGGCTGCGCGCCACACGTGTATCGGGATCGTTCATGCGGTCGATCTCGCGCGCTGCGATGAACTGGCCCAGGCGCTCGTTGAGCAGGTTCATCACGTAGCGATTGAACGGGATGCTGCGCTCCAGCAGCCATTCGAACTCATCCAGCGGCAACCCCGAGACCACGCTGCGCCGCAACGGTTCGATGTTGTAGCGATAGACCTCGCGCTTGAGCAGCGTGCCTTCGCCGAACCAGGCGCCGGGCGGCACGCCGGTGAAGGTGATGGACAGGCCCTGCGAGTTGTCGTTGCTCATCTTGAGCAGGCCATCGAGCACGCCGAACCAGTAGTTGGCCGTGCGCCCGATCTTGCAGACGAAGTCCCCAGGCAAGGCGTCCACCACGTCCAGCGAGGCCACCACGCGCGCGCGATCGGCCTGTGTCACCAGGGGCAGCCACGGCACCATGCGCAACTCGTCCTCGGTGGGCTTTCTGGCGCGCTGCCGAAGCGGGGCGGTGGGGGCGTGCTGGATGGGGGCCATGCGCTGCGGGGTTGACAACTCGCTGACAAGGGACGTCGATCTTCCCCAGTGAAAGTCCCCTTGGGGTTGACCCGTAAATTGTCGTTGCAATGACAACTCGACGTCAAACTCTTGCCTACGATCCAGCCTCACTCGAAGTGGCCGCCAATCCGGACGGTCGCCCCTCCACAGGAGACAAGCGGTGCAAACGACGTTTCCGCGTCTGCTGCTCGAACATGCCGCCAGGCGTCCGCAATCGGCGGCCCTGCGCGAGAAGGAGTTCGGCATCTGGCAGACCATCACCTGGTCGGCGCTGTCCGAGCTCGTGCGTCACCTGGCCTGCGGCATGGCGCAGGCCGGCGTGAAGCGCGACGACCACGTCGTGGTGGTGGGTGAGAACCGTCCGCGGCTGTACGCCTCGATGCTGGCGGTGCAGTCGCTGGGCGCCGTGCCGGTGCCGCTGTACCAGGACGCCGCAGCACCCGAGTACGTCTTCCCGATCAACAACGCCGAGGTCTGCTTCGCGGTGGTGGAAAACCAGGAGCAGGTCGACAAGATGCTGGAGTTGCGCGCGCAATGCCCGCAGCTTCGTGCCATCTGGTACGACGACCCGCGCGGCCTGCGCAATTACAGCGAGTCCGGCCTGGCCGCGCTCGACGCCCTGATCGAGGCCGGCAAGACCTTCCAGGCCGGCCACCCGGGCTACTTCGACGCCGAGGTGGCCAAGGCCGCTCCCGGGGACGTGGCAGCGATGTTCTTCACCTCCGGCACCACGGGCAACCCCAAGGGCGTGGTGCACACGCACTTCACGCTGCTGGATCGCGCGCGCGCCGGGGCCGACTTCGACAAGCTCGGCGAAGCCGAGGAAGTGCTGGCCTACATGCCGCCGGCCTGGATCGGTCAGAACATCTTCAGCTACGCGCAATGGCTGGCCTGCGGCTACGTGGTGAACTGCCCCGAGAGTGCCGCCACGGTGATGATCGACCTGAAGGAGATCGGTCCGACCTACTACTTCGCGCCGCCGCGCATCTTCGAAGGTCTGCTGACCAACGTGATGATCCGGATGGAAGATGCCGGCGCCGTCAAGCGCTGGCTGTTCCGCACCTTCATGGACGTGGCCAGGCGCGTCGGCCCGGCGCGCATGGACGGTCAGCCGGTTCCCTTCCTGGACGGCCTGCTGTGGAAGCTGGGTGACCTGTTCATCTACGGTCCTCTGCGCAACACGCTGGGCTTCTCGCGCGTTCGCGTGGCCTACACGGCAGGCGAGGCCATCGGCCCGGATCTGTTCACCTTCTACCGCTCGATCGGCATCAACCTGAAGCAGCTCTACGGCCAGACCGAGACCGCGGTCTTCGTCTGCCTGCAGCCCGACCACGAGGCCAAGGCCGACACCGTGGGCGTGCCGATCAGCGGCGTGGAGATCCGGCTCACCGACAGCGGCGAGATCCTGGTGAAGTCGCCCGGACTGCTGAAGGAGTACTACAAGAACCCGGCCGCCACCGCCGAGGTGCTCGACGCCTCGGGCTGGTACCACACGGGTGATGCCGGCTTCCTGGACAGCGGCGGCCACCTGAAGATCATCGACCGTGCCAAGGACGTGGGCCGCATCATGGGCGGCCCGTCCGACGGCGCGATGTTCGCGCCCAAGTACGTCGAGAACAAGCTGAAGTTCTTCCCGCACGTGAAGGAGGTCGTGGCCTTCGGCGACAAGCGCGAGAAGGTCTGCGCCTTCATCAACATCGACTTCGAGGCGGTGGGCAACTGGGCCGAGAAGCGCAACCTGCCGTATGCCGGCTACACCGACCTGGCCTCCAAGCCGCCGGTGCTGGAACTCATCCGCGAGTGCGTCGAGAAGGTCAATGCCGACCTCTCGCAGGATGCCATGCTCGCCGGCAGCCAGGTCAGCCGCTTCCTGGTCCTGCACAAGGAACTGGATGCCGACGACGGCGAACTGACACGCACGCGAAAGGTTCGGCGCGGCTACATCGGCGAGAAGTACCAGGTGCTGGTCGACGCGCTGTATGGCGGCAAGGCCGAGCAGTTCATCGAGACGGCGGTGAAGTTCGAGGACGGCCGCACCGGCAGCGTCTCGGCCACGCTGAAGATCATCGACGCGAAGACCTTCGCTCCGGTGAAGAAGGCAGCCTGAGATGAGCGACAGAAAGATCGGCGACGTCATCCTCGACGTCAAGAACATCAGCCTGCGGTTCGGCGGCGTGAAGGCGCTGACGGACATCAGCTTCGACGTGCGCGAGCACGAGGTACGCGCCATCATCGGCCCCAACGGGGCCGGCAAGAGCTCGATGCTGAACTGCATCAACGGCGTGTACGAACCGCAGGAAGGCTCCATCAGCTTCCGCGGCAAGACCTTCAGCCACATGAACTCGCGCCAGGTCGCCGAGATGGGCATTGCGCGCACCTTCCAGAACCTGGCGCTCTTCAAGGGCATGAACGTCATCGACAACCTGATGTCGGGGCGCAACCTGAAGATGAAGACCAACATCTTCCAGCAGGCCTGGCACTTCGGCGCCGCGGCCCGCGAGGAACACGAGCACCGCGCCTTCGTGGAAGGCATCATCGATTTCCTGGAGATCCAGGCCTACCGCAAGACGCCGGTGGGCCGCCTGCCCTACGGCCTGCAGAAGCGGGTCGACCTGGGCCGAGCGCTGGCCATGGAGCCCCAGGTACTGCTGCTGGACGAACCCATGGCCGGCATGAACGTCGAGGAGAAGCAGGACATGTGCCGCTTCGTGCTCGACGTCAACGACGAGTTCGGCACCACCATCGTGCTGATCGAGCACGACATGAGCGTGGTGATGGACATCTCCGACCGCGTCGTGGTGCTCGACTACGGCAAGAAGATCGGCGACGGCACCCCCGAAGAGGTGCGCGCCAACCCCGAAGTGATCAGCGCCTATCTGGGGACGAACCACTGATATGAACACGACACCAGTGAATGGATCGAGCGGCCGCCGCGGATCCGGCTTGGCCGGGTCGTTGGCGGCGCCCCCCTGGGGAGGAAACGCCGAAGGCGCATCGGGGGGGGGCTTGTGATGGGACCATTCCTCGAAACCCTGCTCGGCGGCCTGATGACGGGCATGCTGTATTCGCTGGTGGCGCTGGGCTTCGTGCTCATCTTCAAGGCCAGCGGCGTCTTCAACTTCGCCCAAGGAGCGATGGTGCTTTTCGCCGCCCTGGCGATGGCCCGCTTTTCGGAATGGTTTCCTGCGCTGCTGGGCTTCGACAACAAGGTGATGGCCAACGTGCTGGCCTTCCTGGGCGCGCTGCTGCTGATGATCGCAGTGGCCTGGTTGATCGAGAAGCTGGTACTGGGGCGTCTGGTGAACCAGGAAGGCATCACCTTGCTGATGGCCACGCTGGGCATCACCTACTTCCTCGACGGCTTCGGCCAGACGCTGTTCGGCAGCGAGATCTACAAGATCGACATCGGCCTGCCCAAGGACCCGATGTTCCTGTTCGAGGACGTGTTCCAGGGTGGCATCCTCGTCAACAAGGAAGACCTCTACGCCGCGGCGATCGCCGCCGCGCTGGTCATCGGCTTGTCGCTGTTCTTCCAGTACACGTCGACCGGCCGTGCGCTGCGCGCGGTGGCCGACGACCACCAGGCCGCTCAGAGCATCGGCATTCCGCTCAGTCGCATCTGGGTCATCGTCTGGAGCGTGGCCGGCTTCGTCGCGCTGGTGGCCGGAATGATCTGGGGCAGCAAGCTGGGTGTGCAGTTCTCATTGTCGCTGGTGGCGCTGAAGGCGCTGCCGGTGGTGATCCTCGGCGGCCTGACCTCGGTGCCCGGCGCCATCATCGGCGGGCTGATCATCGGTGTGGGCGAGAAGCTCTCCGAGGTGTACTTCGGTCCCACGCTGGGCGGCGGCATCGAGATCTGGTTCGGCTACGTGCTGGTGCTGTTCGTGCTGCTCGTGCGTCCCCAGGGCCTGTTCGGCGAAAAGATCATCGACAGGGTATGAAGTTGGGCCCCCAAGCTCGCTATCGCTCGCTACCCCCCAAGGGGGCCGTCCGCCTACGGACCGGCGGAGCCGGATCCGTGGCGGGAAGCTTGATCGGAGAGCCCTGCGGGCTCTTTCCGCGGAAAGTGACGCACTGAGATGTTGTATCGAGAGAACGGACAGTTCAAGACGGCGTACGGCGCCGACCAGCAGATCTTTCCGATTGCGCAGGACCGCATCGGCATCCTGCTGCTGCTGGCCTTCGCCGTCTTCGCCGTGCCGCTGGTGGCCGACGAGTACCTTTTCCGCGCCATCCTGATCCCCTTCCTGATCCTGTCGCTGGCGGCGCTGGGTCTGAACATCCTCGTCGGCTACTGCGGTCAGATCTCGCTGGGCACCGGCGCCTTCATGGCGGTGGGCGCCTATGCGGCCTACAACTTCCAGGTCCGCATCGAAGGCATGCCGCTGCTGCTGTCACTGCTGCTCGGCGGCGTCTGTGCCACGGTGGTCGGCGTGCTGTTCGGCATTCCCTCGCTGCGCATCAAGGGCCTGTACCTGGCCGTGGCCACGCTGGCAGCGCAGTTCTTCGTCGACTGGGCCTTCCTGCGCATCTCCTGGTTCACCAACAACTCGTCGTCGGGGTCGGTGTCGGTGTCTGACCTGAAGGTGTTCGGCATCGGCATCGACCAGCCGCACGAGAAGTACCTGCTCTGCCTGGCCATCCTGATCCTGTTCGCCATCATGGCCAAGAACCTGGTGCGCAGCCACATCGGGCGGGAATGGATGGCCATCCGCGACATGGACGTCGCAGCCGCCGTCATCGGCATCCGCCCGGTGTACGCCAAGCTGACGGCCTTCGCCGTCAGCAGCTTCATCGTCGGCGTGGCCGGCGCCCTGTGGGGATTCGTGCACCTGGGCTCCTGGGAGCCGGCCGCGTTCTCGATCGACCGCAGCTTCCAGTTGCTGTTCATGATCATCATCGGCGGTCTCGGCTCGATCATGGGCAGCTTCTTCGGCGCCGCCTTCATCGTCATGCTCCCGATCTTCCTGAACCAGGCGCTGCCGGCGCTGGGCTCCCTGGTGGGCGTCACCATCAGCACCGCCGCCGTCGCGCACACCGAACTGATGATCTTCGGCGGCCTCATCGTGTTCTTCCTGATCGTCGAGCCGCACGGCCTGGCCCGCCTGTGGTCCATCGGCAAGGAAAAGATGCGGCTGTGGCCTTTCCCGCATTGATCGCGCGCCGCTGGCGCGCCATGGCTTCGAATGGCCGACGGGCCGATCACTTTGGCAGGCACTGACGAGTGCGAGTTCGAGTACCACCCAGGAGACAGACCATGAAGTTGAAGACCCTCGCGATGGCGGCCACGCTGGCCGCAGCCGCAGTCGGCGCGCTGACCTCGACGGTCGCGCTGGCCCAGGCCAAGGTGCAGTTTTTCCCCAGCCTGACCGGGCGCACCGGGCCCGTGGCACCCAACGCCACACCCTTTGCCAACGGCTATGCCGACTACATGAAGCTGGTGAATGCACGCGGCGGCATCAATGGCGTGATGACCCTGGTCGAGGAGTGCGAGACCGCCTACGCCACCGACCGCGGCGTCGAGTGCTACGAGCGCCTGAAGGGCAAGCACGGCGGGGCCACGGTGTTCCAGCCGCTGTCCACCGGCATCACCTTCGCGCTGACCGAGAAGATTCCGGCCGACAAGATCCCGATGATCACCTCGGGCTATGGCCGCAGCGACAGCGCCGACGGCGGCGTCTTCAAGTGGAACTTCCCGCTGATCGGCCACTACTGGGTGGCCGGCGACACGCTGCTGCAGCACATCGCCAAGAAGGAAGGCGGCTGGGACAAGATGCGCGGCAAGAAGATCGCCGTGGTCTACCACGACAGTCCGTTCGGCAAGGAACTGCTGCCCATCGTGCAGGAGCGCAGCAAGATGCACAACTTCGAGCTGCAGCTGCTGCCGGTGCCGGCGCCGGGCGTGGAGCAGAAGGCGATCTGGCTGCAGATCCGCCAGCAGCGGCCCGACTTCGTGATCATGCAGACCTGGGGCGTGATGACCGCCACGGCGATCAAGGAAGCCGTGGCCACGGGCTACCCGCGGGAGAAGATGTTCGGCACCTGGTGGTCGGGTGCCGAGCCTGACCTGCGCGACATCGGCGCTGCCGCCAAGGGCTACAGCGCGGTGATGATGCAGCATGGCGCCGAGCCCGACTCCGCGGTCGTCAAGGAGATTCTGGCCAAGGTGCACGACAAGGGCCAGGGCACGGGTCCGAAGGACGAAGTGGGTCAGGTGCTGTACATGCGCGGCGTGGTGGGCGCGATGCTGGCCGTCGAAGGCGTGCGCGCAGCGCAGGAACGCTTCGGCAAGGGCAAGGTCATGCTGGGCGAGCAAGCGCGCTGGGGCTACGAGAACCTCAACCTGACGCAGGCCAAGCTGGATGCGCTGGGCTTCAAGGGCGTGATGCGACCGGTGTCGACCAGCTGCTTCGACCACATGGGTTCGGCCTGGGCCCGCGTGCACACCTGGGATGGTGCCAAGTTCACCTGGGCGTCCGACTGGCTGCAGGCGGACGAGGCGCTCATCAAGCCCTTGGTCAGGGCATCGGCCGACCGGTACGCCACCGAGAAGAAGCTGACGCGTCGCGCTCCGGCAGATTGTCAGTCCTGATCCATCCCCCGCAGCGGCTTCTCCGCTGCCCCTCAAGAGGCCACGCCAGCGGGCCGGCAAAGCCGGTTCCGCAGCGTGCCCTTGATTCTGCTGGCCCGCATCGAGGCAACGCATGAGCAAACCGCCGCTTCTCGACGTCAACGGCATCGAGGTCATCTACAACCACGTGATCCTGGTGCTGAAGGGCGTGAGCCTCCAGGTGCCCGAGGGCGGGGTGGTGGCCCTGCTGGGAGGCAACGGTGCGGGCAAGACGACCACCTTGCGCGCGGTCAGCAACCTGCTCGCCGGCGAACGCGGGGAAGTCACCAAGGGCAGCATCGAGCTGCGCGGCGAGCGCATCGAGAAGCTGTCGACCTCGGACATGGTCAACCGGGGCGTCATCCAGGTGATGGAAGGGCGGCACTGTTTCGCCCACCTGTCGATCGAGGACAACCTGATGACGGGTGCGTACACGCGCAAGGACGGCAAGGCCGCCGTGGCGCAGACGCTGGAGAAGGTCTACAACTACTTTCCCCGCCTGAAGACGCGGCGCACCAGCCAGGCCGCGTACACCTCGGGCGGAGAGCAGCAGATGTGCGCCATCGGACGGGCGCTGATGGCCAACCCGAACATGGTGTTGCTCGACGAACCCAGCATGGGCCTGGCGCCGCAGATCGTCGAGGAAGTGTTCGAGATCGTGAAGGACCTCAACACGAAGGAAGGCGTGACCTTCCTGCTGGCCGAGCAGAACACCAACATGGCGCTGCGCTACGCCGACCACGGCTACATCCTGGAGAGCGGCCGCATCGTGATGGAAGGGGCCGCCAAGGACCTGCGCGAGAACGAGGACGTCAAGGAGTTCTACCTGGGCATGGGCGGCGGCGACCGCAAGAGCTTCAAGGACGTCAAGAGCTACAAGCGGCGCAAGCGGTGGTTGAGCTGACCCCCCCCGTAGCGCCTTCGGCGCGCCTTGCAGGCCGCGCCGGGCCAGTGGCCCGGCTCCTCGGCAGGCACGAAAGGTCCACTGGACCTTTCGTGCCCGGCCTCGGCCCCCCCAGGGGGGCCACGCTGGCGGACCGGCGGAGCCGGATCCGCGGCGTGTGCTTGATGGGTGCGCGGTCGCGCCACCTGGGTATCCGCCGATCTGCCTCCGTTTCAGAGTGATGCCATGAGTGAAGAGAGCTTCGGTTTCTCGCCGCCGCCGTTCAGGCCGGACGAGGCGCTGGTGCAGCTCAAGCGCAGCTTGCGCGATCTGAAGCTGGCCGAGCGGGGCAGCGGCTTCGAGCTGAAGGGCAAGCGCGCGGTCGATGTCGTGGTCGATGGTGATGTGCTGCGCGTGAAGCTGGCGCGGCGCCTCGTGAACACGCCGGAGTGGGACGCTTCGGTGCTGCGCTCGTCGGCCGACCAGCGCAAGCTGGTGGACGAAGTGAAGAAGCGGCTGGAACGCTGGCAGCGGGAAGATTGATGGCCGCGCGCACCGCCCACTTCGATGCACAACGCGCTCTCGCGGCCTCGCTGCCCGGCGCCACCGAAGACATCAAGTGGGGTGCGGATCTCGTGTTCAGCGTGGGCGGGAAGATGTTCTGCATCTTCCTGCTGGACGAGCAAGGGCATGCAAGGACCTGTTCGTTCAAGGTCGATGACGACCGCTTTCTCGAAATCACCGGGCTGCCGGGCATCGAGCCCGCACCCTATCTGGCACGGGCGAAATGGGTGCAGTTGCGGCCCGGTCACGCCCTGCCCGGCGCTGAACTCGGCGCCCTCATCCACCGCTCGCACGCGCTCGTTGCAGCCAGGCTGACGAAGAAGCTGCAGAGAGAACTTGGAGTCGCGCCGTGAAACCGGAATTCTTCGACCCGCTCGAAACCCGCGCCCCGGAGCAGCGCGAAGGTACTCTGCTGGCGGCGCTGCCCGCGCAGCTGCGTGCCGCGATGGCGGCCCCCGCCATGGCCGAACGCATGGCCGGCATCGACCCCGCGGCGATCACCTCGCGCAGCGCGCTCGCGGCGCTGCCCGTGACCCGCAAGTCCGAACTGCTGGAGCGCCAGAAGGCACAGCGCGCCATCGATCCCTTCGGCGGCTTCTCGGCCATCGGCTGGGCGCGCCTGGGCACCAGGCGCCCCGCGCGGCGGGTCTTCCAGTCGCCCGGCCCGATCTACGAACCCGAAGGCCAGGGCGCCGACTACTGGCGCATGGCGCGTGCCATGTTCGCGGCGGGCTTCCGCAGCGGTGATCTGATTCACAACAGCTTCAGCTACCACCTCACGCCGGCGGGTTCGATGATGGAAACGGGCGCTTTGGCATTGGGCTGCACCGTGTTTCCGGGTGGCGTCGGCAATACCGAACTGCAGTTGCAGGCGATGAGTGAATTGCAGCCCGATGCTTATGTCGGCACGCCGAGCTTTCTGCGCATCGCGCTCGAGAAAGCCGCAGAAGCGGGCCTGGCACTGCCCTCCCTGAAGAAGGCCCTGGTCAGCGGCGAAGCCTTTCCGCCCAGCCTGCGCGACTGGCTGGGTGAGCGCGGCGTGCAGGCCTGTCAGTGCTACGCGACCGCCGATGTCGGTCTCATTGCCTACGAAACGGCCGCGCGCGAAGGTCTGGTGCTCGACGAGGGGGTGTTGCTCGAGATCGTGCGCCCGGGCACCGGTGACCCGCTTCCCGACGGCGAGGTGGGCGAGGTCGTGGTGACGTCATTCAACACCGACTATCCCCTGGTGCGCTTCGGCACCGGCGACCTCAGTGCCCTTCTGCCGGGTCCTTGCCCTACGGGCCGCACCAACGCCCGCATCAAGGGTTGGCTCGGCCGGGCCGACCAGACCGCCAAGGTGCGCGGCATGTTCGTGCATCCGAGCCAGGTGGCCGAAGTGATCAGACGCCACCCCGAGATCACGCGGGCGCGGCTGGTGGTCGAAGGAGAGATGGCCAACGACCGCATGACGCTACGCGTGGAAGCCCGTTCGCTGCCGGAAGGACTGCAGCAGGCCGTGGCCCAGAGTCTGCGCGATGTGACCAAGCTGCGTGGTGAAGTCGCATGGTGCGAGCCCGGTGGCCTGCCCAACGACGGCAAGGTGATCGAAGACGCAAGAAAGTACAACTGAAGCGTTCGACTCATTGCTCGGCAATCGTCTGGGCGGAGCACATTGCAGCAAAGACCCCGTCTGTCGGCGGGAGGTAAGTAGTTTCCGTTGCGCCTGTGAGGACCCGAACGCCTAACATCCCGGCCACTCGCATTTCACCCGTGGAGACATCCCCATGAAGAAGCTGATCATCGCCCTCGCCGCCACCGCCATGGCCGGCACCGCCGCGGCCTGGCCCACCAAGCCCGTCACCATCGTCGTCCCCTTTGCTGCCGGCGGCCCGACCGACAAGGTGGCACGCGACTTCGCTGAAGCCTTGCGCAAGCCGCTGGGCGGGGCGACGATCGTCATCGAGAACGTCGGCGGTGCCGGCGGCACCCTGGGCGCGGCCAAGGTCGCCAAGGCAACACCCGATGGCCACACGCTGCTGCTGTTCCACATCGGCATGTCAACCACGCCGACCATGTACCGCAAGCCTGGATTCGATGCACTGAACGACTTCGAGTACCTGGGCATGATCAACGATGTGCCGATGACGCTGGTCGGCCGCTCGACGCTGCCGGCAAACAATTACACCGAGTTGGTCAAATGGCTGAACGACAACAAGGGCAAGGTGAACCTGGCCAACGCCGGCCAAGGTTCGGCTTCGCACCTTTGCGGCCTGATGTTCCAGAGCAGCGTCAAGATCGACATGACCACGGTGCCGTACAAAGGCACCGCTCCGGCCATGACCGACCTGCTCGGCGGACAGGTCGACATCATGTGCGACCAGACGACCAACACCACGTCGCAGATCGAGGCGGGCAAGATCAAGGCCTATGCAGTCAGCACCACCAAGCGCGTGATGACGCCCGTGCTGGGCAAGCTGCCGACGCTGGACGAGTCCGGCCTGAAGGGCTTCAACGTCAGCATCTGGCACGGTCTGTATGCACCCAAGGGCACGCCCAAGCCGGTGCTGGACCAGATCAACGCGGCCCTCAAGGAGGCCCTGAAGGACCCCGAGTTCATGAAGCGACAGGAAGCACTGGGCGCCGTGGTCGTCACCGACAACCGCACCACCCCGGCCGAGCACAAGAAGTTCGTTGCGGCAGAAATCGAGAAGTGGGGCGCCGTCATCAAGGCCGCTGGACAGTACGCAGACTGACAGACATCGACCGATGACCCGGACCCGCGGACGGCGCAGCGCGTGAGCACGTGCCCGCCCCGGGATCCACGACAGGCCGCTGCGAGCGGCCTGTTTCTATTGGCTGGCCTGCCCTGCCCGCTGCGCTTGGTGGACAGCGTCACCGAAGCCGTGGACGACGGCGCCGGTCAGGTGCTGGTGACGGGCTCGCATGGCGGGTTGAGCGCAGGCCGCTTCGCTCTGCAGGCGCGCCCGGCCCTGGCCGTGTTCAACGATGCCGGCGTCGGCCTGGAAGCAGCGGGCATCGCCAGCCTGCCCCTGCTCGAAGCCGCGGGCATTGCGGCTTGCACGGTATCGCATGACAGCGCGCGCATCGGCGAGGCCGCGTCGACGCTGGCCGGTGGCGTGGTCTCACACGCCAACCTGCAAGCAGCAGCCCTCGGGCTGAAGCCCGGCACCGTACTGGCCGACTGGCTCAGCGGATGTGCAGCGGAATCGTCACCGGGCCGTCGTTGACCAGCATCACCTGCATGTCGGCGCCGAATCGACCGCATTGCACCAGCGGGTGCCGGGCACGGGCCATCTGCACCACGGCGTCGTAGAGCCGCTCGCCTTGCGCTGCCGGCGCGGCACCGGTGAAGCTCGGTCGATTGCCACCCGCCGTTTCAGCGGCGAGCGTGAACTGCGATACGAGCAGCAGCCCGCCCTGCACTTCGGTCACGCTGCGATTCATCTTGCCGGCATCGTCGGCGAAGACGCGCAGCTTCAACAGCTTGTCGACGAACCTCTGCGCGTGGACCTCCGTGTCGATCGGTTCGGCGCACACCAGGACCAGCAGGCCCGGGCCGATCTCGCCCACGGTCTCGCCGGCCACGCTCACCCGCGCTTGCGACACTCGCTGCAGCAGTCCGATCATCTTGCGGCTCCGGCGTCAGAGAAGATCCTTGACGTCGTCGAAGTGCGCCTCGACGTTCATCGGCAAGAGCTGGATGGAAGCGCGCAGCCCCGGCACCGCGCTCATCAAGGCCTGCTCGACCGAGGTGCGAACGGCGGCGGCGCGACCCAGGGTCCAGCTCGACGGCATGTGCATGTGCAGGTCGACGAAGCGACGCTGTCCGGCGCGGCGCGTGGTGACGTGGTCGAAGCGCAAGGTGTTGGCGCTGGCAAAGCTGTCCAGCGTTTTCTGGATCTCGAGCACCACGTCGGGCTCCAGCGCCTGGTCCATCAAGCCATCGGCCGATCGCCGCACCAGCGAAGCCCCGGCGCGCAGGATGTTGAGTGCCACGACGATGGCGATCACCGGGTCGAGCCAGAGCCAGCCGGTGGCCATCACGGCGCCCAGACCGATCACGACACCGGCCGACGTCCAGACGTCTGTGAACAGGTGCTTCGCGTCGGCCTCCAGGGCCATCGAGCGATGCGCGCGGGCCTTGCGCAGCATGGCCACGGCCAGGGCCGCATTCAACATCGAACTGACGACGCTCAGCGCCACGCCCCAGCCCACCGACTCCAGGGGCTGTGGGTTCAACAGACGGTCCACCGCGGCCCAGATGATGCCCATGGCGGCCACGAAGATCAGCACGCCCTCGAAGCCACTGGAGAAGTACTCGGCCTTGTGGTGGCCGTAAGGGTGGTCGTCGTCCGGCGGTCGCGCTGCGATGGTCACCATGGCCAGAGCGAACATGGCACCGGCCAGGTTCACCAGCGATTCCATCGCATCAGACAAAAGGCTCACGGAACCGCTGATCCACCAGGCTCCGGTCTTCAACGCGATGGTGGCCAGTGCCACTGCGATCGACAGCTTCAGATAGGCACTGACCTGCATGCTGTCGCCCGTGCCGGGATCCGTCGCGGTCAGACCGCCAAGGTCACCCGTGCGAACTTGCGCTTGCCCACCTGGAGCACATAGACGCCTGCGGGCAGCTTCAGGCCCTTGTCGCTGATGGCCGTGCCATCGACGCGCACGCCGCCCTGCTCGACCATGCGAAGCGCTTCGCTCGTCGACGGCACCAATCCGGCCTGCTTGAGCACCGCACCGATGGCCAGCGGGGCACCGTCCAGCGAATGCTCGGGGATGACATCGGGCACCCCTCCGGCGGCACGGCGCTGGAAGTCCTCTTCGGCAGCGTCGGCAGCGGCGCGGCTGTGGAAGCGGGCGGTGATCTCCTTGGCCAGCATCACCTTGGCGTCCTTCGGGTTGCGGCCCTGCTCGACCTCACGCCTGAGTGCCGACACGTCGGTCTCGGGGCGGAACGACAGCAGCGTGAAGTAGCGCCACATCAGGGTATCGCTGACCGACAGCAGCTTGGCGAACATGGTGTTGGCCGGCTCGGTGATGCCGATGTAGTTGCCCTTGCTCTTGGACATCTTCTCCACACCGTCGAGGCCTTCGAGGAGGGGCATCGTAAGCACACACTGCGGCTCCTGCCCGTATTCGGCTTGAAGTGCCCGCCCCACCAGCAGATTGAACTTCTGGTCGGTGCCGCCCAGTTCCAGATCGCTCTTCAGTGCCACGGAGTCGTAGCCCTGCATCAGCGGATAGAGAAACTCATGCACGGAGATCGGTGTGTTGCTGGCGTAGCGCCTGGCAAAGTCGTCGCGCTCCATCATGCGCGCCACCGTGTAGCGCGCGGCCAGCTGGATCATGCCGCGAGCACCCAGTGGATCGCTCCACTCGCTGTTGTAGCGGACCTCGGCACGCTCGATGTCCAGCACGAGGCTGATCTGGTCGAAGTAGGTCCTGGCGTTGGCTTCGATCTGCTCGCGCGTCAGCGGCGGCCGCGTGCTGTTGCGGCCGGAAGGGTCGCCGATCATGGATGTGAAGTCCCCGATCAGCGGGATGACCGTGTGGCCGAGGTCCTGCAACTGGCGCAGCTTGTTGAAGACCACGGTATGGCCCAGGTGCAGGTCAGGCGCGGTCGGGTCGAGACCGAACTTGATGCGCAAGGGCTGGCCGGTGGCCTCGGAGCGGGCCAGCTTCTTCAGCCAGTCTGCTTCAGGCAGCAGTTCGACCGAGCCGCGCTGGGAGACGGCGAGAGCTTCTCGCACGCGATCGGAGATCGGATGGGTGGATTCGGTCATGAAGCGCGCGCTGTCTCTATGGGTAAATTGGCTGTCCGACCGGGTTGGCTTGGATATACTGCCACTCCCGGCGCGCGCCTGAGCCCGTCGGTGCATCGTCCGCCCTCGGGTCGGGCAGATTCTAGTGGACGGTCCCTTGCGATCTTCGCGTGGACCGCGATCGCAACCCAAGCGTCGCCTCGGACACGAAGTCGCGCCCTACTGCCCCTCCTGCGTTGGAACGATTCCTCAAGCTTCATCTCGATCGCGCTCAGCGTCTGGCCCATCACCATCGCCGCAAGCTCGTGGCCGCGGTCGTGTTCGGACTGGGAGGGTTCGGCGTCACTGCCTTCGGCATCGCGCCTCTCATGCCCGACGCCTCCGAGATCCCGCAGCGCTGGGTGACGGAATCCGTGCAAACCGACGACCTGTCGGCCCAGATCACTGCCTTGTCAGACCAGAACATCAGCCTGTGGCAAGGCGATACCTCGCGCGGCGGCGAGACGGCGGAGTCGCTGTTGCGCCGGCTCGGCGTGAACGACCCGAAGGCCGCTGCCTTCATCCGCAGTGACAGCACAGCCCGCCGCCTGCTTCAGGGGCGCGGCAAGATGCTTCAGGCACGCATCGCCGACGACGGTTCCCTGCTCGAACTGGTCGCACGCTACCCCGCCGAGACCGCCGAGTTGGCGAAGACTCACTTCTCTCGCATGACGGTCTCGCGTCTGGGCGCGACCTGGTCCGTGAAGGTCGAGCAGGCTCGCCTCGAAGCCCAGATCCGCATGTCCAGCGGCGTGATCCGCAGTTCGCTCTTTGCCGCCACCGACGAAGCGCGCCTGCCCGACGCGGTGGCCATGCAGATCGCCGAGATATTCGCCACCGACATCGACTTTCACCGGGAACTCCGCAAGGGCGACACCTTCAGCGTCGTCTATGAAGCCTTGTCGGCTGACGGCGAACCGGTGTCCTGGAATGAGGGCGCGGGCCGCGTGCTGGCTGCCGAGTTCGTCAACGCCCGCAAGCCCCATCACGCCCTGCTGTTCGAGGGCTCCGCCACCGAACGACCCGCCTACTACGGCCTCGACGGGATGAGCCGTCGACGCGCGTTCCTGGCGAGCCCGATGGAGTTCTCGCGCGTCACGTCCGGTTTTGCCGCTCGCTTCCATCCGATCCTCAAGACCTGGCGCAAGCACCTGGGTGTCGACTACGCAGCCCCGATCGGCACACCGGTGCGAAGCGTGGGTGAAGGCGTCGTCGACTTCGCAGGCTGGCAGAACGGATATGGCAAGGTGGTCGAGATTCGCCACAGCAACGAACGCACCACCTTGTATGCGCACCTGAACGACATGCACGTGCGCAAGGGTGAGCGTGTCTCGCAAGGTCAGCACATCGGTGACGTCGGCGTCACCGGCTGGACCACCGGGCCGCACCTGCACTTCGAGTTCCGCGTTGCAGGCGAGCACCAGGATCCGCTCATTCTGGCCAAGGCTTCCGAGCAGCAGCAGCTCGATCCGAACGCCCGCGCCGCATTCGCGCAACGGGCCCAGACGCTGCAGGCCAAGCTGGACATCGCAGAGTCCATGGCGGGCGTTCGCATCCGCGCCGAGTAGAGCGCCGAGCACTCGCAGCGCCGAAAGCGCACATGGCGCTTTACATCGGCTTGATGTCAGGCACGTCGCTCGATGGCGTCGATGCCGTGCTGACGGCGATAGAAGAAGGCCAACCGGGCAGCATCCGCACGCTGGCCCACCAGCACCTGCCGATGCCCGACGCGCTGCGATCGGAGTTGCTGGCCCTCAACCAGCGCGGCGGCGTCGACGAACTGCACCGGGCGGCATTGGCGTCGAATGCCTTGGCAGTGCTTTACGCTGACGCCGTGCACGCGCTGCTGCAGTCCTGCGGCACGCCAGTCGATGAGATCCGCGCGCTCGGCGCCCATGGACAGACGGTCCGTCACCAGCCGGGAGCCCACGACGGCACCGGCTATACGATCCAGTTGATCAATGGCGCCCTGCTGGCCGAGCTCACCCGCATCGACACCATCTGCGACCTGCGGAGTCGCGACGTCGCGGCAGGCGGACAGGGTGCTCCGCTGGTGCCGGGCTTCCATGCCGCCATGTTCGCCCATCCGACCGAACCGGTAGGCGTGGTCAACATCGGCGGCATCTCGAACATCAGCCTGATCGAAGCGGGCGGCGGCGGGGTACGGGGCTTCGATTGCGGTCCAGGCAATGCCCTGATGGACCTGTGGTGCCAACGCCATCGTGGTCAACGCTTCGACGAGCAGGGCTCGTGGGCCGCCACAGGCGTGGTCGATGAGGCTTTGCTGCAGGCGCTGCTGTCGGAACCCTGGCTGGCACTTCAGCCTCCCAAGAGCACCGGGCGCGATCTGTTCGATGAAAACTGGCTGCAGGCCAGGCTGGACACCGCGTCTCCCGCCCTGTCGGCCAGGGACACGATGGCCACCCTGACCGAATTCACGGCCAGGTGCATCACCCAGCACCTGGAACACCATGCTTCGCTGCTGTCCTCTCTGCTGGTGTGCGGAGGCGGCGCGTTCAACGGATATCTGATGAGCCGCTTGCGGGCGCTCAATCCTGGCGTGGTGCTGGAGACCACGGAAGCGCGCGGCGTGGCGCCTGACCGGGTCGAGGCGCTGGCTTTCGCCTGGCTGGCCGAAGCACTGCTGCAGGGTCGACCCGGAAACCTGCCTCAAGTGACCGGGGCTCGGGGACCGCGACTGCTGGGTGCCATCCACAGGGCGTGACCGGCCCCGCCGTGCGGCCCCGATACGGCCCCGCAGCCGGTCAGGCGGAGAACGACGAACCGCAGCCGCAGGTGGTGGTTGCGTTCGGATTCTTGATCACGAACTGCGCGCCCTGAAGGTCTTCCTTGTAATCGATCTCGGCACCCATCAGGTACTGCAGGCTCATGGCGTCGATGAGCAGGGTCACTCCATTCTTGGCCATCTGCGTGTCGTCTTCGTTGACGACCTCGTCGAAAGTGAATCCGTACTGGAAGCCGGAACAGCCACCGCCCTGCACGAAGACCCGAAGCTTGAGCTCTGGGTTGCCTTCTTCATCGACGAGTTCCTTCACCTTGCCGGCCGCACTGTCGGTGAAGACCAGCGGAGGGGGCATCACGTCGGCGGGGTTCTGGATGACTTCAGCGAGAGCGTTCATGGAGACTCCTGGTATTCGGCAGGTGGTTCACGCCTCGTTGGAGGCCGCGAGTTTGAGGGTTGGCTTTTCCGTCGACTTGAGCGGCTTCAGCTCGCCGTCGACCAAGGCACCTTGATGCATTTCCAGTAATTCGTATCGAATGTCACCCGTCACACGCGCCCTGGGCTGCAGCTCAAGAACTTCATCCGAGACGATCGGCCCGTGGACTTCACCGTTGATGATCACATGGCCTGCCCTGACCTTGCCATAGACGCGGGCTTTTTCGCTGATGACCACGATGCTCGGACCGTCGTTGACGGCCGTCACGTCGCCATGAACCTCGCCATCGATGCGCAAACCGTCAGAGAACTGCACCTCGCCACGGACGACCATGCCTTCGCCGACCAGACCGCGGATCGGCGGCGGCTTTTTCTTGCCCAACCACATTCGATGACTCCTCACGCGCAGAAGCTGCGCTCACATCTTCAGCATCTGGCTCGCTCTGACGGCGCCTTGCTGGTCGGTGATCCTCGCCTGCACGCCTTTTAGCACGACCTCGGGGGGGTGGTCGATGCTGCCTTCCAGGCGCAAGTACTGGCGGAACTTGATCGATCGAGCGCCGCCCGGCAGGTTCTGGGTCCAGGGGCGGCCATCCAGGGTGCCGGTCAACACCATGTCGTATCGGCCAACGAATTCGGCCACGGCCTTGGCTGGCTGCATGGCCAGCAATTGGAACTGCAATTGTCCCGGCGCCTGGGAATGGGCCTGCAAGCCGCGGAGTTGCACCCCCTCCCCGGCCAGAGGCAGGAGGTTCTCGAAGAATCCCAGGTCCGCCTGCAGTCTCTCGCGTTCGGCCTCGAGTTGGCGCAGCTGCGACGCCAGCCGTTCCTGGGCCGCACGTTCGGTCTTGACCAGGCTCTCCGAGGTGTTGGCGATCGCCTGGGCCTTGGCCCCGTCGGCCCTCAGTTGCTGCACTTCGGCGCGCAACTGAATGAGCTCGCTCTTGGAAACACGGTCCAGACCCGCGATTTCCTTGCCGAACTCGAAGGCCCACAAGGCCGCGGCTGCAGAGAACCCCAGCACGATGGCCACCGCGGCCCAGCGCAGCGGCCAGGGCAGGTGGCTGCGAACGATGACACGCGGAGCACTGATGGACAGGCGCCGACGCAGCAGCTTCCAACGCATGGCGGGTGCAGCCGGGGCCCGAAGTGGAATGCAGGCAGCGGACCAGGCCACCGCGTCTGCCCGACTTCGGCGCCAGGCCAGGCGCCTGGGCGCCAGACCCGACGACCGGCCGGATCAGCGCTTGCTGAACTGCTTGCGGCGACGGGCGCCGTGCAGACCGACCTTCTTGCGCTCGACTTCACGCGCGTCGCGCGTCACGAAGCCGGCACGGCTCAGGTCGGGCTTCAGGGCCGCGTCATAGTCGATCAGCGCACGCGTGATGCCGTGACGCACGGCACCGGCCTGGCCGGACTCGCCGCCCCCGTGCACGTTGATCTTGATGTCGAAGGCGCCGTCGTTGGCCGTCAGCAGCAGCGGCTGCTTGACGATCATGATCGACGTCTGGCGACCGAAGTAGGCGTCGATCGTCTTGCCGTTGATCACGATCTGGCCCGTGCCACGCTTCATGAACACCCGTGCCACCGATGACTTGCGGCGGCCCGTGCCGTAGTTCCAATTTCCGATCATCACCGTGTCCTCAGAGTTCGAGCGGCTTGGGCTGCTGCGCGGTGTGCGGGTGCGTGGCACCAGCGTAGACCTTCAGCTTCTTGATCATCGCGTAACCGAGCGGGCCCTTGGGCAGCATGCCCTTGACGGCCTTCTCGATCGCACGGCCGGGGTGGCGTGCCTGCATGTCCTTGAACGCGGTGGCGTAGATGCCGCCCGGGTACCCGGAATGTCGGTAGTACACCTTGTCGGTGGCTTTGGCCCCGGTGACGCGGATCTTTTCCGCGTTGACGATGACAATGAAATCACCGGTGTCGACGTGAGGCGTGTAGATGGCCTTGTGCTTGCCGCGCAAACGGAGTGCCACTTCGCTGGCAACACGTCCGAGCACCTTGTCGGTGGCGTCAATCACAAACCACTCGTGCTTCACCTCGGCCGGCTTGGCGCTGAAGGTCTTCATGAGGGTCTTTCTGGTTGCGGAGCCAAAGGACGGATCGCGCCGGCCTGGCCCCATTAAAACGGCAGACGATCGCTGGCTGACGCCATCGAAAAGACTGCCCGCAGTGCCCGCCTGAAAGCTTCGGTACCGCTTGTCGGGGCGGCCTCTCGGCGTTTCAGTGTTTCGGCTCGTCATGCAGTGCGTGCATGGCTGGCCCATCAGCGGACGTCTCGAACCTGACCTGTGCCTGGACGCGATGCCCCAGCACAGTGTTGTTCAAGTCGGGCAGCAGGGTTCCCCCTGCCATCACGGGGAGCCGAAGATTCTATATTGAAAACCGGCACCGGCAAAACACCCGGCCCGCGACCAGTCGCCGGCAGGCTCCTGCTGGCCGGCCAAGGCAGCCCGCCGGGCGGGCGAAAGGAAGCGAAAGGGGCATCCCCGCATTGGGGGGACGCTCGAACGGGCGGTCACCCCGCATGCGGGATGCTGTGGCAGGTGGCTGCGCTTAACATGAATCGGCACCGTCACTGCAGGGCGCTCGGACCTCTCGGCTCTGCGCGCCTGCGCCACCCACACCCTTGCCCGAGCCCCTCGATGCAGACGCATCTGTCCTGGATCCTCGCAGGAATGTCAGCCGCCCTGCTGCTGGCGGCGGGCTTGCTCGCCTGGCTGAACCGGCGCATGACCCAGCCCGTGGAACTGCCGAAGGAATGGGCGCTCACCGCCCGCCCCGTCTTCAGCGCCGACGAGCGCCGCGTCTATCGCCAGTTGCGTGAAGCGCTGCCGCATCACATCGTGCTGTCCAAGCTGCCACTGGTGCGCTTTTGCCAACCGACCGACCCCGACGAAGTGCGATATTGGTATTCGCTGTTGGGGTCCATCCATGTGACTTTCGCGATCTGCAGCGCCAATGGGCGCGTGCTGGCCGCCATCGACCTCGACTCCGACCGCAGCGGCTCCCGCCGCGCCGTGCAGATCAAGCATGCCGTGCTCGGCGCCTGCAGGGTTCGCTACCTGCGTTGCCCGGTCGACCATCTGCCCTCGGTGCCCGAGCTGCAGCTGCTGGTACCGCAGAACCCGGCAGCATCGCGCGGGCCGCAGCCGGCGCCCGAACCCGCAGGCGTGCGCGACGGCACACCCCCACCCGGCCAGATGGGCCGCCGCCGGGCGACGCTGTGGAACGACTCCAGCTTCTTCCAGGACTCCTTCTTCGGTTCCGACAGCCGGCCCGACACCTCGCCCAGCGACTTCGGTGCACTGCGCTCGCGCGGCGTTCTGCCCACCGCCGACCCCAGCGAGACCACCGGCTATACACGCCAGCCGAAACCCCCGCTGAAGCACTGAGCCGCGTCGCGGTCGACGCGCGGTGCGCGTCCCGGAAACAGTCGATGCCAGGTCGCCACGGCGCTTAGCATCGCGCCATGACCCATCCTGCGGCCCCGCGCCAGTACGACGATCTCACGCCACAGCACGTGCTCGACTCGCTGGACGCCGTGGGGTTCCGCGGCGACGGACGCATCCTGCAGCTGAATTCCTACGAGAACCGTGTCTTCCAGCTGTTCCTGGAAGACGGTCGCGCCGTGGTGACGAAGTTCTACCGGCCGGCACGCTGGAGCGATGAACAGATCCTCGAGGAACACGCCTTTGCGTTGCAGCTGACCGCCGCCGAAGTACCCGTCGTGCCGCCACTGGTGCTGTCGGCGCGCGACGCGTCGCCCGAATCCGCCCGGCTGCTCGGCCTGCCGCCGACCCTGGCACGCGTGCCGGCATCGGAAGCTGCGCACCGCTTCTCGGTTTCTGCACGCTGTGCCGGTCGCGAACCCGAGCTCGACCAGGACGACACCTTGCTGCAGCTGGGCCGCTTCATCGGCCGGCTGCACGCGGTGGGCCAGGTCAGCGCCTTCGAACACCGCACGACGATGGATCCTCGCGCCGATGGCCAGCGCGCGCGCCAGCTGCTGCTCGCCGGAGATTTCGTGGTGCCGGCCTGGCGCGACACCTGGGACCACACCTTGCAGAAGGCGCTCGATCTGGTGGCAGAGGCCTTCGACGCCGTGCCCGAGCTTCGCCGGCTGCGCCTGCACGGTGACTGCCACCCGGGCAACGTGCTGTGGCGCGACGGCGGGCCGCACGTGGTCGATCTCGACGACGCCTGCATGGGACCGGCGATCCAGGATCTGTGGATGCTGGTCTCGGGCGACGCGCATTCGATGATGCGTCAGCTCGCGCTGCTGCTGGAAGGCTACACGCAGTTCCGGGACTTCGACCGCCGGGAGCTGCGCCTGATCGAGCCGCTGCGCACGCTTCGCATGGTGCGCCACAGCGCCTGGCTGGCGGCACGCTGGGACGACCCGTCCTTTCCGCTGTACTTCCCGTTCTTCGGCACCGAGGCCTACTGGTCGGAACAGGTCACGCAACTGCGCGAGCAGATCGAGGCCATGACCGAGGCAGCCTGAGGACCGCCCCGGTCCGGCAGGTCACGCTCCCGTCAGCAGGCGGTTGATGCGCTGCACGTAGGCCGCCGGATCGTCGAGCTGGCCACCCTCGGCCAGCAGCGCCTGGTCGAAGATCACCTGCGCCAGCTCATCGAAGCGCTCGTCGCCTTCCAGCCGTTTGACCAGGGCATGCGCCGGGTTCACCTCGAGGATGGGCATGGACTTCGGCGCGCCCTGTCCCGCCTGCTTGAGCATGCGCGCCAGGTGGGAGCTCATGTCGCCTTCTTCCACCACGATGCAGGCGGGCGAGTCGACCAGGCGCGAGGTCGCACGCACATCCTTGGCGCGGTCCTTCAATGCAGTCTTCAGCCTTTCAAGCACGGGCTTGAAGGCCGTGGCCACATCCTCGGCCTGCTTCTTCTCTTCGTCGTCCTGCAGCTTGCCGAGGTCGAAGGAGCCCTTGGCCACGCTCTGCAGCGGGTGGCCGTCGAACTCGTAGAAGTGGCTCAGCATCCACTCGTCGACGCGGTCGGTCAGCAGCAGCACCTCGATGCCCTTCTTGCGGAAGATCTCGAGCTGCGGGCTGTTCCGCGCCGCGGCCAGCGTGTCGGCGGTGATGTAGTAGATCGGCTCCTGGCCGTCCTTCATCCGCTTGACGTAGTCGGCCAACGAGACGCCTTCGTCGACCGTGGTCGATGCGAATCGCAGCAGCCTGGCGAGTCGCTCCTGGTTCTGCAGGTCTTCGCCCATGCCTTCCTTCACCACGGCGCCGAACTCCTTCCAGAAGTTCGCATATCTTTCGCGCTCGGCGGCGTCCTCGCTGTCGGCCAGGCTTTCCAGCATCGACAGCACGCGCTTGGTGCTGCCTTCGCGGATCGCCTTCACGTCGCGGCTCTCCTGCAGCAGCTCGCGGCTCACGTTCAAGGGCAGGTCTGCGCTGTCGATCACGCCCTTGACGAAGCGCAGGTACACCGGCATGAGCGCCTCGGCGTCGTCCATGATGAAGACGCGCTTGACGTAGAGCTTCACACCGCCGCGCTTGTCGCGGTTCCACAGGTCGAAGGGCGCCTTGGCCGGCACGTAGAGCAGCTGCGTGTACTCGCTGCGGCCCTCGACCCGGTTGTGCGTGTAGGCCAGCGGTGCTTCGCTGTCATAGCTGATCTGCTTGTAGAACTCCTGGTACTGCGCGTCGGTGATGTCGCTCTTCGAGC
Source organism: Rubrivivax sp. (assembly GCA_022843905.1). Classification (GTDB taxonomy): domain Bacteria; phylum Pseudomonadota; class Gammaproteobacteria; order Burkholderiales; family Burkholderiaceae_C; genus Rubrivivax. The sequence continues at coordinate 38,414 of JALHMT010000017.1, forward strand.
GCGTCCACAGCGCAGCCGCCTTGTTGACCGGCTCCCACTCCTCGGTGGTCACCTGTTCGTTCTTCTCGTCGTCCCAGCGCTGCTTCTTCATGAGCACCGGCAGCGAGATGTGGTCGCTGTACTTGCCGACGATGGACTTGAGCTTCCAGGCGGACAGGAACTCCTCTTCGCCTTCGCGCAGGTGCAGGATGACGTCGGTGCCTCGCTCGGTGCGTTCGATGGCCTCGACCTCGAATTCACCCGTGCCTTCGCTGCTCCAGCGCACGCCCTGGTCTGCCGGCAGGCCGGCGCGGCGAGATTCGACGGTCATGCGATCGGCCACGATGAAGCCGGAATAGAAGCCCACACCGAACTGGCCGATCAGGTTGGCGTCCTTCTTCTGCTCGCCTTCGAGCTTGGCCATGAATTCCCGCGTGCCGCTCTTGGCGATGGTGCCCAGGTGCGCAACGGCTTCCTCGGCACTCATGCCGATGCCGTTGTCGCGGATGGTCATCGTCTTCTTCTCTGCATCGAACCAGATGCGCACCTCGAGCTGGGGCGCGTCCTCGAACAGCTCCGGCTTGTCCAGGGCCTCGAAGCGCAGCTTGTCGCAGGCGTCGGAAGCGTTGGAGACCAGTTCGCGGAGAAAGATCTCCTTGTTCGAGTACAGCGAGTGGGTGACCAGGTGCAGGATCTGCTTGACCTCGGCCTGGAACGAAAGAGTCTGCTTGTCCATCTGCGTGGTTCCTCGGGGGGTGATCGGCGACGAGCCCAATCGGTTGAAAGCGGGTGAAAACCAAGTTCGCAAGGGTCGGCCCGATCACTGGACCGCCGAGGCGCACAGTGAGGCCAAAGCCGCACGTTTCAAGGGGGCGGATTATCACGAAGCTGCGCCGTTCGAAGCCGCGGCGACGGGTACGCCGCTCCTAGAATGAGGACATGCACATCCACATCCTGGGCATCTGCGGCACCTTCATGGGCGGTCTGGCCGCGCTGGCGCGCGAAGCCGGGCACCGGGTGACGGGCTGCGATGCCAACGTCTACCCGCCGATGAGCGACCAGTTGCGTGCGCTGGGCATCGAACTCATCGAGGGATTCGACGCACAGCAGATGGCCCTGGAGCCCGACGTCTTCGTCATCGGCAACTCCGTCAAGCGCGGCAATGCCTTGATGGAAGCCGTGCTCGACGCCGGGGCGCGCTACACCAGCGGTCCCCAATGGCTTTCCGAACAGGTGCTGCAGGGCCGTCACGTCCTGGCCGTGGCAGGCACGCACGGCAAGACCACCACCACCTCGATGCTGGCCTGGATGCTCGACAAGGCCGGACTGCATCCCGGTTTCCTGGTGGGCGGCGTGCCGCTGAACTTCGGCGTCTCGGCCCGCCTGGGCGGCGGCAAGACCTTCGTCATCGAGGCCGACGAGTACGACACGGCGCTGTTCGACAAGCGCAGCAAGTTCGTGCACTACCGCCCGCGCACGGCCGTGCTCAACAATCTCGAGCACGACCATGCCGACATCTTTCCGGACCTGGCGGCCATCGAGACGCAGTTCCACCATCTCGTGCGAACCATGCCTTCTACCGGCCTGGTGGTGGTCAACGCCCGCGACGAGGCCTTGCAGCGTGTGCTGCAGCGCGGCTGCTGGAGCGAAGTGCAGCGCTTCGGCGCGCGCCGCGAAGAGCCCGGCGTGCTGCGCGCTCGCGGTGAACCCCACGCCTTCGACGTGCTTCGGGGCAGCCTGAAAGTCGGCCGCGTCGACTGGTCGCTGCTGGGCGAGCACAACCAGCTCAATGCGCTGGCGGCCATCGCCGCGGCAGAGCACGTCGGTGTCTCGACAGAGGCGGCCGCCGCGTCTCTGGCCAGCTTCGAGAACGTTCGGCGCCGACTGGAGCTGCGCGGCGAAGCCGGCGGCGTGAAGGTCTACGACGACTTCGCGCACCACCCTACCGCCATGCGCACCACGCTCGATGGCCTGCGCCGCAAGGTCGGCCCGGGGCGCCTGCTGGCCGTCTTCGAGCCGCGCTCCAACACCATGAAGCTGGGCACGATGAAGGCGCAACTGCCCTGGGCCCTGGAAGAGGCCGACCTGTCCTTCTGCCTGCAGGGCGACTACGGCTGGAGCGCGCGCGAGTCGCTTGCGCCGATGGGCGACACGGCACAGGTCGCCGACAGCGTCGATGCCCTCGTGGTGCAGGTGGTGAAGGCTGCACAGCCAGGCGACCACGTGCTGTGCATGAGCAACGGCGCCTTCGGTGGCGTGCACGACAAGCTGCTGGCAGCGCTGGCGGCACGCCACTGACGCGCTGGACGCTTGCGCCTCGCGCGGCCTGCCGCCGCGGGCCTGCTGGTCGGCCAGCGCATCGCCCCATGCGACCGCAAGCGCCCCAGTTGCGCTAATCTGTTTGCATGCTCACAGATGGTTTCGCCCGTCCATGAACGCCCTGCTGCTTCGCCTGCGCCTTCTGGCCCTCGGCGTCACATGGACGGCCGTTGCCCTCACCCTGGCCGCCTGCGCCGCGGCCCCGGTAGCGGCTCCGATGACAGCCCCGGCGCCGGCAAGCCAGACGCCGCCTGCGCCGGCGGCGCAACCTGCTGCGCCCCCGGTTGCCGCGGCTCCCGCAGCGGCAGCCTCGGCGCCGGCACAGCCTGCACGCGGGGCGACACCCCCGCGTCCGCCGGGATCGCCACCGCCCTTCAACGAGATCGTGCAGGGCGCCAGGAGCAGCGAAGGCTTCCTGACCTTGTGGGCGCGCGATGAAAAGACCTGGCTGGAGATCCCCGCGGCACGGCTGAACCAGCCGTTCTTCTTCGCCTCGTCGATCGCCACCGGCCTGGGCGAGCGTTTCCTCTGGCCCGGCCTGATGGGCCGTGAGCATGTGGTGGTGCTGCGCCGCGTGGGCAACAACGTGCAGCTGGTGGCCAGGAACACCTCGGTGCGGGCGCCGGCCGGTACGCCTCTGGGGACGGCGGTGGCCGAGAGCTTCTCCGACAGCCTGCTCAGCGCGGTGCCGCTGGCGGCAGCGCCGCACCCGGAGCGCAAGTCGCTGCTGGTCGACGCGAACGCGTTGCTGGGCGGTGACCTGTACGGCGCACAGACGATGCTCGAGACCCTGTACCGCATGCCCTATGCACTGGATCGCGCCAACTCGTCGATCGAGCGGGCCCGCGCCACGCCGCAGTCGACCGCGCTGACCTTCCGCTCTCACTTCTTCGTGCCCAAGCTGCCCGCGCCCCCTGTGCTGCCCCCGGGCGCGCCGCCGCCCAACCCGGCGGCCCTGCCCAATCCGCCGCGCAACGTGCCCGATCCGCGCAGCCTGCTGCTGTCCTTCACCTACACGCTGGCAGCCTTGCCCGACACGCCGATGAAGACACGCCGCGCGGACCCTCGCGTGGGCTACTTCACGCGCTCCTTCATCGACTTCGGCGAGGCCACGAAGGACGATCGCCGCACCCACCTCATCGAGCGCTGGCGCCTGGAGAAGAAGGACCCGGCGGCCGCGCTGTCAGATCCCAAGGAACCCATCCGGGTGGTGCTGGACCGCAACGTGCCCGAGCAGTGGCGCGCACCGCTGCGCGAAGCCGCCCAGGAATGGAACAAGGCCTTCGAACGCGCCGGCTTCAGCAACGCGATGAGCATCGAGCAGCAGCCGGCCGACGCCGACTGGTCGACGCTCGAGGGCACCCGGCTGCTGGCCGTGCGCTGGTTCGCCCAGGAAGGACCGGGCTCCACCGCCGTCGGCCCCAGCCAGTCGGACCCGCGCACCGGCGAGATCCTGCGCGGCGCGGCGATCATCGACGAGAACCGGGTGCGTCTGCTTCGCGTGCGCAGCGGCGAAGTGCTGCCGCGCTTGTCCGAGCTCGCCGCCGAAGCCTTGCCTGGCGAATTCGCCAGGCGCTATGCCCAGTGCAACTACGCCGACGAGGCCTTCGACCAGGCCCGCTTCGGCCTGGAGCTGCTGGCCGCGCGCGGCACGATGGATCCCGACGGCCCCGAAGCCCAGCGATACATCGCCGGCGCACTGAAGGACGTGACGATGCACGAGATCGGCCACGCGCTGGGCCTGCGCCACAACTTCCGCGCCTCGACCACCGTCACGCCGGCCCAGTTGCGCGACCCGGCCTTCACCTCGCGCCACGGGCTGTCCAGCTCGGTCATGGAATACAACGGCCTGAACCTGCCCCTGGAGGGCGAGGTCACGGCCGACTATTCCATGCCCGTGCTGGGCCACTACGACCACTGGGCCATCGAGTACGGCTACAAGGAGTTCGCCGACCCCGCCACCGAACAGCAGGCGCTGCTGGCCATCGCCGACCGCGCGCTGAGCGACCCGCGGCTGGCCTACGCCACCGACGAAGACCTGGGCAACGCCGACCCGCTGGTGAACCAGCGCGACATGGGCAACGACCCGCTGGCCTTCTCGCAGAGGCAGGTCAAGCTGGCGCGTGAACTGTGGCAGCGCACGACGGCTCGGGGGCTCTCCGCCGACGACGACCTCACGCTGTACCGCCGCACGCTCGACCGCGTGCTGTTCCTGACCGGTGCAGCGGTGCCGGTGGCGACCAAGTACGTGGGCGGCACCTTCACGTCCCGTCTGCTGGCAGGCGCCGACCAGCCCCTGCTGGTGCCCGTGCCTGCCGAACAGCAGCGCGCCGCGCTCGACCTCGTGCTGGGGGAGGTCTTCAGCAGTGCCAGCTTCCGCTTCGAGCCGCGCTTCATGGCGCGGCTGGGTGTCGACCACTTCGAGCGCCTGGGGGGCCAGCGCGGCACACCGGTCGGCTTCAGCCTGCCGACCGCCGTGCTGAACGTGCAGCGTCCGGCGCTCGATGCGCTGATGTCCGACGCACTGGCCGTGCGACTGGCCGATGCCGAAAGCCGTGTCAACGAGCCACGCGCGCTGCTGAGCTACGCCGAGGTGCAGAGCCGGCTGAGCGGTGCCGTGTGGTCGGAGCTGGGGCAGGCACGCACGGCGGCACCCGACATCGACAGCCTGCGCCGCAACCTGCAGCGCGAGCACGTCAAGCGCCTGGCCGGCGGGCTGGTGCGGGCTTCGTCGGCAGCGGCGGCCGACACGCGCGCCGTCTACCGGCAGGCTGCACTGCAGCTCGAAGCTCAGCTGAAGGCCGCCTTGGCCGCGCCGGGGTGGACGCCGACCGCGCGCGCCCATCTGGCCGAGAGCCACGCATTGCTGGGTGAAGCGCTGCGCGCGCCCTTGATGCGCCAGGGACTCTGACACCGGGTCCGGCGCCTCTTCCGGCACCCATGCGTCGCGCGGCTGCCGGGCTGCCCGGCAGCAGGCGCGGGCCGATAGACTTCGGGACATGCCCGCCGAATCCCCGACGCAGACACCGAGCCACCTGCTCTATCTGCACGGCTTCCGCTCGTCACCGCAGTCGGTCAAGTCCCGGCGCATGCTCGGCTGGCTGGCCGAGCACCGCCCCGACGTGACGACCTGGTGCCCGCAGCTGCCACCCTCGCCTGCCGAGGCCCTGGCGATGGTGGAGGCCGGCATCACCGACTGGCCGCGGGACCGCATGGTCGTGGTGGGCAGTTCGCTCGGCGGCTTCTATGCAACCTGGGTTGCCGAGCGCCACGGCTGCCCGGCGGTGCTGCTGAACCCGGCCGTCGACCCGGCGCGTGACCTCGCCAAGTACATCGGCGAACAGACGGCCTTCCACGACCCCGCCGAGCGCTTCTTCTTCCGCGCCGAGTTCATCGACCAGCTGCGCGCACTCACCGTGGCTGCGATCTCCCGCCCGCAGCGCTACCTGGCACTCATCGCCAAGGGCGACGAGGTGCTGGACTGGCGTGAGATGAGCGCACGCTACCCCGGCGCGCAGCAGATCGTGCTGGAAGGCGGCGACCACGCGATCTCCGATTTCGACGACCACCTTCCTTCCCTGCTCCACTTCCTGAAATTGATCCCATGAGACTCCAGGACAAGATCTGCATCATCACCGGCGCGGCCCAGGGCATCGGCCTGGCCACTGCGCTGAAGTTCGCGCGCGAAGGCGCCGTCGTCATCGTCTGCGACATGCGCGCCGAAGCCGTCGACGCGGCCGTGGCCCGATGCCTGGACGCCGGCGCGAAGGCCGACGGCTTCGTCGTCGACGTGACGCAGCGCGAGCAGGTCGACGCCGTGGTGGCCGCCGTGAAACAACGCCACGGCCGCATCGACGTGCTGGTCAACAACGCCGGCATCACGAAGGACGCACGGCTGCAGAAGATGACGCTGGCCCAGTTCGACGCCGTGATCGACGTCAACCTGCGCGGCGTCTTCCACTGCGCGCAGGCCGTGGCCGACACCATGGTGGCCCAGCGCAGCGGCGTCATCCTCAACGCCAGCAGCGTGGTGGGCATCTACGGCAATTTCGGGCAGACCAACTACGCGGCGTCGAAGTTCGGTGTCATCGGCTTCACCAAGACCTGGAGCCGTGAACTGGGGCCCAAGGGCGTGCGCGTGAACGCCGTGGCGCCGGGCTTCATCGAGACGCCCATCCTCGGCAGCATTCCCGACAAGGTGCTCGACCACATGCGCGAGCAGGTGCCTCTGCAGCGCCTGGGCAGACCCGAGGAGATCGCCAACGTCTACGCCTTCCTGGCCAGCGACGAGGCCAGCTACGTCAACGGCGCCGTCATCGAGGTCTCCGGCGGCATGACGGTCTGAATGACCCCGCCCCCTGCGCCCTCCACGCTCCGCCACGAAGGGGGCGGCCGCAGCGAACGGCAGGGCCCGGCCGCGCTGTCCGTTCGAGAAATCGGACGCTGAGTCGTGTCGGGTGTGCGCCTGTGTGGAATCTCGAAGCCAGCGGGTGGGCCACTACGGCGACAATCGGGGCCATGTATGCACTGTTCGATGACGCGGGCAAGTTCTTCGCCGGCCGGGTGATGTCGGAGGCCGAGAGCTCGCTGCAGGTGGAGCTCGACTCCGGCAAGCGCGTCAAGGTCAAGTCCGCCAACGTGATGCTGAAGTTCGACAAGCCCTTACCGGCCGAGCTCCTGGCGCAGGCGCAGCAGCTGGCCACCGACATAGACCTCGACCTGGCGTGGGAATTCGCACCCGAGGCCGAGTTCGGCTTTGCCGATCTGGCGCGCGAGTACTTCGATGCCGCCGCAGGGCCGGAGAAGCAGGCCGCGGCGCTGTTCCGGCTGTTCGACGCACCACACTACTTCCGGCGCATGGGCAAGGGCATGTTCCGCAAGGCACCGGAAGAGACCGTCAAGGCCGCCCTGCTGGGCATCGAGCGCAAGAAGAAGGCAGCCGAGCAGATCGAAGCCTGGGCGGCCGAGCTGGTGCAGGGCCAGTGCCCGCCCGCCGTGCGCGAGCAGCTCTACCGGATCCTCTTCAAGCCCGACAAGAACGCAGCCGAGTACAAGGCCGTGGTCGAGGCGGCCAAGCGATCGCAGCGAGCGCCGCTCGAATTGCTCAAGGGCGCCGGTGCGATCGACAGCCCCTATCTGTTCCACTGGAAGCGCTTCCTGTTCGAGCAGTTTCCCCAGGGTGCCGGCTTCCCGCCGCTGAAGGCGCCAGCCGTCGACGGCGAGCTGCCGCTGGCGCCGGTGAAGGCCTTCTCGATCGACGACTCGGCCACCACGGAGATCGACGATGCGCTGTCGGTGCAGGGCCTGGGCAGCGGCACGGTGCGGTTCGGCATCCACATCGCCGCGCCGGGCCTGGCCATCCAACCCGATTCGCCGGTCGACAAGGTGGCACGTGACCGTCTGTCCACCGTCTACATGCCGGGCTGGAAGATCACCATGCTGCCCGACGAGGTGGTGCAGGCCTACACCTTGACCGAAGGGCGTGACTGCCCGGCCGTGAGCCTGTACCTGACGATCGACGAAACCACGCTGGAGATCCGCGGCCACGAGACGAAGCTGGAGCGCGTGCCCATCGTGCTCAACCTTCGCCACGACAAGCTCGACAGCGTCGTCACCGAGGAATCGCTCACCGGCGCAACAGCGGCCGACTACGCGATGGCCACCGAACTGGCGTTCGCCTTCCGCCTCGCACAGGTCAGCAAGGCGCGGCGCGAAGTGGTGCGCGGCAAGCCCGAGAACTTCAACCGGCCCGACTACAACTTCCGCCTGGAAGGCACGGGCAGCGAGCCCGACGGCAGCGAGGTGGTGCAGATCAGCACGAGGCAGCGCGGCGCACCGCTGGACCTGATCGTCGCCGAAGCCATGATCCTGGCCAACAGCACCTGGGGCGGCTGGCTGGCCGAACACTCGGTGCCGGGCATCTACCGCAGTCAGGCCAGCCTGCTGCCCGGCGTCAAGGTGCGCATGGGCACCAAGCCGGCTCCACACGCCGGCATGGGCGTGGCGCAGTACACCTGGGCCACGTCGCCGCTGCGCCGCTATGTCGACCTCGTCAACCAGTGGCAGATCATCGCCTGCGCCCGGCATGGGCGAACGGCCGCGCTGGCGGCGCCCTTTCGCGCGCGCGATGCGATGCTGTTCTCCATCATCAGCGGCTTCGACACCGCCTACAGCGCCTACAACGACTTCCAGCACGGCATCGAGCGCTACTGGACGCTGCGCTGGCTGGAGCAGAACAGCGTCACCGAGCTCGAAGCCAGCGTGATGAAGGAAGGCCTGGTGCGCGCCGAGACGCTGCCCTTGGTCTTCCGCGCGAGCGGCACCGAGAGTCTCGCCCGCGGCACCCGCGTGCGCGTGAAGCTCACCGGCACCGACCTGGTGACGCTGGATCTGCACGCCCAGCTGCTGGCGCGCATCGAAGAGCCGGCCGACAGCACCGACCCTGTCGCCGAACCGGAGGGCGAGGACGAGCTGGAAAGCGCCGGCACGCTGACGCTGGCCATCGACCTCGAAGAAGCGTCCGAGGCCACGAAGGACGTGGCTGCTCCCACAGCGGGCTGAGCCCTGGTGAAGGCCAAGAAGCAGAAGCGCAAGAAGCCGGCCTGGGCGGCGGCCGCCCAGCGCCTCGGCAAGCGACCCGCCTGGGTTCAGGCGGCGCAGCGCCTGACGGTGCTGCACTGGGCGCTGCTGCTGTCGATCGGCGTGCATGCCGCGCTGCTGGGCTTTCGCTTCGCCGCACCCGAGGCTTTCAATCGCGTGTTCCAGGACACGCCGCTCGAAGTCATCCTCGTCAACGCAAGGTCCGACGAGGCGCCCGCGGTGCCGCAGGCCATCGCGCAGGTCAGCCTGGCCGGCGGCGGCGAAGCCGACAAGGGTCGTGCCACGTCCCCCCTGCCCGCCGCGCCCACCACGGAAGCCGGCGAGTCGCCCGACGAAGCGCGCCAGCGCATCGAGGAGCTGCAGCAGCAACAGCAGCAACTGCTGGCGCAGATCCGCCGCGAGGTCGCGCAACTGCCGCCGCCCGACCCCAAGCGCACCGGGGGCACGCCCCGGGAGTTGGAGCAGGACGAACGCCGCCGGCAGTTGCTGCGCCTGCTGGCCGAGATCGAGAAGCGCGTCAACGAAGAGAACGCACGTCCGAAGAAGCGCTACATCAGCCCGGCCACGCGCGAAGAGGTCTACGCGCTCTACTACGACGCGCTGCGACGCCGCATCGAAGACCGCGGCACCCGCAACTTCCCCGAGTCGCAGGGCCGCAAGCTGTACGGCGAGCTGACGATGAACGTCACCGTCGACGCGGCAGGCCACGTGGTCGAGACCGAGGTCGTGCGGCCGTCCAGGTCGCGTGTGCTCGACCAGCAGGCGGTGGCCATCGTGCGCGCCGCCTCGCCTTTCGGGCCCTTCACCACGGCCATGCGTCTGCAGGCCGACCAGATCGTCATCACCTCGCGCTTCAAGTTCACGCGCGACGACGGCCTGGAGACCACGCTGAGCACCAACCCTCGATGACCCTGCCGATGAGTTCCCATTCACTCGACCGCTACGTGGTGCTGGGCAACCCCGTCGCGCACAGCCAGTCACCCTTCATCCACGGCCAGTTCGCGGCGCAGACCGGCGAGTTGGTGGACTACGGCCGGCTGCTGTGCCCGCCCGACGGCTTCGAGGCGGCGGTGCGTGAGTTCGCCTCGGGTGGAGGGCGTGGCTGCAACGTCACCGTGCCCTTCAAGTTCGAGGCGGCGCGCCTGGCACGGCAACGGACCGCGCGCGCCGCGCTGGCGCAGGCCGCCAACGTGCTCCGCTTCGACAACGACGGCTGGACCGCCGACAACACCGACGGTCGCGGCCTGGTGACCGACATCGAAGTGAATGCCGGCGTGGCGCTGGCCGGACGCCGCGTGCTGCTGGTGGGCGCTGGCGGTGCCGCAGCCGGCGTGCTTGGGCCGCTGCTCGAAACACGACCGGCCGAGGTGGTGGTGGTCAACCGCACGGCCGCGAACGCGCAGGCACTGGTCGAACGTCACCTGCCCCTCGCCGCGCTGCAGGGCAGCCCGTTGCATGCGGCTGGGCTCGCCGACCCCGGTCGCCACTTCGACGTGGTGATCAACGCCAGCGCCAGCAGCATGCAGGGCGCCGAGGTGCCCGTGCCTGCGACCGCGCTGGCCGCCGGGGCGCTGGCCATCGACCTCATGTACGGCCCGGCCGCCGCCGCCTTCCTGGCCTGGGCAGAACGACATGGCGCGCGCGGCCGCGACGGGCTGGGCATGCTGGTCGAGCAGGCCGCGCTGGCCTTCGAGCTGTGGCGAGGCGTGCGGCCGCTCACTGCGCCGGTGCTGCAGGCCTTGCGCGAACGTCTGCAACATCCGGCGCCATGACGCGCGGCACACTGAAGGCGGAGCTGCTGCGCCTGTCCCTGCTGGTGGGGCTGTGCTTTTTGTGCCTGCAGGGGGCCTTCCTGCTGCGCATCGCCCTGATGACCGTCGTCGATCCGGCGTCCACCACCTTCGAGCGCAGCGAAGCCCGGCGCATCGTCGCCGAAACGGGTCGCCTGGCCTGGCGCCAGGACTGGGTCGACTATGCGCAGATATCGCCTTGGCTCAAGCGTGCCGTCATCGCCAGCGAAGACGCCGGTTTCGTCGAGCACCGGGGGGTGGACTGGGAGGCGCTGGAAGGCGCCTGGCAGAAGAACCAGCGTGCACAGGAGCGCGCCGAGCGCGTCAACCAGCGCCAGCCGCGGCGGCCTGCAGTCCCGAAGGTCGTGGGCGGCTCCACCATCAGCCAGCAGCTGGCCAAGAATCTGTTGCTGTCGGGCGAACGCACGGTGCCGCGCAAGGCGCAGGAACTGGTGCTGACGCTCATGCTTGAGGCCTTGCTGAGCAAGCAGCGCATCCTGGAGATCTATCTCAACCACGTCGAGTGGGGTGAAGGCGTCTTCGGTGCACAGGCGGCCGCTCGGCACTACCATCGCATCGACGCGTCCCGCCTGGGGCCCGAGCAGGCGGCCCGGCTGGCGGTCATGCTGCCGGCGCCCAAACGCTTCGAGAAGATGCCCGGGTCGCCCTATGTGGCGGGGCGTACCGCCACCATCGTCGCCCGCATGGGCGACTCGCAACTGCCCTGATCCAGACCCCTTTCATCATGAGCGCCACCGAAGAGATCGCCGCTGCCGCCGCCCGGCTGGTGGTGGAAGAAGGGCTCGAGTACGGCCCGGCCAAGCGCCGCGCCCTGCGCGACCTGGGCCGGGCCGCCGGTCGCCGCGCCGAGCTGCCCGACAACGAGACGCTGGAAGACCAGGTGCGCGAGTACCTCGCCCTCTTCTGCGCCGACACCCAGCCCGGCGAGCTGCTCGCCCTGCGCGAGGTGGCACTGGCCTGGATGCGCAGCCTGCAGGAGTTCCGGCCTCATCTGACCGGTGCCGTCTGGCGCGGTACGGCCACGCGGCTGTCGGCCGTGCACATCGACCTGTACTGCGACGACTCCAAGGGCGCTGAGCTGGCGCTGGTCAACCGCGGCGTCGACTACGACGTGCAGTCCACCGACCGCGGCGGCGAAAGCCTCAGCGTGCTCAGCGTGGCCTCACGCAGTGAAGCCCTGGGCGGCGAATGGGTGACGGTGCACCTGACCATCCTGGATCTCGACGACTTGCGCGGCGCGCTCAAGCCGGACGCGCGCGGACGCACCTGGCGCGGCGACCTCGGCAGTCTGGAGCGGCTGATGGCCGGGACCGCCACCTCAGGCGCAGCCGCATGAATCGCCGCAATCTCGTGATCGCGGCGGCTGGTGCGGCCGCAGGAGCGACCGGCCTGGGCTGGGCATGGTGGCAGGAGCGACACCGGCCCCGCGACGACGAAGCGCTGGCCCAGCTCTGGTCGTTGCGCCTGCCCCAGCCGCATGGCACCGAGCTGGCCTTTGCCTCGTTGCGCGGCAAACCGCTGGTGCTGAATTTCTGGGCCACCTGGTGCCCCCCCTGCATCCGTGAAATGCCCGTGCTCGATCGCTTCCATCGCGAATTCTCGGGCCGGGGCTGGCAGGTGGTTGGCATTGCCGTGGACAACGCCGGGCCGGTGGTCGAGTTCCTGCAGAAGGTGAAGGTCGGTTTTCCGATCGCACTGGCCGGGATCGACGGCATCGAACTGGGCAAGCGCCTGGGCAACACGGGCGGCGGCCTGCCGTTCACGGTGGCGATCGATGCCGGGGGTCGAATCACGCAGCGAAAACTGGGCGAAGCCCAGTACGAGGACCTGACCCGCTGGGCCACAGGGGCCTGATCGGCAATCTCGCCGCCAGATTCCCTCTTTTCACGGCAAAAAGGCGTAAAGTCCGGCACCTCGACTTGTATCAGGCGGAAAGCGCCCGCGCCTCCGCCCGCACGATGAGCATCCTCGTACTCCACGGCCCCAACCTCAATCTGCTCGGCACCCGCGAGCCGGCGGTCTATGGAAGCACGACACTTGACCAGATCAATGCAGATCTCGTCGAGATCGCGACAAAAGCAGGCCAGAGCCTCGTTGCGTTCCAGAGCAACCACGAGGGTGCCCTGATCGACAAGGTACACGCCGCACGGCTGGACGGCACGCGCTTCGTGATCATCAATCCCGGCGCGCTCACGCACACCAGCGTGGCGCTGCGGGACGCATTGTCGGGCGTGGCCCTGCCCTTCATCGAAGTGCACCTGTCCAACGTGCACCAGCGCGAGCCCTTCCGCCACCACTCCTACTTCTCGGATGTCGCCGTGGCGGTCATCGCGGGTCTGGGGCCGGCTGGCTATCGCTACGCCCTCGACGCCGCCATCGGCCGTCTGTCGGCGCCGGCCGCCTGAACCGGCCGGCCGGCCGGCTCGAACCGTATCAAGGAAACGCATGGACCTGCGAAAGCTGAAGACGTTGATCGACCTCGTTTCCGAGTCGAACATCCACGAACTCGAGATCACCGAAGCCGAGGGCAAGGTGCGCATCGTCAAGGGCGGCAGCCCTGCGGCCAGCGGCCCGGCACCTGCAACGATGACGCCGGCCACGACACTGGTGGCACCCGCCCCCGCGCCGGCGCCGCCGGCCCAGACACCGCCCGTCGAGGACGAGCCCGCCGGCAAGATCATCAAGTCGCCGATGGTGGGCACCTTCTACCGTGCTGCCAGCCCCGGCGCGAAGTCGTTCGTCGAGGTCGGCTCGCAGATCAAGGAGGGCGAGCCCGTCTGCATCATCGAAGCCATGAAGATCATGAACGAGATCGAGGCCGACTGCAGCGGCAAGATCGCCCGCATCCTGTGCGAGAACGGGCAGTCGGTCGAATACGGCCAGCCGTTGTTCATCGTCGAATAGGCGGTCACCCGTGTTCAGGAAGATCCTGATCGCCCACCGCGGCGACAGCGCCGAAGGCGCTTCAGCGAAGCCAAATTGCGCTGCGTGCGCAGCACGCGAGGGCGATTTCGCCGACTGACCATGTTCAAGAAGATCCTCATCGCCAACCGCGGCGAAATCGCCCTTCGCATCCAGCGCGCCTGTCGCGAGATGGGCATCAAGTCGGTCATCGTCTATTCCGAGGCCGACCGTGAGGCGAAGTACGTCAAGCTGGCCGACGAAGCCGTGTGCATCGGGCCGGCGGCGTCGGCGCAGAGCTACCTCAACATGCCGGCCATCATCTCCACGGCCGAAGTTACCGACGCCGAGGCGATTCACCCCGGGTACGGCTTCCTGTCCGAAAACGCAGACTTCGCCGAACGCGTCGAAAAGAGCGGCTTCGTGTTCATCGGCCCGACGCCGGAGTCGATCCGCGTGATGGGTGACAAGGTGGCAGCCAAGCAGGCCATGATCAAGGCTGGCGTGCCCTGCGTGCCCGGCTCGGAAGGCGCGTTGCCCGACGATCCCAAGGAGATCATCCGCCAGGCCCGTGCCATCGGCTACCCGGTGATCGTGAAGGCGGCCGGCGGCGGCGGCGGGCGCGGCATGCGTGTGGTGCACACCGAGGCGGCGCTGACCCACGCCGTGCAGACGACCCGCGCCGAGGCTGGGGCGGCCTTCGGCAACCCGGCCGTCTACATGGAGAAGTTTCTCGAGAACCCGCGGCACATCGAGATCCAGGTCCTCGCTGATTCCTTCCGCAATGCGGTGTGGCTGGGCGAACGCGACTGTTCCATGCAGCGCCGCCACCAGAAGATCATCGAAGAGGCGCCGGCGCCCGGCATCCCCCGCCGCGTCATCGAGCGCATCGGCGACCGCTGCGCGGCCGCTTGCAAGAAGATGGGCTACCGCGGAGCCGGCACCTTCGAGTTCCTGTACGAGAACGGCGAGTTCTTCTTCATCGAAATGAACACACGCGTGCAGGTCGAGCACCCGGTGACGGAACTGGTCACCGGCATCGACATCGTGCAGATGCAGATCCGCGTGGCCGCAGGCGAGAAGCTGCCCTTCGCGCAGCGCAACATCCAGATGCGCGGCCATGCCCTCGAAGTGCGCATCAACGCCGAGGATCCCTACAAGTTCGTGCCGTCGCCTGGCCGCGTCACGATGTGGCATCCGCCGGGCGGGCCCGGCGTGCGGGTGGACTCCCACATCTACACCAACTACTTCGTGCCGCCCAACTACGACTCGATGATCGGCAAGATCATCGTGCACGGCGACACGCGCGACCAGGCGCTGGCGCGCATGCGAACGGCACTGTCGGAGACAGTGGTCGAGGGCATCCAGACCAACATCCCGCTGCATCGCGAACTGATGGTGGATGCGAAATTCATCGAAGGCGGCACCAGCATCCACTACCTCGAGGGCTGGCTCGGGCAACACAAGCGTTGACAATCGGGCGATGGACTTCTGCTCGTCGCCCAGGTCACAACCGCCTCCCCCGTCGCCCCTGCCTTGGCACGCGACACGGCCCGGGGCGTGCCATGCATGAACTGGTGCTGCGTGTAGGCGAGGCTCTGGTCGAGCCCGTGTCCGACGCGCTGATGGAAGAGCTGGACGCGCTCTCGGTGTCGGTCGAGGACGCCGACGCCGGGACCAGCGGCGAACAGGCGCTGTTCGGCGAACCTGGCATGCCCGCGCCCAAGCCCGGCTGGCAGCGATCCACCCTGCGCGCGCTGTTCGAGAGCGAAACTGCGGCCGACCTGGCCGCTGCCGCCCTTCTGGCCCAGGACTGGTCCGACGGACTGCACCTGCATTCGCTGCAGCCTGTGGCCGATCAGGATTGGGTGCGGCTGACGCAGTCGCAGTTCGAACCGGTGGAGATCACGCCGGAGTTCTGGATCGTGCCGAGCTGGCATCAGCCGCCGGCGGCAGCCCGCCAGATCATTCGGCTGGACCCGGGACTGGCCTTCGGCACCGGGACGCACCCGACCACACGCATGTGCCTGCGCTGGATCGCCCATCACGCGCCAACCGAAGCCGAGGCCTGGACCCGCGTGCTCGACTACGGTTGCGGCTCCGGCATCCTGGCCATCGGCGCCAGACTCTTGGGCGCCGCACAGGTCGATGCGGTCGACATCGACGAGGCCGCCGTCGAAGCCAGCCGCGTCAACGCACTGAACAACGGCCAGGCCCTCACCGTCGGGTTGCCGGATGCGGCATCGGGCTGCTACGCGCTGGTGCTGGCCAACATCCTTGCCACGCCGCTGAAGTTGCTGGCCCCGCTGCTCAGCGGTCACGTGCAGGCGGGTGGCCATCTGGTGCTGGCCGGCATCCTCGAAAGGCAGGCGGCCGAGCTGACCGCCGCCTATGCGCCCTGGATCGACATTGCCGTGGCGGATCAGGAGGACGGCTGGATCCTGATGACGGGCCGGCGCCGGGCGCCCTCCACCACCGGGGCGTGACGCCGATGAGCCTGGCCACGCGCTGTCCCGCGTGCAGCACGGTCTTCAGGGTCGTGCAGGATCAGCTGCGTGTCTCCGAGGGCTGGGTGCGCTGCGGCCGGTGTTCGGAGGTCTTCAACGCCGTCGACCACATGGTCGACCTGCCCCGGCCTTCGACGCCCGCGCAAGCACCGTCGTTCGCGCCGGGCCAGGCGGCCCCCCACGAAGCAATCGACAAGGCCTCGCTCGCCCCGACCCCGACCGGGCCGGCAACATCGCTTCCAGCAGCCTCCACCGGAGTCCTGATCGAGTCCGATCATGCGCACGACCTGCGCATGCGCGCCTGGAACGATCCCGGCCCGGCCGAGCGAATGACCCCGGAGCAGCGGTTCGATGAGGACGACGACAGCACCCGCGTCTTCACCGCCTTCCCACCATCGGGGACGGTTGCAGCAGATGAAGCGTCGACGCGGGCCCCCTCCGTCGATGAGGTCGATCTGGAGTTGTCACCCGCTGTCGCTGCGCCGATCACTCTGAGCGGCACCGCTGCACCAGGGTCGATGCCCCCCTCGGCTGCCGAAGTTGCCAGCGAGGCGAGGGCCGAGGCGACGGCGCCGGTCGATCCGGCGCGGGCCGACGAGCTCGATCTCGCTGCCGACGTCGCTCCTTCCTTTCTGCGCGAAGCCGAGCGCGCTGAACGCTGGCAGCAGCCGTCGGTGCGTCGCGCACTGGCCGCTGTCCTCGTTGCAGCCACGCTGGCACTGTGCCTGCAGGTCGCCAGAGAGTATCGCGACCTCATCGCGGCGCGCTGGATCGGCACCCGTCCTGCGCTCGAGCTGGTGTGCCGCTGGACGGGGTGCCGCGTCGAGCACCCGCGCCTGGTCGATGCGCTGGTCGTCGACAGCAGCGGCCTCGTGCGCATCGACGGCACCAACAGCTATCGCTTCTCGGTCGTGCTGCGCAACCGTTCGGCACTGACCCTGGCGATGCCGGCCATCGATCTCACGCTCACCGACACGCAGGGGCGCATGATCTCTCGGCGCACCCTGTCGGCCGCCGAACTCGGCGTGGGCGCGTCGAGCGTGGCGGCTGCCGCGGAATTGGCGCTGCAGGCCACGCTGGGCATCTCCGACAGGCCCGTGGCCGGCTATACGATCGAGGTCTTCTATCCCTGACGCTGGTCGGCCGCAGCGCCGACACGTCTGCCCCCCGGAGTTGCAATGCCTGCATTGATTTGCGGATCGCTCGCTTTCGACACGATCACCACCTTCCCTGGCCGCTTCGCGCAGCAGATCCTGCCCGAGCAGGTGCACATCCTCAACGTCTCCTTCCTGGTGCCCACCTTGCGGCGCGAGTTCGGCGGCTGTGCCGGCAACATCGCCTACACGCTGCAGGCACTGGGCGGGCAACCGGTGGTGATGGCCGCTCTGGGTGTGGATGGCGGCGAGTACCTCGCGCGCCTGCGCCAGTGGGGCTCGGAGACGGCCCTGGTCCGCAGCGAGGAGTCGCTCTACACCGCGCAGGCCATCATCATCACCGACAGCGACAACAACCAGATCACGGCCTTCCACCCCGGCGCGATGCAGAACGCACACCTCATCGACGTGCCGCCGCGCGACGACCTGCGCATCGGCATCATCGCGCCCGACGGACGCGATGCGATGTGGCGTCATGCCGAACAGATGGCACAGGCCGGCATCCCCTTCATCTTCGACCCGGGCCAACAGCTGCCCATGTTCGACGGCCCCGAGCTCCGGCGCTTCATCGAAATGGCGAGCTGGGTCGCCGTCAACGACTACGAGGGGCGCATGCTGTGCGACCGCACCGGCTACACGCTGGAGAGCTTGTCGACCTCGCACCTGAAGGGCGTGATCGTCACCCTGGCCGCCGAAGGCTGCGACCTGTGGATCCAGGGCCAGCGCCATCACGTGCCCGGCGAGAAGGCGATCGAGGTGGTCGATCCCACCGGCTGCGGCGATGCCTTTCGCGCCGCGCTGCTCTACGGCCTGGAGCGCGGCTGGTCACTGGAGCGCAGCGTGCGCCTGGGCAATCGGATCGGCGCGATGAAGATCGCCTGCCGCGGCGGACAGAACCACGTCGTCACGCCGGCCCTGGCCGACAGCGTCCCGGCCTGAGAGCGCACGGGCGCACGGCGGCACCCGCCGTGCAACAGGCCGCCGCATGAGGCGCGCCCAATGGAAAAAGCCCGGCCGAGGCCGGGCTGTCACAGGGACGGATGCGACCGTGCCGAAGCACGGTCGCAGCGTCACACTCAGGGCTTGTTGCCCGTCGGGAAGGGCCAGGCAGCAGCCGGGCTCAACGCCGTCTTTGCAGCAGGGGCTGCAGGGGCAGCGGGCGCCGGGGGCGCCGCCTTCTTTGCAGCCTTCTTTGCGGCAGGCTTCTTTGCAGCCGGCTTCTTCGCGGCAGCAGCCTTCTTGGCCGGAGCGGCCTTCTTCGCAGGCGCGGCCTTCTTGGCCGGTGCCTTCTTGGCCGCAGCCTTCTTCGCCGGGGCGGCCTTCTTCGCCGGGGCCTTCTTGGCCGGAGCGGCCTTCTTGGCGGGCGCCTTCTTGGCCGGAGCGGCCTTCTTCGCCGGGGCCTTCTTCGCGGCCGCCTTCTTGGCCGGAGCGGCCTTCTTCGCCGGGGCCTTCTTGGCCGGGGCTTTTTTCGCAGTTGCCATAACGATCTCCTTGATCAAGTTACGAAATACACCACGCTGCTCGATACAGCGCAGCGATTCACTGCCTGTTGCTTTGCCGACGGCGAAAATCCGCCGACGGATGCCCCAGTGCAGTGAACGGGGATGCGGTCCGGTCTGTCGCGTCTGGCGGCGACATGTCCCGATCCGCGGATCTTGATCTCTTGCCTGCGGCGCTCGAGCGCCGTTCTTGTTCTGTGAATCTCAAATTCAGTCCCACGACAGCGCGCCACCGGTCTGGTAGTCGATGACGCGCGTCTCGAAGAAGTTGCGTTCCTTCTTCAGGTCGATCATCTCGCTCATCCAGGGGAACGGGTTTTCCTCGTTCGGGAAGAGCGCATCGAGGCCGATCTGCGTGGCACGCCGGTTGGCGATGTAGCGCAGATAGCCCTTGAACATGGACGCATTCATGCCGAGCACGCCGCGCGGCATGGTGTCTTCGGCGTAGCGGTACTCGAGTTCGACCGCGGTCTCGAACAGCGCCTTGATCTCGGCCTTGAAGGCCGAGGTCCACAGGTGCGGGTTCTCGAGCTTGATCTGGTTGATGAGGTCGATGCCGAAGTTGCAGTGCATGGACTCGTCGCGCAGGATGTACTGGTACTGCTCGGCGGCACCGGTCATCTTGTTCTGGCGGCCCAGCGCCAGGATCTGCGTGAAGCCGACGTAGAAGAACAGGCCTTCCATCAGGCAGGCGAAGACGATCAGGCTCTTCAGCAGGGTCTGGTCGTTCTCGGGTGTGCCGGTGTGGAAGTGCGGATCCATGATCGCGTCGATGAACGGGATCAGGAACTCGTCCTTGGCGCGGATGCAGGCAACCTCGTTGTACGCGTTGAAGATCTCGCCTTCATCCAGGCCGAGCGACTCGACGATGTACTGGTAGGCGTGCGTATGGATCGCTTCCTCGAACGCCTGCCGCAACAGGAACTGCCGGCACTCGGGCGCCGTGATGTGGCGGTAGGTGCCCAGCACGATGTTGTTGGCGGCCAGAGAGTCGGCAGTGACGAAGAAGCCGAGGTTGCGCTTGATGATGCGGCGCTCGTCTTCGGTCAGGCCGTTGGGGTCCTTCCAGGTCGCGATGTCGCGCGACATGTTCACCTCTTGCGGCATCCAGTGGTTGGCGCACGTGGAGAGGTACTTCTCCCAGGCCCACTTGTACTTGAAGGGCACCAACTGGTTGACGTCGGTCTGGCCGTTGATGATGCGCTTGTCGGCGGCATTGATGCGACGGCCGGTGACGATGGCCGTGGAGCGCGTGGCAACGACGGGCGGATGCGTGACGCGATGCTGCGAGGACGGTGCCACCGCTTCGAGCGGAAGCGGCATGGCCGCTGCTGCGGCACTCGGCGGGGTACTACGAACTTCTTCTTCCCAGACCAGCATGTGTCTACGTCCTGTGATGCGGAATTATCCGAGTGTTGCGTGAGAACACCAAGCGATTATTGACATCGAAGCAGCCTCGTTGTTGTGACATCGCATCGATCGCCGCGCATGTCGAACGCATCACGAATGAGGACACCGGATGCACGCACCGGAGACCCACATCGACATGCATCGAACATCCACGCGTCGGCTCGAACGATGTCGCGAACGATCACTGGCAGGCTTCGCAATCGGGGTTGTCGATGGAACAGAACTTCACGTCGCTCGCGGGTTCGTTCATCGGCACGTTGATGGACGAATGTGCAGGCGCACTCGCCGCCACACCGCTCATGCCGCCGGCATTCGAGACGGCGTTCATCGAGCTGTTCGTGACCGTCGACTTCTCTGCGTAGGTCGCGCTCGTGGTGCGCAGGTAGTAGGTCGTCTTGATGCCGCGCAGCCAGGCCAGCTTGTAGGTCTCGTCGAGCTTCTTGCCCGAAGCGCCGGCCATGTAGATGTTGAGCGACTGCCCCTGGTCGATCCACTTCTGTCGGCGTCCACCGGCTTCGATGAGCCAGGTCGCATCGACCTCGAACGCGGTGGCGTACAGGCGCTTGAGCTCCTCGGGCACGCGGTCGATGGGACGCAGCGAGCCGTCGAAGTGCTTGAGGTCCATCACCATCACGTCGTCCCACAGGCCGAGCTTCTTCAGGTCGCGCACGAGGTACTCGTTGACGACCGTGAACTCGCCCGACAGATTGGACTTCACCGACAGGTTGCCGAAGCAGGGTTCGATCGATGCATCGACGCCGATGATGTTGGAGATGGTCGCCGTCGGAGCGATGGCCACGCTGTTGCTGTTGCGCATGCCATGCTCCTTGATGCGGGCACGCAGGGCTTCCCAGTCCATCGTCATCGATCGATCGACCTCGACATGGCCGCCGCGAGCTTCCTTGAGCAGCTCGAGCGAGTCCAGGGGCAGGATGCCTCGGTCCCACAGCGAACCGCGGTAGCTGGAATATCGGCCGCGCTCGGCAGCCAGTTCGGTCGAGGCCCAGTAGGCGTGGTAGCAGACCGCCTCCATCGATCGGTCGGCAAACTCGACGGCCTCGGGACTGGCATACGGCAGGCGCAGCTGGTACAGGCAGTCCTGGAAGCCCATGATGCCCAGCCCCACCGGGCGATGGCGCAGGTTGGAGTCGCGTGCCTTCTTAACCGCGTAGTAATTGATGTCGATGACGTTGTCGAGCATGCGCATCGCCGTGGCGATGGTCTTCTTCAGCTTGGCCTGGTCGATCGTCTTCGATCCGTCCGGCGCGTCCATGAGGTGCTGCACCAGGTTCACCGAGCCCAGGTTGCAGACCGCGATCTCGCTGTCGCTGGTGTTCAGCGTGATCTCGGTGCACAGGTTCGACGAGTGGATCACCCCGGCGTGCTGCTGCGGGCTGCGCACGTTGCAGGCATCCTTGAAGGTGATCCAGGGATGGCCGGTCTCGAACAGCATCGAGAGCATCTTGCGCCACAGGTCGCGCGCCGGCATGCGCTTGTAGAGCTTGATCTCGCCGCGGTCGACCTTGGCCTCGTAGGCCGTATAGGCCTCCTCGAAGGCACGGCCGAACTTGTCGTGCAGGTCGGGGCAGGTGGACGGCGAGAACAGCGTCCACTCGCCGCCTTCGACCACGCGACGCATGAAGAGGTCGGGGATCCAGTTGGCGGTGTTCATGTCGTGCGTGCGCCGACGGTCGTCGCCGGTGTTCTTGCGCAGCTCCAGGAACTCCTCGATGTCGAGGTGCCAGCTTTCCAGGTAGGCGCAGACCGCACCCTTGCGCTTGCCGCCCTGGTTGACGGCCACGGCCGTGTCGTTGACGACCTTCAGGAAGGGCACGACACCCTGGGACTTGCCGTTGGTCCCCTTGATGTAGGAGCCCAGGGCACGAACCCGTGTCCAGTCATTGCCCAGGCCGCCGGCGAACTTGGACAGCAGCGCGTTTTCCTTCAGCGCCTCGTAGATGCCGTCGAGGTCGTCGGCCACGGTCGTGAGGTAGCAGCTCGACAGCTGCGAACGCCGCGTGCCTGAGTTGAAGAGGGTGGGCGTGCTGGACATGAAGTCGAAGGTCGACAGCACCGTGTAGAACTCGATCGCGCGCTCCTCGCGGTCGATCTCGCCCAGCGCCAGGCCCATGGCCACGCGCATGAAGAACGCCTGCGGCATCTCGATGCGGACTTCGTCGATGTGCAGGAAGTAGCGGTCGTACAAGGTCTGCAGGCCGAGGTAGTCGAACTGCAGGTCGCGGCTGGCGTCGATGGCGGCACCCAGGCGCGCCAGGTCGAACTGCAGCAGCTTGTCGTCGAGCAGTTCGGCCTGCACGCCCTTCTTGATGAAGGATGGGAAGTACTCGGCGTAGCGCTCCTTCATCTGCGCCTGGCTCACCTCCTCGCCGATGATCTCGCGGCGGATGGTGTGCAGCAGCAGACGCGCCGTGGCGCGCGTATAGGCCGGGTCCTTCTCGATCAGCGTCCGCGCGGCCAGGATGGCCGCCTTGTGCACTTCTTCGATGGGCACGCCGTCGTACAGGTTGCGGCGCGTCTCGGCCAGGATGGGCTCGGCCTTGACGTCCTTGCCGAGACCGGCACAGGACGACTCGACCAGATCACGAAGACCGTCCATGTTCAACGGCACTCGCTGGCCGCCGTCGACCACGAAGAGCTCGACCGCCTTGGCCTGCACCGGCGGTGCCTGGCGGGCTCGCTCCTGCGAGCGGCGCTCGCGGTACAGCACATAGGCACGCGCCACCTCGTGATGCCCGCCACGCATGAGGCCGAGCTCGACGTGATCCTGAACGTCCTCGATGTGGAAGGTGCCGCCGCCGGGGCGCGAACGCAGCAGGGCGCGCACGACCGTCTCGGTCAGGCGGTCGACGGTCTCGCGCACGCTGGCCGAGGCCGCGCCCTGCGTGCCGTGCACGGCGAGGAAGGCCTTCATCAGGGCCACGGCGATCTTGTTCGGCTCGAAGGACACCACCGCGCCGTTGCGGCGGATGATCTGGTAACCCGCGAATGCGGAGGCCACATGGCCGGCAGCGGCGCCGGCCACGGCGCGCGGCTGCAGCGCTCCTTCGGGCATCGAGGTCAAGACAGCTTGCATGGGTTCCCCTTATCTGATCTGGTGGTCTGGCGGTGCGTGGGCAATCGGTGTGCGACGGATGCCGCAGAAGCGGCACCGGACGACACGGGTGGTCGGGTGTGGGGCGGACCTGGAATCGGGCAGTGGTCTTCGTGTGGCATGTTCCCGTCGCGCATCCCCACCCCCCTGTTCGCGCGTCGCTTCGGCTGCCTGGATGCAGCCGAAGAGGGACTGTCTGCGCTCGGACACGGGGTCACGAGATTATCACGAAAGAGCACTATATCTGGGGGTGCGACCCCCTACAAGGCACTACCGCTAGTGTCTCGGTCAGGACCTTCCCGAATGGCGCGAAGCGCAGCGACATCGGCGGCGGACACTCCCTGCAGCGCGGTCCGGGGCTTCACCGCGCTGTGTGCCGCACGAGCGCTTCGTCTGCGACGCGGGGCCCGCGCCAATGCTCGCGTTTGGCTTGAAATCGGCGGATTCGCTGCGTCGTCTCAAGCCTTGCGGCAACCAGTGTCCGGCACGCTCATGGCGATGCGGTTCAGGTGTTGCCGCCCCTTCCTTCGAAGGACGTGTCGTCAGCGACGGGCACGGCAATGCCGCTTCCGCGCAACGCATCGCGCAGGCGGTGCCAGTCGAAGCCCGGCCCCGGGTCGGCCTTTCGGCCGGGCGCGACGTGCTGGTGCCCCACGACCTCCTGCAGCGGGTAGCGCCGCCGCAGGCTGCGCAGCAGTCGCGCGGCGGCGGCGTACTGCGCTGCGTCGAACGCATCGCCCTCCAGGCCTTCCAGCTCGATGCCGATGGACCAGTCGTTGCAGTTCGATCGGCCGCGCCATGCCGACACGCCGGCATGCCACGCCCGGCGGTCGCAGGAAACGAACTGCTGCACATGGCCGGTGCGTCGCACGAAGAAGTGCGCCGAGACCTGCAGCCTGCGCAGTCGGTCGAAGTAAGGATGTCGGTCGCAGTCCAGCGAGTTGGTGAACAGACGCTCGACGTCGCCACCGCCGTACTCGCCGGGAGGCAGACTGATGGAATGCAGCACCGCCAGGGAGATGGCCGTGCCGTCGGGCCGCGGGCCGAAGTTGGGAGAGGGGCAGCGCCGCGCGCCCGGCCACCATCCCTCGTGCCAGCGTCGCAGGCGGGGTTCAGCTGCGTTCGTCATCGCCGACCGCCACGCCCAGACGGGCCATGCGGTAGCGCATCTGGCGCAACGAGAGGCCCAGGCTCGCCCCGGCGGCGGTGCGGTTGTATCGGTGGCGCTCCAGCGCACGGGTCAGGATCTCGCGCTCCACGCCGTCCAGATAGCTCACCAGGTCGGTGGGCAGGGGCGGGTCGGACTGCGCCACCGGCAGCACCGGCGCGGGCGCGTCGCGCAAGGGCAGCGGTGGCGACGGCTCCGGTTCGCTCAGCGCACTGTCGGCGATGTCGGGCAGATCGAGGTCGGCCAGTTCGATGACCTCCCCACCCGACAGCGCCACGGCACGATGCAGCAGGTTCTCGAGTTCACGCACGTTGCCGGGAAAGCCGTAGCGGCGCAGTGCCTCCAGCGCTGCCACCGACAAGCGAGGCACCGGCGTGACACCGGCGTCCCGCGCCAGACGCTCCAGCACGGCAGCGCAGATGGTCAACAGGTCGCCCAGCCGCTCGCGAAGCGGCGGCACCGCGATCTGGATGACGTTGAGCCGGTAGAAGAGGTCCTGCCGGAATCGCCCGGCCAGCACTTCGGCGCCCAGGTCCTTGTGGGTGGCGCTGACGATGCGCACGTTGATCGGTGTCTCGCTCACCGCGCCGAGCGGCCGGACTGCGCGCTCCTGGATGACGCGCAGCAGCTTGCTCTGCATGGCCACCGGCAGGTCGCCGATCTCGTCCAGGAACAAGGTGCCGCCCTGCGCTGCCTGCACGAAGCCGATGCGGTCCTCGGTGGCGCCTGTGAAGGCCCCCTTGCGGTAGCCGAAGAATTCGGCCTCGAGCAGGTGCTCGGGGATGGCGGCGCAGTTCACCGCCACGAAGGGCTGCTCACCGCGCGGCGACACCTCGTGGATGGCGCGCGCCACCAGTTCCTTGCCGGTGCCCGACTCGCCGCGCACCAGCACCGGGGCCATGCTGCGGGCCACCTTGCCGATGAGGCCCCGCACCTGCTGCATGGCCATCGAATCGCCGGTGATGCGGTCAATGGTACGGACCGGACCGCGCCTGGGCGCGGCAGCCGGCTTGTCCTCGGGCGCGGGGGCTGCGGCCGGTTCGGTCGCCGGCCCCCGGCCCAGGGCCGAGGCCACCACGGCGCGGAACTGCTTCAGGTCCACCGGCTTCGTGAGGTAGTCGTAGGCGCCAGCCTTCAAGGCCTCGACGGCGTTCTCGGCCGAGCCGTAGGCTGTGATCACGATGCCCTTTTCGCCTCGGCCTGCCTCCTCGAGCTGCCGCAACAGGTCCAGCCCGGTTCCGTCGGGCAGGCGCATGTCGGTGATCAGCAGGTGGTAGCGCTGGTGTGCCAGCATGCCCCAGGCCTCGGCGACACTGCCGGCGCTCTCGACGTCATAGCCCTCGCGGACCAGCGTCAGTTCATAGAGGGTGCGCAGGTCGGGTTCGTCGTCGACGACCAGCAGGCGAAGCCTTGGTGCAGGGGTCACGTGTCGAGCGGCAGTGGAAGTTCACCGGTGACCAGCGGGCCGCGCTGCAGGGTCACCAGGAATTCATTGCGCAGGCGCTCGGCGCCGGGGCGGGCGCGGTACTCGATGCTCGCCCCGTAGCGCTCGCACAGTTCGCGGCAAATATACAAGCCCAGGCCCGAGCCGCGACTGCGTGTCGAGAAGAACGGCTCGAAGAGATAGCGTTCCACGTCCGGCGGTATCGGCTCGCTGTCGCTCAGCACCGACATCTGCGCCAGCGCATCGTCGCGCACGGACAGCCTCAGGAAGATGGAGCCGGGTCGCTCGGTGGCGTGGCGGCGCGCGTTGTCCAGCAGGTTGATGAGCACGCGACGCAGGTGCTCGGGATCGAACACCACGCCGACCGGCACGGTCGGCATCTCCACCCGCAGCCGGCTGTCGGTGCCGAGCGCCAGACCCACCGTGGACGCCCACTCCGCGGCCGCGGCGCCGACTTCGGAGCGGGCGTCGATGACTCGCCGCACCGGCGGGGCACCCGGGGCCACCTCCATCACGTCGTCGACCAGCCGCTTCAGCCGCTCGACGTTGTCCGCGACCATGCGGGCCAGGCGCTGTTGCGCCGGCGGCAGTTCGTCTTCCAGCAGCAGTGCGTTGGCCTGGGCTATGGCGGCCAGCGGATTTCGGATCTCGTGCGCGATGCCGGCCGAGACGCGGCCCATCGCGGCGAGCTTCTCCTGGCGCAGTCGCGCCTGCGCCGTGCGCACATCTTCCAGCAGCAGCACGGCCAGCTGGTCGCCGGCCTCGGAACCGTCGGCCAGCAGGCTGCCGCGCATGAAGCGAACGCGCATGCGCAGCGTGCGCGTGTAGCCGCCGTCGAAGGACAGCATCACGTCGCGGCCCTCCTCGGGCCAGTCGCCATCGGCCAGCGCCCGCGCCACCGCCCCTGCGAGTGAAGCCCAGGTCATCTGCTCGGTCAGCATGAAGGGGGCCGGCGACGACAGCCCCTGGGCCACGAGCAGGCCGCGTGCGGCGGGGTTGGCAGCACGCACCCGTTGCCGGCGATCGACGACCAGCACCCCGTCGGCCATCTCCTCGATCACCAGACGGTTCAGCAGCGCCTGCTGCCGAGCCATCTCCAGGCTGCCGCGGGCGGCCAGTTCCTCGCGTGCGAGTCGACCGGCCAGTTCACCGGACAGCAAGGTGATGACGAACAGGCCCACGCCGGCCAGGCCGGCCTGCAGCATCTGGCGCGTCACGTCGCCGGACTCCAGCAAAGTGACCCAGGCCATCACCAGCAACGCCAGCGTCACGGCGGCCGCGGTGCCCAGCGCCATCAGGCGCGAGGTCATCACGCCACCCATCAGAACAGGCAACACCAGCAATGCCGCGAAGTTGAAGCTGCTGGCCGACTCGAACCAGTGCAGCGTCATGAAGGCCAGCAGGTCGACGCCGATGGTCG
Organism: Rubrivivax sp.; assembly: GCA_022843905.1. Taxonomy (GTDB): domain Bacteria; phylum Pseudomonadota; class Gammaproteobacteria; order Burkholderiales; family Burkholderiaceae_C; genus Rubrivivax. The sequence goes on from JALHMT010000017.1 coordinate 65,738, forward strand.
TCATCCACTGCAGGCGGCGCATCGAGCGCTGTTGCTGCGGTTCGGCCAGCGGTTCGTAGCGCGGCAGCAGCCACAAGGTGATGGCCTGCACCGCGTAGGCCAGACAGACCAGCACGACGATGACCGGAGCCCGGGCGCCGATGAAGCCCACCGCCACCTGCACGCCCACCAGGCCGACGCCCACGGCGGCACGCGCCGCCACGTAGGTGCGGTAGACGCGGGCCAGCGAACTGTCGCGCGAGCTGGCGATGCGGCGGGCTTGGCGTGACAGGAAGCGACTGTCGGCCACGCCCTCGCCATGGGCCCCCCAGGCGGGATCGAAGTAGGACTCGTGGCCCGCACTTTCGCTGTCCGTCGTCACGCCGGCCACGCCGAACCACGACTCCCCGATCGACGGCGTCGGCGGCCGTCGGCGGTCTGCGCGCCGACGGTCTTCCTTGCGCCGATCGGCCTCCTGGGGCGTCATCGCCCGTCCATCGGCCGCGCCTGGCGCGACGGCGCCGGCGGCCTCATGGGGCGGGGCCGGCGAGGCGGTGCGCCTCTTCGCAGAACGGGCGGCCCGCCGCGTCGAGCAGGGCCTCGGACGCGGGCACGTGCATGCCGCAGTGGGCACACGCCACCATCTCGGGCGGGGCTTCGACCGCCTTCGGCTTCTTCCGCGCCACCGGCGGCGCTTCGCCTGAACGGCGCCGGTTCGTCAGAAGCCAGATGCCGACGACCACCACCAGGAGCACGAGCAGGTACTTCATGGTGTCATCCCGCGCCTCGGGAGAGCAGCACTTCGACCACGAAGCGCGAGCCGACATACGCCAGCAGCAGCAAGGCCGCACCGACATAGAGCCAGCGTGTGGCTCGCCGGCCGCGCCAGCCGCGCAGGCGGCGGCCGATCAGCAACGCAGCGAACACCCCCCAGCCGAGCAGCGAGAACACCGTCTTGTGCTCCAGCCGCCATCCTTGCGGCACAAGCAGGCCCAGCACCAGCGTCGCGGTGAGCACCGCGAAACCCGCCTCGACAAACCGGAAGGTGATGCGCTCGAGCTGCAGCAGCGGCATGCCCAGCCAGCCCTGCGTGCCCTTGTGCTGCCGCATCCGGCGTTCTGCAGCGTCGAGCAGGATCCCGTGCAGCACGGCAGCGCCGAAAAGGCCGTAGGAGGCCACGCCGAGCACGAAGTGCAGCGGGCCCATGGCGCTGGCGAACTGCCGCACGTCGCCCGGGTAGGCTGCAGCCAGCACCACGGCCACCACCCCGGCCAGGGCCAGACTCTTGCGGACGGTGGGCAACGGCACGAGGCGCGACTCGAGCGTGTGCACGCCGATCACCAGCCACACGGTGGCCGACAGCACGGGGGCGAAGCCCAGCCGGGCCCCACCGCCTTCATGGCTCCAGCCCGTGATGTCGAACAGCAGCAGCACCAGGTGCAGCAGCCAGCCCATCGCCAGCGCGAACGAGCCCAGGTGCGGGCGGTTGTCGGCTGGCAGTGCCGCCAGCGCATAACCGGCCATGGCGCCCAGCACCAGCAGCCAGGGACTGCTGAATGCCATCGAGGACGCGGGCGATAGAATCATCTCGACAGTGTACTTTCGCAGGCTTGGACATCCTGGCCTGCCGACCCCAACGCCATGGCCTCGACCCTTTCCGACCGGCTGTCCAGGCTGGTCAAGACGATGCGCGGCCAGGCCCGCATCACCGAAAGCAACGTGCAGGACATGTTGCGCGAGGTGCGCATGGCGCTGCTCGAAGCCGACGTCGCCTTGCCCGTGGTGCGCGATTTCGTCGCCCGAGTGAAGGAGAAATCGCTCGGACAGGAAGTGGTGGGTTCGCTCAATCCGGGCCAGGCGCTGGTGGGCATCGTGCATCGCGAACTCGCTGCGACCATGGGCGAAGGCGTGGCCGACCTCAACCTGGCTGCACAACCGCCGGCGGTGATCCTCATGGCCGGCCTGCAGGGCGCCGGCAAGACGACGACCACCGCCAAGCTGGCGCGCCATCTGATCACCAAGCGCAAGAAGAAGGTGCTCACGGTCTCGGCCGACGTCTACCGGCCTGCCGCCATCGAACAGCTCAAGACGGTCACGGCTCAGGCGGGAGCCGAGTGGTTCCCGTCGAATCCGGAGCAGAAGCCGCACGACATCGCGCTGGCCGCGCTCGATCACGCCAGACGTCACTACTTCGACGTGCTGCTGGTGGACACCGCCGGCCGGCTGGGCATCGACGAAGTGCTGATGCGCGAGATTCGCGACCTGCACGAGACGCTCAAGCCGGTCGAGACGCTGTTTGTCGTCGATGCCATGCAGGGCCAGGATGCGGTCAACACCGCCAAGGCCTTCAAGGAGGCCTTGCCGCTGACCGGCGTCGTGCTCACCAAGCTCGACGGTGACTCCCGCGGGGGTGCGGCACTGTCGGTGCGTCAGATCACCGGCGCCCCGATCAAGTTCGCCGGCATCTCCGAGAAGATCGACGGGCTGGAGATCTTCGATGCCGAGCGTCACGCCGGCCGCGTGCTCGGGATGGGCGACATCGTCGCGCTGGTCGAGCAGGTGCAGCAGGGCGTGGACGTGGGCGACGCGCAGAAGCTGGCAGAGAAGGTCAAGAGCGGCGGCTTCGACCTCAACGACTTCCTGATGCAGATTTCGCAGATGAAGAAGATGGGCGGGCTGGCCGGGCTGATGGACAAGCTGCCGAGCCAGCTCACTGCGAAGGCCGCAGGCGCCGACCTCGGCAAGGCAGAACGCGACGTCAAGCGCATGGAGGGCATCATCTGTTCGATGACCCCGCTGGAGCGGCGGAAACCCGACCTCATCAAGGCCGCGCGCAAGCGTCGCATCGCCGCCGGTGCCGGCGTCCAGGTCCAGGAAGTGAACCGCCTGCTCAACCAGTTCGAGCAGATGCAGGGCATGATGAAGAAGATGAAGGGCGGCGGCCTGATGAAGATGATGAAGCGCATGGGCGGGGCCGGCGGTTTCCCGGGCATGCCGCGCTGAGCGCCGGCCGACGGCCCCATACCGGACCGTCGGCCCGTCGGACCGTGCATCAATCGACGCTTTGCGCCGCGCAGTTCTGCGAACTGGCGCCCAATCCCCGCCGCGGAAACTTGCGGATACGCATTGGCCCCGGCAGCCCTTGACCAGCGGCGTCGCGGGCCCTAGCTTCGCGGTTTGCGCCCGTAAAGCGGCGCCGCGAGACCTCATGGACCTGCAATCTACCGCTTTCGCCGCCGCCGTCGTGCTGCTGCTGACGCTCGTGATGCTTCGATTGCGCCAGCGGGGCGTGTCCCGCCGCCCCGTGCGGCGCGACGATCTCGACACCGTCATCGACTGGCCGCCGGAGTCGGTGCGGGTGCTGACGATCGCCGAACGGCAGTCCTACGACCTGCTGCGCAAGGCACTGCCCGGCTTCATGGTGCTGGCCCAGGTGCCGCTGTCGCGCTTCGTGCGCGTGCCCACACGTCATTCGCATGCCGAATGGATGCAGCGGGTGGGCGCGCTGAGCGCCGATCTGGTGCTGTGCGACAGCGGCTCGCGGGTGCTGGCGGTGATCGACGTTCGCGCGGCACAGGAAACCGAGCGCAGCCGACGCCGTCACGAACGCATGGCCCGCGTGCTCAAGGCGGCCAACATCAAGGTCTACACCTGGCGCGAAGACGAACTGCCTTCGGCTTCGCAGGTTCGGTCTCTGGTGGGTGCCGAGCTGTCGCGCAACTCGGGCGGCATGAAGGCACCGATCTCGTCCAAGCCGATGCCGCTGATCCCGGTGGCCGAGATGGAAGAGTTGCTCAGTGAGGGCGACCGCATGCACGACGATCCGGCCATGGAGCCGGTGCCCTCGGCCTTCTTCGACGACGTCGAGCCCGTCACCGACGGCGGCAGGAGGCGCTGAAGCCGCGGCCGATGGCGCGGGTTGCACGCGCCACGGCGTCGGTCACTGAGCGAGCAGCGCCTCGGCGAACTCACGCGCGTTGAAGGTCTGGAGGTCTTCGAGCTTCTCGCCGATGCCGATGAAGTACACCGGCACCTCCCGCCTGGATTCCGCGCACCAGCGTGCAATCGCCGCCAGCACGCCCCCCTTGGCCGTTCCGTCGAGCTTGGTGACGATCAGGCCGGTCAGGCCGAGTGCCGCATCGAATGACTTCACCTGGGCCAGCGCGTTCTGGCCGGTGTTGCCGTCCACCACCAGCAGCACCTCGTGAGGCGCGCCGGGCATGGCCTTGCCGATCACGCGATGGATCTTCTTCAGCTCCTCCATCAGGTGCATCTGCGTGGGCAGCCGGCCTGCGGTGTCCGCAATGACGACGTCGCAGGCCCTGGCACGACCGGCGCTCACGGCATCGAAGGTCACTGCAGCGGGGTCGCCACCCTCCTGGCTGACGATGTCGACCCGGTTGCGGTCGGCCCACACCGACAGTTGCTCCCGGGCCGCGGCGCGGAAGGTGTCTGCCGCGGCCAGCAGCACGCGCTGGTCCGCTCCGGCCAGATAGCGCGTGAGCTTGCCGATGCTGGTGGTCTTGCCGGCGCCATTCACCCCCGCCACCATGATCACCGTCGGTTGTGCCTGGCCGATCACCAGCGCCTTCTCCAGCGGTCGCAGCAGGTCGGTGACCGCGTCCACGAGCAGCCCCTTGACGGCTTGCGGCTCGGTCGCCTTCGTGTCCTTGACACGACGGCGCAGGTCGTCCAGCAGAAACTGCGTGGCGCCCACACCGGCATCGGCCATCAGCAGCGCAGACTCCAGTTCTTCGTAGAGGGCCTCGTCGATCTTGGCGCCGGTGAACACCTGCGCCAGGCTGCTGCCGGTCTTGCGCAACCCCTGCTTCAGACGACTGAACCAGCCGCTGCGCTCAGGCTCCGCCGAGGCCGGTGTCGGTGTGGCCGCCGCTTCTTCGGCCTCCGCTTCAGCGGGCGCGGCGGCCAGGGCCTGCGTCGCAAGTGCATCGTCGCTGATGGCCAGGTCGGGTGTCGGCGCGACCGTCTCGGAGACTGGCGGGGCTGTCTCGGCAACGGGAGGGGCCGGCGGCTGGAACCCCGGAGTCGGGTGAACTGTGGCCGGCCGTGCAGTGGGAACTTCCGCTGCCGACTGCGACGCCCCCCCGCCGCCAGGCAGCCATCGCTTCAGCCAGCCGGCTCGCTCCGGAGCGGCCGGCGCCGCCGCCTCGCCGTCGACCGGGTCGACCGATGGAGCGTCGGGCGCAACCGGGGCAGCAGCGGTAGCTTCCGGCGGGGGACTCTTCTTCTTGAAAAAGCTGAACATCGCACCTGCAGTTCGAAGGAGTAAGGCTACCGGCAGCACTGCGCTGCCGGCTCGCTATAATGGGAGGCTCAGGCGCTTTAGCTCAGCTGGTTAGAGCGACGGAATCATAATCCGCAGGTCCGGGGTTCAAATCCCTGAAGCGCCACCACCTTCCCGGCCCGAGAACCCTTACAGGGGGCTCGGGCTGTCTTGTTTCACAGCCACTGGATCCACACCATGATTCGCTGTGTCACGTTGCTGGCGGCGAGCCTCATCGCTGCCGCTCCGGCATCCGCCCAGTTTGCACGCAACTTCCCGGCCAGCGCGCTGCGCGGTGAAATGACCGTGCTGCAGCCGCCCGAGGTGCTGCTCAACGGTCGCTCCGCCCGCCTGGCGCCCGGTTCGCGCATCCGCGACGAGAACAACCTGCTGGTGATGTCCGGCGCCTTGGCGCAGCGCAAGGCCGTGGTGCACTACACCTTGGACAACGCCGGGCTGCTGCTCGACGTCTGGCTGCTCACCCCCGCAGAACGCGCGCGCCAACCCTGGCCCGTGACGCCCGCCCAGGCTCAGACCTGGCTGTTCGATCCCGTCGGCCAGACCTGGAGGCGCCCATGACGACGAAGAAGGTCTTCATCCGCACCTTCGGGTGCCAGATGAACGAGTACGACTCCGACAAGATGGCCGACGTGCTGAACGCGGCACAAGGCTACGAGCCGACCCAGGATGTCGAGCAGGCGGACCTGATCCTCTTCAATACCTGCTCGGTGCGCGAGAAGGCCCAGGAGAAGGTCTTCAGCGACCTCGGGCGCGTCAAGCACCTGAAGAAGAAGGGCGTGATGATCGGCGTTGGAGGCTGCGTGGCCAGCCAGGAAGGTGCGGCCATCATCGAACGCGCACCCTACGTCGACCTGGTTTTCGGGCCACAGACCCTGCACCGCCTGCCGCAGATGATCGAGCAGCGACTGTCGTCGCGCCGCCCCCAGGTCGACATCAGCTTCCCCGAGATCGAGAAGTTCGACCACCTGCCACCGGCGCGTGTCGAGGGCTCCAGCGCCTTCGTGTCCATCATGGAAGGCTGCTCGAAGTACTGCTCCTACTGCGTGGTGCCCTACACGCGCGGCGAGGAGGTGAGCCGCCCTTTCGATGACGTGCTTGTCGAGGTGGCCGGCCTGGCCGGACAAGGCGTGAAGGAAGTGACCTTGCTCGGGCAGAACGTCAACGCCTACCGCGGCACCATGGGTGGCACCGCCGAGATCGCCGACTTCGCGCTGCTGCTGGAATACGTGGCCGGAATCCCCGGCATCGAGCGCATCCGCTACACCACCAGCCATCCCAACGAGTTCACGCAGCGGCTCATCGACGCCTACGCAAAGCTGCCGCAGCTGGTGAATCACCTGCACCTGCCGGTGCAGCATGGCAGCGACCGCATCCTGATGGCCATGAAGCGCGGCTACACGGCGATGGAGTACAAGAGCACCATCCGCAAGCTGCGGGCGGTGCGTCCCGGCATCAGCCTGTCCAGCGATTTCATCGTTGGGTTCCCTGGCGAGACAGAGGACGACTTTGGCAGGATGATGAAGCTGATCGAGGACGTGGGTTTCGACGCCTCCTTCAGCTTCGTCTTCAGTGCCCGGCCCGGCACGCCGGCAGCCAACCTGCCCGACGAGACGCCGCCGGCGCGCAAGCTGGCGCGGCTGCAGGAGCTGCAGGCCGCCATCGAACGCAACGTGCGCCGCATCGGCGCTTCGCGGGTGGGCACCCGGCAACGCATCCTCGTGGAAGGTCCGTCGCGCAAGAGCGCCGCAGAACTGATGGGCCGCACCGAATGCAACCGCATCGTCAACTTCGACGGGGGACCGCTGGCCCCGCGCCTCGTGGGCCAGATGATCGAGGTGACGATCACCGAGGCCCTGCCGCACTCGCTGCGCGGCACGCCCGTGGTCAGCGAGACGCCCGAGACCGCCCCGGCCCGAAACCCCGCCACCACAGCATGAGGGCGCACAGGAGCACCATCCCCAGGTAGGTGAGCATCTTGCCGTCCCGGCCGAACACCAGCAGGCCGACGAGAGCGGGAATCGTCGTGCCGGCGCTGGCGTAAGCCAGCAATGGCCTGAAACCCAGGCCGGTCAGTTCCCGGCGCCACAGCAGCTTGGCCGAAGCACACGCCAGCAACGCCAGGGTCATCGGCACGGCGAAGAAACCCGCGATGTGCCAGAAAACATCAACCAGGCCCATACTGTCCTTTGGCTGCAGCGGCCACAGGCCGAAAAAGCTTGATGGCGATCAAGGAGCTTTCGGGCTCCCGCGGGAAACTACACATTGCGCCGATGTGTCAACCTAGCCTTACAATGTCTTCGTGAGCGTATTCGCCCTCGGGCTCAACCACACCACCGCACCGCTGGACATCCGCGGGCGGTTCGCCTTCGCTCCTGAACAGATGGGGCCGGCCCTGCAATCGCTCAAGCAGCGCTTGCATCGTGTCCTGCCGGAAGCGGCGTTGGTGTCGACCTGCAATCGTACCGAGTTGTACGTGGCTGGTTCGACCGGCTCGATGGACGACATCGTCGTGCCCACCCTGGACTGGCTGGCGGAACACGGCGGCCTGCAACGCGCCCAGTTGCAGCATCACAGCTACGTGCGCGAAGAGCGCGATGCCGCGCGGCATGCCTTCCGTGTCGCCTCGGGACTCGATTCGATGGTGCTGGGCGAGCCGCAGATCCTGGGCCAGATGAAGCAGGCCGTGCGGCAAGCCGAAGAAGCCGGCACCCTGGGCACCACGCTGCACCAGCTGTTCCAGCGCTCGTTCTCGGTGGCCAAGGAAGTTCGCAGCTCGACCGAGATCGGCGCCCATTCCATCAGCATGGCCGCTGCCGCGGTGCGCATGGCAGCGCAGCTGTTCGAAGACCTGAAGGACATTCATGTCCTCTTCGTCGGTGCGGGCGAAATGATCGAGCTGGTGGCCACCCACTTTGCAGCCCGCAACCCCAAGTCCATCAGTGTGGCCAACCGCACCATGGAGCGCGGCGAACGTCTGGCAGCCAGGTTCGGTGCGCGAACGCTGCGACTGTCCGACCTGCCCGGTCACCTGCACGAGTTCGACGCCGTCATCTCCTGCACGGCGAGTTCGCTGCCCATCATCGGTCTGGGTGCCGTCGAAAGCGCGCTGCGCCAGCGCCGCCACCGCCCCATCTACATGGTCGATCTGGCCGTGCCGCGCGACATCGAGCCCGAAGTCGCCGCGTTGAACGACGTCTATCTGTACACCGTCGACGATCTTTCGACCCTGGTCCAGACCGCCGGCGAGAAGCGTCAGGCCGCGGTGGCCCAGGCCGAAGCCATCATCGACGCCGGCGTGCAGAGCTTCGCCCACTGGCTCGACCAGCGCGCGGCCGTGCCCGTCATCCAGGCACTGAACCGCCAGGCCGACGACTGGGCAGCCATCGAGATGCATCGCGCTCGCCGCATGCTGGCCAAGGGTGAGCCGATCGAGGGCGTACTCGAGGCACTGGCCCGCGGCCTCACGCACAAGATGCTGCACGGCACGATGGCCGAACTGCACGCTGCCGACGGGGCCGACCGGGAAGAGCTGGTGCAGACGATTTCGCGCCTGTTCCTGCGCCAGAGTACGCGCCAACCCGGCGGCGACCACCGCTAGTTTTCTGGGAGCCGGCCCGGCTGCGCAAGCGCGTGGCAGCGGGCGGCTGCCGCTGCATGAATCCATCCCTCAGAGAACAGTTCGAGCGTCTGGGCCTGCGCCTGAACGAACTCGACGCGAGTCTGGCCGACCCACAGGTATCAGCCGACATCAAGCGCTACCGCACGCTGTCACGCGAGCAGGCCGAGGTGGCCGGCATCGTCGAGCGTTTCCGGCGCTTCCAGCAACGTGAGGCCGACTTGCAGACCGCCCAGGCCATGCTCGCTGACGCAGCCCTGGACGCAGACATGGCCGCCATGGCGCGTGACGAAGCTGCCGAGGCCCAGGCCGATCTCGACCGCCTGCTCTCCGAGCTGCAGGCCGCCCTGCTGCCGCGCGACCCCGACGACGAGCGCAACGCCTTCCTGGAGATCCGGGCGGGCACGGGTGGCGACGAGTCGGCGCTGTTCGCGGGCGACCTCGCTCGCATGTACCTCCGCTACTGCGAACGCCAGCGCTGGCGCACCGAGGTGTTGAGCGAGAGTGCGGCAGAGCTCGGCGGCTACAAGGAGCTGGTGCTGCGCATCGAGGGGGAGCGCGTCTACGAGGCGCTGCGCTTCGAGTCGGGCGGCCACCGTGTGCAGCGCGTGCCGGCCACCGAATCGCAGGGGCGCATCCACACCAGCGCCTGCACGGTGGCGGTGATGCCCGAGCCCGACGAGGCCGAGGAGATCCAGCTCAACCCGGCGGAGCTGCGCATAGACACCTTCCGCGCCAGCGGCGCCGGCGGGCAGCACGTCAACAAGACCGACAGCGCGATCCGCATCACCCACCTGCCCACGGGCCTGGTCGCCGAGTGCCAGGACGACCGTTCCCAGCACCGAAACAAGGCCAAGGCGATGGCGGTGCTGGCCGCCCGACTGCGCGACAAGGACCGCAACGAGCGCGCTGCCAAGGAAGCGGCCACGCGCAAGACACTGATCGGCAGCGGCGATCGATCCGACCGAATCCGCACCTACAACTATCCGCAGGGCAGGCTGACCGACCATCGCATCAACCTGACGCTCTACAAGCTGGGGCAGGTGCTGGACGGTGACCTGCAGGACGTGGTCGATGCACTCAAGGCCGCACGCGCCGCCGAACAGCTGGCTCAGCTGGAATCGGGCGGCCACTGATGCTGGTGGCTCAGGCGCTGGCCCAAGCACGCGAACGGGGCGTGCCACGGCTGGATGCGCAACTGCTGGTCGCCCATCACCTGGGGCGATCGCGCAGCTGGGTGCTGGCCCATGGCGACGACGAGATCGCTCCCGACCGGCGGGCTGCGCTGCTGGCCGACATCGACCGTCTGGCGCAAGGCGTGCCGCTGGCCTATCTGCGGGGCGAACGCGAGTTCCATGGCCTGACGCTCGAAGTCAGCCCTGCCGTGCTGATTCCTCGGCCCGACACCGAAATCCTGGTCGACTGGGCGCTGCAGATCCTGCAGCCGAAGACTGCCGCAGGCGAGGCCATGCGGGTGGCTGATCTGGGCACGGGCAGCGGCGCCATCGCGCTGGCGGTGCGCCGTGGTTGCCCGGGAGCCGAGGTCGTGGCCACCGACCTCAGCGTTGCAGCGCTGGATGTGGCACGCCGGAACGCATCGCGGCTGGGCTTGGCCATCGATTTCCGCACCGGCTCCTGGTGGCAGCCGCTGGCTGGCGAGCGCTTCGATCTGCTGCTGTCGAATCCCCCGTATATCGCAGAGGGCGATCGGCATCTCGCCGCACTCCTGCATGAACCGCAAGCGGCCCTGACGCCCGGCGGCGACGGCCTGTCGGCCCTGCGCACGCTCGCGCACGGCGGCCCGGCCCACCTGACAGAGGGCGGTTGGCTGCTGCTGGAGCACGGTCACGACCAGGCCCAAGCCGTTGCCGACGCCCTGACGGCTGCCGGGCTCGTCGCCGTGGAGACGCGCGTCGACCTGGCCGGCCTGCCGCGCTGCACCGGTGGCCGCCGAGCCGGTCGTTGAGGCAGCGGCACCGCTGACGCCGCTGCACCACGGCTCGCGGCCAGTCGCGTCAAGAATCGACGTCGCGGCCGCCCCGCGGCATGCGGGAACGTGCGGCACGAGGCATGATGAATCCGACGCGCCCCCTGTCGGCGCGCACAGGAGTCCGACATGCATGCTGCCGTCCGGTATGCGGCTTCACTGCTGCTCGCGCTGACCACCGTGTCGTCCGGCGCAAGCGGGCTTCAGGCGCCCGACAGCAGCGTGCTGTGGCCTCAGTGGCAGGCACGTCTGACGGTGTCGATCCTGCCGCCGTCCACGGGCTCGCTGCTGACCGCCACCGAGGCCGGTGCCTCGCGCGACGCCGGGCATACCACCCTGCTGCTCGGCGACTACTACTTCCGCGTGCCCGGGCTCGATCTCATGTCACGCCATGGTCGCCTGCGCGCCAGCACGGGCCTGATGATCAGCCAGCGAAGCATCGGATCACAGGGCCTGCAGGGCCCCCGGGGCGGCGAGGTGCAGCGCGACCAGGCCTCCACCCTGCCCTACCTGGGTCTGGGCTACAGCGGGCTGTCGTTGAAAGGGGGCTGGAGGTTCGACGCCGACATCGGCATCGTCGCCGGCAACCCGTCGGGTGCCTGGCGCCTCGGCCGCGCCCTCCTGGGCGACCAGGGCGCCGACGGGAGTCTTCGCGACCTGCGGCTGTCGCCCGTACTGCAGTTCGGCGTGAGCTACGCGTTCTGACCCGAAGCAGCCCGGCGACGGCTGACCGCTGCGCGCACCACCACGGACCCGGTCAAGCGGTATTCATGGGCCCGTCGCGGAAGATGCGCGCGTCCATCGTGCGCAAGTGCGGCGACACCGCCACGGGCGCACCGATCACGCCCAGGACGTCCTGCTGCAGGTCGATGCCCGGCGCGATCTCGATCAGCACGAGTTGGCCGTCCAGCAGCTCGAACACCGCCCGTTCGGTGATGTAGCGGACCTGGCGCCCCAGGCTGGCCACGTAGGGGCCGTTGAAGCTGAGATGGCTGACGGCGGGCACCAGTTTCCCGACACGCCCCTCGTGCTGGAGGGTCAGCCGGCCGTCGGCCGCCCGCACCCGCAGACCACCGGCCGTGAGCGTGCCCATGAAGACCACGCGCTTCGTGCTCTGGGTGATGTTGATGAAGCCGCCCACGCCGGAGATCACGTCCCCGAACCGACTGACGTTGACGTTGCCGAGGGGGTCGAACTCCGCCAGCCCGAGGAAGGCGATGTCCAGGCCGCCGCCGTCGTAGAAATCGAACATGGCGGCGTGGTCGATCACCGCTTCAGGATGGGCGCTGCACCCGAAGCTGAGCTTGTCGGCCGGTGTGCCGCCGATGGGGCCCGACTCCAGCGTCAGGGTGAAGCCTTCTATGCCTTCCTCGCGCGCCACCTGGCCCATCCCGGCGGGCATGCCAACGCCCAGGTTGACCACCGGACGAGACAGCGCAGCCAGCTCGAGCAGCGCGCGCCGTTGCACGATCTTGCGCACGTCCAGGGGCGTGAACGAGCCTGCCGGTTGCGACGCCGGTATCCGCGAAAGGCGCTGAGATGCGCTGAGGTAGTCGTCGTTGTGCTTCTCGCCGAAAGTCATCCAGTGGTCGTCTTCGCCTTCACTGACCACCAGGTGGTCGACCAGGATGCCAGGCACGCGCACCAGGTTGGGGTCGAGCTCGCCGGCGGGCACCACCCGCTTGACCTGCGCGATGACGATGCCCCCGCTGTTGTGCGCCGCCTGGGCGATGGCCAACAGATCCTGGTGGAAGGGTTCGTGTTCGGTGGTGAGGTTGCCGCGCTCGTCGGCCGTGGTGGCGCGAATGAGCGCCACGTGCACCGGAAAGGAAGGGTAGAACAGCTGCTCGCTGCCGCCGATGTGCACGAGTTCGACCACCGAAGCGCGCGTGCGAGGCGTGAGACGCGCCCCACCGTGGCGAGGATCGACGAAGGTGTGCAGCCCGATAGGCGTGAGCACGCCGGCCTTGCCGCCGGCGATGGCACGGTAGAGGTGGGTGATGACGCCCTGGGGGAGGTTGTAGGCTTCGACCAGGTCGTCCTGCACCAGACGCCCCAGGCGGGGTGCGGAGATCCAGTGGCCGCCGATGATGCGCTTGACCAGCCCGGCATGACCGAAGTGGTTCACGCCGCGGCTGAGCTTGTCGCCCTGGCCGGCGGCATACACCAGCGTGAGATCGCGAGGTGAGCCGATCTGAAGAAAGCGCTGCTCCAGCGCCGAGGTCACGACTTCGGCATGGCCGGCGCCGACGAATCCGGCACACACCACGGTCTGGCCGTCCTGCACCAGGGCGGCGGCCTGTTCGGCGCTGATGCGATTCATGGCTTGCAGTGCGGGTCGGCCACTTGCTCAGTGCAGGTCGGACACCGCGTCGCCGCCCTCGCCCTGCGGAGGCTGAGCGTCGGCCACGCGAAACTTCTCGGTGGCCCATGCCCCCAGGTCCACGTTGCGGCAGCGTTCGCAGCAGAACGGACGGAACGCATTGTGCGGGCCGTAGACCGAGGGCCCCCGGCAAGTCGGACAGGGCACCAACCGTTCAGGCAATGGCTCGGTCACAGGCTCGGACATCTGAGAACACAGGGCGGGGATCAGGCACAGAGCGTCAGCTCGAACGGCGTGTCGACCGCCGCCGGACGCAGTCGGCCCTCGGCGTCGGCCTTCATCATGCGCACCGACACCATCAGTCGGTGACCTGTGATCTCGGGTACCAGGCCGCCGGTCTCGTCGAAGGCCACACGCATCAGGTGGTACGACTTGCCTTGCGGCAGGCTCTGCTGGTAGTGACCGGCCAGGGCCACCATGCGCTGGGGCACGCCGCTGTCGCGCAGCAGTCCCATCAGCACCTGCAAGGCATCGGCCAGCGGCATCAGGTGACTGATCCAGCCGGTCAGGTCGGCGCGGCGCCTGGACGCTTCGTGCTGCTGCCAGGCGAAGTAGGCCGGAAGGTCGAACTCGCAGGTGCCGCCCGGGATGCTGATGCGGCTGCGGATGCTCATCAGCCACTCGTTGCCCGACAGTGCCGCACCGGCCTTGCCGGGCACCTGGTTCAGTCCGCTGAAGGCGCCGTCGACCCGCGTGATGACGCGGTCGAGCATGAGCTCGGAGATGCCGGGGTGGCCGCGGTAGCCCATCAGCTGGGACTTGTGGCGCTCCAGTTCCTTCAGCAGGTCGGACTTGAGATCGGCACGCGAAGCGACGTCCATGACCTCGAACATCGTCGCCAGCGCGAAATGATGGTCGATGGCCGAGTCGCGGCGCACCAGTTCCTGCAAGCGCCCGAACAGATGCTCCAGCCGGAGCATGGTGCGGATTCCTTCGGTAAAGGGGTACTCGTACAGGACCAAGAGCTGCCGCTTTCAGAGCATGGCGCCGGACGGGTGCGTCCACGACGGGGCTGATTGTTTCACAGGCATCATGCTCTCGGCACCGAGGGCATCCACAGCGCCCACAATGCCAGGACCTCGGCCTGCAGCGCCTCGAGTGTCAAGCCCTCGTTGAAGATCACGGCGTCGGCGACGGCACGACGCTGAGCGCGTGAGGCCTGCTGAGAGATGACGCGGCGCACCGCGTCCTCACTCCACCCGGAACGCTCCACGACGCGCTCGACCTGAGCGCGTTCGCTGCAGTCGACCACCAGCACGCGTTCGACGCGGCTTCGCCAGTGGCGCGACTCGACGAGCAGGGGCACGTCGAAGACGATCGGCGCATCATCAGCCATGGCGGCCTGTCGGGCGGCCTCGGCACCGATCAACGGATGCAGCACCGCCTCCAGTCGCAGCCGGGCCCGTGGATCGTCGAAAGCGATGCGTCGCATGCGATCGCGGTCGAGGGCGCCATCTGCGGCGATGATGTCGGCGCCGAACGTTGCCGCCAGCGCGGGCAGGGCCGCACCGCCGGGAAGGGTCAGCGAGCGTGCGATGGCGTCGGTGTCGACCAGCACCGCGCCGCAGGCCACCAGCGTCCGCGCAACCGTGCTCTTGCCGCTGCCGATGCCCCCGGTCAGCCCGATACGGCGCATCAGGGCTCCCTCAGGACCAGCCCATGAGGTCCAGCACGCGCGGCAGCCCGGCGAGCATCACCACCAGTCCGCCGCCTGCCAGAAACGGGCCGAAGGGCACAAATCGGCCTTCGCGCAGGGTGCTGCGCAGCTTCATCACGATGCCCACCGCGGCGCCGATCACCGAAGCCAGCAGCACGATGGGCAGGATCGCCTGCCAGCCGAGCCAGGCCCCCAGAGCCGCCAGCAGCTTGAAGTCGCCATAGCCCATGCCCTCCTTGCCGGTGGTCAGCTTGAACAGCCAGTACACCGACCACAACGACAGGTAGCCGACGGCGGCGCCCGTCACGGCATCCCAGGCAGACAAGCCTGGCAGCCAGCCGAGTCCGGCGGCCAGCAAGCCGCCCCAGAGCAGCGGGTAGGTCAGTGCGTCGGGCAGCACGGTGGTGTCCCAGTCGATGGCGGCCAGGGCCAGCAGCAAGGCGACGACCGCGCACCACAGCAGCGCGGTCCAGCCCGCACCGAAGCGCCAGCCCACTGCAGCGAACAAGACCGCCGTGAGCAGCTCGATGAAGGGATAGCGCAAGGGAATGCCCGCGCCGCAGGCAGAGCAGCGACCGCGCAGGTACAGCCAGCTCAGCACGGGGATGTTCTCGTACCAGCGGATGCGGTGGCCACAGGACGGACAGCGGGAGGCCGGGCGCAGCAGGTCCAGCGGCGCGAGCTTCTCGATGCCTTGGGTGATCGACGTGCCCGCCTGCAGCAGCCCAGGGTGCGCGTCGCCGGCAAACACCCGCCGGTAGGAGGCCGTGTCGCCGAGCTGGCCGGCAACGTCGCCCCACCACTGCCGCTCGAGCATCAGCGGCATGCGGTGGATGACGACGTTGAGAAAGCTGCCGATCAGCAGTCCGAGCAGGCCCAGCGCCCAAGGCGACAACATCGCCTCGAGTGGGAGGTCGGCGAACACGGTCAGACGACGGCGCCGAGCTTGAAGATGGGCAGGTACATCGAGACCACGATGCCGCCGATCAGCACGCCCAGGATGACGATGATGAAAGGTTCCATCAGGCTGGAAAGGCCCTTGACCATTTCATCGACCTCGTTCTCGTAGAACTCGGCGGCCTTGCCGAGCATGTGGTCGAGCGAACCGGACTCCTCACCGATGGCCGTCATCTGCAGCACCATGGTCGGAAACACACCGCTGGCGGTCATCGAGGTGGTGAGCGCCGAGCCGGTGGAGACGTCCTTCTGGATCTGTTCGGTGGCCTGCGCATAGACCGCATTGCCGGAGGCTCCGCCCACGGAGTCGAGCGCCTCGACCAGGGGCACGCCAGCGGCGAACATCGTCGACAGCGTGCGCGTCCAGCGGGCGATCACGGCCTTGTTGATGAGGTCCCCGAAGACGGGGATGCGCAGCAGGATGCGGTCCATCGCCATCTGCATCTTCTCGGACCGTTTCCACGACTCGAAGAAGAAGTACAGCCCACCGCCGAGGATGCCGAAGATCGCCCACCAGTAACTGGTGAAGAACTTGGACATGGCAATGACCACCAGCGTCGGCGTGGGCAGGTCGGCGCCAAAGGACTTGAAGACGTCTTCGAAGGCCGGGATCACGAAGATCATGATCACCGTCAGCACGACGAACGCGACGACGATGACCGCGATGGGATACATCAGGGCCGACTTGATCTTGCTCTTGATGGCCATCGTCTTCTCTTGATAGATGGCCAGGCGGTCGAGCAGCGCCTCCAGGATGCCGCCGGCCTCGCCCGCCTCGACGAGGTTGCAGTAGAGCGAATCGAAGTGGAGCGGGTGCTTGCGGAACGCCGATGACAGGCTGGTGCCGGTCTCGACATCGGAGCGGATGTCGTTCAGCAGCTTGGTCATGCGCGGATTGGTGCTGCCTCGCGCGACGATGTCGAAGGACTGCAGCAGCGGCACGCCGGCCTTCATCATCGTCGCGAGCTGGCGCGTGAAGATGGCGATGTCCTTCTGCTTGATCGAGCGGCCACCCGAGGTGCGGCGCTTCTTGACCTTGGTGACCAGGATGCCCTGGCGTCTCAGGCTGGCACTGACCACCGACTCGCCGCCTGCGCGCAATTCGCCCCGGACGATCTTGCCGTTCTTGTCCTTGCCCTCCCACTCGTAGATCGCGTCTTTCGCGTTCTTCGAAGTGCTCGAGGCTGCTGTTGCTGTTGCCATGGGGTCTCCGGGTGGGGCCTACTGCGACTGATTCTCTCTGCGCCGGCGCGTGCACCCGTGGCGCCCGGGCCTACTCGTTCGTGACAGTGATCACTTCTTCGAGCGTCGTCATGCCCGTCTTCACCTTGATCAGTCCGGCCTGCCGCAGGTCTCGCACGCCATCGGCCTGAGCCTGTTGTGCGATGTCCAGCGCCGAACCCTCGGACAGGATGATGCGCTGCATGGCCTCCGTTATCGGCATCACCTGGTACAGACCAACCCGTCCTTTGTAACCGTTGTTGCAAGTCGAGCAGCCCACGGCCCGATACGGCTTCCAGCTTCCATCCAGATCGGTCGGTTGATAGCCTGCCTTGAGGAGGGCCTCGCGCGGGTACTCGGCTGGAGTCTTGCAGTTTTCACACAAACGCCTTGCCAGCCGTTGGGCCGTGATGAGGAGCACGCTGGAAGCGATGTTGAAAGGAGCCACACCCATGTTCATCAAGCGGGTCAGCGTCGACGGCGCATCGTTCGTATGCAGCGTGGACATCACCAGGTGTCCGGTCTGCGCCGCCTTCAGCGCGATGTCTGCAGTCTCCAGGTCGCGGATTTCGCCCACCATGATGATGTCAGGATCCTGCCGCAGGAAGGACTTCAGCGCCGCGGCGAAGGTCAGACCCGCGCGGTCATTGACGTTGACCTGGTTGATGCCGGGCAGGTTGATTTCCGCCGGGTCTTCCACCGTGGCGATGTTCACGCCGGGCTGGTTCAGCAGGTTCAGGCAGGTGTACAGCGACACCGTCTTGCCGCTGCCGGTCGGACCGGTGACGAGAATCATGCCGTAGGGCCGCTGGATGCAGGTCAGCAGCCGCTCCTTCTCGATCTTCTCGTAACCCAGCGCCTCGATGCCCAGCTTGGCGCTCGAAGGGTCGAGGATCCGGATCACGACCTTCTCGCCGAAGAGCGTGGGCAAGGTGCTGACGCGGAAGTCGATCGCCTTGGTGCCGAACTTGAGCTTCATGCGCCCGTCCTGCGGCACCCGCTTCTCGGAGATGTCCATCCGCGAGATGACCTTGATGCGCGACGCGAGCTTTTCCTTGATGGCGATGGGCGGCTGGGTGATCTCGCGCAGTTCTCCGTCGATCCGGAAACGCACCCGGTAGTTGTATTCGTAGGGCTCGAAGTGAAGGTCGGACGCGCGCATGTTGATGGCGTCGATCAACATCTTCTGCAGGAAACGAACGACGGGTGCGTCCTCGACGTCGACCGAGATGTCGTTGGCCTCTGCGGCCTGCGCGTCGTCTTCGGTGACGTCGAACTCGAAGTCGCCACTGGCCATCGACTCGATGACTTCGCTGGCACTGGCGCCCTGGTTCTCGATCTGCCGCAGCAGCTTGTCGTACTCGACGACGACCCACTCCGGTGTCAGCTGGGTGGCGAACTTGATGCGTTCGGCCGCCTCCTGGTCGGTCGGGTCAGCCGCGCCGATGAAAAGACGGTTGCCGCGCTTGCCCAGCGCGATGAGTTGGTACTGTGCGGCGATCTTGCCGTCGAGCACGTTGCGAGGGAGCTTCTGCGCGTCGACCGTATTGAGGTCAAGCAGGGGCAGGGCCAGCACCGAGGACAAGGTGTGCGCGAGCTCGGACGGTTGGACGGCCCCGGCCGCGATGACGGAGGAAACGAAACTGACGCGCCGCTCCTTCGACGACTTGGCCAGATCCTCGGCCGCCTTGGCGGTCAGCTTGCCCGCATGCACCAGCACGCGCGCCACGCCACTGAGGGTGGACGACGGTGATTCGGCGACGGTATCGGCAGGTGGCATGCAGTCGGGCGTACCGTGTTGGGCGGACAGCGACAGATCATCGCCGATCGCTGCCTGGCTGTAAACGGACCGCCCGTGCGCCACAGCGCGCTCGTCCAGCCCTTGCACGCACAAGCCCGGGGGAAACGAGCGGGCAGGAGAGGCGGATGGTCGGGGTGAGAGGATTCGAACCTCCGGCCTCTACGTCCCGAACGTAGCGCTCTACCAGGCTAAGCTACACCCCGATTCGGTCGACCGGACTGACAACGGACTGTCAGTCGCGTTCATTTCCTGGTGCCGCTGGATCGCCGGAGAGCCCTGGGGGACCTTCAAGACGTTCTGTGCACCGACCGAGAACACAATTCTAGCAGAGCGTCACGGGCCCAGGAGTCGGGCAGCGCTCCAAGGCAATCGCGAGCCTTCACGGCCTCGCTCTCGGCGGCCTCGCGCGTGGCGTCAAGCGCCCCCGTACGGCGCACGATGGCGAGAATCTGCGACAGTTCTTCAGTGGCGCCGTGCTCGATCGCGCCGCGGATGAGGGCACGCTCGCCGGCATCGGCACGGTCCATCGCCACCAGCAAGGGCAAGGTAGGCTTGCCTTCGCGCAGATCGTCGCCGACGTTCTTGCCCAGAGCGTGCGAATCGCCTTCGTAGTCGAGCAGGTCGTCGACGAGCTGGAACGCTGTGCCCAACGCGCGACCGTAGCCGGCACAGGCTTCCTCGGTGGCCTCGTCGGCACCCGCGAGCACGGCACCGAGCCGGGCGCTGGCCTCGAACAGCTTGGCCGTCTTGAACCGGATCACGCGAAGGTAGTCGTCGACCGACAGGTCCGGGTCGTGCATGTTCATCAACTGCAGGACCTCGCCTTCGGCGATGACGTTGGTCGCGTCCGCCAGCACGGACAACACGCGCATGTTCTGCACCGACACCATCATCTGGAAAGCGCGCGAGTAAAGGAAGTCGCCCACGAGGACGCTGGCCGCATTGCCGAAGGCGGCATTGGCCGTGGCGCGGCCGCGCCTGAGCGAGGACTCGTCGACGACATCGTCGTGCAGCAGCGTCGCGGTGTGGATGAACTCCACCACCGCGGCCAGTTCGAAGCGTGCAGCACCCTGGTACCCCAGTGCCTCGGCCACCAGGAGTACCAGGCGGGGCCGAATGCGCTTGCCACCAGCCGAGATGATGTAACCGGAGATCTGGTCGATGAGGGCGACCTGCGACGACAGCCTCTGGCGGATCACCTCGTCCACGCGCTGCATGGCAGCCCCCATCGGGTCAGACGTCACGGCGGGGATCGTTTGTGGGTGGTGCACAGTATGGACGCAGATGCGCAGGCCCATTATAGGAAGCAGCGCCATCACCACGATGCCCCGTGCTGAGCGGCTCGCAACGCGGCGCAATTCGCTCGAAAGCGCCGAAGCCCGGCCTCGTTGACCCGTGCTACACTGGAAGGCTTCGTATTGCCACCTGCCCCGACTTGATGATCATTGCATGGTCAGCGAGCGGGCGAGGCGCATAGCGGGCGCTGCAGCCGGCGGGCTGCAAGTGGTCCGGCAGTCCCATTGAGCGCAGGACGTGCAGTCCTGCGGCAATTGAGATCCCGCCGGGCAGGCATTCGGGCGTCCCGGGGTCGGGACTTCCGGGCAACTCGGGTTTCCCGAGAAACGGAAGGCAGTTTCGGCTGCCATGCATCAAGGGCAGTCCTCTGGCTGCAGTGCGCCGCAAGGCGTGGAAAGGTCGAACATGTACGCGGTCATAAAAACCGGAGGCAAACAATACAAGGTTGCCGCCGGCGAAAAGATCAAGGTAGAACAGATTGCTGCGGACGTGGGCCAGGAAATCGTGATCGATCAGGTGCTCGCCGTCGGCGAAGGCGCGGATCTGACGGTCGGGACTCCGTGGGTCGCGGGTGCCAGCGTGAAGGCCACGGTCGTGGCCCAGGGCCGGCACGACAAGGTGCGCATCTTCAAGATGCGGCGCCGCAAGCACTACCAGAAGCACGGCGGTCATCGCCAGCACTACACCGAGTTGCAGATCGCCTCGGTCAACCCGGCCTGACGGGCACAAGGAGCGACAAGCATGGCACAGAAAAAGGGCGGCGGTTCCACCCGCAACGGCCGTGATTCACAGCCGAAGATGCTCGGCGTGAAGGTGTACGGCGGTCAGACGGTCACGGCCGGCTCGATCATCGTGCGCCAGCGCGGCACCAAGTTCCACCCCGGCACCAATGTCGGCGTGGGCAAGGATCACACGCTGTTCGCACTGGTGGACGGCTCGGTGTCCTTCGACATCAAGGGCCCGCAGAACAGACAGACGGTGTTCGTCAAGCCGGTCTGACCGAGCTTCGCACGACACCGAAGCCCCGGCCTGCCGGGGCTTCGTCGTTCTAGCAGGCCGCTAACATCGAGATTCCATGAAGTTCGTCGACGAAGCCACCATCGAGTTCGCTGCCGGCAACGGAGGCGCGGGCTGCGTGAGCTTCCGCCGCGAGAAGTTCATCCCCTTCGGCGGCCCGAACGGCGGCGACGGTGGTCGCGGCGGCAGCGTCTACGCCGTGGCCGACCGCAACATCAACACGCTGATCGACTACCGCTACACACGCCGATTCGATGCACGCAACGGCGAGGCAGGCCGTGGTTCGGATCAGTTCGGCGCTGCCGGCGAAGACGTCCTGCTGCGCATGCCGGTAGGCACCATCATCACCGACACCGAGACCGACACCGTGATGGCCGAGCTGCTCGAACACGGGGAGAGGGTGCTGCTGGCCAAAGGCGGAGACGGCGGCTTCGGCAACCTGCACTTCAAGACCAGCACCAATCGCGCCCCGCGCCAGAAAACGCCAGGCTGGCCCGGCCAGGCCTTCAAGGTGAAGCTGGAGCTTCGCGTGCTCGCCGATGTCGGTCTGCTCGGGATGCCCAACGCGGGCAAATCCACGCTGATCGCAGCGATCTCGAACGCGCGTCCGAAGATCGCCGACTACCCCTTCACGACGCTGCATCCCAATCTGGGCGTGGTGCGGGTCGGGCCGGAGCGCAGTTTCGTCGTGGCCGACATCCCCGGGCTGATCGAGGGCGCCTCGGAAGGCGCCGGCCTCGGCCACCAGTTCCTGCGCCACCTGCAGCGCACCCGGCTGCTGCTGCACATCGTGGACATGGCACCCTTCGACGACAGCGTCGACCCGGTGGCGCAAGCGCGCGCCATCGTCAAGGAGCTCAAGAAGTACGACCCCAAGCTGCATGCCAAGCCGCGATGGCTGGTACTGAACAAGCTCGACATGGTGCCTCGGGAAGACCGCGATGCGCTGTGCAAGGACTTCGTGCGGAGGCTGCGCTGGAAAGGCCCCGTGTTCCAGATTTCGGCACTGGCCCGTGAAGGATTGCAGCCCCTGCTCGAGTCCATCTACCAGCACGTCGCCGCGGAACAGGTGCAGGTCGCCGAGCCCGATGCGCGCTTCGACACCCCGAAGGACGACGTTCATGGCTAGCCCCGTCAGCCAGGCGCGACGAATCGTTGTCAAGGTCGGGTCCAGTCTGGTCACCAACGAGGGTCGCGGCGTCGATGCGGAAGCCATCGGCAACTGGTCGCGCCAGCTCGCAGCGCTGGCCGCCGAGGGCCGCGAGATGGTGATGGTGTCCAGCGGGGCCATCGCCGAAGGCATGAAGCGGCTCGGCTGGACGTCCCGCCCGAAGGAGCTGCACGAGCAGCAGGCCGCCGCCGCCGTGGGACAGATGGGCCTGGTGCAGATGTACGAGACCAAACTGCGCGAACAGGGTGTGGGCAGCGCGCAGGTGCTTCTGACGCACGGCGACCTGGCGGATCGCGAGCGCTACCTGAACGCTCGCTCGACGCTGCTGACACTGCTTTCGCTGAAGGTCATTCCAGTCATCAACGAGAACGATACCGTCGTCAATGACGAGATCAAGGTCGGGGACAACGACACGCTGGGCGCACTGGTGGCCAACCTCGTCGATGCCGACGCCTTGATCATCCTGACCGACCAGCGCGGGCTGTATTCGGCCGACCCGCGCAAGGACCCGCAGGCACGCTTCATCGACGAGGCTCGCGCCGGCGACCTCGCACTGGAGGCGATGGCAGGCGGAGCCGGATCCAGCATCGGCCGCGGCGGCATGCTCACCAAGGTGCTGGCCGCCAAGCGCGCGGCCGGCAGTGGCGCGAGCACCGTGATCGCCTGGGGACGCGAGCCCGACGTGCTGCTTCGACTCGCCGCCGGCGAGTCCATCGGTACCGCGTTGATCGCCGGCACGCCCAAGCTCGCGGCGCGCAAGCAATGGATGGTCGACCACCTGCAGATGCGCGGCGCGGTGACCGTCGATGCCGGTGCGGTGA
Organism: Rubrivivax sp.; assembly: GCA_022843905.1. Classification (GTDB taxonomy): domain Bacteria; phylum Pseudomonadota; class Gammaproteobacteria; order Burkholderiales; family Burkholderiaceae_C; genus Rubrivivax. The sequence continues at coordinate 88,949 of JALHMT010000017.1, forward strand.
CCAAGGTGCGCGACGAAGGCAAGAGCCTCCTGCCCATCGGCGTGACCGAGGTTCAAGGTGACTTCGCGCGCGGCGACGTCATTGCGGTGCGCTCGCCCGAGGGGCAGGAGCTGGCGAGGGGGCTGGCCAATTACTCGTCGGCCGAAGCGCGCCTCATCTCACGCAAGCCGTCATCGTTGATCGAGTCCCTGCTGGGATACGCCAACGAGCCGGAACTGATCCACCGCGACAACCTCGTGCTGGTTTGAACCTGCCGACAGCGCCGCCTCAGCCGACGCTGTCGGGTGGAGCCTCGGGAAGGTGCCCGTCGTCCTGGCGCGAGTGCCGCATGCCGGCACGCAGATAGCGGTTGTGGTGGTTCACGCGAGGCAGGAAGCGCGCCAGCTCGGTCAAGGCCATCTCGTACACGTTGCGCTTGAACTCGATCACCACGTCCAGCGGCACCCAGTACTCGTTCCAGCGCCAGGCGTCGAATTCGGGATGATCGGTGGCGCGCAGGTTCATGTCGCTGTCGCGCCCCAGCAGCTTCAAGAGGAACCAGATCTGTTTCTGGCCCCGGTACTGACCCCGTGCGTCCTTTCGGATGAAGTGGTCCGGCACCTCATAGCGCAACCAGTCGCGCGTGCGCCCGATGATCTCGACGTGATCGGGCATCAGCCCGACTTCCTCGTGCAGCTCACGGAACATCGCCTGCTCGGGCGTCTCGCCGTACTTGATGCCGCCCTGCGGAAACTGCCAGGAATGCGTGCGCAGCCGCTTGCCCCAGAAAACCTGGTTCCGGGAGTTGAGCAGGATGATGCCGACGTTGGGCCTGAAGCCTTCCCTGTCGAGCATAATCAGACCTCAAATTGTGACTGATTTCATTATTGCACCGCTCGTGTGCATGCAGCGATCTCTCGCTAACCCGCATGGTCATGCAGGGTCCGGTCGACGGGCGGAACGCTGAGCAGTCACCCTCCAAGAAGCACGCATGAAAGCCTCTCAGACCTTCATTTCCACGCTCAAGGAAGCGCCAGCCGATGCCGAGGTCGCAAGCCACCGGCTGATGATGCGGGCCGGCATGATCAAGCGCCTGGGCGCCGGGATCTACACCTACATGCCCATGGGCCTGCGTGTCATCCGCAAGGTCGAAGGCATCATCCGCGACGAGATGAACCGCGCTGGCGCCGTCGAACTTCTGATGCCCGTGGTGCAGCCGGCAGAGCTTTGGCAGGAGTCGGGACGCTTCCAGAAGTACGGCCCTGAGCTCATGCGCGTGAAAGACCGCCACGAGCGCGACTTCATCATCCAGCCGACCAGCGAAGAGGTCATCACCGACATCGCGCGCCAGGAGCTGCGCAGCTACAAGCAACTGCCGCGGAACTTCTATCACATCCAGACCAAGTTCCGCGACGAGCGCAGGCCACGCTTCGGCGTGATGCGCGGACGCGAGTTCACGATGAAGGACGCCTACTCCTTCGACCGCGATCCCGCCTCGGCGCTGAAGAGCTACGACCTGATGTACCGCGCCTACTGCGCCATCTTCGACCGCTTCGGGCTGCAGTACCGGGCGGTGGCGGCCGACACCGGCGCCATCGGTGGCGACGCCTCGCACGAGTTCCAGGTCATCGCCGACACGGGCGAAGACGCCATCGTCTACTGCCCCACCAGCGACTTCGCCGCCAACATCGAGCTGGCCGAGGCAGTGTCGCTGATCGCCCAGCGAGCCGCACCGGCGCAGCCCATGACGAAGACCCCGACGCCGGGCAAGAGCACCTGCGAAGACGTCGCGGCGCTGCTGGGCATTCCGCTGAGCGACACCGTCAAATCGCTGGTGCTGGCCACCGACGAGCTGGACGACAAGGGCCTGGCCAAGCGCTCGACCGTGTGGTTGCTGCTGGTGCGCGGGGATCACAGCCTCAACGAGATCAAGGCCGGCAAGCTGCCGGGCCTGAAGGGCGGCTTTCGCTTTGCCACGGTCGCCGAGATCGAGGACCACTTCGGCACCAAGCCGGGTTATCTGGGACCCATCCGCACGACACAACCGGTGAAGGTGGTGGCCGACCGCACAGTGGCGGCCATGAGCGACTTCGTCTGCGGGGCCAACGAGGCCGACTTCCACTTCACCGGCGTGAACTGGGGCCGCGACCTGCCCGAGCCGGACTTCGTGGCCGACATCCGCAACGTGCTGCCCGGCGATCCGTCGCCCGATGGCAAGGGCGAACTGGCCATTCAGCGTGGCATCGAGGTCGGCCACGTGTTCTATCTGGGCACCAAGTACAGCGCCGCGATGAACGCCAGCTTCCTGGACGAGACGGGCAAGCCGCAGTTGATGGAGATGGGTTGCTACGGAATCGGCGTGACCCGCATCCTGGGGGCGGCCATCGAGCAGAATCATGACGAAAGAGGCATCGTGTGGCCGGATGCCATCGCGCCCTTCACGGTGGCCATCTGCCCCATCGGCTATGAGCGAAGCGCCGATGTCAAGGCGGCTGCCGACCAGCTGCACGAAGAGTTGATGGCCCTGGGCGTGGACGTCGTGCTCGACGACCGCGGCGAACGCCCGGGAGCGATGTTCGCCGACTGGGAACTCATCGGCATCCCGCACCGCGTGGTGCTGTCGGACCGCGGTCTGAAGGCCGGCACGGCCGAGCTGCAGGGCCGCCGAGAGGCCGAGGCCACGCAGGTGCCGCTCAAAGGCCTGGCGGGCGTGGTCAAGGGCCGCCTGAAGACATGAGATCGGGCGTCGGCCTGCCGACGCGTCGTGCCTTCGGTCGCGCGTTGCTGGCCCTGCCGCTGGCGGGCGCCCTGCCCCGGGCTCAGGCCGGCGCGCAGGTCGAGGAGCCGCTGGCCAACGCCGTGCGTTCGGCGCTGGCAGCCGCCGTGGCCGACACGGCACCGCCCAAGCCGCGCTTTGACGACGTCGAGGCGCGGCTGGCCTACCTGAAGTGGCTGGGTGCCGCAAGCGACAGGCTCAAGCGGCGCAAGAGCGAGCACTTCACCCGTATCGAATTCCTGGAAACGGTCTGGTACGAGAGCCGGCGGGCCGGCCTGGAAGTCCCTTTGGTTCTGGGACTCATCCAGGTGGAGAGTGGGTTCCGCAAGTATGCGATCAGCAGTGCAGGAGCGCGTGGCTACATGCAGGTCATGCCCTTCTGGGCCCGCATCATCGGCGACGGCGATCCTCGCCGGCTGTTCCACATGCAGACCAACCTGCGCTTCGGATGCGTCATCCTGCGCCACTACCTCGACATCGAGAAGGGCGACCTCTTCCTGGCGCTGGGACGCTACAACGGCAGCCGGGGTCGCGCCGAGTATCCGAACATGGTGTTCGCCGCACGCCGGCAGTGGGACGTGGCGACTTCCTGAAGGTCAAGGGGCGGAGCAGTGCCTCAGAGTCCTTGCCAGGGCTTGGGATGGGCGCCGCTGAATCCCAGCAGAGCCAGCACGCGCTCGACGCTCTCGTCGACCAACTCGGCGATGGTGGTCGGGCGGTGATAGAAGGCAGGCAGCGGCGGAAACACGATGGCGCCCATCTCGGTGGCCGCCGTCATGTTGCGCAGATGGGCCAGATTGAACGGTGTCTCCCGCACCATCAACAGCAGACGCCGGCGCTCCTTCAGCGTGACATCGGCCGCCCGCGTCAGCAGGTTGTCCGAGAAGCCATGCGCCACGGCGGCCAACGTCTTCATGGAACAGGGGGCGATGACCATCGCGGCGGTGCCGAAGCTGCCGCTGGCCAGGCAGGCGCCGATGTCGCCCGGCGCGTAGGCATGGTCGGCCTTCGCCTCCAGTTCGCGGCGGTCCAGACCCAGTTCATGGTGCGCGTTGATCACCCCCGATGGGGTGACCACGAGGTGCGTCTCGACATCCATCGCCCGGGCGCGCTCGAGAAGGCGCAGTCCATAGATGGCGCCCGTCGCTCCCGTGATGCCGACGACCAGCCGCTGCGCCATCGGCTCGGGCTCAGGCCTTGTCCAGGATCTGTTTCAGCTCGCCGGACTCGTACATCTCCATCATGATGTCCGAGCCCCCGACGAACTCGCCGTCGATGTAGAGCTGGGGGATGGTGGGCCATTGGGCGTAATCCTTGATCCCCTGGCGCACCCCCTCGTCTTCCAGCACGTTGAAGGTCTTCACGTTGCTGGCGCCAGCCGCCTTCAACACCTGGATCGCGCGACCCGAGAAACCGCACTGCGGAAACTGCGCCGTGCCCTTCATGAACAGCATCACACGGTTGCCCTTGACCAGCTCATCGATGCGCTTTTGTACGTCGTCCATGCGGCGACTCTCCTGTGTTCGTTCGGGGAAGACGTCTTTATACGGCAAACCGAAAGCCCGGTCGCCCTGGCGGCGACATGCCCATACCGACGGCGACGCCGTCACGCCATCGTCAGAACTCGATCAGCTCGGCTTCCAGGCCCACGCTCACCAGAAGGGCATGCGCTCGTTCGGCCTCCTGTCGGGTGTGGAACGGCCACCAGATGGCACGCCAGCCCTGCTGTGACGGCAGCACCTCGGTTCGCTGCTCCGCCTTGCCACCCCCGGCCGCGGCGGCGGTCTTCATCAGGCCCAGCAGCAGCTCGGACGCCGCCCGATTGCGCGTGCTGCGCGCGGCCAGGGCGTAGGTGACGCCGTCGGCAGACGGTGCGGCCGGGACGGCCAGCGGCGCCGCCTTGTCGTCGTCGGGGGCGGAAGGCGCCTGCCGGGCGGGCGTGTCGGCCGTCGGCGTGCCTGTGCCCTTTGCCCGCAGTGCGGCCGCATCGCGCTTCGCAGCACGTGCCGTCTCGACATCGATCATCGGCTTGATGTTGACGGGCCAGGCGGTGGACTGAGTCGCCGGCGGTGACGCTGCAGCAAGCGCGGCAATGTCGCCCACCTTCGATGCAGACGCCGCGGCCAGCGCCGGCGCTGGGGGCTGCACCGGCGCTGAAGCACTCGGTGGGGGAGCCTGTCCCGGCGCGGCAACCGACGGCGGCGGCCCTTCCGACAGCACGATGGCCGACGCCGCGCGCATGACCACGGCGGGTGGATCAGCCAGGGGCCCGGGCGCCGACGCGGCCGTCGTGGCCGCAGAAGCCGCGCCGCCGGGCGATGCCCCGCGGACATCCGGCGCCGCGGCCACTGGCGCTGGCGCACCTTGAGCCAAGACAGGCGCTTGCGCCTGGTCCGGCGTCCTGCTCAGGTACTGCGCCCCGAGCAGACCCGCCATGGCCAACGACCACGCAACGGCACTGCCGGCCAGGCGAGCGGGGCTCCAGAGGCGCGGGCCGATCACGGCGGCATCCGGTCCGTCGCCCAGCAGCACGCGCACGCGCGTCGAGTCGACTTCGATGGCCGCCGTGCGCAGGTGCCAGGTCTGGACGCTGCCTCGGGCGCACAGGCCGTCGTCCTCGAGCACGACGCGGACCGGACCTGCGGCCGGCGGCGGCACGATGGGACTGCCGTGGCGAAGCGCGAACCGGGCGATGCGGGGCGGCTTCAACGGGTCGATGAAGTCCTCGCTGAAGCCGCGTCCAGCCTCAGGGCGCAGGCGGCCCCACCAGGTGCGCAGCCGCTCACGCAGCGTCGGTGGCGGTGAAGACGAAGCCACTGCAGGAGGCGGCACTGAAACCGTCGCTGCGCCCTCCTCGGTGGCCGCAGCGGCCGCCAGCGCGCGCTCTCGCAGGCTGGGGCCGGCAGGCGGCGCGACGGCTGGCTCCTGCGGGAATGCGGCGGCGTTGTCGCCTGCATCCGCGGGTGCGGCGAAAAGCGTCGGCTCGCTGACCCTCGCCCTGACCTGGGTCGCAGCAGGCGACGGCAGCACGAAGGGCATCGCGACGACGCCTATGCCCTGCACCTGCGCCGCCGTGATGCGGCGTGCCAGGGGATGGCGGTTGTGCCAGGCCACCACGCGGGCAGCCACTTCGGCGACCGAGGCGGGTCTCATGGGTGCTGCCATTGTTCAGGCGGCAGCGACGCGGGGCACGCGGAAAAGACATGGGGCTGCGGCTCAATCCAACGGACCGGCCAGCCCACGATCAACGGTATCGCCGGACGTCCAGCATCGTCACTGCAGGGGCCCGGTGGCCCCAGGAGCGCCGCAGATAGCTGACCACGGCAGCGATCTCCTCGTCGGACAACTGGTGCGCGAAGGGTGGCATGCCGAAGGGCCGCGGGTTGCCGGCAGTGGCCGGCAGGAAGCCGCCCCACAGCACCGTCCTGACGACGTTGGCGGGTTGGGCGAGGATCACGGCGCGGGCGCCGGCCAAGGGCGGGATCTGCCCAGGCCGCCCTTCTCCCTGCGCGCCGTGGCAGTCGGCGCAATGTCGCTCGTAAAGCCGTTGCCCCAGTTCCATTTGTCCACCGGCCGGCTCGCGCGGGGCCATCGGCGGCACGGGCAACTCCGGCAGCGCCTTCAGGTACTCGGCCATGGCTCGCAGGTCCGCAGTCTCCAGGTGCTGGGTGCTGCGGTAGACCACGTCCGCCATGGGACCGAGCACCGAACCTCGCGCGCTGGTCCCGGTCTTCAGCAAGGCCACCACCTCGTCCAGGTCCCACGTCTGCACGCCAGCCTCGGCCGGCGCGCGAAGCGAGGGGGCGTACCAGGGTTGACCGGCGATCATGCCGCCCCCCAGTGCCGTCGCATCCCGACTGGCGCCCAGCGCGTTTCGCTCGGCATGGCAGGCTCCGCAATGCCCCAGCGCCTGCACGAGATAGGCACCGCGATTCCAGGAAGCGCTTTGCGACGGGTCGCCCTGCCAGGCAGACGGGCGAAAGTACAAGGCGCGCCACAGCGCCAGCGTGACCTGCAGGTCGTAGGGGAATCGCAGCGCGTGCTGCGGCGTTGGCTGTGCCACCGCGGAAACGCTGCGCAGGTAGACGAACAGCGCATCCAGGTCGGCGCGATCGAGCAGCGTGTACTGCTCGTAGGGGAAGGCCGGAAGCAACAGACTGCCGTCGACAGACCGGCCATGGCGCATCGCCCGGCGGAAGTGCGCAGGCGTCCATCGGCCCAGGCCGTGCTCGGCGTCGGGCGTGATGTTGCTGCTGTACACCGTGCCGAAGGGCGTTTCGATGGGGCGACCGCCGGCGTAGGCCAGCCCGCCGCGCGCGGTGTGGCAGCCGGCGCAGTTGCCAGCCAGCGCAAGATAGGCGCCGCGCTTCACCTGGGCCGCAGAGTCGTCGAGCGTTTCGGCGCGTGCCGGCAACGGCTCCTCGCCTTGCAGGTTCATCGCCGTCACCCAGCCAGCGAACCCGATCACGGCCAGAACGAGCAGCAGCAGCGAGACGACGACCCGGCTCGAACCCATCAACGCACCCCGCTGCCGCACTCGAGCGGCAAGGGCATGACCAGCGCCGGGTCGGGCCTGGGGTCGGACGGCACGGGGGTGGACGACAACCACAAGGCCAGTGCACTGGCATCGGCATCCGACAGTCGCTGCGCCACCTGTCGCATGCAATCGGGCGCGACGGCATGCCGCTGGCCGGTCTTCCAGGCCCCCAGTTGCGCCAGCAGGTAGTCGCGCGGCAAGCCCAGCAACCCGGGCATGCCCGGCAGCGCGCCCATCAACGCCGCGCCATGACAGGTCGTGCAGCCCGGAAGGCCGCGCGCCGGGTCTCCCTGCTGTGCCAGTTGGCGGCCGCGCGTCAGCAGGGCGGGGTCGCCGCCGCGAGTCTGCGGCGGCGGGTAAGGCAGGTCCTGCACGGCGAACCAGTCGGCGATCTCGCGGAGATAGCCGTCGCTGAGGTGCTGCACGAGGTGGCCCATGGCCGGGTTGCCGCGGCGCCCTTCACGAAAGTTCAACAGCTGTGCGTACAGGTAACCCGAAGGCTTGCCCGCGATGCGGGGGAAATAGCCGTCGTTGGTGGCGCGACCTTCCTTGCCGTGGCAGGGTGTGCAGGCCTGCATGCGAAGCGACATGCCATCGGAGTCGGGCGGGGCCGCACCGAGGGCACCCGCGGCGCTGGCGATGCCCGCCCCGAGGAGCAGGGCGAGAAACCACGGCAAGCGGATCATGAGGGACATTCTGCCAAGGAAGCATGCCCCCGGTGAGGACCTCGGGGACAATCGAGGCCCGACACCATAAGAAGGAAAACATCCGCATGTCGTCACATCCGACCTTCATCGCCCCCGCGCGCTTCGACGACCCTGCCGCCGCCCTGGCACAGGTGCGCCACATCTACGACAACAGCATCAGCAGCCTGCGCGACTCGCTGCAGCGCTTCGTCAATGGTCAGGAGCTGCCCGCACACGTGCGCGCCTGTTACCCCTTCGTGCGCGTGCACACCTCGACGGTGGCGCGCGCCGACTCGCGGCTGAGCTATGGCTTCGTGGCCGGGCCCGGCACCTACGAGACGACGCTGACCCGCCCCGACCTCTTCGGCGACTACTACCTCGACCAGTTCCGACTGCTGCAGCGGAATCACGCTGTCACGCTGGAGGTAGGTACCAGCGCCCAACCCATTCCCGTGCACTTTTCCTTCGCGGAACACGATCACATCGAAGGCTCGCTCACGGCCGAGCGCCGGCTGCTGATGCGCGACGTGTTCGACCTGCCCGACCTGTCGGCGATGGACGACGGCATCGCCAACGGCACCTACGAGCCGGAGCCCGGCGTGCCACAGCCGCTGGCCCTGTTCACCGCGCCGCGCGTCGACTACTCGCTGCACCGCCTTCGCCATTACACCGGCACGGCGCCGGAGCACTTCCAGAACTTCGTGTTGTTCACGAACTATCAGTTCTACATCGACGAGTTCATCAAGCTCGGGCACCAGACCATGGCCGACACCGGCAGCTCCTACACAGCCTTCGTCGAGCCGGGCAACGTCATCACGCGACGCGCCGACCAGCCCTCGCGACCCGGCGACGAACTCGGCGTGGCGCCGCCGCGGCTGCCGCAGATGCCGGCGTATCACCTGGAGCGGCCGGACCGCAGCGGCATCACGATGGTCAACATCGGCGTGGGCCCGTCGAACGCGAAGACCATCACCGACCATATCGCCGTGCTGCGGCCGCACGCGTGGCTGATGCTCGGTCACTGTGCCGGCCTGCGGAATACGCAGCAGCTGGGCGACTACGTGCTGGCACACGGCTACGTTCGTGAGGACCACGTGCTCGACGAGGACCTGCCGCTGTGGGTGCCCATCCCGCCGCTGGCCGAGGTGCAGTTGGCGCTGGAGCAGGCAGTGGCCGACGTGACGCAGCTGCAGGGCTACGAACTGAAGAAGATCATGCGCACCGGCACGGTGGCCAGCACCGACAACCGCAACTGGGAGCTGCTGCCCTTCCGCCACAAGGACACCACACCCGAGCGGCGCTTCAGCCAGAGCCGCGCGGTGGCGCTCGACATGGAAAGCGCCACCATCGCGGCCAACGGCTTCCGCTTCCGCGTGCCTTACGGCACTTTGCTGTGTGTGAGCGACAAGCCGCTGCACGGCGAGATCAAGCTGCCGGGCATGGCCAATCATTTCTACCGCGAACGCGTTGACCAGCACCTTCGCATCGGCATGCGCGCCATCGATCTGCTGCGCCAGGAACGGCTGGGCCAGCTGCACAGCCGCAAGCTGCGCAGCTTCGCCGAGGTAGCCTTTCAGTAGGACAGCGGCAGCGGTTCATCGGCGAAGCAGCGGCCGCAGGGCCCACAGGCCCAGCAAGGGGCCGATGGCCAGCCAGGGCAGCAGTGAAGGCAACGGCTGCGCCTGCGTCAGCCGAACGAAGAGCTCGATGGACAGCGCGGATATCGCAAAGCCGATGCTGTTGACCAGCGTCAGCACGCTGCCCACGGCCTCGCGCGGCGCGTTCGCCGCGGTGAGCGCCGAGAACTGCGGCGAATCTCCCACCACGGTCATCCCCCATACCAGCAGCCAGACCAGGAAGATGGGCAGTGCGGCCTGCATCGCCCAGGGCGCCAGAAGACAGCACAGGCCGCTGGTGGCCAACTGCCAGGCGGCGACGTGCGCGCTGCCGTGACGCCTCACCGCCAGCCCGCCGAAGACGCAACCGATGGCGCCGGCCCCCAGCACCGCAAAAGCCCACCAGGACACCTGCGGCCCCTCGACCAGCCGGGTGGCCAGGATCAGTGGCAACAACACCCACAGCGTGTACAGCTCCCACATGTGGCCGAAGTAGCCGAAAGCCGAGGCGCGAACCTTGCGATCGTTCCAGATGGAGGCCAGGGCCCGCAGCCGCAAGCCCCCGGGACTGCCGGGCGCGGCTCGCGGGGCTGGCACCAGCACCGTCATCACCAAGGCGGCCGAAGCTGTCACAACAGCCACGCATAAGAACACCCACTCCCACGGCCAGGTCGCTCCCATCGCACGCATTGCGTGCGGGGCTGCGCTGCCCACCACCAGCGCGCCGACCAGCCAACCCAACGCCGCACCCAGGCCTTGCGGAAACCACTGGGAAGCGATCTTCATGCCCACCGGGTAGATGCCGGCGAGGAAGAAGCCGGTCAACACCCGCCAGCCGAGCAAGGCCTCGAAAGATGCAGCGGCGGCCACCGCCGCCAAGGTGCACAGCGCGGCCGCGAGGGCGCAGCCGACGAAGACCCGGCGCGCCGGCCAGCGATCCGCCAGAGACAACACGGCAAAGACCAGCGTGCCGATGATGAAACCGACCTGGATGCCGGAGCTGAGCGTACCGAGCGCTGCTGCGCTCCAGCCGAACTGCTGCTGCAGGTCGGGCATCACTGCATTGACGGCGAACCAGGGGCTGGTGCCCAGCAACTGCGCCAGCACGATGGCCGGCAGCACGCGGCGAGGCACGGAAGGAGGGGCGGCAAAAGGGTTCATCAGAGACGAAGCCGTGGACGGTAGCACGCGCGCCGGCTTAACCAACGTGCTTGCGGCATGCGGGAGGATGGCCTACTCTGGTCGACGTCGATCGAGTCACCCTCACACGCCGCGTTGCCGGCCCAGGAGACCACGATGCCAGGCCTGCCCTTCGATCCCGCTTCGAGCGCTGCTGCCATTCGCACGTTGGCGCTGGTCGGCCCCTCGGCCGCAGGCAAGACCTGCCTGGCAGAAGCTCTGCTCGCGAGATCAGGCGCGATCGCCAGTGCAGGCACGCTCGAACGCGGCAGCACCGTCAGCGACCACGATCCCCTGGAACGCCGCCTGGGTCACTCCTTGAACGCCAGCATCATGCACCTGCATCACCAGGGTGTTCGCGTGCACCTGATCGACACCCCCGGCGGTCCGGACTTCCTGGGCCAAAGCCTGCCCGCGCTCGAGGCGGTGGAGACGGTGGCGGTCGTCATCAACGCCAGCGTGGGGATCGAGCCGATGGCGGTGCGCATGATGTCCTACGCGGCTTCGCGGCACCTCGATCGCATCATCATCGTCAACCGCATCGACGGGGCCGGGGCCGACCTGCCCGGGCTGCTGGCGCAGATTCAGGCCACCTTCGGCAAGGAGTGCCTGCCGCTGAATCTGCCCGACGCCGCTGGCACCAGGGTGGTGGACTGCTTCTTCACGCGCGACGGTCACTCGGACTTCGGGTCGGTCGACGCCGCGCATCGTGCGCTGGTGGAACAGGTGGTGGAAGTCGATGGCACGTTCGTCGAACGCTATCTCAACGAAGGTGACGTCGATCCCGCGGAGTTGCACGCACCGCTGGAGCAGGCACTGCGCGAAGGGCACCTGATTCCCGTATGTTTCGCATCGTCGCGCACCGGTGCGGGCGTGGCAGAACTGCTGGACATCATCGTCAAACTCCTGCCCGACCCCAGCGAGGCCAATCCACCCGATTTCCTGAAGGGTGAAGGTCCCGGCGCTTTGCCGATGCACGCCCAGCCAGACCCGGACAAACACGTGCTGGCCCACGTGTTCCGCGTCACCGCCGACCCCTTCGTGGGCAAGCTCGGGGTCTTCCGGGTGCACCAGGGCACGGTATCGCGGGACAGTCTCTTGTACGTGGGCAACGGACGCAAGCCCTTCAAGGTGAACCATCTTTTCATGCTGCAGGGCAAGTCGACCGTGGAGGTGCAGCAAGCACTGCCCGGCGACATCGTCGCAGTGGCCAAGGTAGACGAACTGCACTTCGATGCCGTGCTGCACGATGCCGCGGAAGACGACCCTGTCCACCTCGCGCCGTTGGATCTCCCGGTTCCGGTGCATGGTCTGGCCATCGAGCCCAAGCGCCATGGCGACGAACAGCGGATGTGGGAAATCGTCACCAGGCTCGTCGATGAGGATCCTTGCCTCAAGCTGGAACACCTGGCGGCCACCAACGAGACCCTCATCTACGGGCTGGGCGAATTGCACCTGCGTGTACTGCTCGAGCGGCTCCGCGAGGTCTATCGCTTCGAGGTCCACACACGACCGCCTCGCGTCGCCTACCGCGAGACCGTCACCGCGGCGTCGGTGGGCCACCACCGCCACAAAAAACAGAGCGGAGGCGCCGGACAATTCGGCGAGGTCTTCCTGCGCATCGAGCCTCTTCCCCGAGGCGCGGGTTTCGAGTTCGTCGATGAGGTCAAGGGCGGCACCATTCCAGGCTCGTTCATGCCGGCAGTCGAAAAGGGCGTTCGAGAGGTGCTGGCACAGGGTGCCATCGCAGGTTTCCCCGTGGTGGACGTGCGTGTCATCGTCTACGACGGCAAGCACCACAGTGTGGACAGCAAGGAAATCGCTTTTGTCACTGCCGGCCGCAAGGCCTTCCTGGCTGCCATTCGAGAGGCTCGACCCATCGTGCTGGAGCCTGTCGTCGGGATCCAGATCGACGCGCCCGAAGCAGCGATGGGAGACATCACTGGGGACCTCTCTTCCAGGCGCGGCATGGTCACCGGCACGCAACATGGCGCAGCGGGGCAAGTCGCAGTGCACGGCCTCGTGCCGGTGTCCGAACTGAGCGCGTACCAGTCCCGCCTGAACGCGCTCACCAGCGGCCAGGGTCGCTACTCGATCATGCTGTCGCACTACGAGCCGGTGCCGCACTCGACGCAGCAGCAACTTGTCTCGGCCCACCGCACCGGCGACGACGAATAGCGAATTCGAGGAACGCCGCTCTTGAACAACATCCCCATCTTGTCAGGGGCCTCATGCGCTTGGCTACAGTCCCCACGCTGATAGGGGAGTAGCAGGCAGCACGGTGACATGCCGGCCGCCGCGGACGTCCGTCAATACGGAGCACTGGCCGTCAGGCCATTTCTGCTCCCGGGCCCGCGCAGGGGATCATCTCCTGGCAAGACCTTTCGGCGCAAATAGCATTCTGCGATTTCGGCGACTACCGGGGTCCGTGGTTCCGTCACGACGTCCCTTTCACTCGACAGCCTGCCAAGGGGAACAAGTTGGATTTTCTTTTCGCCGAAGTGATCAACAAGCCGCTGTGGCTCTGGTTGATGTTCCTGGCCATCGTCATCACGCTGATGATCTTTGACCTTGGAGTTCTGCACAAGGACGACCACGAGCTTGGCGTCGCCGAAAGCCTCAAGCTGTCGGCCTTCTATATCTGTATTGCCATAGCGTTCGGCGGCTACATCTGGTGGGCGTGGTCAAACGGCACGCTGGTCACCAGCGACGGGACCAATCCGGTAGCCTCGTACTTTCAGGGCTACATCATCGAGAAAGTGCTCTCGATCGACAACGTCTTCGTGATCTCGCTGATCTTCGGCTACTTCGCGATCCCGCGAAAGTACCAGTACCGGGCCCTCATATGGGGCATCATCGGCGTGATCATCCTGCGCGGGATCATGATCGCCATCGGGGCCGAACTGATCTCGGCCTACGCTTGGGTGACGCTGGTCTTTGCCGCCTTCCTGGCGCTGACCGGCCTCAAGATGCTGTTCGTGCCCGAAGGCGATACCGACATCTCGAAGAACCCGGTCGTGAAACTGACCGCAAAGTACATGAACGTCACGAAAGACCTGCACGGGCAAAAGTTCTTTGTCCGTCAGCCGCACCCTACGACGGGCAAGATGGTCGTGTTTGCGACGCCTTTGTTGGTGGCGCTGATCGTGATCAACGTTGCCGACCTGATCTTTGCGGTCGACTCGGTTCCGGCAATCTTCCTGATCACCACCGACACCTTCATCGTCTACACCGCCAACATCATGGCGATACTTGGCCTGCGCGCGTTGTACTTCGCGCTGGCGGCGCTGGTGCACCGCTTTCACTACCTCAAGTACGCGCTGGCAGTGGTGCTGATCTTCATTGGGTTGAAGGGCTTTTACAGCTACTTCTTCGGCAAGTTCGACCCCTACCTGTCGCTGGCCATCACCATCGGGATCATCGCGTACGGCATCTTCTATTCCTTGTGGAAAACCCGGAACGTGGCGGCGGACTCCAGTCAACCGTCTTGACGTTCTGACCGGGCCGCGATGTCGGCCTTATCGCCCGAATGACAAGGAGAGACCCCATGCCCAATCGCATCGCCTATCTGCCGCTGAACACCTATCCCGAAGCGCCGCCTGACTCGGCGATCATGTCCGCAGTCGGCCTTTCGGCCGCGTTGAACTGCGGCTTGACGGTTGCGACCTTTGCGGCCGACGTCCCGAAAACGGCGTCGGCGGCGGGCGGGTTCCTGCTGAACGTCGAAGCGATGGCCCAGGCGGTCGAGGAACGCAGCAAGACCGAATGTGCGCGCCTGCAGAGCCTGATCCAGGGCGCAGCGGGCGTGGGCCTTGGCACGTCGTTCCTGAACCATCAGGTGATGCTGGGCGCCGCAACACAGGCCGCGACGATCGAGGCGCGAAACCATGACCTGGCTCTGCTGCCGTGGTCGGCCGACACGCTGTCGGCGCAGGATATGGCGCAGTCGCTGGTGTTTGGTGCGGGCGTCCCGGTAATCCTTGTGCCGGCGTCGTCAGGGGTGGGTTCGGTCAACCACATCGCCGTCGCTTGGGATGGCAGCAGGGTCGCTGCGCGCGCGCTATGCGATGCTCTGCCGCTGCTTGCGGCCGAAGGCCTCGTTTCGGTGGTGACGGTGCGCGATGAAAAATCGCCGGGGGGTTCGGGTATCGCGCAGACACTGGCGACGGCGCTGGAACGGCGGGGATATTCTGCCAAGGCCGTGAACATCACCCTTGATGGCCGCTCCATCGCCGGGGCGTTGCAGGATACCGCCCTTGCGGAAGGTGCGCAGCTTCTGGCGATGGGGGGCTTCGGGCACTCTCGCCTGCGGGATTTCATCCTTGGCGGTGCGACCAAGGGCATCTTTGCGGATCTGCGCATGCCGGTGCTGCTGTCACATTGACCCCGGGGCGGTCCTGGGACAGGAAACTCCTATCCGCCAGGTGGGCCCGGACCCGTTCGACATCCGGGTCGCCGCTGGGGCCACGAGCGGCCACGCACCGCTCCGACGGGCGCCGGTCCCATCGGTGCCGGGCGGGTGTCGGCCTAGGTAGGTCGCGCGCCCGCCCGACAGGTCGAACACCGCGCCGGTGGTGAACGAGCAGTCCTCGCGCGCCAGCCACGCGACCATCGCCGCGATCTCTTCCACCAGCCCGAAGCGCCGACCCGCCCAGGCCGGCAATCGAGCTGACGATGATGACCTTGGCCTGGCCAAAGCGACCATGCGCCGCCATCGCGACAACCTCTGGACGCCACCTGTCGCAAGCTCGGTCGCTTCTGGCGAGAGACGGCTGCAGGCCAGCGATCGGCCTGACGCAACAACCGCTGTCGGTGTGCAACGCCAACGGCCTAACCGACGCGGCGCCGGCGTGCAGCAGCCAGCGACGCAGAGTTGTCCACGGCGGCGGGCGGGCGGCGCTTGCGACGAACCGACCGACCGACGCGGTGGGCAACTCGATCACCGTGCGCAACACGATGGCACCGATGATGCCGATCATCAGCACGCGCTTGTGGAACTCCGGCGGCACCACGAAGTAGGTGAAGATCATCAGGAAGACGAAGATGTTGTCCACCGCCAGGCTCTTCTCGATGAGATAGCCGGTGAGGAACTCCATCGACTTGACGTGCGCCAGCGCCGCGCCGTGGTCCTGGTACACAGCCCACCAGAACAGGCCGTTGAAGGCAAAGCTGAGCGCTACCCACACCAGAGACCAGTTGAGCGCCTCCTTGATCCTGCTGGGCCCCTGGCTGATCTCGGAATTCCACTGGGTCTTGTACGTGTTCGGTGCCTTCCTGCTGCTCACCGGCATCAAGATGTGGTGGGCGGCTGGCCAGGAACCCGACCTGGAAAGCAACCCGGCGCTGAAGTTGCTGCGCCGCATACTGCCGGTCAGCAAGAACTTCGATGGCGAGAAGTTCTTCACCATCGAGCGCGGCAAGCGCATCGCCACGCCGCTGCTGCTGGTGATCGCCCTGGTCGGCATGACCGACGTGATCTTCGCCGTCGACAGCATCCCGGCCATCTTCGCCATCACGACCGACCCCTTCATCGTGCTGACGTCCAACATCTTCGCCATCCTGGGCCTGCGAGCCATGTACTTCCTGCTCGCTGCGGTGGCCACCAAGTTCCACCTGCTGAGCTACGGGCTGGCGGTGATCCTGGTGTTCATCGGCACGAAGATGTTGCTGATCGACGTGTACAAGATCCCGGTGCTGGTGTCCCTGGGTGTCGTCATCGCCGTCCTGGCCATCACGATGGTCTGGAGCCTGAAGACGGCGCCGCGCATCAAGCGCGCCACCGGCGACAGCTGAGCCTGCGCTTACGCCAAGGAGCCGCCGCCGCCCCGCAAGGGCCTGCGGCGGCCCTTTTTCTGCCTTGCAGCAGTGTGAAGTTCAGGCCCGACCTCGTCGGCAGGGCGCTCGTTGACCACCGCAAGCGCCGGACGAAAGGCCTTGGTCGGCCACAGCCTGAAGTGGGAACGGGGCACAGGCCATCATCCTCAGCGCAAGTAAGATTTATCATGCGAGGCACATGCAAACCGGCCCGTTCGACCTCGCTCAGGTGCGCCTGGACAACGCACTTGCCCTGTTCGACGAGTTCGTCCGTCTGACAGCCCGACACGCCGATGCCGCGACCTTGCGCGGCCTGGAGCGTCGCTTTGCCGAGCGGGTGCAGATCCAGCCCAGCTACTGGAGCCAGATCAAGGGCCGCTCGCGGCAGATCGGCGAGAGGCTGGCCCGGCAGTTCGAGCACCTGTGCCACAAGCCGCGCGGCTGGATGGACACACCGCACGGAGCCGGCGCTTCAGACGCCCCGGCTTCAGCGGCGCCGGCAGCCATGCCAGAGTCGAGCAGCAACGAGAACCTCCCGCGCGACGACGACGAACGCTTCATCGTCGGCCTCGTGCTCACCTACTACCGCCGCCACCCGCAACGTGCCCGCGTGCGCCTGCTCGATCTGCTCGGCGAAGTCCTGACGCCTGCGCCGACGCCCCCCGCGCCGCTGCCTGGCCCTGTCGCGCCAGCACGGGGGGGCAAGAGCCCTGCCAGTCCCAGCCACGCCGACGATGCGCACGCACTCTGGTTGCGCATGCAAGCCGACGTGGCGCCGCTCAAGCGCAGGAAGTGACGCCTGCCGGTGTTTTGCGCACAAGGCCATTGTGATAAACATCACTTGCGCTTTGATTATCTGATCTTTATCATTTGGGCAATTCTGTGATCGATGCACCTTCCGGTGTCGGCGCACAGGTCCGATCAACCCCTCACCCCCGGAGTCTCATGTTCCTGCTGCTGTCCCACGAAGGCACCTCCCTCGGCTCCGGCCGTGCGGCATGTGCGCTGCGTGCTGCAGGGGCCTGGGCTCCGATCGTCAACGCTGGCGCCCCGCCCGGGGCAGCGGCGAGCTGAGGCTTCTCCAGCAGAAGCCGAAGTTCACGCGGCCCGGGATGCGCAAGCACCCGGGCCGCGTTGCTTTCAGGCCCCCAACCGAAGGAGAGACCCATGAAGTTCATCGCCAACAAGCTCAAGCCGCGCAACCCCTTCGTCGCAGCAAGCCTGCGGCGCGCTGCCGGCGCCCACCGGACCTCGGCAGGTGGCCTGCGACAGCAGACTCGACGTTCGCTTCGACACGAGCTCGACCAGCGCGAGCTCCTGCGACAGAGCCCCTGAATGCAATCGGCTGCCGCCAGCGAAGGCGCGGCCCCAGGAGAGATGATCATGCTGACGAAAGAATTGGCACCCGGAGCCGCCGCTTCCGATGTCCGTCGCCTTGCGGCCGGCATCCTGCATGCGTCCAGCCGCCTGCTGGCCCGCATGGCCCGGCAACTGCTGCGCGTGAGGACTGCTCGCCGCCGCGGTGAGCCGGTCTACGAGTTCTACGCCGAAGCCGGCGCCCCCGAGGGGGCGCTGTATGTCGACGGACAGCTCGTGGGCCGCATCGACGGCGTCACGCGCTTGTGACGCCGCGCCTGACGGCGCACCCCCGCGATACGTCGCGGGGGTGACAGCCTGCCCCAGAGCATGCCGCCATGCTCGCGGCCTTGCCCTGGAGGCCACCCTTATGCAAGCCGACCACGGACTTCGCTTTCTCGTCGCACGACATGACCTGCGCCGGACACGCGTCTCGGCCGATCCTCACGCACCGGCAACGGCGCCGCTGGTCGAAGGTCAAGTCCGGCTGCGCATTGCGCAGTTCGCACTGACCTCCAACAACATCACCTACGCCGCCTTCGGCGAGGCCATGAAGTACTGGCAGTTCTTCCCGTGCGACGACAGCGGGTGGGGCTGCATACCGGTCTGGGGCTTCGCCGAGGTGGTGGAATCGCGCCTCACGACGGTGGCGGTGGGAAGACGCCTGTACGGCTACTTCCCCATGGGCACCCATCTCGTCGTTCAACCGTCGCGCGTGAACTCCCGCGGGTTCGTCGATGGATCGGCGCATCGCGCCGAGCTCCCGGCCGTGTACAACCAGATCGTCTTCTGCGACGCCGACCCTGCCTATCGCCTCGACCTCGAAGCGCAGCAGGCCGTGCTGAAGCCGCTGTTCATCACGTCGTTCCTGATCGATGACTTCCTCGCCGAGGCGGAATTCTTCGGCGCACGGCAGGTGCTGCTGTCCAGCGCCTCCAGCAAGACCGCCTACGGCACGGCGTTCTGCCTGGCACGCCGACGCCAGGCCGGCGGCGTGCAGCTGGTCGGACTCACATCGCCCGCCAATGCCGGCTTCACGCAATCGCTCGGCTGCTACGACGAGGTCCGCCCCTACGCGAACCTGCGCCATCTGCCGGGCGACAAACGCACCGTCTACGTCGACTTCGCCGGCGACGCAAACGTGCGTCGAGCGGTGCACGAGCACTTTGGAGATGAGCTGACCTACAGCTGTTCCGTGGGCGGCACCCACTGGGAAGACCTCGGTTCGGCCGGCAGCCTGCCCGGCCCCCGCCCGACGCTGTTCTTCGCGCCGGCGCAGGTGAAGAAGCGACTCGCTGCGCCACCCGATGGCTGGGGCACCGAAGGCCTGCAGATGCGCGTGGACGAGGCCTGGCAGGCCTTTCTCGGTCCCGTCTGCCAGGCCGACGAGCCCTGGCTGCGCATCGTCGAAGCCAAGGGCGTCGATGCCGCAGGGGCCGCCTACCGCTCACTGCTCGAAGGTCGTGTCGATGCTCGAAGCGGGCTGATGCTTTCGCTTTAGGCGAAACGTCGGACCTTGCCGGGATCGAGCTCAAGTCGAGCGGCTGACGGGCCGATAACCCTGTACGACCCGCCTCGGAGCGCCTGGCATGCTCACCGCCACCCCGTCCACCTTCATCACCCGCGCGCCGCGCGACCTGGCGGGATGGGCGGCGTGTGTCGACCTCGATACTCTGCCTGTCCTGGGCGGAACGGTCGATACCTTGACCGAACTGCGACTGAACGAAGACGCCGTCGACGCCCACCTGCTCGCAGAAACGGTTGCCGGTGACCCGCTGATGACCTTGAAGCTGCTGGCGCACATCGCCAGACTGCGCCGCGGGCGCGAGGGCAGCGACATCGAAACAGTCACCGAGGCGCTCGTGATGCTGGGCATCCCGCCATTCTTCAACGCCTTCGGAGACCAGGCTGCGGTGGAAGACCTGCTTCAGGACCAGCCCGAAGCGCTGGTTGGTTTCCACCGCGTGCTGCGACGCGCAAGGCGCGCCGCGAACTTTGCCATCGGCTTTGCAGTGCACCGGATGGACCACGACTCCACGGTGATCCACGAAGCCGCACTGCTGCACGACTTCGCCGAGCTGCTGCTCTGGCTGAGGGCGCCCACGCTGGCGCTGCAGATCGCCGCGCGGCAGGCCGCTGAACCCGCGCTGCGCAGCGCACAGGTGCAGCGCGAGGTGCTGAACATCGAACTCGCAGATTTGCAGCACACGCTGATGCAGTCGTGGCGCCTGCCGGACCTTCTCGTGCGCATCACCGACCAGCATCACGTCGACACCGCGCAGGCGCGCAACGTGCTGCTGGCGATCCGGGTGGCCCGACACAGTGCCCACGGCTGGGACAATCCGGCGCTGCCGGACGATGTCGCCGCCGTCGCGGATCTGCTGAACCTGGGCATCGAACCGACGTGGCGTCTGCTGCGGGACATCGACGGCCCGTAGCGCGGGCGGGTCGTCACGAGCGCTCGCGATGAGTGTCAAGTCCCTGCGGGCCGACACCGGAACGGCGCTGCTCCCCTACCTTGGTCGTGGTGTCTTCACGCCGCGCAGCACCTAGACTCCTGCAGCACCGTGACACGCTTCACGGTGAATGGTGCGCCGCCGCTGCGGCCAAGATTCACACGAGGAGCCCCCGACATGGACATGCAGACAATCATCCACTTCCTGACCACGACCGCAACCGAGTTGCTCATCAAGATCCTGGCGGCGATCGCCTTCTGGGTCATCGGCCGCTGGTTGATCGGCAGGGTGATCGGACTCGTCCAGGCGGGCATGAACCGCAACAACGTCGACCCCACGCTGACGAAGTACCTGGGCTCGATCATCGCCGTCGCGTTGAACATCGCCCTGGTGCTGGGCATCCTCGGATACTTCGGCATCCAGACCACCTCGTTCGCCGCCATGCTGGCTGGCGCTGGCCTGGCCATCGGGGCGGCCTGGAGCGGGTTGCTGGGCAACTTCGCCGCCGGAGCCTTCATGCTGATCCTGCGCCCCATCAAGGTCGGCGACTTCGTCAGCGTGGGCGGCGTCACGGGCACGGTGCACGAGCTGGGACTCTTCGGCAGCACCATCATCACGCCCGACAACGTGATGACGCTGATCGGCAACGGCAAGATCTTCGGCGACACGATCCAGAACTTTTCAGCCTTGCCTGTGCGACGTGTCGATCGCGTGGCGCAACTGGCCGGCGGTGTCGATCCGCTGGAAGCCATCGAGCGGCTGAAGGCCGCCGTGACCAAGATTCCCAATGTCAGCACCTCGCACCCGCCCGAGGTCAACCTGATGGACATGAACCTCAACGGCCCCGTGATCTCGGTGCGCCCCTACACCGCCAACGCCAACTACTGGCAGGTGTACTTCGACACCAACGAGGCCATCGTGCGCACCTGCAAGGAAGCCGGCTGGCCGGCGCCGACGCCGGTCCAGATCACCAGAGTACTGCAGGGCTGACGGGCTCAGGCGACCCGGACATCCGGGTCAGCTCCAGGCCAGCAGCCCTTGCATGCCGAGCACGACGATCAGATAGCGCAGGGACTTGCCGACCGCGATCCAAGCCATGCTCTGCAGGGGGTTCAGGCGCAGCCAGCCGGCAGCCAGGACCAGTGCATCACCGACCAGCGGCAGGACAGAGAGGATCAGTGCGGGGGGACCCCAGCGCTTGAGGCGCTTCACCTGCGGGCCTTCGTTGTCGACCTTGATGCGTTGGAAGCGCTCGTAACCCTGGCGGCCGGCCCAGCCCATCCCGAAGGTGAGCAGACAGCCGGTGAGGTTGCCCAGCAGTGCCACGCCCATGCCCGGCCAGGCCAGCGAGGGCTGCGCGGTGATCAAGGCGGCCAGCACGACTTCACTGGAGCCCGGCAGCAAGGTGGCCGACAGGAACGCGGAGAAGAACAGCCCCCAC
Source organism: Rubrivivax sp. (assembly GCA_022843905.1). Taxonomy (GTDB): domain Bacteria; phylum Pseudomonadota; class Gammaproteobacteria; order Burkholderiales; family Burkholderiaceae_C; genus Rubrivivax. Next base: position 110,789 of record JALHMT010000017.1, read on the forward strand.
AGGCCCATCTCGGCGCTCATCCAGGAGTTCAACCACGTCGAGATGCCGCTCAGCCATTCGCTCATCGACGAGGATTGTCACAGCCAGCGTTTGCCCTGCAGCCATGCAGGACAAGGAGCGCAGCGACGCAAGTCACACAGGCAGCGCCGTCGTGCGCTTCAATCGTTGCATGACGAAGCTGGTCTTGCAGTCCTGCACCGCTGGATGCTTGAGCAAGGTGTCCATCACGAAGCGGCTGTAATGGGCCATGTCTTCCACCACCACCTGCAGCAGGAAGTCCATCTCGCCCGTGAGGGCAGCGCACTCGATCACTTCCGACCAGGCCTGAACACTGGCGTGGAACAACTCCATCGGGTTGCGCTGGTGCGACTCGGTGTGCTTGGTGAGCCGGACGGTCAGGTAGGCCGTGAGACCCAGGCCGACAGCCTCTGCCTTCACCAGGGCCACGTAGCCGCTGATCACGCCAGCCTCTTCGAGTCGCTTGACTCTTCGCAGTGCCGCGCTGCCTGACAAGCCGACCTGGGCGGCAAGTTCGTCGTAGGTGATGCGGCCGTTTTCCTGCAGCGCACGAAGAATGCGACGATCGATGGCGTCCAGCGCGGCGACGGCGTTCACAGCCCATAGTTTGCACGATTCCTGTGCCAGGAGGCCAAACCGAGTCAGAACTTGCAGAAACCTTGCGCGCGCCGTTCCCTAAAGTTCGGCAACGCTTGACCCAACTCAAGCGCCCCACTTCACCGCAGGAGCAGGCACATGCAGTTCACGCCTTGGGACAACCCGATGGGCACCGACGGCTTCGAGTTCATCGAGTACGCGGCCCCCGACCCCGTCGCCATGGGAGCCTTGTTCGAGCGCATGGGCTTCCGGGCCATCGCCAAGCATCGCCACAAGAACGTGCTCCTGTACCGCCAGGGCGAAATCAACTTCATCGTCAACGCCGAGCCCGACTCCTTCGCGCAGCGCTTCGCACGCCTTCACGGGCCGAGCATCTGCGCCATCGCGTTCCGGGTGCAGTCGGCTCGCAGCGCCTACGAAAGGGCGCTGTCGCTGGGCGCCTGGGGCTATGCGGGCAGCGCCGGCCCGGGAGAGCTGAACATCCCGGCCATCAAGGGCATCGGCGACAGCCTCATCTACTTCGTCGACCGCTGGCGCGGCAAGGGCGGCGCGCGCGTGGGCGAGATCGGCAATATCGGCTTCTTCGACGTCGACTTCGAACCCCTGCCTGGCGCCGACCTGAACCACATCGGCCATGGCCTGACCTACATCGACCACCTCACGCACAACGTGCACCGGGGCCGCATGTCGGAATGGAGTGACTTCTACGAGAGGCTGTTCGCCTTCCGTGAGATCCGTTACTTCGACATCGAGGGCCAGGTCACCGGTGTGAAGAGCAAGGCGATGACCAGCCCCTGCGGCAAGATCCGCATCCCCATCAACGAGGAAGGCAATGAAAAGGCCGGCCAGATCCAGGAGTATCTGGACAAGTACCACGGCGAAGGCATCCAGCACATCGCCCTGGGGTCGAGCGACCTCTTCGCGACAGTCGATGCGCTGCGCCACGGAGGCGTGCGCCTGCTGGACACCATCGACACCTACTACGAGCTGGTCGACAAGCGTATTCCCGGCCACGGCCAGGACCTGACCGCACTGCGCGAGCGCAAGATCCTGGTCGACGGCAAGGCCGGAGAGCTGCTGCTGCAGATCTTCAGCGAGAACCAGCTCGGCCCGATCTTTTTCGAGTTCATCCAGCGCAAGGGAGACCAAGGCTTCGGCGAAGGCAACTTCAAGGCCTTGTTCGAGAGCATCGAGCTCGACCAGATGCGCCGCGGCGTGCTGAGCCGGACATGAACACCGCAACGCCCTTCTCCGGCGCCGCGCACGATGGGCTGAACCGCGGAGTGGCTCCGGTGACCTATGGCCAAGGGGATCGCCCGCCGCGTGGCGACTACGGCCGTGCGAAGAGCGACTACACGTGCGAGCAACTGCACGAGCGCTACACCGAGACAGATCACGACACCTATCGCCGACTGTTCGCACGGCAGCGCGCGCAGCTCCCGGGATTGGCCTGCGAGGAATTCATCGACGCCGTCGAGCGGCTTGGCAGTCCGGACTGTATCCCCTCGCTGGCCGAGATCAGTCACCGTCTGAAGCCGGTGAGCGGCTGGGAACTGGTTGCGGTGCCGGGGTTGATTCCGGAAGAGGCGTTTTTTGCCTTGCTGGCCGAACGAAGATTTCCCGTCACCGACTGGATCCGCAGGCCCGAGGAGTTCGACTACGTCGTCGAGCCAGACATCTTCCACGACCTGTTCGGGCACGTGCCGCTGCTCTTCAACCCGCTCTTTGCCGACTACATGCAGGCCTATGGTCGCGGCGGCCTGAAAGCCAGCCGCCTCGAAGCCTGCGAGCAGCTCGCCCGGCTTTACTGGTACACGGTCGAGTTCGGTCTCATCGACACGCCGAAGGGTCTGCGCGCCTATGGAGCAGGCATCCTGTCGTCGGCGGGCGAGTTGATGCACAGCGTGAGGAGTCCCGCCCCCCTCAGGCTGCCGTTCGATCTCGAACGGCTGATGCGCAGCCGCTACCGCATCGACAGCTTTCAGAGCACCTATTTCGTGATCGAGTCCTTCCAGCAACTCTTCGACGCCACAGCCCAGGACTTCGCGCCGATCTATCCCCGCGTGCGGGCGGTGCCCGACATCGAAGCCGGTGAGGTCCTGCCACATGAAAAGGTGATCAGTCTCCGCTGAAGTCGCCAGCGGCCGACAGGGACCGAGCCACCGCAGGATCCTGCACGGGCGATGCCGGCGCGACCCAGCGCATGACCTCTTCGAAGGGATCCTCCAGATCAGCCATGTGGACATGTGCCGCCCCGACGATGTGGCGGTTGTCGGCGTCAACAAGCGTCGCGCGGCTGGCCGGAAAGACGATGTTGTCGCAGTGGCTGTAGAAGCAGGTGGTGCGGCGTCGATGTTCGATGGTCTCCCGCGAGGCCAGACCCATGAGCCAGCGGCTGTCCAGGCGCATCTGCCTGCCGTTGGTCGAGAAGGCAGCGCCTGCCAGCCATGTGCCGCGGTGCGGTGATCCGATCGTGACAAGGCGATGCACGCGGCTGGCACTGTGCTGCTCCGCCCACCAGCGACGAACAGCCACGCCGCCCATGCTGTGGGCCACGATCACGGGTGGCAGACCGGTGACCTGCTCAAGACGCAGGACGGCTGCCTCGATGACGGGCACGTAGTCGTCGATCGACCCGAAGACGGGCTCCACGTTGAGGCCAAGGTAGGGCACGCCGCCAGCGTGCAGCCTCGGATACCAGCGGTTCCACAAGCCCCGGTTGCACACGAAGCCGTGCACCAGCAGCAGCCCGCGACGTCCTTTGGCGGAGGGTGCCAGATGGTCGGGCCAGCGCTTGCTGAAGAACGGCTGGCGCCAGCAGAAGACTTCCGGTGCGGACCGCACTTCGCCCCACCAGGCACACAGCAGCTGTCTTGCGTTGGCTGGAGGGGAGGCATCGCCTCGATTGATCACCGCAAGCAGCAGGAATTCAAGACCGAGGATCAGGGCATACCCCGCGAGTATCGAGGCCGCACCCACGACGGCCCAGGCCGGATGCCCGGTGCGCCAACACACCACGGCCCAGATCAAGGCGAGGACCACCAGTCCGACGGTGATCAACTGTTGGAGGCGCGCCAGCATCGCGTGTCTGAGGCAAGACGATTCGCCGGTTCGGCGTCACGTCGATGGAGTGAGGGGCTGTGGAGTGTCGCACTCCTGTCGATGATCGAAGTGCGGCTTCGCGTTCGGTCTGGAGCGGATGGGTTCACGACCTTGGTAACCTTGCCGTCATGAAGCAGGCCGCCGAAGACATCCTTGACTGCTTGCGAGTCGTCGCCGATCACCGCGCGCGCAGACATGCAGACGGTGTCCTTGCAGCACGCGTGGTGGCGATAAAGGCCTATCAGCACGCGCGGTTTCAGAGCACGTACGCGGATCTTTTGTCACACCCGCGTTACGCGCGTGCAACGCAGTTCTTCCTGGAAGATCTTTACGGGCCCAAGGACTTCACACAGCGAGATGCTCAGTTTGCGCGCGTGGTTCCAGCACTCGTGCGGCTGTTTCCGTCGGACATCGTGGCAACGGTGCGCTCGCTCGGCCAGCTGCACGCCCTGTCGGAAGAGCTCGACTCTGCAATGGCCGAGGCGCCCTGGATCCAGTCTTTGGATCATGCCGGGTATGCGGATGCTTGGAGGACGGTAGGCCGGGCCGCCGATCGCACGCGTCAGATCGCCCTGATGCGCGAAGTAGGCAGTGCGCTCGATCTGTACACGCGCAATCCCTTGCTCCGCAGCAGTCTCACGATCATGCGCGGGCCCGCCAAGGCCGCGGGATTGGGCGCATTGCAGTCCTTCCTCGAACAAGGCTTCGATACCTTTCGGGAGATGCGGGGCGCCGGATTCTTCCTGGATACCATCGTCAGACGTGAGTCGGCGCTGGCGGCACACCTCTTTGAGCCAGGCGGCACTGTCGCGTCGGCGACGACCGCCTAGGACAAGCCCTGTAGCTGGTGGCGCGTTGGCCCATGACCATCGCGGTCGTGTTTCCTCATTCAATGGACGTCAAGTGAAGACCCCCTGGCTCGATCACTACCCGGCTGGCGTTCCCGGCCACATCGCCACCGATGTCTACCCTTCGCTATCCGCTCTGCTGGAAGAGGCGTTCCGCAAGCACGCACGTCGCGACGCGCTGGTGTGCATGGACGTTCGTCTGGGATTCAGGGATATTGACGAACTTTCGCAGGCTCTCGGGGCTTGGCTCCAGTCGCGAGGGCTTCAGCGCGGCTCGCGCGTCGCGCTGATGATGCCCAATCTGCCTCAGTACATGGTGGCCATTGCCGCCGTGCTTCGGGCTGGGTTCGTGGTGGTCAACGTCAACCCCCTCTACACGGCGCGGGAGCTGGAGCACCAGTTGACCGATTCGGGCGCCGAGTTGGTCATCGTCCTGGAGAATTTCGCTTCGACACTGGAAGAGGTTGTCGATCGCACGCCGGTCAAGCATGTCGTTTTGGCCTCGATGGGCGACCTGCTGGGCTTCTGGAAGGGGCAGGCCATCAACTTCGTGGTTCGCCATGTGAAGAAGATGGTCCCCGAATTCCGCCTGCCTCTGGACGGTGGCCGAACGGTGACGTCCTTCAATCGAGCCGTGGCCGAGGGAACCCGGCTGAGCCTCCGACGCGCAGACCTCGGGCCTGACGATGTGGCGTTTCTGCAGTACACCGGCGGCACCACCGGGTTGTCCAAAGGTGCGGTGCTGCTGCATCGCAATGTTGTCGCCAACATCCTGCAGGTGGAGGCATGGTTCAAACCTGTGCTCGACAAGTTGGGAGATCGTCCGCTAACTGTCGTCTGCGCATTGCCGCTGTATCACATCTTCGCACTGACCATCTGCGCCCTCATGGGCGCTCGACTGGGCATGATGAATCTCCTCATCCCGAATCCTCGGGACATTCCGGGATTCGTCCGAGCTCTCGCCAAGCATCGGGTGAACATGTTTCCGGCGGTCAACACCTTGTTCAATGCTCTCGCAAACGACCCCGACTTCGCTCGGCTCGACTTCTCGGGTCTGGTCGTTTCGAATGGCGGAGGGATGGCTGTTCAGAAGTCGACCGCTGAGAAGTGGTTGAAGGTTACGGGCTGTCCGGTGGTGGAAGGTTACGGACTCTCCGAAACTTCGCCGGTGGCCACCAGCAATCGCCTGGATGTGCGTGAGTTCAGCGGCACGATCGGCCTGCCCGTACCGTCGACTGAGATCAGCATTCGCTCCGACGACGGAGTCGAGGTGGCGGAGGGAACTCCCGGCGAGATCTGTATCCGCGGGCCCCAAGTGATGGCAGGTTATTGGAACAAGCCGGAGGAGACGGCCAACGTCATGACATCCGACGGATTCTTCAAGTCGGGTGACGTTGGCATCATGGACGAGCGGGGCTACATTCGAATCGTGGATCGCAAGAAGGACATGATTCTGGTTTCCGGTTTCAACGTCTATCCGACGGAGATCGAGCAGGTGGTGAGTCTCCATCCCGGTGTTCTCGAATGCGCGGTGGTCGGCATTCCGGACAGCAAGTCGGGTGAGGCGGTGAAGCTATACGTCGTGAAGTCGGACGTCACCTTGACAGAGGATGATCTATCGGCTTACTGTCGCGAGAACTTCACGGCGTACAAACGACCGAAATACATCGAGTTTCGGGAGGATCTTCCCAAGTCAAATGTGGGCAAGATTCTTCGCCGTGAGTTGCGGGCGGGTGCTTGAGTCTTTCAAGAATTGACGCTCCAGCGGCGGCCTTGTTTGCCGAGCTTGATTGTGTTGTCTTTGAGCGGGGTTGGCTTTCTTCGAACAACGTGCTCTTTGGAGTAACTTCCCAAGATGCCGTTTTGGTCGATTCTGGCTACGTTACTCACTCAGATCAGACGGTGGCGTTGGTGAAGTCTCATCTCGGGGAAGTCCCACTTCGTCGGGTTGTCAACACCCATCTCCACTCGGACCACTGCGGTGGCAACGCGGCCCTGCAGGTTGCGTGGGGAGTTGCGGTGACGGTGCCGTCGGCATCCTTCGATGCGGCATCCCGTTGGGACGAGGAGCTCTTGACGTTTCAGAGCACCCGTCAGTCGTGCCCCAGATTCCGAGTTGACGGGCAGGTTCGGCCTGGCGAACGCTTGAGGCTCGGTGGCCGCGCCTGGGAGGTTCTTGGTGCGATGGGCCACGATCCGGATGCGATCATGTTGTTTGAGCCGCTCACACGGACCTTGATTTCAGGTGATGCACTTTGGGAGAACAGGCTTGCAATCAATTTTCCGGAGCTCGTCGGGGACCAGGGCTTCGCGGATGCACGGCAAGCGCTCGATACCATTGAATCATTGTCTCCTCGGTGGGTTATTCCTGGTCATGGTCGGCCGTTCTGTGACGTAGCAAGCGCTCTTCGATCCAGTCGAGAGAGACTGGATCTTTTCGAGCAGAATCCTGGCGCCCACACCAGACATGCGCTCCGAGCTCTGGCCATGTTTCGAATGCTTGAGATCCGTGTGTGCAGTCTGGTGCAATTCGAGGAATGGATGAGCGAATGCCCGATCTTTGTGAGTGCCAGACGGGCCCAACCGAGCAGCAAGTTTGCTCCGTCGGACGTGATCGATAGTCTGATTCGCTCTGGCTCGCTGAAGCGCGAGGATGATCGACTTGAACTGACGTGATAT
>JALHMT010000018.1:0-6243 GCA_022843905.1 Rubrivivax sp.
CCGCGGCGTCGCCGCGGGCGCCGCGGCGCGCCGGCGCTGCCGGCTGCAGGGTGGCCAGTTCGGCCACGAAGGTCTGGAAGTCCAGGGTGCCGGGCTCGTCGGGCCGGCCCTGCAGGCGCAGGCGCAAGGTGTGCAGCGGCACGCGGCCGGCGTCGATGGCGCCGGGCTCGGCATTGGCCAGCGCGAGGTCGATCTGCAGCGCGTCGGCCGAGGTCTGCGCCGCTGCCGGCTCGGCCAGCACGGCGCGGCCCGACAGGCGGGTCCGGGGCAGGCCGGGCGAGACGGACGCCAGGTCGAGGTCCTGCACCTGGGCCAGCAGGGACAGCAGTGGCCAGGCGGCAAACGGCGCCACCGTGGCCTGCACGTCGGCGGCGGCCTGCCCGCGCAGGCGCAGGCGCGCGCCGACGTCCAGCCGCTGCAGCGGGCCTTGCGCCTGCAGGTCGGCCTGCCAGGGCAAGGCGGCGTCGGCGGCGGTGGCCGCGCGCAGCTCCGCACGCAGCGTCATCTGGCCCGTGGTGCCCACGCGCGCCTGCCCGGCCAGGGCCAGTCCCTCGCGCTGCAGGCCGAGCGCTTCGATGCGGTGTTCGCTGCCGTCTGCGGCGCCCAGGTGCACGTCGGCGCGCAGCGCCGTCAGCGGCGGCTGGTCGAACAGCTCGATGCGGCCGACACGCAAGCCGGGTGCGCTCACTTCGACGGGCAGCTGCAGCGACGCCGGCGGCTGCGCTGCCTGCGCAGGCAGCGCCGCTTCCACGCGGGTCACCGAGACGCGATCCGCGCGTGCGCCTTGCAGCGCCACGCCGGCCCAGGTGCCGGGGGCCGGCCGCCAGCGCCAGGAGGCATCGTCCCAGGCCAGGCCTTCGATCACCACGCGCAGCCCGCCGCCCTGCCACTGCAGTCGCTCGGCCGCGTACGGGCCGCCGGTCAGCCGGCCCTGCGGACGCGTGATCTGCAGGCCGGGCACGCGCTCCAGCGCGATGCGTGCCGCGTCCGTCGAGTGCCACAGCCACAGCGCGGCCCCGCCCAGCAGCAGCAACAGCGCCAGCAGGCCCGACGTCAGCACGATGGCCACCCGTCTGGCCTGGCGGCGACCGCGCGGCACGGGTGGCCTCGACGGACGGTGGCCGGACTCGGGCGCGGTCGGTGCCGCGCTCAAAACGCCACCCCGACACTGAGATGCAGGCGCAGCCGGCGCTCTTCTTCGCCCCAGGCGAGGTCGAGCTTGACCGGGCCGACGGGGCTGCGATAACGCAGGCCGACACCGGCGCCCCACGCGGGGTCGAGCTCGCTCCAGCGCAAGGCGGCGCGGCCGGCATCGACGAAGACGGCGCCCCACAGCTGCGGGAATCGTTCGGTCAGCGGACGGGCGGCCTCGAGGCTGCCGGTGAAGATCACGTTGCCGCCGACGTCCACGCCGTTGACGCGGCTGGTCAGCGACCGGTAGGCGTAACCACGCACCGACTCGTCACCGCCGGCGCGGAAGCGCAGCGCCTCGGGCACGCGCACCTCGCTGCGCGCGAAGACCTGGCCCAGCTCCATGCGGCCCTGGCCGAACCAGCCGGCGGCCAGGGGACGGTAGAGGTCGAGCCGGGCCCAGACGCGCCCGAAGGGCCCGTGCGTGCCCGGCTCCGAGCGCGCCCAGCCGGCACCGAACTGACCCTGCCAGACGCGGCCTCGCGTGGGCAGCAGCAGGTCGTCCAGCGTGCGCCACACACCCTGGAATTGCAGCGCCAGGGCATCGGCGCGTTCGCGGCCCAGCGCACTCTCGGTCGTGGAGTGCTGGTACTCCAGGAAAGCCTGGCGGTCGATGCGGCGCTTGTCCTGTGCGCGGCCGACACGCAGGCGCGCCGAGGTCACGGTGTCGGTGTCGGATTCGACCCGTTCCAGCGCGCCGCCCACCAGGTTGCGATACAGACCCGGCAGCGTCTGCGTGCTCAGCTCGCTCTCCAGCCGCTGCAGCTGCTGCGACAGGTCGAGCTTGCTGCGGGCCACCCAGGGCTTGCCGAAGGGGCGCCGGTGCGAGTGGTCCAGCGTCAGGCGGGGACCCACGTTGGCGCTCACGCCGATGCCGACCGTGGCTTCCTGCAGCTTGCGCTCGCCGAGTTGCAGCTCCACCACCGTCTCGTCGGGCCGGTCGGTGCGCGGCCTGAGCGTGACGGTGGCACGATCGAACAGGTCCGAGACCTGCAGGCGCTCCTGGATGTCGAGCAGTCGTGTCTCGGTGGCCGGCGCGCCGATGTCCAGGTCGGCGATGTTGCGCACCGTCGACTCGTCCTGCCGCTGCAGCCCGCGCACCTGCAGCGAGCCGATGCGGAAGAGCGGCCCGCTGCTCGCCGCCAGCGCGAGGTCGGCGCGCTGCAGTGCGGCGTCCACGCGCGCCAGCGTCGATTCCCAGTCGGCCTCCACGTAGCCTTGCGCTCGCAGCGCGGCGATGCCCCCGGTCTTGGCGCGCGTCCAGTCCTCGGCGCGGAAGGCATCACCGGGCTTCAGGGGCCAGTCGTCCCGCAGTGACTTCAAGGCCTGGCGCGCGTGCCCCGCATCGCGGTCCGACGGCATCGCCAGCGGGCCGCGCGCGTCGATCTGCACCTCGCCCACCACGGTGCGCGGGCCGGGCTCGATGGCGACGCGCACGGTCGGCGGGCGGGTGCCGGGCACCCGCTCGACGGCGATGTCGGCGTTGAAGTAGCCCTCGGTGTCGAGCAGGTCGCGCGCCTGCTGCGGCGCGGCCGCCACGAGGCGATCGAGCTCGCCCTCCTGCAGCGGCTCGCCGGCGGCCAGGCGGTTGACGCGGCCGAGGTCCAGAAACTGTTGCAGCAAGGACGCCAGCGGGCCCGGCGCCTGCACCTGGAGCGCCAACACCGGGGGCGGCTCGGGCCGCGTTTCGGTCGCATCGCGAAACGAAGAACAGGCGCTGGCCAGCAGGCTGGCGCACAGCAAGGCGCCCAGCCCGGCAGGCGACATGCGGTCGCAGCCGCGCGGGCGAAGCCGGCTGTGGTGCGTCGGTGGCGTCACGTCGAAGGGGGGATCTGGGTAGGATGGGCAGGGCACGGCGGCCCCACCGCAGGGCAGACGCCGTTCCACCCCTGCCCGGCCCCCCCGGCCTGCCTTCCGGGCCTGCCGCCGTGGCCGCTTCTCACGCCCGGTCCGGGGCGCTGCCCTGGATGTTGCGGCTGAGCCGCCGCAAGGCGGCCAGCACCACCAGCACGAAGACCGTGGCCAGCACGGCGGTGGCCTCGCGGCCCAGGCCGGCGGCCATGCCGATGGCCGCCGTGGCCCAGACGCTGGCGGCCGTGGTCAGGCCGTGGATGCGCCCTTCCGCGCTGCTCTTGAGCACCGCGCCGGCACCCAGGAAGCCGATGCCCGAGACGATGCCCTGCATGACACGGCTGAGGCCCTCCTGCGACAGGCCGGCCTCGGCCGGCACCAGCACGAACAGTGCCGCCCCCATGCACACCAGCATGTGGGTGCGCAGGCCGGCGTCGGCCTCGCGGCGTTCACGCTCCCAGCCGATGGCCGCCCCAAGCAGAAGGGCCACGCTCAGGCGCAGGACCACGCGCGTGAGCGGCTCGGGGTCGAGCAGGTCGGAGAACTCCGCCTGCACGGTGGCAAGCACCCCATCGACAAAGCGACTCATGGGAAAAGGCCACCATCCGGTGACGGCGGCGCCGCAAGGGAAACCGCTGACCCGGCAATCGGCGAGCCTGTCGCCGCGATCGCGGGCACGAGGCTTGCCCCGGCGGGCTGACCATGCGCAGTCATCAGCCGTTCCGTCGCGAGGCCCATGCCGTGCCCTGAGGCCCGCCGTCCGTTCCGGGCGGCGGCGCTGTGGCGCGTCTTGCGGCACTTCGCGTCGGCCGCCCTGCTGATCGGCGCCACCGCCTGCAGCGGCATGCCGGAACGAGAGGAAGCCGTACAGCCCCTGCCGCCGACGCTGGCCAACGCTGCCGTGACCCTGCAGGACCGGGGCGGCGAGGTGTCGACGGCGACGAAGACACGCGACCTCGCCAAGCTGCGCGCCGAGGGCCGTGGCGACCTGGTGCAGCACCACCTGGGGGTGCTGACGGCCGCCGGCGGAGAGCTCAAGCTCTTCCGCGGCAACAGCGCCAGGCTGCTCGTCGACGGGCCGCAGACCTTCGGCGCGATGAAGGCAGCCATCGCTGAAGCACGCGAGCGCGTGCTGTTCGAGAGCTACATCGTCGAAGACGACGGCGTGGCGCTGGAGTTCGCCGATCTGCTGCTGCGCAAGGCGGCCGAGGGCGTCAAGGTCGCCCTGCTGTACGACAGCGTGGGCTCGATGGACAGCGACCCGGCCTTCTTCGAACGGCTCAGGCAGGGGGGCGTGGCGGTATGCGCCTTCAATCCCGTCAACCCGCTGGAGCGACCCGGCTACTGGGGACTGCTGCAGCGCAACCACCGCAAGATGCTGGCGGTGGACAGCGACGTGGCCTTCACCGGCGGCATCAACCTGAGCAACGTCTACTCCGAAGGCTCCTTCGGCAGCGGGTCGGCGCGCCGCCCGGGCGGGTCCGGCGGCAAACCGACCGCCGGGGTCGGCTGGACGGGCCTGGGCGGCCTGGGCGGCAGCAGCGCGAAGGGCGGCGGCCGCCGCCTGGCGCTCGACGAAGGCTGGCGCGACACCCAGGTCGAACTGCGCGGCCCGGTGGTGGGAGCCATGGCCCTCGTCTTCCGCGAGTCGTGGCTGTCCCAGGGTTGCCCGGGCGACTTGCCGCCGGCGCCGCCGCCGCGCCGGGCCACGGCCGGCGAGCGGGTCGTGAAGGTGATCGCGGGCAACCCCGAAGAGGGCATCAACCCGACCTACCGGGCGCTGCTGGCGGCGGTGGACGCCTCGGTGCTCAGCGTGCACCTCACGATGGCGTACTTCGCGCCGGGGCCCGACATGGTGAAGTCGCTGAGCGATGCCGCCGCGCGCGGCGTCGACGTGCAGCTGGTGCTGCCCGGCCGCAGCGACGTGCAGCTCGTGCTGCACGCCGCGCGAAGCTACTACACGCAGCTGCTGGAGGCCGGCGTGCGCATCCACGAGATGACGCGCACGGTGATGCACGCCAAGACCGCAGTGATCGACGGCGTGTTCTCGACGGTGGGCTCGAGCAACCTCGACTGGCGCAGCATCGTGGGCAACAACGAGATCGACGTCATCGTGCTCGGCGACGATTTCGGCCAGGAGCTGGAGGCCTTGTTCCAGGAGGACGTGATGGCCTCTTCGCCCATCGAGGCCGCCGCCTGGGACGAGCGCGGACTCAAGCAGCGCTTCCTGGAATTCATCGGGCGCCTGATGGAACCGTTGCTGTAGGCCGGCCCGAGGACACCGGCGGCAGAGGCAGTGCAGACGACTCACCGAAAGGTTCAAGTCCGGCCGCTCCGTGGCCGATAAGGGGAGACGCGCGGACGGACCGCACGCCTTGCCATGGAGACGACCCGAATGAACGCACCCGACACGAAGTACCGCCTGCTGACCCGCAGCGACATGGACGGCCTGGTGTGCGCCGTGCTGCTGAAGGAAATGGGCATGCTCGGCGAGATCGTCTTCCACCACCCCAAGGACGTGCAGGACGGCAAGGTGGCCGTGACCGAACGCGACATCCTCACCAACCTGCCCTACGTGCCGGGTTGCGGCCTGTGCTTCGACCACCACGCCAGCGAAGGCCTGCGCAACAGCGGCAAGGCCACGCCCAACCACATCCTCAAGGCCGACGCCAAGTCGGCCGCGCGCGTGGTGTACGACCACTATGGCGGCAAGGCGCGCTTCCCGCGCGTGAGCGACGCCATGATGGACGCGGTGGACAAGGCCGACAGCGCCGGCTTCAGCATGGAAGACGTGCTGAACCCGCGTGGCTGGGAGCTGCTGAGCTTCCTGATGGACGCGCGCACCGGCCTGGGCCGCTTCCGCGAGTTCCGCGTCTCCAACTACCAGTTGATGATGATGCTCATCGACTGCTGCCGCGACCTCAGCATCGAGGAGATCCTCGCCCTGCCCGACGTCAAGGAGCGCGTCGACCTGTTCTTTGCCCAGCACGCCCTCTTCCGCGAACAGATCGCCCGCGTGGCCGAGGTGCATGACAAGCTGGTGGTGCTGGACCTGCGCAACGAGCCGACCATCTACGCCGGCAACCGCTTCGTGGTGTATGCCATGTACCCGCAGTGCGACATCAGCATGCACGTGATGTGGGGCCGCGAGAAGATGAACACCGTCTACACCGTGGGCAAGTCGATCTTCGACCGCGGCAA
>JALHMT010000018.1:6343-112946 GCA_022843905.1 Rubrivivax sp.
AACCGCTTCGTGGTGTATGCCATGTACCCGCAGTGCGACATCAGCATGCACGTGATGTGGGGCCGCGAGAAGATGAACACCGTCTACACCGTGGGCAAGTCGATCTTCGACCGCGGCAATCCGCTGATGGTGGGCGAGCTGATGCTCAGCCACGGCGGCGGCGGCCACCACGCCGCCGGCACCTGCCAGGGCGACAACGCCACCGCCGAGGCCCTGAAGCAGCAGCTGATCGAGCAGATCGTGAGCCTCTCGCGCGCCGAGGCCGTGGCGGCCTGACGCGCTGCGGTCGGCTCGCGAGCCGTCGGCCGCGGGCCGGGTCCGGTGCTGCAAGCCACCAGGCCAGCGCACCTTGCAGCACGGGCTGCCGGGGCGCCCTCTTTCTGTCCATGGCACCGCCCTTGCCAGTGCGGACTGATGGACGACGTGATGGGCAGCCTGCAGTGGCCGGCGATGGTGGTGACGGTGGCGGCCTCGTGGCTGGTGGCCTCGCAGTCGAGCGGGCGTCGCACCACCGGCTTCTGGCTGTTCCTGGTCAGCAACGCACTCTGGGTGGCCTGGGGACTTCACACGCAGGCCACGGCACTGGTGTTGCTGCAGTTCTGCCTGGCGGCGCTGAACATCCGCGGCGCGTGGAAGAACGACAGGAACGGCAAGGGCGGAGGAGGCGGCACCGACAAGGGCGACGACGACGCCGCCGCGAGGGGCCGCACGAGCTGAGCGGCAGGCACCGGCCTTGCCGCAGATCGGTGCAAGGAGCACCCCATGACCGACAAGCGCACCCAGGATCTGGCCCGGCAGGGCAACATGGAGAAGGACCCCGACGACTGGGTCACCGGTGACGAGCCGATGACCGGCGCGCAGAGGTCCTACCTGAAGACCCTCAGCGAAGAGGCGCGGCAGCCCTTCGACGAGACACTCAGCAAGGCCCAGGCCTCGCGTCGCATCGAAGAGCTGCAGGCCCTGACGGGGCGCGGTGACCCAGGTCCCGGCCCCGAGGGAGGCCAGGCGCAGCGCCCGCCCGACACCAAAGGCGTGATGGCGTCGCTCGGAGAAGCCATCTCGGCACCGGTGCTGGGGGTGGACGATGGCGATGCGGGCGACGCGCGCGTGGGCGCCAGGCGCGAGAACGAGCGCGAGAACGAGCGCAAGAGCGGCCACAGCGGGCGCTGAGGCCGGCCACGGACGCTGGCGCGCTCCGTCGGGCGCGCCGCAGCCCGGGGCTTCACACCCGCGCCGGGGCGCGTGCTGCCACGCGGCGGCGCAGCGAGTGCGTGGTGTCCCCGGGCAGCAGCTTCTGCGGCACCTGCACCAGCGTCCAGCTCAGGCGGGCCTGTTCGACGACCCACACCATGTCGTAGGTCTTGTCGGGCCAGCGGCCCGGGGCTTCCGCGCGCTGCAGCAACTGGTTGGCCAGGGCCGGCAGCTCGTCGTGGCGCCAGCACACCAGCACCGGCCCCTGCAGGCGATGCAGGTGATCGGCGACCCGCGACGGTGCATCGTCGGCGGCGAGCGACTCATCGATCTCCAGGCCCAGCAGTTCGGCCATCGGCTGCAGCGTGTCGCGCGGCCGCGTGGACGGCCGCTCGGCGGTGGCCCGGGCGGCCACCAGGTGCTGCGGTCGCACCAGGTGCCCTTCCGGTGCGTTGAACAGCCGCGCCAGTGCAGCGGCGCGCATCCAGCCCGTGACGCTGAGCGACGCTGGATCGGGCCGGCCCTGGCGGTCGACGCCTTGCTCACCGTCCAGCGGCTTCTCGGCATGGCGGATCAGCATGATGCTGGAGTCGTTCACGGCAATGTCTCTCACAAGGGAAGGGGATCGGCGGCAGGGGCAAACCGCGCGCCGGCAAGCAGGTCCTGCCGCCGGCGCCTGGCAGTGCCGCTGCGGGTGAGCCGCTTGCCGAAGGGGCGCCATGAATCAGGTCGACCCACCACCTGCGCAGGCGCTGCCGCACGCTCGTCGGCACCGCGGCGGCTGGGGCCGCTTCATCGAGCTGTCGATGCGTCGCACGCCGCCGTCCGGCGTCCCGGCGCAGGCGGCCAGCGGTCCGGTCCCGACGCAGACGCATGCGCTGTCTCACCATGACGTGCTGATGCTGCTCGAACCCTTCGTGCGCTGCGGTCGGCAGCTCGACATGGCGGCCAGCGACCGCCTGCATCGACGCCTGGTCTTCAAACCGCTCCACCACGCCGGGCCGGCCCCAGGCCTGCCGGCGCTGGTCGAGACGCTGGAGTTGCACAGCCCGCGCCCGGGGCGCTACCGGCTGCTGCGTCTGCTGGTCGACGGCCAGGGGCTTTGCGCGCGGCTGCAGGCCGAAGGCCGGCAGCCGCAGGACCTGCTGTCACGCATCGACGGCGTCCCCCTGGCACGGCAGTGGCAAGTCGAAGCAGGCTTCGTGGCCGCGCGCAGCCATCGTCTGGAGGAGGCCTGCGGCATCCACCTGGTGCTGACCGGGGCCGAGGTGCGGCTCGACGCGCTCACGATGAAGATGGACGTGCCAGAGACACCCGGTGTGCCGGCCCGCATCGAGCTGGGCGAACCCGGCCCCGCGCCGCGCTCGCTGCCCGAGGATCTTCTGGCCGTGCTGGGCTGGTCGTGGTCGGCCCTCAAGAGGGCGCCCGATGGCTTCATCGGCTGCCTGCGCCTGCAAGGGGGCCGTCGCATGCGCAGCCTGGACGCCGAGCACAAGCTGCTGGACACGGCGCGCCACCTGGCGCGCACGCTGGCCCAGCCGCCGGCCGACTTCCACCGCCGCCTGTGGCTGGCGCGCTGGGGCGTGACGCTGCGCCGGGCGATTCCCGTCGGCGTGGTGGGCTCGCTGGCCACCCTGGCCGCTGCCGCCGAGCCGCTGCAGCTGCCTCTGCATTCGCCGTCCGGCTTGCTGCTGGTGGGCGCGCCGCTGCTGTTGCTGGTGCTGTACTTCCTGCGTGGCGCGGCGCCCCGCATCGAGCTGCCGCACCTGCCCCGTGCCGGGAAGTCCGCCGACTGGTGAGACCGGCAGCGCTGTGGCCGACCCGGCGCAAGACTGTTACCGAAGATGCACCTGTGTCGACGGTGAGCCCAGGCTCGGGCACCACAATCATTTATGCACAGCACACCGTGCTGGAGGAGCCCCCTGTGAACGCGAGGGAAAGGGCTGGCCTGCAAACGATCGGGCAGCCCCGTCTGCAGGTGGCGTCCACGGTCACGATGGTCTGCCGCAGCGGCCAGCCGTGTGAACTGAAGGGCAACGCGGCCGTGGTGCTGGCCTGGGTGGCGATGGAGGGTCACGCCGACCGCCGCCGCCTGTCGGCCGCGCTGTGGCCCGACTCCGACGCAGGGCAGGCGCGCAGCAACCTGCGGGTCTTGACCCATCGCATCAACCAGCGGTTCGGCGGCGAGCTGCTGCTGGGTCATGAACACCTTCAACTCGATGCCACGCAGGCCCGGGTCGACCTGCACGACGTCGATGCGCTGCTGGCGGCGCTGGAGACCGGCGGTGCGGCGCGCTGCGAACTGCTGGGCGAAGCCGGCGTGGGCACCGACGCAGGTGACGCGCTGCAGACCTGGCTGGCCGAAGCTCGGCAGCGGCAGAAGCAGGCCCAGCTGTCGAAGCTCGAGCAGGCCCTGAATCAGGCGCTCGCATCGAACGAGACCGCGCGCGCAGCGGCGCTGGCCCGGGCCTGCGCGCAGCTCGACCCACTGAGCGAGCAGCGGCATCGACGCCTGATGGAGGTCCTGGCGCGGGCAGGCGACCGGGCCGCCGCGCTGTCGGCATACGAGGCGTGCAAGTCCATGCTCCGACAGCACCTGGGCGTGCTGCCCTGCCTGGAGACGCGCGCCGTGCAGCTGCGCATCCTTCAGGAGCAGGCGCTGGGCCCGGTGCAGGGTCCGCAGGACGGCGCCGAGGCCGAAGGCCTCGCGGCTCTGGGCGGCGCCGCAAGCTATCCGCTCGTCGAGCGCGAAGCCATGCTCGAAGCGGCACGGTCAGCGCTCGCGCAGGGACTGCACGTGGTGGTTCAGGGCGAGCCCGGGCTGGGCAAGACACGTTTGCTGCGGCATCTGGCGGCGGGCGCTGGCGACACGGTGGAGCCGGTAGCCATCCGTTCGGCGCTCAAGCACGAGCCCTACGCCGCCATCGCTCAACTGCTGCAGGAAGTGCAGCCCCGCCGCGCACCGGTCGTCGGCATGCCCGAGCAGATCGAGCTGGCGCGGCTGGCACCCCTGGCCTTCGCCGGCGTCAAGCCGTCGGAGGCTGCTCTGTCGGCGCCGCGCCTGCATGCGGCGCTGCGGCACTGGCTTGCGCGCCTGGGCGAGGCCGGCTTGCGCGTGCTCGTCATCGACGACGTGCAATACGCGGATGCGGCGTCCCAGGCAGCGCTGGCGTCTTTGCTGGACGCGACATCGGCCTCGGCCGCACGGGGACCGGCCTTGCTGCTGACGAACCGTAGTGGCGAGACCGAAGCCGTGCTGGAAGACGCCGTCACCGACGCGCAGACGCAGCACCGGGCGCGCCGCCTCGAGCTGCAGCGCCTCAGCCCGGCCGGGGTGCAGACCCTGTTGACGAGCATGGCCGCGGCCCGGCACGCCACCGACCCGGCCAGCCTGGCCCGGCAGCTGCACAAGCGCACCGGCGGCAACCCGCTGTTCGTGATCGAGCTCGCCCGGCAGGTGCTGGAGCGCGGCGAAGCCGCCGACACGGCCAGCGTGCAGGCCTTGCTGGAGGCCAGCCTGTCGCGCTGCGGCGCGGCCGCCCAGCAGCTGGCCGCGGTGGCGGCGGTGGCCGCCGATGACTTCACCGTGGAGCTGGCCGCGGCCGTGACGGGCCAGACGGCGCTCGGGCTGATGCCGGCCTGGCGGGAGCTGCAGCAGCGCGGGCTGTTCGCCGGCCAGGGCCTGGCGCACGACCTGGTGAGCGATGCCGTGCTGGCCGGGCTGCCGCAGGCCATCCTGCAGCAGCTGCACCGGCAGGTCGCCGGTGTCCTCGAAGGCCAGGGCGTGCGGGGCATGGCGGTGCTGCGGCACTGGGTGGCCGCAGAAGATGCCGACCGTGCGCTGCCGCATGCGGTGCACCAGCTGCATGCCGCCAGCGCCGCCGGGCTGCCGACGATGCAGCAGGAGCTCACGATGCTCGGGCTGCTGCAGGCTGCCGGCGACCAGGTGTTGCGCGACCACCTGTGGTTGACCGGCGAGTTGAACCTGGGGTGGAACTCGGCACCGACCACCGAGACCTGGCTGCGCGTGCGTGCGCTGCGTCAGCGGGTCGAACAGCTGCCGCGGTCGGCGGCCACCGCGGCCTGGATCACCTACGAGACGGCACGCGACCGCTGGTTCATCGACGCAGCGCCGAAGGCCGCGTACGACATGCTGGCGCCCGCCGCCGTGGCGATGCCGCCGCAGGGCATCGAGCGCGCGTTCATGGAGTTCGAGCTCGCCGTGCTGGCGGTCAACCTGAACGGCGCGCCTGGCGCGCACCCGCATCGTGCCCGCCACGCCGTGGCAGGGTTGCCGGACCAGCCGGGCGTGAACCGGCTGCGCACCGAGATCGACAGCCTGATCGGCATCTTCCTGGACCAGGCTGGAGAGATCCGGACCCAGGCGGCCCGCCTGCGCGCCGGCCGCCGGCGCGGCGACCTGGCCACGGTGGCCGACGCGTCCGTGCGCATGGGCTTCCTGCATGCGACCCTGGGCAACGCGGCGCACGCGCTGAAGTACTGCGTCCAGGCGGCGCGCCTGCGCGAACCCGACGGCCCCGAAACCGGTCGGTTCCCCACGCCCTACGCCATCGGCAAGGTCGCGCTGAACGCCGGTCACTACGCCCTGGCGCAACGCCTGCTGAGCGCCGGCGAGGATCGTCAGGCAAGGCTGCAGCGCCAGGTTCCGCTGGCCCTGCTGTACCTGCGGATGGGCGACCCGCAACAGGCGGCAGACCGGCTCGACCAGGCCAGCCCCGAGGCGCTGAGCGAGCAGTTCTCGGCCCAGGTCGCCTACCTGCATGCGCGCGCCGAAGTCGACCGGCTGCGCGGGCACGATCCGCTGCCCGCCTTCCAGCAGCATCTGGATCGAGCCCGGCAGCTGGGCTTGAGCGGCGTCAACCTGAGCCTGATCGGCTGGCAGATCGACCTGAGGACGAAGCCGCTGGCGCACAGGCTGGCCAGTGCCGATGCCCTGCTCGTCGATCTGCGGGAGAGTGGCAGCAGCGGCGCCATCCTGGCCAAGGCCCTGCTCGAGATCGCCGAGGTCCTGGCCGAGGCCGGCGATCCCCGGTGCGAGTCGGTGGTGGCCGAGGCCGCCCGGCTGCTGCGGCGGGGGTGCACGAACTTCACCTTGTACCTGCCCGAAGGCCTGCTGCGCAGCGCGCGCCTGGTCAGGCGCCGGAATCCGCTGGAAGCCGATGCCCTGGTGCACGTGGCCCGGCGCTGGGTGGCCCATGCGCGGCAGCGCCTGCCGCAGGAGGCGGCGGCGGGCTTCGAGCACAACGTGGTGGTGAACAGGCTGTTGCTGGGCGCGGACCCGCAGGCCCTGTTCGCGGCACCGCTGCACTGAGCCCGCCCGGCCCGCCGAAGTCTGCGCTGCGCACGACGCAACGCAGGGCGCTGCGCATGTCAACGTGCCTGTCATCGCGCCGGGCCTCGCACGGGGCACCGCCCACCCCGTGGCGCGCGGCCCTGCGCATCGTGTCGCATCTTCAGCCGAACGCGCCGCCGTCGACGACGAGCCGCTGAAGCGCTCCTGAAGCGCTCCTGAAGCGGGCGGCCCCGGACACTGCGTTCGTGGCGAGGCACAGGCAGCGCGCCCGGAAGTCAGGGCGCTGGAACCAGCGGGTGCGGCATGCCGCATCGGCCTTGCGACGACACATCGTTTCCACGAAAGGTGCGCACATGACTCACTCGACGGGCCCCGCGCCCACCCTCCGGCCAGATCCACCCAGGCACCGCGATGCGGCCGGCCACGGGCCCTCGACGACCGTCACGCGGGCGCTGACGCAGCGTCTGCTGCGCGGCCTGCCGGCCCTGCTGATGGCGGCCTGCCTGGCGTCCAACGGCGCCGCCGCGCAGACGCTGCAGTCCTTCACCGTGGTGAATGCGGACACCGGCGCCGACATCGCCACCTTCGCCGCCAGCGGCACGGTCTCGGTGCTCGCCACGCCGCGCATCAACATCCGAGCGAATGCCAGCAACGCCGCGAGCGTGGTCTTCAGCGACGGCACCAGCACCCGCACGGAGAACGCCGCGCCCTTCGCCTACAAGGGCAACAGCGGACCGGTCTACGCCAAGTGGACGCCCGCCATCGGCACCTACGTCATCAGCGCCAGGCCGTTCTCGGGCCGCAGCGGCAGCGGCACGGCCGGGGCCACGGCCACGCTGACCTTGACGGTGACGGGCACCACGGCGCCACCGCCCGTGGCCCAGGACCGGCCCGCCACGCGCAACGAGGCCGCTCGCTTCCTGGCGCAGGCCACCTTCGGGCCCGTGGACGCCGACATCGACCGCCTGATGAACATCGGCTACACGGCCTGGATCGACGAACAGTTCGCGACGCCGCGCAGCGGCACGCACCAGGCCTTCTTCGAGACACTGAACGACGGCGACGACAAGGAGGTGGTGGCGGCGTTCTGGAAGAACGCCCTGACGGGCCGCGATCAGCTGCGCCTGCGCATGGCCTACGCGCTGTCGCAGATCTTCGTGATCTCTCTCGAAGACGGCGACGTGGACAACCACGACCGCGCGGTGGCCGCCTGGCTCGACATGCTGAACACGCACAGCTTCGGCAACTACCGCGAGCTGCTGCAGGCCGTGTCGGTCAGCCCCCTGATGGGCATGTACCTGACCCACATCGCCAACCAGAAGGCCGATGCCGCCACCGGCCGCGTGCCCGACGAGAACTACGCGCGCGAGGTGATGCAGCTGTTCAGCATCGGCCTGGTGGAGCTCCACCCGGACGGTCGTCCGCGCACGGACGGCGGCGGCGCGGCGCTCGAGACCTACACCCCGGCCGACGTGTCGGAGCTGGCCAAGGTGTTCACTGGCTGGAGCTGGGCCTGCCCCGCCTTTCCCGACAGGAGCTGCTTCCTGCGCGGCAAGTCCGACAACCGTGAATTCGCCGACCGTGCCCTCAGACCGATGGTCGCCTACCCCGACTTCCACAGCATCGAGGCCAAGTCCTTCCTCGGCAGGACGATCCCGGCCGGCACCAGCGCGGCCGACAGCCTGCGCATCGCGCTCGACCACCTGGCCGCGCATCCGAACGTCGGGCCCTTCATCGGCCGCCAGCTGATCCAGCGCTTCACCACCAGCAACCCCAGCCCGGCCTACGTCGGCGCCGTGGCGCGCGCGTTCGACAACAACGGTGCCGGCGTCCGGGGCGACTTCAAGGCCGTGCTCAAGGCGGTGCTGACGCACCCCGAGGCCCGCGTGGTGAGCGACACGTCAGGCAAGGTGCGCGAGCCGGTGCTGCGCCTGTCGGCCTTCATGCGCGCCTTCCCGCACCGCAGCGTGTCGGGCCGCTTCGACATGGAACTCACCAACAGCCCCGCGACGGCGCTGGGCCAGGCACCGCTGCATTCGCCGTCGGTGTTCAACTTCTACCGGCCGGGCTACATGGCCCCGGGCACGCAGAGCGCAGCGCGCAGGCTGGTGGCGCCCGAGCTGCAGATCGTCAACGAGACCAGCGTCGCCGGCTACGTGAACTTCATGCGCGACAGCATCAGTGCCGGCGTCGGCTTTCCTGCCGGCTCGGGCCTGACGCGGCGCGATCTGCAAGGCGACTACAGCGCCGAGCTGGCGCTGGCCGCCGACGTGCCGGCCCTGGTGGACCGCGTCACGACCCGCCTGACCTATGGCGCCGTCGGCGCAGCCCGCCGCGCCGAGATCATCGCTGCGGTCACCAGCATCGCCCTGCCCGGCAGCGGCAGCTCACAGACCCAGATCAACGCCGCCCGGCGCCATCGCGTCAACGCCGCCGTCCTGCTGACGGTGGCCGCACCCGAGTTCGTGGTGATCAAGTAAACAGGAGTCGACGTCCATGACAAACGCCAAGATCTTCCCGGGCGCCCCCGCGGTCCACCACCAGGCCTCACGCCGCCTGTTCATGCGCCAGGCCAGCGCGCTGTCGCTGGCGGCCGGGGCGGGTGCGCCACTGGCCCTGAACCTGCTGGCAGCCGGCTCGGCCGCGGCACAGGGCGCTGGCGACTACCGCGCCATCGTGTGCCTCTTCATGTTCGGCGGCAACGATGCCTTCAACATGGTGCTGCCCACCGACAGCACGAGCTGGGCCGCCTACGCCGCCATGCGGTCGTCGATCGCGCTGCTGCCACCGGGCACGC
Source organism: Rubrivivax sp. (assembly GCA_022843905.1). Classification (GTDB taxonomy): domain Bacteria; phylum Pseudomonadota; class Gammaproteobacteria; order Burkholderiales; family Burkholderiaceae_C; genus Rubrivivax. The sequence continues at coordinate 15,646 of JALHMT010000018.1, forward strand.
CGCCCAACGCCGGCGCGCCTGCAAGCTCGTCGGCGCGCTGGGGCGGTGTGCTGCCGATCGCACCCGCCCGCGCGCAAGGCCGAACGCATGCGCTGCACCCGCTCATGGGCAGCCTGCAGTCGATGTTCGACAACGACCGGCGCCTGGCCATCGTCTCCAACGTGGGTCCGCTGGTCGCGCCCACCACCAAGGCGCAGTACGCCCAGCCTTCTCACCCGCGGCCACCGCGCCTGTTCTCGCACAACGACCAGCAGAGCATGTGGCAGACCATGATGCCCGAGGGGGCCACGCTCGGATGGGGTGGGCGCCTGGCCGACGCGGTGGTGGGCGGCAATCAGCGGGCCGTGTTCACGGCCATCTCGGCCTCGGGCAGCGCGGTGTGGCTGTCAGGGCAGAGCGTGCGCCAGTACCAGGTCAGCGGGGCCGGTGCGCTGCGACTGGGGGCCGACAACAGCAACCTCGTCTACGGGTCCCCCACGGTGGCGCAGGCGCTGGCCCGCATCGCCCGCAGTGCCCCCGGCGGTCAGGGGGCTCACGTGCTCGAAGCCGACGTGGCAGCCATCGTCGACCGCTCGATCGCCTCCGAAGCCGTCCTGCGCGGCGCGCTGAGCCCGGCCAGCGCCCCGGCCTTCGGCACGCCGCCGGCCGCCAGCGGCAGCTACAACCCGGGCAGCGACCCCAAGCTGCAGTACCCGAGCCCGCTCAGCGGCCAGCCCGAGTTCAGCCCCCTGGCGCAGCAACTGCAGGTGGTGGCGCGGCTCGTCCAGGCGGGCGTGTCGGGCGCCACGGGCGTGCGCCGCCAGGTGTTCTTCGTCAGTCTGGGCGGCTTCGACACGCACAGCAACCAGGCCCCGCAGCACGCCGACCTGATGGCGCGGGTAGCCCACGCGATGCAGTACTTCGACACGGCCCTGGGCGCGATCAACGCGCGCGAGCACGTCACCACCTTCACGGCCAGCGACTTCGGCCGCACCTTCACCAGCAACGGCGACGGCACCGACCATGGCTGGGGTGCGCACCAGTTCGTGATGGGGGGCGCGGTGCGCGGCGGCGACCTGTACGGCAGCGTGCCCACGCTGGTGGCCAGGAACCCGCGCACGGGCGAATTCGACAGCCCCGATCAGGTGCGCAACGGCGCCCTGCTGCCCACCACCTCGGTGGACCAGCTCGGCGCCACGCTCGGGCGCTGGTTCGGCCTGTCGGACAGCCAGGCGCTGGAGGTGTTTCCGAACCTCGCCAACTTCAGCGTCGCCGCGCGCAACCTGGGCTTCATGGCCTGAAGCCTGGCCCGGGGGCACCCGCCCGGGTGCTCAGGCCGGCCGCTCGACCTGGGGCACGTGGGGTTCGACCCGCTGGCCGTTGACGAAGACCTGATCGCCCACCACCTCGATCAGCATCGAACCCCAGCGCCCTTCCCAGACCTGGCGCAGCACGCCGGGGGCGGCCAGCGGCAGGGGTGCCTGCAGGGCTGCTTGCAGGGTTGCCTGCGAGGTCGGGCCGGCCTGCCGCAGCAGCTCGGGACGCAGGGGCGCGTTCATGGCCGGGGAGGTCTCGTGGCGGCAGGGGACGGCCGTTGCGAAGCGATCAGAACCAGCCCCACACCTTCAGCAGCCAGCGCGGCAGGCGCTCGGGCTTGGGCTGGTAGACGAAGCGGTAGTCGGCCGGGGCGTTGCGCATGGTTCACTCCTGTGGGGAAGTGAACTGTATGCAACTTCAGTACTGTACGCAAGCACAGTCTTCGATCTGCCGGCCCCGCCGCGTCAGCGAGCCTGCGCGAGGGCCGGGTCCTGCTGGATCAGGGTCTCCAGGCACTGCTCGCGGATGCCGTAGAAGTGCTTGACCTGATCGAGCTGTGCCAGCAGCTCCGGCCGGCGCTGCCGGGCCGCGGCGAGCGCCGCACCGGTCTTCTTCACGGCCAGGATCATCTTGTTCTTGCTGGTGTGCTCCAGCGCCACGAATTCGAAGACCTGTGTCTCGTAGCCCTGTGCTTCCAGCAGCAGTGCACGCAGCGAGTCGGTCACCATCTCGGCTTCCTGGCCGAGGTGGATGCCGTGCTGCAGCAGCGGCCGCAGCAGCGGCGGCGTCTGCATCTGCGGGCGGATCTGCTTGTGGCAGCAGGGCGAGCACATGATGATGGACGCCCCCGCGCGCAGCCCGAGGTGGATGGCGTGGTCGGTGGCGGTGTCGCAGGCGTGCAGCGCGATCATCACGTCCAGCCGCGCGGTCGTGTACTGGCGCACGTCGCCCTGCTCGAAACGCAGGCCCGCCAGGCCGTGGCGCGCCGCCGCTTCGCCGCAAAGGCGCACCATGTCCTGGCGCAGTTCGACACCGGTGACCTGCGCGCCCCTGCCCAGGCGCGTGAGCCAGTCGTGCATCGCGAAGGTGAGGTAGCCCTTGCCCGAACCGAAGTCGGTGACGTGCACCTCGGCGCTGTCGGCCAGCGGGCTGCCCTTCAGCGCCGCGCCCAGCACCTCGATGAACCTGTTGATCTGCTTCCACTTGCGTGCCATCGCCGGCACCAGCTGCAGCTCCCCCTTCACCGCATGCGTCAGGCCGAGGTCGGTCCAGAACGGCGACTGCAGCGACAGGTCGCGGTGCTTGGCCTTGTCGTGCGCCGGTGGTCCGGCCTCGGCCGCACCGCCTGGCGGCAGCTTGCCCACCCGCAGGCTCGGCTTGCCCTTGCGGCTGAAGGACAGCTGGATCTCGTGCGTGCGCGTCTGCAGGTGGGCGTGCTGGAACTCGGCGCCCAGCAGGGCCGCGATGCGGGCCAGCGCCTCGTCGGGCGGAAGGTTCTTGGTGACGTCCCGGGTGGCGTGGCGCCACAGGAAGCTCAGGTGCCGCTCGCCACGCAGGAGCAGTTCGCGCACCGTCACGCGCTCCAGGCCCGGCTCGCCGCCGACGGGCCTGGACAACAGCAGCCTGACGAAGCTGCCGTCGACCCAGGCCGTGTGCAGCAGGCGCCTGAAGCGTTCCAGGGCGTCGGCACCGGCGGCCGGTGGGGGGCTGATGAGGTCGGTGAACATCGGGGGGCGGGACTCGAGGGCCGATTCTGAGTCATGCGCGGTTCGGCTTGCCGCGACCCCGGGCCGGCACGCCCCGGCGGCCCCGGCCACGGGCACGCGAAGGATTTGTGACAGTTCCATGTATCGATCGTGCGGGCAGCTCGTCTGTGCGCCCATGCCGGCGGCCCCGGCCATGACACCGTCATGACTGGCCGCTTCCGACCGTCACCACAGGACTCCCGATGAGCTTTCCCTCTCTGCAGGACTTCCCCGACGCCGCCCCCCTGCTGGCCAGGCTGGCCATCGACCTCGCGGCCATGCTGCTGCTCGTCTTCGGCCTGTACTACCGGCGCTACCGGGACAAGGAGCTCGTCACCGCGGCCGCGCTGTTCAACGTCTTCATCTTCGCAGTGCTGACGGTGCTGTCCAAGGTGGACTTCGGTCTCGCCGCGGGCTTCGGCCTGTTCGCCATCCTGGCGATGTTCACGCTGCGCTCCGAGCCGATCGGCAAGACCGAGATCACCTACTTCTTCGGCAGCGTGGGCATCGCCGTCATCTGCGCCGTGCAGGGCACCACGCTGCCCTTCGTGGCGGCGATGACGTCCCTGGTCGTGGGGGGCGCCTGGATCATCGACCACCCGCGCGTGCTGCAGTCGGTGGACGGCATCCGCATCACGCTGGACAAGATCGACGGGCACGCCCTGTCGGACCCCGCGGTGATGCGCGCCGAGCTGTCGCGGCGGCTCGGCGTGGACGTCATGTCCTACCAGATCACCGCGCTCGACTACATCAACGACATGGCGCGACTGCATGTCTTCTACCGCAAGTCCTGAACACCCGAACCCCGCACAAGGACACCTCATGAGCCGACCTCCGCGTCCCGACGACTGGCTGACCTCGGCCTTCGCGCCCATCAGCCTGAAGGCCCTGAACCAGAAGGCCGCCATGCTCGAACGGCTGGACAACAAGTACGTGGTGCGCGCCCCCGTGCTGGCGGCCGCCGCCGAAGAGCTGGCCGACCTGTTCGACGTGCTGGAGATCGACGGCCAGCGCAGCTTCACCTACGAGACCTGCTACTTCGACGACGCCGAGCGCCGCAGCTACCACGACCACCACCAGGGCCGGCGGCAGCGCATGAAGGTGCGCATCCGCCGCTATGTCGAAGCGGCGCTGTGCTTCGTCGAGGTCAAGCTGAAGGACAGGCGCGGCGTCACCGTGAAGAAGCGCCTGCCCTACGACCCGGCCCTGTTCGGCACGCTCGACCAGCGTGCCCTGGACCACGTCGAAGCCGCCTGGCAGGCGCTCTACGGCCGGCCGTTTGAGCGCCCGCTGGAGCCCGTGCTGGTGATGAGCTACCGCCGCATCACGCTGGTGGCGCGCGAAGGCGGCGAACGCATGACGATAGACACCGGCATCCACTTCGAGGGGCTCTCTGCCACGCCCGATGGCCGCCCGGCGCAACAGCGCACCGACGACGAGGTCTTCATCGTCGAGACCAAGTCGGCGCAGGGCCGCGGCATCGCCGACCGCATCCTGCGCCGTCACCACCAGCACCCCACCAACGGCTGCTCCAAGTACTGCGTGGGCATGAGCCTGACCGGTGCCGTCGAGCGCTTCAACCGCTTCCGCCCGGCGCTGCGCAAGCTGGGTGCGCTGCCACCAGCACCGAGCACCCGGGAGGTCTCGCATGTCGCATGACCCGGAGCGCGCCGGCACGCCCATCGACCTGGGCGCCATCGCCGACAAGGTGCTGCGCAGCCTGTCCATCGACGTGCCGCGCGCACGCGTGGACCGCCTGCTGACCGAACTGCTGGAACAGGAGTTCAGCACCGCACGTGTCACCACCTTCCTGCCGGTGTTCCTGCATCGCGTGGCCTGCGAAACCCTGCGTCGCGAAACCCGGCATGACGTGGCCGCGCGCTGACCGCCGGCCACACGCACCTACGCGGTGGCGGGCGGTGCTGGCCGCGGCCTGGCTGTGCACGCTGCCGACCGCCGTTCTCCCGCAGTCGGAGCCCGCCGGTTGGCAGGCGGTGATCGAACAGGTGGTCGTGCTGGACGCACCGGCGCCGGGGGACCCCGCCCCGCGTGGCAAGGACCGCACGCTGGAGCTCTCGGCGCTGGCCTGGGACGCGCCGGCCCAGGTGCTGGTGGCCGCGTCGGACCGCGGACGCCTGTACCGATACCGGCTGGGCAGCACCGGCGGCCCGCTGCAGCCGCAGCCGGTCTCCACACAGCGCCTGGAACGAGGTGCCGGCGGCGTGCGGCCCAACGTCGAAGGCCTGGCCTGGCGACCCACCGCGGAAGGCGGCGAGCTGCTGCTGGCCGAGGAGATGGGCAGCGCGGTGCAACGACGAGCCGCCGACGGCGCCCTGCTCGGCACCCTGCCCTGGCCCGCGGCCGTGGCCGACGCGCTGGCCGCCAGGTCGGCCGGTCAGGCCGCCCACGGGGTCGAGGCCATCGGCCACCACCCGCGGCACGGCCTGCTGGCGGCGCTGCAGCGGCCCCTGCGGCTGACCGTGGCGCAGCGGCAGCGTGCACCGGTCGATGCCGACGGCGCACCCGCCCGCGCGGCACACTGGGTGCACGCTGCCGACGGCGCCCGCTGGGGCTTCGTGACGGCCGGCCCGCGCAGCCAGCTCAAGGCGCTGGAAGTGATGAGCGACGGTTCCCTGCTGCTGCTGGAACGCGTGCAGCAGCCGCGACAGGCACCGATGCAGGCCTTGCTGCGACGGCTGGACCCGAAGCGGTGCGACGGCTCGGGCCTGTGCGAAGCGCCCGTCCTGGAACAGCGGCCCGCCGCGCTGGTCGGCCTGGACAACTTCGAGGGGCTGGCCTGCGCGCCGGCGCCCGAAGGGCCTTGCTGGATGGTCAGCGACGACGGCGGTGGAGACTCCCGGCCGACCCGGCTGGTGCAGTTCAGGCTGGCCAGGCCCTGATCGCGCCGGACCTGGGGTCATCGCATCTTTCCAGCAAATTGACACGGTGGCCGCTGACCAGACCACTGCGACAAGCTCCTGCACTGCCGATCCGACCGTTGGACGAGGAAGTGGAGCCGCGCAAGACCCGGGAGGCGGTCTTCAAGCACATCGGCTCCGTCCAGTTGCCCGACCTGCTGATGGAGGTCGACGCCGCCACGCACTTCAGCGCGGCGCTGCTGGCCCGCCGTCCGTCGTCGAGCAACGAGTAGCTGGCCGTCTACGGTACGATGCTCCTGCTCGAGCGCAAGTTGTTCGTGCCCAGGGGTTGGCCAGTGCCCGAAAGCCTCGACGGTGTCACCGTGCACCGGGTGTCGATCAAGGCGATCGATTGCGGGTGGGACGACCTGGCGCGCCTGGCGGCCTCAATTCGGGCGGGCGAGGTGTCTGCCGCGCACGCCATCCACCGGCTGGGGTCGTCAGCGGTCGGCGATCTGCTGCACCGCGCGGCCGAACAACTTGGGCGTTTGCTGCGGATGCTGTTTCTGTGCGACGACCTGGCGATCCCGGACTATCGGCGCGACATCCACACGCTGCTCGACCGGGGGAGTCGGCGCACCAACTGCAGCGCGCCATTCATGGCGGACAAGCGGCTACCAAGCGTGGCCGCCGGCGACAGGAGATGGCGGCCATCTCGGGCGCTCATGCCTTGCTCACCAACATCGTACTGGCCTGGAACACGAATCGCATGGACGGCGTCGTGGCGAGGCTCAAGCATGACGGCGTCGGCATCGAAGTGGACTGGCTGCGGCGGGTCGGACCGGCGCACGTCACGCACATCAATTTCCGGGGGACGTTCCGGTTCAAGGCCGAACGGTACGCGGACGTGTGCTGGCACTGCGGCCATGCTCTGGTCATCCTGCAGACCTTCACGCGCAGCCACGCGATCCGTGCACCGCCTGCGGGGCGGACTCGATGAACAACAGGCACGCTCAGAACCAAGTTCCGGCGCCGCTCGCTGCGCCACCGGCTGGGCAGCAACGCGTCAGCCACCTCTGGATGCGCAGCAAGCCCGCTCGTGCCGCCTTCCGAAGAACCAACATCCATGCCGAAGCCTTCTGCAGCACGTGCCCCGGCGACAGTCTGAGCACCGGCATCGGCATGCGCGTGCGACGGGATCGGCCCCAATCGCCATAGACGCGAATCGTCCTTCGAACCACTGCGGCATGCCCCACGGTTTCCTCCCTTGGGGCTTGTCCAACACCTGCCCTCAGGGCGGTGCCAAGCGCGCTTCTGTGGCGTGCCACGGGCAGGTATCGGACAACCCTGAACAGGAGCCGCCTAGAATTAGCCGCCGGAAAGCTGTCACCGGTCGAGCAGTAGAGAGTGCTCAACTTCGACAAGGAGACAGGCCAGGTCCACACACCATTCCAGAGGGCGGCGATGAAGGCCGGACTTGGCTGGAAACGGACAGGCATTCGAGGCCAAGACGGTAGCGAGGTTGCTGCCGCCGGAGAGTGCACATGAAGGCAAAAAGCACCTGCCGTGATTACAGCAAAGAGTGACGAGGAAGTCGGGGGCTCACCCAGAAATAGAAAAGTCCTGTAATCCCGTCGGGACCACAGGACTGCTATGACACGCCGCCGACATCATCGGCGCGGCCACATCCAGCCAGGACGCTTAGGCGAGACGGCGACGCATGGCGCCCAGGCCGGCTAGGGCTAGGCCAGCCAAGGCCAACGAAGACGGCTCCGGAACCGCGTTGTTAGGGTTGGTGGCACCAAAGGTGATGTTGTCATACGCAACCTGATTGACCGTGCCGCCGAAGTCGATGGACTTCGCGATGCCGGCAAAGCCGAGGCTGCCAATTGCCCAATTGCTGAATGCACCGGTTGGATCGCCCGGGCCGGTTCCCAACGCAGCGAGGTTGATGCTGCCGATCAGGTTGCCTCCGGCGTTTTCGGCGTCGTACACCCTGACCGTGCCTGAGAAATCGACCGTGCTGTAAAAGAACGAGAAGCCGGTGTCGAAGCCCGCGCTGTAATTCAAGATCGCGGAACCGGTCAGGAAGAAGAGCGCCGTGCTGGGAGTCGGTTCATTGCCGATGTTGCCGGTGCCGCCAGCATCGGAGTCGATTACGGCCAAACTGTTCGAGTTGAACTGAACGCCATAGTTCGTGCCCGAACTGCCCAGACTGCCTGTGCCTCCGTTGTAGAAGCCATTGATGGCTTCGAGGTTCTGCAGTCCTTCGAACGTCAAGGTGACAGGTGCAGCCTGCGCAGATCCAGCAGCGCCAAGGAGTGTTGCCACAGCAGCGGCGGCCAGTCGCATCGATAGGGTCATGTAGATCTCCAGAAGACAAGTGGGTTGGTGGGCACTCAATTCCTTGAGCTGGCGGTTAGGCCTCAGTCCCAACCAAATGCACGCAAAAGCCGTGCCAGCAAGCCCATTTCGAAAAAATTCTATGCAATTCAGTGGGTTGCGCTATGGCAACCTGCGCACTCGTGACCGGCCCGGCTTCAGCTGTAAAGGTTCTTGACAATGCTGTGATCACGCAGAACCCGTTGGCTGCGCGATGTCAGTGGTTCCGATTCGCGTGCACGGCGTATGCGGGTCAGAATAAATGGGCCGCCTTAACGACCTTTCAGGCGCGCGTGTCCGCGGCGGTGCCCGGGCCTGTGGCCCTAACGTGGGTAACGAGTTTCCCGATCTCCTGGCGCCGTCAGGATCGCGTCGACGATTTTCAGCCCGCGACCACAGCTCGGACTGTGCACTGCTCTCGAATGCGCGCCTGAACAGTCCAACTGCGCTAACCTTCGCGCGGTCGCTGAACTGCCCCGGCAGTAGCCGGTGGCAGGCTACTGCTGATGGCCGGCGGACTAAACCGCTCCACAAGGACTTCCCCGGTGTCAAGCAGGCTGTTGGCTGTTCCCCTTTGGTTAGCGGCTGCTTGGTGTTGGCTCCTGATCGAATCACTCGTTCGGCGCCGTGCGGCCGGAGAAGATGCGGTGCGACAGAGAACAGACTGCACATCTACAGACGGCCTTGTTGCGCATCGTGGCGCGGGCCCAGATACGAACCGCTCAGCCGGGCTCCATTCGCGGTACGGGGTTGGGCGCGATTGCCGCCCCGCACGGTTTACCGAGTTCGCCAGCTGCCGGTCTGACCTGTCAAAAGCATCTTCGAGAGCACGTCTTGGCTGGAGTGAGGTGACCTTGCTATAGGGTTGATCGGGTGTCTCGACTTGCCGCGGCATTCAGGCCAAGCAGGAGGCGGAGATCGATGCTGGATCTACGATGGGTTGCCGGTCCGGCAGCTTGGCCTGTGGCTTGACACTGACGTGCTTGCAACCAAAGCCGTCTTCGCGGGTCATCACCGCCCCACAGGACGCGAGCGTTCTTGTTGGCCATGGCCACGCAGGCCTTTTGCCAGCCCACGCGCGCCGTCAGCTGCACCAGCCAGCGCGAGATCGGGTCGTCGCGTTTTTCGGCGCTCATCACCGCGGCCTTGGCGACCTGGATCAGCAGCGTGCGTAGGTAGTCGTCGCCGCGTTTTGTGATGCGCCCCAGGCGGATCGTGCCGCCACTGGAGGCCTGGCGTGGCACTACGCCCAGCCAGGCGCCGAACTGGTGGCCGCTCTTGAACTGCGAGAAGTCACCCACGCCGGCCGTCAGCGCTGACGCACCGAGCTCGCCAATGCCGATGACCATAGCCGCTCGCTTGGCCTCTGGGCTGGCCCGCACATGCCGGCCGACCTGCCGGTCGCACCAGCGTAGGTGCTCATCGAGTTCTCGCCAGTGTTCGAATGCGCGCTGAACCACCAGGCGCGCTGTGGTGCTGAGCTCGTTGCTCGCATCTTCGATGATGTCGGCCAGGACGGCGCGCAAGACCTTCGGGCTCTTGCCGAACACCAGGCCGAACTCCGTCAGTACGCCGCGGATCGGGTTGATGCAGGCCGTACGCTCTTCCTTCAACGCCTCACGTACCCGGTGCAGGCTCATCACACCCTGCTGCTCGCAGGTCTTGACAGGCACGAAGCGCATGCTCGGCCGCGACGCCGCCTCGCAGATCGCCGCGGCGTCGGTGGCGTCGTTCTTGCCGCCTTTGCCTTCCATGCGGTACGGGGTGACGAAGTGGGCGGCGATCAGCCGTGGGTTCAATCCCTGCGCGCTCAGCTTGCGTGCCCAGTGGTGCGCGCTCGAACACGCCTCCATCGCCACCACGCAACCCGCGGGGAGTTGCGTGCACCAGGCGAAGAACTGGTTGCGCTTGAACGCTCGCGCCACCACGCGCCAGCCCGATGCATCTACCTCGTGAACCTGAATCACTTGCTTGGCAAGGTCGACACCGACCCGCGCAATTTGCGCTCGTGCAATCTCGTCCATGGGCTTCCCCTTTCCGGGTTCAGACTGAGATCCGCAACTCAATCTTGGCGCTTCGACACCGTCGCTGGAGGGTGGGCAGTCCCTTCGAATTCGCGGTGGGCGCTCCGGCCGCGTCGCGGTGGTGCGGTTCACTCGCGGTTCTGCGAAGTTGACGAGCGAGGCAATCCGCCTCGTTCATCAACGGAGCTGCCACCATGGACACGACCACCCGCGCGGGCCCGCCGCTGCGTCAACGCATGCTCGAATACATGCGCATGCGCAAGCTGGAGCCCAGGACCCAGGAGGGCTACATCCGCGCTGTTCGCAGGTTGAGCACCTATCTCCAGCGCTCGCCGGACACCGCCACGGTGGAGGACCTGCGCAACTTCCAATTGCACCGGGTCGATACCGGCACGTCGCCCATCACGCCCAACGCAACGCTGACCGGTCTGAAGTTCTTCTTCGACATCACCCTGGGCCGCGGCGAGCTGATGGCCCGGATGCAGCCGGTGAAGCTGCCGCGCACCGTGCCCGTCGCGCTGAGCATGAAGGAAGCCGCCCCGCTGATCGCCGCGGCGCGCAACATCAAGCATCAGGCGGCGTTGTCGGTGGCTTACGGCGCGGGTCTGCGTGCCAGCAAAGTCTGCCGGCTCAAGGTCGGTGACGTCGACAGCCAGCGCATGGCGCTGCGTGTCGGACAAGGCAAGGGTGCCAAGGACCGCTACGCCATGCTCAGCCCCGTGGTGCTGCAGCGGCTGCGCGCCTGGTGGCGCATCGGCCATGCCCAGGGCCGGACTCTGCCCGGCGGTTGGCTCTTTCCGGGCTGGATGAGATGGAACCGCTGAGCGAGCGGCAGCTCAACCGCGCCGCCCACGACGCCGCCTCGGCCGCGGGCATCGCCAAGCGCGTCACCACCCACACACTGCGCCACTCGCTTGCCACGCACCTGCTGGAGCGTAAGGATCAGGCAGCCGCAGCGACACGCGAGGCGCCTCGCTCGCGCGCCCACGCGGCAGCCAGGCGTTCTACCTTGGCCAGGCCAGTCCCCGCTTCCAATGCTGCGGCAACGCTCTTTCCTGCCAGGGCGCCTTGCTCGCGCAGCCAGAACATCAGCTTCTCGCTGGCGCCGAGGTCGCCGAGCGCGCGGCAGATGGCTGCCACGGCTTCGCGGTCCATCCCGAGGAATGCCTGCGGGTAGTACAGCCGATTGCCGACCCTCACAGCGAAGATTTCACCCCGTTCTGCGGCCGGCGCCAAAGCCTGACGGGTGAGCCCCCAGGCTCGCGCGAGTTGCTCACCGGGCACGACGAGGCCCTCCTTGACCCACTGGACACGCGCTGCCTCGCCACGCGCGGTTGCGCCTGCCAGGCCGCCGGTGGCCTCGAGCTGCGCGATGCGGCGCAGCAGGAACGGAGTGCTGAGATCGTTGCTCATCGTCGATTTCTAGGCAAATCTGGACAACCGGGCAAATGAGAAGAATGGAGACAGCAGGCAACGGCCAGATGTGACGGCCGCGGCCATCTCCGCCCGTGCTGACCAGGGGCGCCCTGCGCCCGAAACCGGCGGTGCGAGCCTTGAACGAACGGACTCTTGTCGATGCCATGCCGAGAGCTTCATTGGAGGCACAGCACTCCCAGCGACCTAAACTGATCTGCGTGCAAACCGGCCTGTCGGCAACCGCAGCATCGCTGTCACTGCCTGACTCCGCGGCACTTGCGGCGCTGCGGGGCTCGAGCCAGTCGTCGATTGCGTCGCCGATCAGGGGGACGTGAACGGCTGCGCTACGGAGCTGTTCGACGGCGGCGGCTACGACGCGCGCGGCCGCGGGGCCTTTGCGGGCAGGACCAATCGCCGGGCGAAGCCGATCGGTGGGGCGTTCGATGCGCCGGCGGCGTGATCGGCCGGGCAGGTCGAAGCGTGTCAATCTGCAGGAAATAGTGCGATGACCACGACCTGAACCGCTCTCGCGGGCGGGTGCCTCAGTCGATCAGCCTGCCGCCGTCGTGAAAGGGATGGGGGCCGTCGAAGCGGCCCACCGCCGCCACGTGCGTCACCATACGGCCGGGGCCGCTCCAGGCGTGCAGGTGAAAGCCCGGCGGCTCGAGGATCCAGGCCGACGCGGCGTCGGGCGAGAGGTCCAGGCACACCTGGTGGGCCGGGCTCGGCGCGGTAGACACGACCGCGCCGCCGATGCGGCTGTAGATCGTGCGATGCAGGTGCCCGCAGATCACTCGTTCGACCGCCGGATGCGCGGCCAGGATCTCGGCCAGCGCGTCGGCGCCTTCGAGCAGGCCGATGCGGTCCATGTGGCCGATCAGCGTCTCGAAGGGCGGGTGGTGCATGGCGATCACCACCGGCTCGCCGCGATGGCGGTCCAGCGCATCGGCCAGCCATTGCAGGCGCTGCGTGCACAGCCGGCCATGGGGAGCGCGGGGCTCGACCGTGTCCAGTCCCAGCAGCCGCAGGCCGTGCTCGCCCAGGCTCACGTCGTACTGCACGAACTCGCCGTCGCCCAGGTAGGCGTGGTCGGGGAAGCTGCGCCGCAGCTGGCCGCGCTCGTCGTGGTTGCCGGGCAGCAGGTACAGCGGCATCGACAGCGGTGCCAGCATCCCGGCCAGGTGCTCGTATTCGGCGGCGCGGCCGAAGTCGGTGAGGTCGCCGGTCAGCACCACCGCATGCGGGCGTTGCGGCAAGGCCTCGAGGGCCTGCACGGCGGCACGCAGGTAAGGCGCGGTGTCCAGGCGACCGTAGGCCAGCCGCCCGGGTTCCCGGATGTGCAGGTCGGTCAGCTGCGCGAGCAGGGTCTTCATGCGCTGTCCTTCAGGGCCGCCGCCATCAGGCGCGCGGGGTCGATGCCGATGTGAACGGTGTCGCCGGCCGCGGCAGGGCAGTCGCGCGGCTGGTCGGAGACGATGGCCTCGGCCTGCCCGTCCACCTGCAGCCGCAGGTGCACCCGGTCGCCGAGAAAAGTGCGTTGCAAGACGCGGGCCTGGCCCCACGCGGCACCGGGCAGGGCCGGCGCCGCGCCGGTGCGCACCTGCACGTCCTCCGGCCGCACCAGCACGGTGTGATGGCCCGCCAGGCCGGCAGGGCACGGCAGCACGATACCGCCCAGCGGCAGGCTGCCCCCTGCGTCCACATGCAGGCGGTTCACGCGGCCCAGGAACTCGGCGACGAAAGGATGGCCGGGCTGGCGGTAGAGGTCTTCGCCGCGGCCGACCTGCACGATGCGCCCGGCCTGCATGACGGCCAGCCGGTCGGCGATGGCCAGGGCCTCGTTCTGGTCGTGCGTGACGTGCACGGCGGTGATGTGCAGGTCGCGCAGCAGCTGCGCCAGCTCGTCGCGCAGCGCCTCCTTGAGCTTGGCGTCCAGCGCCGTGAGCGGCTCGTCCAGCAGCAGCACGCGCGGCTGCACCGCCACCGCGCGCGCCAGCGCCACGCGCTGCCGCTGGCCGCCGGAGAGCTGCGACGGGCGGCGCTGCTCCAGCCCGCCCAGGCGCACCAGCTCGATGACTTCGCCGACGCGCTGGCGGATCTTCTGCGGCGCGATGCCGCGCACGCGCAAGCCGTAGCCGATGTTGGCCTCGACCGTCATCTGCGGGAACAGCGCGTAGTGCTGGAACACCATGCCCACGGCGCGCTGCTCGATCGGCCGCGCGGTGACGTCTTCGCCGTTGAAGACGATGCGCCCGCCGCGGTCGGGATCGACCAGGCCGGCGATGACGCGCAGCAGCGTGGTCTTGCCGCAGCCCGACGGGCCCAGCAGCGCCAGCACCTCGCCGGGCTCCACCGTCAGCGTGGTCGGGCGCAGCACCTGGGCCCCGCCGGGGTAGGTCTTGGCGCAGTCGATGATCTCGACGCGCGTGCGTTCAGCGGCGGGGACCGGGGGATGTTCCATGGATGTTCTCTATCCAGCGCGCCAGCACCTGCATGCCCCAGAGGATGGGCAGGATGACGATGAAGAAGACCAGCGTGTAGGCCGAGCCGATCTCGATGCGCATGGAAGCGTAGCTGTCGGCCAGACCCACCGGCAGCGTGCGCGTCAGCGGCGTGTGCAGCATCCAGGTGAGGTTGAACTCGCCCACCGAGAGCGTGAAGACCATCAGGCTACCGGCCACGATGGACGGCGCCACGGCCGGCACCAGCACGCCCAGGAAGCGCTGCAGGAAGCTGGCGCCCAGCGAGCGCGCGGCTTCGTCGAGCGCCTGCAGGTCGTCGCGCGCGAAGGCCGCCGACACCGTGCGCACCATGAAGGGCAGCGTGAACACGACGTGGCCGACGAGGATGAAGGCGAAACTCTGGCGGAAGCCGCGGATCTGGCCGTAGGCCAGGATCAGCGCGAGTGCCGTGGCCAGGCCGGGCACCGCCACCGGCAGCGTCAGCAGCTCCTCGAAGAGGCGCGCGGCGCGCGTGCGGCTGCGCGCCAGCGCCCAGGCGCAGGGCACGCCCACCAGCAGCCCCACCACCACGCAGGCCAGCGCCAGCAGCACCGAGCGCCACGCGGTGGAGCCGTACAGCGCCCACACCTCCTCGATCCAGCGCGTGGTCAGGCCGCTGGCCAGGCCGCGGCTGAAGTTGTTCGTGAGCCCCGCGGTGATCGACACCAGCATGGGCAGCACGGTGAACAGCGTCACCGCCACCGTGATGGCCAGCAGCACCGGGGCATCGACCCGGCCGCGCTGCCCCGCCTTCATGCACCGGCTCCGATGGCCGATCCGCCGAAGCGGCGCGCCACGAACAGCACCGCCCAGGTCATCAGGCCCAGCGCGATGGACAGCGAGGCCGCCAGCGCGAAGTTGGCGTAGTTGGTGAACTCGTTGTAGATGGTGATGGGCAGCACCTCGTAGCGGCTGGCCAGCGTGAAGGCGGTGCCGAAGGCACCCATCGCCGTGGCGAACAGGATGGCCCCGATGGCCAGCGCCGTGGGCTGCAGGGCCGGCCACCAGACGTCGCGCACGAGATGCCAGCGCCGCGCGCCGAGCGAACGCGCGGCTTCCTCCAGTTCGTGCTCCATGCGCTCGACCACCGCGGTGAACGAGGCAATGGCGCGCGGCAGCGAGAAGTACACGTAGGCCAGGAACAGACCGGTGACGCCGTAGGCGAAGGTGATGCGCTCGCCCATCACGGCGTCGGTGAAGCTGGCGAACGGCCCCTGGCGTCCGCCGATCAGGATCACGAAGAAGCCGACGATGACGCCCGGGAACGACAGCGGCAGCGTCAGCACCGACAGCAGCAGCCTGCGCCCGGCAAACGAGCGCCGGCCGAGGTACAGGCCCACGGCCGCGGCCACCACCAGCGACACCACCGTCACCGCCGCCGACAGCAGCGTGGTCTGCACCAGGCTCTGCAGGTAGCGCGGCTCGGTGAGCACCACGAAGTAGGTGGCCGCGCCCTTGCTGGCCGGCAGCATCACCAGCTGCACCATGGGCAGCAGCCAGAAGGCCGCGAACACCGCGGCCGCCGGCGCGGCGCAGGCCGCCAGCAGCAACTACTGTGCCTCGCGCAGGTAGCGGTCGGAGAAGGCCTTCTGCACCTCGGCCATGCGGCCGTAGTCGACGGTGCGGGCGCGGGCGTATTCGCTGGCCGGCAGGAAGCGCGCCTGCGCTTCCTTGCTGATGGCCGACGCGCGCACCGGCCGCAGGAAGGCGTTGGCCCAGATCGCCTGGCCTTCGTTGGACAGGATGAAGTCCAGCGCCTTCTGCCCGTTGGCGGCATTCGGACCCTTGGCCACCACGCTCATCACGTAGGGCACGACGACGGTGCCTTCGGCCGGGATCACGAACTCGACGTTGGCCTTGTCCTTGTACTTGGCGCGGTAGGCATTGAAGTCGTAGTCGAGCAGGATGGCGATCTCGCCCGACAGCACGCGCGCGTAGGACGTCTGCTTGGGCACGATGGGCTCGTTCTTCTTCAGCGCCTTGAACCATTCGATGGCCGGGCCGAAGTTGTCCATGCTGCCGCCACGCGCGTTGTTCACCGCCACCGCGCCCACGTAGCCGACGAAGGCCGAGGCCGGATCGAGGTAGCCCACCAGGCCCTTGTACTCGGGCTTCAGCAGATCGGCCCAGGAGCGCGGCACGGGCTTGCCCTTGAGCGCGTCGACGTTGACCATGAAGCCCAGCGTACCCGAGTGGATGGTGAACCAGTGGCCTTCGGGGTCCTTCAGGCCGTCGGGGATCTCGGCCCAGCCGGCGGGCTTGTAGGCGGCCGTGACGCCTTCCTTCCTGGCCTGGATGCCGAAGGTGACGCCGTAGTAGGCCATGTCGGCCACCGGGCTGGCCTTCTCGGCCACCAGCTGTGCCAGCGTCTGGCCCGAGTTCTTGTTGTCGGGCGGCACGGTGATGCCGGTCTTGGCCTTGATGGCGCGCAGCTGGCTGGCCCAGTCGGCCCACTCGGGCGGGCAGTTGTAGCAGATGGCGGTCTGCGCCATGGCGCTGGCACCGGCCAGCAACCCGAAGGCGACGGCGGCCGCCCTCAGGAGTCGGGAAGGGGAGAAGTTCATGGTGATGTCCTTCGTGGCAGTGAGGGGGAAGTCCCCGGGGACGGAACACGGGCTGGGGCGATGGATTCGCCTTCCCGGAAGTGAAGGTCCAGCGTGAGGCTGTGGGCGGGCCCGAGCCGGACCGGGCCGGCCAGCGCCTGCACCAGCAGCTCGACGCTGCGCCGGCCGATCTCGGTGCTGGGTTGCACGATCGTCGACAGGGCGGGCGTGAGGTCTTCGCCCAGCGCGATGCCGTCGAAGCCGGCCACCGAGAGGTCCTCGGGAACGCGCAACCCGACCTGATGCGCCGCGCGCATGCAGCGGATGGCCAGCAGGTCGTTCGAGCACACCACGGCGGTCGGTGCCTGCGGCATCACGCGACGGGCCGCGAGGTACTCGGCCATGCGCTCGGTGGCGCCTTCCATGAAGGGCACCTCCAGCAGTTGCGGCTTCAGGCGCGCGGCGGCCATGCCTTCCAGGTAGCCCTGATGGCGCTGCTGGGCACGGTCGGAAGTGGCCAGGGCGCCGCTGACCATCAGGATGCGGCGGTGTCCGAGCGCGTGCAGGCGGCCCACCAGCGACGTCACCGCGGCCTGGCCGTCGACCGACACGCAGGGGTGGCGGGCATGGCGGTTGTAGATCAGCACGTAGGGCGACTTCGCCGCTCGCAGGCGGGCCAGCACCGCGGAGCGCGCCGCGTTGGCCACGCACAGGATCAGCGCATCGACGCCACGCGCCAGCAGCAGGTTGGCGGCATGCGTCTCGTGCGCCAGTTCGTAGTCGGTGGTGAACGGCACGATCGAGTAGCCGGCCGCCGCGGCGGCCTGGGCGATGCCCTGCAGGCACTCCGCGAACACCGGATTCGACAGCGTCGGCAGCACGACGCCGAGGGCCCGTGTGCGCTGGGTGCGCAGCGAGCGCGCGCTGATGTTGGGGCGGTACCCCAGGGCCGCGGCGGCGGCCTGCACCCTCTCACGCAGCGCCGGGCGGACCGTCTCGGGTGCGTTGAAGACACGCGAGACCGTGGCCGGCGACACACCGGCCTCGTGGGAAACGTCGCGGATCGTCAAGGGTTTCAAGGCGCCTCGCGGAGGAATCTGAAATCGATTTCAGAATACCTCGCAAGCGTGACGCCTTCGTGACGACAGCGCCTTGGGAATTTCCCTGGCCCCCGGCGCCGAATCGATCGCGCCGCGCGCCAGCGTTGTGCGACTGGCCGAGGCGAGTTGTAGCGACTGGCCTGGCCTTCAGATGCCAGAGGGGTCGGAGCTCGCGGCCAGCCCTGGTCAGATCGCATTCGCGACCGAAAGAGCGGGCGGCCAGCAAGGGCCCGGTCATCATCACCGATCGCGGCCGCCCCGCGCATGTGCTGCTGACGATCGAGGCCTACCAAAAGCTCACCCAGAGAGCCGCCAGCATTGCCGACCTGCTGGCCATGCCCGGAGTGGCCGACATCGACTTTGAAGCCCCGCGCATGGGCCACATCGCACGCCCAGCCGATCTCAGCTGATGTTTGTCCTCGACACCCATGTCGTCTTGGAACTTCGCAAGGCCAAGGCGGGCAAGGCCCATCGGAACGTGGCGACATGGGCCGCCGGTGTACCCGCTGCTGCACTGTTCGTATCGGCCATCACCATTCTGGAGTTGGAAACCGGCGTGCTGCTGGTGCAGCGCCGCGACCCCAAACAAGGCGCCTTGCTCAGGGCTTGGATGGATCACCATGTCTTGCCTGCATTTTCGGACCGCGTCCTGCCAGTGGACACCGCCGTGGCGCAGCGATGCGCTGCCCTGCATGTGCCTGACCCGAGATCTGAGCGTGACGCCCTCATCGCCGCCACCGCCATGGTGCATGGCATGACCGTCGTCACCCGCAACGTGACCGACTTCGCGGCGACCGGGGCGCTCCTGCTCAACCCATGGGAGGCGGTGGTGCTGCCCCGCAGTCGCTGAGCACGCTGATGTCCGAAGTGGGTGAACCGCAGCGGACCCGCCGTTCAGCCACGACCACAGCTGGCCGAGACCCCCAGTTCGCCGTCGACGCCGACAGCGGCCACTGGGTCTGCCGAGGGTTGAGCGACGGGTCTTCGAGACGCTGACCTCACGATGAAGGGCATCAAGCCACGCGGATCAGCTTCTTGTTGACGAACTCGTGGATGCCCGAGGCCGCGAGTTCACGGCCATAGCCCGAGTTCTTGACGCCGCCGAACGGGAGGTCGGGCAGCGACACCGCGGCCGAGTTGACGAACACCATCCCGGTGTCGATCTGCCGCGCCACCCGACGGCCACGCTCGACGTCCTGGGTGAACACCGAGCCGCCCAGTCCGAACGGCGAGTGGTTGGCCAGCGCCACGGCGGCGGCCTCATCGGGCACGCGAAAGAACAGCGCCACTGGACCGAACAATTCTTCGTTGAACACCGGGTTGTCCTCGGTGATGTCGGCCAGGATGGTCGGCCGCATGAAGTTGCCCTGCGTGCCGGCCACCCGCTGGCCGCCCAGCAGCAACTTGGCGCCATGGGCGACGGCGGTCTGCACCTGCTGCTCGAGCTTGTCCAGGGCATCGGCCGAGCTGAGCGGCGCCAGCGTGCTGGCCTCGTCCATCGGGTCGCCGGGCTGGAACCGGGCCATCGCCGCCTTGAACTGCTCCAGAAACTCATCGGCCACGGCGTCGAGCACGACGAAGCGTTTGGAGGCCGTGCAGGCCTGGCCCGCATTGCCCATCCGGCCACTGACCGCCTGCTTCACCGCACGCGCCATGTCGGCGTCTTCCAGGACGATGAAGGCGTCGCTGCCGCCGAGCTCCAGGGTCGATTTCTTCAGGTTCCGGCCCGCCTGCGCGGCCACCACGGCACCAGCGGCTTCGCTGCCGGTCAGGGCCACGCCACGCACACGGGGGTCGTCGATCAGAGCGGCCACCTGGTCCTTCGACAAGAACAGGTTGGTGTAGGCGCCGGCCGGCAGGCCGGCGTCGAGCATCAGCTGCTCGAAGGCCAGCGCACATTGCGGCACGTTGGAAGCGTGCTTGACCATCACCACGTTGCCGGCCATCAGGTTGGGCGCGGCGAAGCGGGCGACCTGGTAGTACGGATAGTTCCAGGGCTCGACACCGAACAGCACGCCCAGGGGGCTGCTCTCCACGACCGCCTGGCCCTTGTCGGTCTTCAGCGGCTCGGGCGCCAGGAACGCCTCGGCGTTGTCGGCGTAGTAGTCGATGATGGCCGCGCTCAGCGCCACTTCGCCGACGCTCTGGGCGATCAGCTTGCCCATCTCTCGCGTGGCCAGTTCCGCCAGGGCCTGCTGGCGCTCGCGCATCAGCCCGGCGGCGCGCTTGAGCAATGCCTTGCGCTGCGCGAAGCCGTGGTCCCGCCAGGTGTCGGTGAAGCAGGCTTGCGCGGTCTGCAGCCTGGCTTGCAGTTGCTCGTCGCTCAGTTCGTCGAAGGACTTCTCCACCGATTGGGTAAAGGGGTTGGTGCTGCGATAGGCCATGGGGAACTCCTGGTTCGGTGAGGTTGGCGGATGGCCCGCTGGCCAGTGTCGGCGTGGCGGCGCGGCGGCACCGTCTGCCTGATGCATGCGCTGCACGGCCTTGGCCGCACGCGCCTGTTCCAGCGGTTGTCCCTGGCTGTGCGGACAAGCGCAGGCTAGCGCCCGGCCGGTCGGCAAGCCGCCTGAGGGCTGCCCGAACGGTTGTAGGACAAGACGCCGGGCGCCGGCCTGGTTCAGTTCAAGGCGCTGGGTGTGGCGCCCGGTTGGAGGTGTCGTCGAAGCCCGGTGTCAGGCCGGGTGTCACCGTCAGGGTCACGGTGTCCCCAGGGCGGCACCTCCGGACGGGCGCAGCGGTCAATATACGGGTCGCGCCCCCGGCACCCGGACCAGGCGCATCCCGAACCACCCACCCAGGACCCGCCATGATCACCATTCACCACCTCAACGACTCCCGTTCCCAACGCGTGGTGTGGCTGCTGGAGGAACTCGGCACGCCCTACGAGATCGTGCACCACCAGCGTGACGCCACCACCCGGCTGGCGCCGCCCGAACTGCTGAAGGTGCATCCGCTGGGCAAGAGCCCGGTGGTCGTCGACGACGGCGTCACGGTGCACGAGTCGGGCGCGATCGTCGACTACCTGATCCGCCGCCATGGCGAGGGCCGCCTGCAGCCGGCGCCCGGCAGCGCGGACCATGAGGCCTACCAGCAGTGGCTGCACTATGCCGAGGGATCGGCGATGCTGCCGCTGATGCTGCGCCTGTACGTCGGCCGGCTCGGCGAGGGCGGCGCGCCGCTGAAGCCGCGCATCGACAGCGAGCTGGCCAACCACCTGGGCTTCGTCGACCGGTCGCTCGAAGGCCGCGAGTTCCTCGTCGGCGAGACCCTGACCGGCGCAGACATCCAGATGAGCTTCGTCGCCGAGGCCGCCCGAGACCTGCGGGCGCAGTATCCGGCGATGGACGCCTGGGTGCGCCGCCTGTGGGCGCGGCCGGCGTACCAGCGCGCGCTGGAACGCGGCGGGCCGTACGCGCTGGCGCGCTGATGGCCGATCGTTGATCGAAGCGGCGCGGAATGCAGTTTGGCCGCGATCAGCCGCGGCACTGACAGGCCGTTGAAATGCCCTCGACGCCGCCGCACGCCCGCCGGCCAAGGCAAGCAACCCGACGCGGAGCCTGGCCCGTCGCAGCAACTCGTGCAAGACCTGCAAGGCGGTGGCGCTGCCGTCGCCAAGCCCTTGTCCTCGCTCACCTGTCAGAGCATGCCTTCCGGCGCGCCGCGGCTGGCTTCGGACAAACCTTCAGGGAAACGCCGCTGCGCCGGCGGCGCTCAGGGGCACTTCAGATCGAGTGCCGGCTCGTCCCGCACCGCCGCCGCCGCATCGACCTGCTTGATCGACGGGCCGCACAGCACCTCGACGCGATCGGTCAGGCGCTTGACGACGTCTTCGGCGCGCCACTGGCGCGGCACCGGGCGGCTGGGGTCACCGTCCTTGGCAGGCTGCGTCATCACCAGGGCCGCCGTGCCGGCAGCCAGCGGTGCGGCCATCGACGTGCCGCTCCAGGTGCCCCAGCCGCCGCCGGGCACGGTGCTGACGATGTTCGCGCCGGGGGCGGCCACGCCGATCCAGCCGCCGTAGTTGGCGAAGGGCGCGAGCTGTCGGTCGATGGTGCTGGCGGTGACCGCCAGCGAACCCTTGACCTCCTCGGCCGCGGGGTACAGGCGCTCGATGTCGTTGCCGGCGTTGCCGGCCGCGGCGATCACCACCGCGCCGCGGCCCTGGCGGCAGCGCTCGCGGTCGGCGTCGAAGCCGGCGTCCTTGAAGTCGCCGTCGTCGTCGTCGTCGAAGGAGAAGTCGCAGGTCACCAGGCGCGTCACCGTCTTGAGCAGCTGCGTCTCCCGCGTGCCGCCCAGGCTGAAGTTGACGACATGGGCGCCGTCGTCGGTGGCCGGGTCGCCGTCGGGGTCGACGGCCCAGCCCAGCGCCTCGGCCAGCACCCAGGCGTTGCCGCGGCCCTGCGCGTCGAGCACGCGCGCCGGCATCAGCCGGGCGCCGGGGGCCGACAGGGCCACCAGGCCGGCGACGTGCGTGCCGTGGCCGAAGCCGGCGTCGGCGCGCGTGCCGACTTCGGCGGGCACGTCGTCACCGTCGACGAAGTCGCGACCCAGCACATGGCCGCCGGGCTGGCGCGCCAGGCGCGGCACCAGCACCGGGTGCGACAGGTCGATGCCGGTGTCCAGCACGGCCACGCGGATGCCCTGGCCGGTGGTCACGGCATGTGCCTCGGGCAGCCGCAAGGCCACCGGCGCCCACTGGCCGACGTAGGCCCCGGCGTCACCGCCGATGGCCCACACCGACACGTTGCGCCCGCCGGGCATCTGGGTGGCCGTGTTCAGCTCGGCGTACTGCACGCCGGGGTGGTCGCCCAGGGACTTGAGCAGGCGCGCCACGTTGGCACCGGCCGGGCCGCGCAGCCGCCAGATCGGCCGCTGGCCGAACTGCTCGACCACCGTCAGGCGGAAGCGCGCGGCCAGCGCCTGCACCGACGTGCCGTCGCGCAGCTGCACCACGATGTCAGGGCCGGCGGCCACGGCCAGGGGCTGCAGGCGCTCCTCGGCGACCACCGTCTCTTCTGCCGAGCCGCCGCAAGCGGCCAGGAAAGCCACGCCAAGGAGGATCGAACCGGGAATGTGCAGTCGGGTCATGGGCTGGCTCGGAAGTGAAGCTGGGCGCACAGAGCGATCGCGGCCGCGTCTGATACATGGAGAGGCGGCGATTCTGGTCGAAGCAGGACCTCAGCGCGCGCCGTGAAGGGTCATCGCAGCCCACTGGAATGGGTGTCTTCCGGCCTGGGCCGCCCGGATCTGTGCAGATTGCAAGGCCCCGGCGGCGCCCTGCCCGCCCGCCAGGGCGGCGTAGAAGTCGGCCATCAGCGCGGCCGTCGAGGCGTCGTCGACCGCCCACAGCGTGGCCATCACGGCCCGCGCCCCGGCCTGCATGAAGCCCCGCACCAGGCCCAGCCGCTCCTCGCCGGGGGCCATGCGGCTCATGCCCGTCTCGCAGGCCGACAGCACCACCAGGCCGCGTGTCAGCCGAAGCTGTCTCACGTCGTGCAGCGTCCACGGACCGTCGGCCAGGTGCAGCGCAGAGAAGTAGGGACTGTCGGCGCGGAACTGCCCGTGACAGGCCAGATGCAGCACGTCGACGCCCGGCGCCTGCTCGCGCACGGCCGCCTGCGTGGCCCCGGACCCCGACAGCGTCAGCGCCCCGCCGCCGATGTTCGACGCCACGGCGGCGATCTCGGCTTCGACATGGGGCAGCGATGCCCCGCCGTGCCCCACCGCCAGCACGCGCCGGGGACGCGGCATCGGCGCGCCGGACTGGCGCATCCAGGCGCCGGCGTTCGACGACAGGCTGATCTCCAGGCGCTCCACCAGCCAGCTGCTGCCGTCGTGCAGCGCCGCGAAGGGCACGTAGTGCAGCTCTCGGTGCGGCACCACCACCACCCGCTGCACGCCACCCAGCCAGTCCTGCAGGGGAGCCCACAACTGCCGGTACAGGCCCTGCAGGTGCGCCACCGTGCGCTGCAGCAGCTGCCCGGCATGTCGCGACAGTCGATGCCCCGCCCAGCGCGGCGCCTCGAGCTGGAACTGCAGCGCCTCCAGGCGCCGGTCGAGATCGGCGACGTCCCAGGCCTTGGCGCGAACGCCGCCGGACGTGGCCACGCAAGCGATCAGCCGGTCGCCGAGCCGGTGATACTGCACCAGCGCCTGCCCGGGCGCCAGGCAGCGCTGCAGCGCCCCGGCCCGAAAGGCTGCCGAGGCGGCTCCGTCGGCCGCCTGCGGGGCATCGGACGGAGTCGCCGCCGCGGCCGCCGCGCGGCGATGCGCCTCCAGCAACTGGAACTCGAGCTGCGCCACGTCACCGGCGCGTTCTGCCAGCTCGGCACCGTCGCCGCGGGGCAGCGCGGCGCGCCAGCGCTCGCGCGCCCAGCGCAGGCGGTCCAGCAACTGCGGGTCGGCGCGGCGCCGCTCGCCGGCTGCCTCGGTCTCTGCAGCCCCCGCCCTGCCGCGCCCGCGCTCCATGCACTCCAGCAGATCGGCGGCGTCGCCGCTCGAACCGTCGGCGGGCCCGACGGCGGCCAGCTCGACGAGCAGGTCGACACCCCGCTCGGCATCGTGCGCCATGGCGCTGCGGAACTCGTCGTCGGGCAAGGCGGCACGCGCTTCGTCGATGAGCGCCAGCGCCCGTTCCAGCTCGGCCCGTGCGTCGCCGGCGCGCGCATGCCGCGCGTGCTGGCGCGCCAGTCCCAGCCGTGCAGCCCACTCGAGACGCGGCTGGCCCGCACAGCCGGCCAGCACGTCCAGGAAGGCCTGCTCCGCCTCGGCATGCCGGCCGATGCTGGCCAGTGCCCCGGCTTCGAGAAGCCGCGCCTCTCCGAACCAGCCGCGGATGCCGCTGCCGGCCAGGCCGTCCTGCGCTCGCAGCGCATGGTGCAGCGCGTCGTCGCCCCGTCCGGCGTGCAGGTGCAGCGTGCCCAGGCCCAGGTCGGCCAGCGCGGTCGACGGGCCGCTGCCGGCCGCCGAGAAGAGCTGTCGGGCCTCTTCGAAGCCGGCCAGTGCGGCAGCGTCCTGGCCCAGACCGGCCTGCGCGCGCGCCCGCGCCACCAGGGCCCGCGCCTGCTCCAGCGGCGCACCGGTGGCCTGGGCGATGGCGATGACGCGGTCGTACAGCGACACGGCCTCGGGCAGCAGGTGCAGCACCCCGTAGGCGTCGGCCAGGGCCTTGTCGGCCTCGAAGCGTTGCTGCGGCGCCGCCCCGGCGTCTTCCAGCCGCTGGCTGGCCTGGGCCAGCTCGCGCAGGGCCGTGTGCAGCCGGCCCTGGTGCAGCGCCAGGCGCCCGATGGCCACCTGGGCCTGGCCTTCCAGCACCGCCAGGCCGTGCGTGGCGGCGCGCATGCGCGCCCGCTGGTTCACGAGGGCGGCCTCGTCCATCTCGAACTGCCAGGTCAGGGCGTCGGCCAGGCCGATGTCGGCCATCACAGAATGCTGCAGGTCGCCGACATGGGCGAAGCGCACGGCGGCACGCCGGTAGTGCGCGGCGGCCTCGGCGTGGCGATCGCGCCGCGTCAGCATGGTGCCCAGGTTCAGCTCCACCTTGCCGGCCGAGCGCTCGTCGCCGACGGCCACGAACTGGGCCAGCGCGGCCTGTGCGCAGCGCAGCGCCTCGTCGTGGCGCCCCAGCATCGACAGCGCGATGAGCTGCGGCACGCGCGTCTCGGCCGCGTGCTGCACGTCGCCCAGCGCCATGAAGCGCGCGTGCGCCTGATCGAGCTGGTCCGCCGCCTGCTGCAGGCGCCCGCCGGCCAGGTCGGCGATGGCCCGCGTCCAGGCGGCCAGAGCCAGCAGTTCGCCGCGGCCGTCGGCAGCGGCCAGTTCGGCCATCTGGTCGGCCAGCACCGCCACGCGTGAGGGCTCCACGTTCCAGGCCGCATGGCACTCGGCCTTGAGGGCCCAGGCCGCAGCCAGGCGGTCGACGGCCGTCACCGCTCAGGGTCCGGCGGGCACGTGGATCGGCGGCAGTTCCAGTTCCCACGCGGAGGTGCGCAGGCCGATCACCCAGGTGCCTTCGCAGACGTCGTCGAAACCGAACTCGGCGAGCTCCGACCAGGGCACCTCGATGTCACGGTCCGGCCCGACCAGCCGCGCCGTCCCGGACAGGTCGGGGCCCAGCACCTGCCCGCTGATGCGCCAGCGCTGGGCGGCCCCTGCGGTCGCCGGCCGGATGCGCAGGTCGACATCGCGGCCGTCGGCCGAGAACAGGATCTGGCGGGTGGTCGTGGCGCCGGAGCGCAGCCCGAGCGCCTGCGGTGCCGCCAAGGCGCTGTCGAAGCTGAGCACGGCCGCCAGCCGCGTCAGCAGGCCGGCCGGCTCGGGCTGGACGACCCGCGGGCGGGCCCGCGGCTCGAAGATGCCCATGGCGCGTTCGATCACCGCGTCGGGCGCGTCTTCGAGCATGCGGCTGCGCAGAAGGCTCTGCTCGAGCGGCAGGTCGTCGGGACGGTCGGGTGCAGTCATGTGTTCGAACCTCCCTCAACCGCGGCGCAGGCGCAGGAAAAGATCCTGCACGGCGATCCAGGGCCGCAGCAAGCCCAGCCTCACCGCCCAGGCGGGAATCTCGTTGCTGCAAAGAGACACGTCCAGGCCATCGGCCTGCCATTCGGGGAGATGCCGGGGATCCCCCTGGAACGTAAAACCCCACTGCCTTTCCCGGCCCTGGACGACCAGGGAGATCGAACGCTTCATGCTGACTCCGCGTGTGGAACGCTGCCGACCCCCTGGTGCAGGGGGCAGATTGGCGGCACAGAGAGCAGCGGCGGCAAGGAAATACATGGTTACCGGATTTCCTGCAGCAGGACACGCAATTTTTCCAGGCACCGGGCCCGCGTCGGGCCGATGCTGCCCTCGGCCATGCCCATGCGCCGGGCCACCTCGCCATAGGGCAAGGGCTCTTCCTGCAGGAACATCAGCTCGACGAACTGCCTGGAGCGCGGGTCGAGGCGGTCGACGGCCTGGCGCACCCGGTGCTGGTCCTGCAAGTCCGACAGCAGGGCCTCGGGCAGCGGACCGGGGTCGGCGAT
This sequence comes from Rubrivivax sp., assembly GCA_022843905.1. Classification (GTDB taxonomy): domain Bacteria; phylum Pseudomonadota; class Gammaproteobacteria; order Burkholderiales; family Burkholderiaceae_C; genus Rubrivivax. Next base: position 42,534 of record JALHMT010000018.1, read on the forward strand.
GCGCTCGATCTCGTCGGCGCCGTCGTCGTCGCTCTCGCCGGTGCCTGCCGCCCGCTGGCCGCTGCCCCGGCGCCGCGCTTCTTCCAGCAGGCGCAGGCTCTCGCGCCGGGCGGTGGTGACCAGCCAGGCGCGCACGCGGCTGCCGTCTTCGATGCGGTCCAGGTGCTCGAAGAGCCGGCTGAAGGTGGACTGGAAGACGTCTGCGCAGGACTCCTCGGACAGCCCGGCGCGGCGCGGCACGGTGTAGATCAGCCGCTGGTAACGCCGCACCAGGATGCTCCAGGCCGCGCGGTCGCCATCGCGACAGCGCTGCAACAGGACATCATCTTCCGGTGTCTCGGACACGACAGGCCACTCCCGGGCCGGGCTGACCCCATCCAATGATGCCACCGCCACCGCCGCCCGGCAGCCCGGACCTGGGTGGTGGCGGCACACCCGTCTCGGGGGGCCCGTCGCCGCCGAAACCCGCCCCGGCGTTCAGATCAGGACCGCCAGCGAGTCGGCCGGCGCCTGCTCGCGGTCGAGCAGGCCGTAGTCGCGCATGACCGCGGCCACACGCAGGCGGTAGCCCGCCAGCACCTGGTGGCGGGCTTCCTGCTGCGCGCCGCGGTGCATGCCGTGGCAGCGCCAGGCGCGCACGGCGTCTTCGTCACGCCACAGGCTCAGCGAGAGGAAGCGACCCGGCCGCGACAGGCTCTCGAAGCGTTCCACCGAGACGAAGCCGTCGATTCCCTCGAGCTGCGGCCGCAGCGCAGCGGCCAGTTCGAAGTAGCGGTCGGCGGCCCCGGCAGCCGGTTCGAGTTCGAAGATGACGGCGATCATGCGGTTCCTGCGAAGCGGTGGCAGCGGTCCGACGACCTCCACCGGACGATGGAACGCGGTCCGCCCGCCGGACGATATCCCATCGTCCGGCGGCATGCCGGCACCCCGGATCAGCCGGCTTCAGCTCAGCGCGCGCCCACGCTGGTAGGCCCCGGTGTGAGGCACCGTGGGATCCGACGCCGACGGCCGCTGCTGCGAGTCGCTGCGGCGCCGCGGGGTCGGGGTCCGCATCAGTTCGACGATGCCCGCCAGAAAACCTGCGCCCAGGATCCACAGCGGTATCAGGCCGCCCATGCCGTTCATTGCTTCCATGTCCATGCTCCTTGGCCGCCCCGTGGGGCGATCGGGTTGACGGGATGTCCGTGCCCGTGGAACGGCAAGAGGCATGCCCTGGCGCCGGGCTGAGGGAAGCCCCAGGCGCGAACAGCGGACATCGGCCTGAAGAACATGTATTGATCGGCCAATCGATGCCCTCTGTGCGGCCTGCGCTCGCCCGGGCTTCCGGCACGAGCGCCGCGTTCAAACCCTGCTGCGCCGCGCCGGCTGCGGCGTCCCCAAGGAAACACTGCTCATGGCCATCTTCAACTTCGACAGCCGAGTGCTGAACAACCGCGACTTCACCGGCCGCGACCTGAACGGGTCGACCTTCAAGGACGCGGTGCTCAATGGCGTCAAGTTCCGCAACAGTGAGCTGAAGGGCACGAACTTCGAGGGTGCCGTCTGGATCGGCGTCGACGCCCGGGGCGCCGACTTCTCGGCCGGCAGCGGATTCGGCGACAGCAGCCTGCTGCGCGTCACGCTCAACAATGTCAACCTCTCGGGTGCCGACCTGCGCGGTGCCGACCTGACCGAACTCAGCAGCTTCACCGTCAACCTTCGCAACGCCGACCTCACCGGCGCCAAGCTGGTGATGGCCGACCTGAGCGGCGAAGGTGCGACGGCGGCCGACCTGCGCGGCGCAAGCTTCGACGACGCCGACCTGAGCGGCGCCAGTCTGTCGGGCGCCGACCTGACCGACACCAGCTTCGTGGGCGCCAAGCTGGTCGAGACCAACCTGGAGGGCGTGCGTGCGGTGCGCACCGACTTCACAGGCGCCGACTTCACGGGCGTCAACTTCACCGACGTCGACATCCTTCAGGCCGTGTTCGACCTCGCGAAGATGGTCGACATGTCGTGGACCGACACATCGCCGGCCGACGGCGCCACCGTCACCGGGCTGAGCTTCCGTGGCGCCGACCTGACGAACTTCGGTTCCGAGGACAGCAATTTCGCCGGCGCCGACTTTCGAGCCTACGACGAAAACCATCCGACCAAGATGAACGGCGCGAACTTCGCCGACAGCAACCTGGCTGGCGCCCTGTTCACCGGGGTCGAAGCGGTGGAGTCCTTCTTCGAGGACGCCGACCTGACCGGCGCCGACTTCCGCGGCGCCAACCTGAAAGGTGCCAACTTCAATGGCGCCGACCTCACGGGCGCCGACTTCACGGGGGCCGACCTCAGCGACGCGATCCTGACCGAGGCCGTGCTGACCGGCGCCAACCTCACGGGCGCGGTGCTCGTCAAGGCCAACCTCGGACTGGCCACCGGTGACCACACGACGCTCTTCACCGGTGCCGACCTGCGCGACGCGATCTTCGACGTCGCCCATTTCAGCGGCGCCGACTTTCGCGATGCCGACCTCACCAGCGCCAGCTTCGTCTTCACCGTGATGGCCGGCGCCGACTTCGGCGACGGGCCCGACGACGACGAGGCCGGCGCGCGCCTGGTCAGCAGCACCTTCGTCGACGCCTCGCTGGCCGGCGCGAACCTGGCCGACGCAGCGATCTTCGGCGCGTCGCTGAACAAGACCGACCTCAGCGGTGTACTGGCCGCCGGGGCCGACTTCAGCAACGGCTCGTTCATCGACTCGGTGCTCGTCGGCGCCGACCTGAGCGACGCGCTGTTCAGCAACGGCAACTTGGGCAAGGCCGACCTGTCGGGCGCACTGCTGTCGGGTGCAGATTTCAGCAACACCAGCCTGATCGATGCCGACCTCACCGGCATCACGGCCGTCGGCGCGAGCTTCGCCAATGCGGTGCTGATCAACGCCGACTTCACGGCGGCCACCCTGGTGGGCGTGGACTTCAGCGGGGCAGATCTCACCGGCACGCTGCTGCCCTGAACAGGTCCGGCATTCGCCCGCGGCGGGGCTGCCAGCCGCGCCAGGCCGCGGTCGCGAGCGAGGTCGGGCGTCGTCGTATGCTCTCGGGCTGAACACCCGATGACGCGCTACGACCCCCTCCTCCGCGGCCTGCGCCGGCGCCCGCATGGCCTGCGACCTCGCCGTGAATCCGTCAGACGCTGAAGCACGACAGCGGCGCGCGGCCAACCGGCTCGGCATCCGTCTGATGATGCTGTCGATGGCCTGCTTCATCGCCAACGATGCGCTGGTCAAGTTCGTCAGCCAGACCCTGCCATCCGGGCAGCTGATCCTGCTGCGCGGACTGATGGCCACGACGCTCATCTGGGCCTACGTGCACGCCACCGGCGCGGTGGTGCGGCCGCGCCAGCTGATGACGGGCTGGGTCGCGCTGCGGGCCACGCTCGACGCTGCAGCGACCTTCGCCTACCTGCTGTCGCTGTTCCATCTGCCGATCGCCAACGCCACCGCGATCAACATGGCCACGCCGCTGTTCATCACCGTGCTGGCGGTGATGCTGCTGGGCGCCCGGCTGGGTCCGTGGCGCTGGGCGGCCACGCTGGCGGGCTTCGCCGGCGTGCTGCTGGTGATCCAGCCGCGCCCCGACGGCTTCAACGCCTTCGCCTGGCTGTGCCTGTTCGGCACCTTCCTGCATGCCCTGCGGGACTTCGTGACGCCGCGCATCGCGGTGGCCGTGCCCTCGATCACCATCACGCTGGCCACCGCCTCGGCAGTCACCGTGGTGGCGGGCGCGGTGACGCTGCTGCAGGGATGGGAGCCGGTCACCGGGCAGCAATTCGCGCTGCTGGCCGTGGCGGCGGTCTTCCTGGCCGTCGGCTACCACCTGATCATCCGGGCCACGCGCACCGGCGAGCTGGCCGTGGTGGCGCCTTTCCGCTACAGCGGGCTGCTGATGGCGGTGGCGCTGGGCTGGGTGGTGTGGGGCGATGTGCCGAACCTGCTGGCCTGGTTCGGCATCGCGCTGGTGATCTCGGCCGGGCTGTACCTGCTGCGCCACGAGAGGGCTTGAAGCGCGCGGCTGCCGGCCTTCGGCGCCGCCCCCTGTTCGTACGGTCGCTCAGGCCGAGGCCACCCGGCCGGCCGGCCACAGCGCGCTGGACATCGCCTGCAACGCCCCCACGATGCGCGTCTCCTGCTCGGCGCCGAAAGCCCAGGCGAAAGGTGACCCGCGCCGCGCGCGGCGGGGACCGGACGCCTGCGCGATGTGGGCCTGCACCTCGTGCAACTCGATGGCCAGCAGCACCGCCGGGGCACTCACGGCTGCGTGGCGCGCGGCCTCGGCCAGCACCCGTGCACCCGGCAGGCGGGCGTAGTAGCGCACGTGGCGCGGGTTGACCTCGACGAGCAGCAGATCACGGGCATGCACCCGGTGGGCCAGGGCATGGCCGACATGGAACAGGGCGGCCATCACGCGCTCGCCGTCCTCGTCGGACTCCACCGCCAGGCGCGTGAACTCCGCGATGCGGCGACCCTGCTGCCTCAGCGCCCGCACCTGGTCGGGGAAGCTGGCTTCGGCGGCCAGGCCCTCGGGGCCGTCCAGCACCACCGTCAAGGTGCCCAGCGTGCTCGCGCCCGAGCGCGCGGCCAGCGTGGTGCGGTGGGCGGCCGGGGGACCCTGCAGGCCCAGTCGCCCATAGCCTCGCCAGGCGTAGCGGCGGGCGATCAGGCGGCCGGCCGACTGGCGCAGGGCCAGTTCCTCGGCCGATTCGATGGAAAGCACACGCTCGTCGTTCAGCGGTACGGAGATGATGGAGTGCATGGTCTGCAGGCGCGACGACAGTGAGACACCCCCCACAGAGCCGCGGCGGCGCCCGGCGATACGTGAGCCGCGTTCCGCGGCCGGGAGATTTACTTTCGGCGACGGCTGGCGCTGCACCAGCGATCCGCCGCCGCTGCCGCCCCCGCCAGCAGCACGGCGCCTGCCGGCACCACGGCCTGCGCCGACTGCATCGTCGCCAGCGTCGCCGCACTGATCACGCACCAGATGGCGGGCAGCACCCAGGCCGCCCGCAGCCAGCCGCGCGCCGCGCGCGTGCCAGCCGTGGTGCACAGCAGCAGGCCCAGCGTCGCGATGGCGGTGGGGTCGGGCGCCAGGCCGAAGACCTCGGCCTGCATCCACGGCCGGCCGGCGGCCGGCGCCAGCCATGGGTGCACCCAGAACGCCAGCGCCAGCAGGGCCAGGCCCATGCGGTCGCGAGCACCGGGCGGCGTCGCTTGCAGCACGCCCCCGCCGGCCAGCACCACCAGCAGGCCGGCCTGCAGGAAGAAGCCCACGGCAAAGCTGCCAGCCGCCCAGTGAATGGGCTCGAAGCGCTGCAGCAGGAAGGCCCAGCCGACGAAGGCCCAGGCCAGCGCCAGGGCGGCGACGCCGCTGCGCAGCGCAGGCGTGCCGCGCCACAGGCGCCAGGCCAGCCACAGCGTGGCCACCAGCACCAGCAGCAGCGGCGCCGGCCACAGCGCCTGGTTGTGCAGCTCGAACAGGCGCCAGTAGGTGCCCGGCGCGAACATCAGGAAGTCCGACGGGCGGTAGGTCCACCACTCGGTCATCGCACGAGGCCCCGTGTCGGCCCGACCCCACGGGCGCGACCGGCAAGGGCCATCACATCGCCGCCACGTCGGCTGCCATGCGTGCTCGCAGCGCGGCGTCGGGCAGGGGCCCGCGTGCGGCCCCCATGTTCTGCCGCACGTGCGCGACCTGGCGGGTGGCGGGGATGGCGCAGGTCACGGCCGGGTGCGAGACGGCGAACTTCAACGCCGCCTGCGCCCAGCCGTCGCAGCCGATCTCGGCGGCCCAGCCGGGCAGCGGGCGGCCGCGCAGCGACCGCAGCAGCGCGCCTTCGCGGAACGGCCGGTTGACGATGACGGCGATGCGCCGCTCCTGCGCCAACGGCAGGATGCGCTGCTCGACCTCGCGGTCCAGCAGGTTGTAGCTGATCTGCACGAAGTCGATGGGCTGCGTGCGCATGACGTTCTCGATCTCGGCGTGGCGCCGCCCTTCAGACGTGGTGATGCCGACGTAGCGCAGCCGGCCGGCGGCCTTCATCTCGAACAGCCGCGGCAGGTGTTCGCGCCAGGCCAGCAGGTTGTGCACCTGCATCAGGTCGAAGCGGGTCACGCCCCAGTGCAGCCGCGAGGCTTCCATCTGCGCAGCACCGCCGGCCACGTCGCCGATCCACACCTTCTCGGCCGAGAACAGCGCCGCCGGGTGTTTCAGCTTCGCCAGGGCATGCCCGATCGTGGGCTGCGAGGAGCCATACATCGGCGAGCTGTCGATCATGCGCCCGCCGGCGGCGAAGAAGGCGCGCACGACCTCGGCACTGGAGTCGCGCGCGGCGGGGTCGTTGCCGACGTTGAAGGTGATCCAGCTGCCCAGGCCCACCACCGGCAGGGCCTCGCCGCTGGACGGGATGGCACGCGTGATCAGGTCGCCGGCAGCAGCGCGCGACGCGGGCCAGGCGCCGGCGGCCAGCGCTGCGGCGGCGGCGGTGGCCAGCCAGGCGCGGCGGGGCATGGCACCGACGCGAGCCGGGAGCTCAGGTCGATCGGCATCGTTCATGGCGGTCTTCCGGTGAACAGCAGAAGCCACATTCTGGAACGCGGGCGCCCAGCGGGTGCGGCGCCGGGGCGCGACCGCATGGGCGGTGCGGGGATGCCGCCGGCTCAGCCGATCAGATCGCGAGCCGCCCCGCCCCGTCGTAAGGCCAGGCCAGCCGGTGGACGCCGTAGAACAGCGCGCAGGCCCTGGGCCCCTGCAGCAGGTGCGCGCGACCCTGCATGAACACGGCAAACACGTCGCCGGCCTTGACGCCACGGTTGCGCGGCGAGAGCCAGTCGTCCTGGCAGCCGTGCTGCAGACGCGAGCGCAGCTGACGGTTGGCGGTCTGCATGAAGACGCGGGCCTCCGGTGTCAGCGGCCCGCGCTTGGCGCCGCCCTCGGGGGCGATGAAAACCTTGTCCCAGCCCGCCGGCGAGCGGCGCCAGACACTCATCAGGTCGTAGTCCGACACCATGATGCGCCGCGCCGTCACCACCAGGCCCGACGAGCCGGTGTTGGCCTCGGTGGCCGCGGTCTTCGGGCTGAACACGCCGTGCCAGGCACGCGACTGCGGCTTGGGACAGCGCACGACGATGAGCCAGCCCTGGCTGCTCAGCGACTCGAAACTGGCCATGTCGGCGGCGTCCATGCCCGACTCGCGCGACAGCACGATCAGCCGCTCGGCCACCCCCTCGCGGCGCCACTGCGTTTCGCGCTGGTGCTCGATCTGTTCCTGGATGCTGGCCTTCAGGCCGGGTGCGTTCGACAAGGTGGTCTCCCCCTCTTCGCAAGCCCGCATGATGCCGCTTTGTGCCCGACCGGACATCCGCCCTTTGGGCGATGTCGACCGTTCTTCCGGTGCGGCACGCGCTGGTCACACAATGGGAATTCAATCATGCCCTCAGGAGCCCCCCATGCAAGGCTGCGCCTTCGTCGACGGTGAGTTCGTCGCCCCCGAACACGCGAAGATCTCGATCTTCGACTGGGGCTTCCTGCATTCAGACGCCACCTACGACGTGGCGCACGTCTGGGACGGCAAGTTCTTTCGGCTCGACGACCACCTCGACCGCTTCGAGGCCAGCCTGAGGGCGCTGCGGCTGGACCCCGGCGTCAGCCGCCAGCGCATGCGCGAGGTGATGCACGAGTGCGTGCGCCGCGCCGGGCTGCGCGAGGCCTATGTCGAGGTGCTGTGCACGCGCGGCCGGCCCGCGCCGGGCTCACGCGACCCGCGCAGCTGCACCAACACCTTCATGGCCTTCGCGATCCCCTTCGTGTGGATCGCCGACCCCGCCAAGCAGCGCCGCGGCATCGACCTGGTGGTGGGCACGCCACAGCGCATCCCGCCGTCCAGCGTCGACCCGCGCATCAAGAACTACCACTGGATGGACTTCGTGATGGGCCTGTTCCAGGCCTACGAACGCGGCGGCGAAACCGTGGTGCTGACCGACGGCCAGGGCCACGTCACCGAAGGCCCGGGCTTCAACGTCTTCGCGGTGTTCGGCGGCGCTGCCGACCTGCAGGCCGCGCGGGTCGTGACGCCGGTGGCCGGCGTGCTGGAAGGCGTGTCGCGCCGCACCGTGATCGAGATGGCCGCGGCGGCGGGCTGCACGGTCGAGCAGCGCCTGCTCGACGTCGACGAACTGCGGCGTGCCGACGAGATCTTCCTCAGCACCACGGGCGGCGGCGTGATCCCCATCAGCCACCTCGACGGCGTGCCGGTGGCCGGCCGCAAGCCCGGCGATTTCGGGCCCGTCAGCGCGTTGCTGCAGGCCCGCTATTGGGCCTTGCACGAGGACCCGCGCTACGTCGAAGCCGTGCAGGGGCTGCCGGCCGCGCGCTGAGGCCGGCGGGACGGGCCGACCTCAGAAGCTTTCCCAGTCGTCCGAGGCGCCGGCCGTGGCCGCGGGGGCGGGGGACGGGCTGGCGCTGCGCGCCGCGGGTGCGGCAGGCAGGGCGGCAGGCGCCCTGGCCGGGGCTTGCTTCAGCGGCGCGGCAGGTCGTTTCGACAACTGCGGCGCCGCAGGCGACACGGGTGCCGTCATGGCCTGGGAGATCACGGCATGCGTCGTGGTGCCCTGCGCCTGAGACCGCGCCCCGCCAGGGGTGAGCTGGAACACGCTCACCAGTTCTGACAGGCGTGCGGCCTGGTGGCGCAGGCTCTCGGCGGCGGCCGCGCTCTCTTCGACCAGGGCGGCGTTCTGCTGCGTCACCTGGTCGAGCTGGCCCACGGCGTCGCCCACCTGGCTGATGCCGGCCGACTGCTCGGCTGCGGCATGGGAGATGCTGCCGATCATCTGCGTCACGCGCGACACCTGGTTCACGATCTCGGTCATCGACACCCCGGCGGCGTGCACCTGCTGCGTGCCGGCGTCGACCTTCTCGACGCTGGCGCCGATCAGCGCCTTGATCTCCTTGGCCGCGTTGGCCGAACGCTGGGCCAGGCTGCGCACCTCGCTGGCCACCACCGCGAAACCGCGGCCCTGCTCGCCGGCCCGCGCCGCCTCGACCGCGGCGTTGAGCGCCAGGATGTTGGTCTGGAAGGCGATGCCGTCGATGACGCCGATGATGTCGGCGATCCTCTTGGACGAGGCGGCGATGTCCTGCATGGTGGCCACCACCTGCGACACCACTTCGCCGCCCTTGACGGCCGCGCCCGAGGCGTCGGCCGCGAGCTGGTTGGCCTGCACCGCCGTGTCGGCGCTGGCCTTCACGGTGACGGTGAGCTGCTCCATCGAGGCCGCCGTCTGCTGCAGGTTGCTGGCCTGTTCTTCGGTGCGGTGGCTGAGGTCGGCATTGCCGGTGGCGATCTGCGCCGAGCCGGTGGCGATGCTCTCGCTGCTCTGGCGCACCTGCCCCACCACCTCGGCCAGGCGGTCGCGCATGTCGCGCAGGCCGGCCAGGATGCTGATGCTGTCACCGGGGCGGGTGCGGATCTCGACGGCCAGGTTGCCGGCGGCCACCTCGCGTGTGATGCCCACCACGTCGGCGGGCTCGGCGCCGAGCTGGCGCAGCAGGCCGCGCGTGATGACCCCGCCCGCGGCCACGGCCACCACGGCGGCCAGCAGCGCCAGCGCCAGCGTCGTCTTCACGGCGTCGGCGCCGAGTGCCTTGGCTTGCTCGCCCGCTTGCTGCATCTGAGCGGTCTCGTACTTGCCCAAGACCTCGATGGCACCGAAGTAGTCGTTCTGCGCCGACCTGGCCGTCTTGAGCAGGTACACACCCGCGGCGCCGCCGTTGCCCGACCGGACCAGGCTGACGACCTCGTCGCGCGCCTGACCATACGCGGCGCGGGAGTCGACGATCTTCCTGAACAGCTCACGGGCTTCGGGCGTGACGATGGCCTTGTCCAGGCGGGCCAGGGCCGCGTTGTTCTCTTCGGCGGTCTTGTCCACGGCGGTCAGCGCAACACGCAGCTCGTCGGCATCGTTGGCAGCGATGATGGCGTTGCGCAGATTGCGCGCCTGCAGGCCCAGCGTCTCGCTCATGTCGGTGAGCAGGGCGATGGTCGCGTAGCGCTGGTCCACCATCTCGACGATCTGCTGGTTGATGCCCTGCACCTTCACCAGGGCGACGCCGACGACGATGCCCAGCAGGGCGAGCACGCCGCCGAACCCGAGTCTCAGTTGGCTGGCCACCTTCATTGCACTGACGCTTTTCATGGGATCCTTGATGTGATTGAGCGCGCCGTCGGGCAAACGACCGCAGCACCGCTCAATATCGGCCAAAACCATTTCGAATGAAGGCCGGAGAAGAAATGAGTTTCAGGTTCGAGTCGGCGGGTCTGCCGTCTCAGCAAGCCTGCGAACCCGCCCAGCCCCGGACGCGAGACCCGAACCATGCCGCTTCAGCACCATCTGCGCATCCAGGCACACGCCAACCGCCTGGCCAACCATCGCCTGCACGGCGCGATGTCGGCGCTGTCGCGCGACGAATTCCAGGCGCCCCGCACGGGCTTCTTCCCCAGCCTGGCGGCCACGTTGAATCACGTCCTGGCGGTGGACCAGTACTACATCGGTGCCCTGTACGGCCAGGCGGGCGGCGCCCTGGCCTGGGACCGCTTCGTGCCCGCCGACGACCTGGCTTCGCTGGCCGAGCGCCAGCGCCTGAGCGACGAGCGGCTGATCGCCTTCTGCGACGCGCTGGACGAGGCCGGCTGCGACGCCGACGTGGCCATGGAGCGCGGTGAAGGCCGTGTACAGCACGACCGCGTGGCGCATGTGCTGGCCCACCTCTTCATGCACCAGACACACCATCGCGGACAGGCGCACGCGATGCTGTCGGGCACGGCGGTGCAGCCGCCGCAGCTCGACGAGTTCCTGATGCCCAGCGAAAGCCACCTGCGCAGCGCCGACATGGCCGCGCTGGGCTGGAGCGAAGCCGAGGTCTATGGCGGCCCAGCGCTGCGGCCCTGAACGCACGGCCAGCACCTGCCCGTTCGAGACATCGGCTGCCGGCTGCCGCACACCGGCACCTGGCCCGGCCCCAGGATCAAGACCCCCGCGACCCCCTTGTTCATGCGATCCGGCGCGTGCGTCCTGCCTATGCTCGCGCACGCACCCGGGCCGCTCACGCGCGCCCGCCAACCCCATCCCAGACGCCGGCCGCCCTCATGAAACTCCTTGGAATCCCGCTTCGCAGACCCAGCTTCAACGAGGTCACCGCAGCCACCGTGATGGGTGCGGGTCTGTGGGTGGCCGGCATCGGGCTGATGAAGGCCCTGCGCGTCGACTTCTCGCCGGCCGATGCCGGCGCCCTGCTGCTGGTGCTGGTGTGGGCCTGCAACTCGGTGCGCCTGGGCATCCGCATCGAGCAGGGCCGGCGCCACCTGCTGGCCAACCTGGTGGTCAGCGCGCTGCTGCTCGGGCTGTACGAGACGGCGCGGGTCGTCGCCAGCTGAGATCGATCTAGCGCAATCCCTTCCACCACAACACATTGCTGCGCGGCAGCCCGATGGTCAGCACCTCGCCGATCTCCGGCGTGGCCAGCGGCAGCCCCTGGGCCGCGGCCAGTGCCGACACCCGCTCCAGCGGGTCCTTCCAGGTGTGGAAGGCCAGGTTGAAGGTGCTGTTGTGCACCAGGTACAGCAGGCGGGCGCGCAGGTCCACGAAAGCCTGCACCGTCTCTTCCGGCGTCAGGTGCACCGCGGGCCAGTAGGGGTCGTAGGCGCCGTTTTCCATCAGGGCCAGGTCGAAGCCGTCGAAGCGCGCGCCGATCTGCCTGAAGCCGTCGAAGTAGCCGGTGTCGCCGCTGTAGAAGATGCGCTGGTCTCCGCTCTGAATGACCCAGCTCGCCCACAGCGTGCGGTTGCGGTCCCACGGCGTGCGGCCCGAGAAGTGCTGGGCCGGCGTGGCCGTGACCGTCACGTCGGCATGGCGGCCTTCCTGCCACCAGTCGAACTCCTCGATGCGCTGCGCCTCGACGCCCATCTCCTGCAGTCGCCGTCCGACGCCCAGCGGCACGAAGTAGCGCTGGACGCGCCCGTTCAGATGCTCGATGGTCGGCAGGTCGAGGTGGTCGTAGTGGTCGTGCGACAGGATCAGCCCCTCGATGGGCGGCAGCTCGCTCAGCGGCAGCGGCGGCGCATGGAAGCGCTTCGGGCCGGCAAAGCTCAAGGGCGAGGCGCGTTCGCCGAACATGGGATCGATCAGCCAGTAGCGGCCGCGCAGCTTGAGCAGGTGCGACGAGTGGCCGAGCCGCACGACGTGGTTGGCCGAGTTGTCCAGCGCGTCGAGGGCCGCGCGGTCGAGCGGCCGTACCGGAATGGCATCGACCGGCATCGCCCCCGGGGGCGCGGCTGAGAGGAAGCGCGACCAGATCTTCCAGGCAGGCTGCGAAGGCTGGGCGCGCGGGTTGAGCGCATTCTGGAAGACGCAGCCCTCGACCGAGAACTGCGGTGACGCGGCGAGTGCGCGGTCGCAGGCTTGCGCGGTGGCGCTGCCGGGCCAGGCCAGGGCGGCACACCCCATGAGGAGGACAGCGGCGCTTCGGATCAGGCACTTTGGAACCGGGGGGTGTGTTTGCACGGACTCGGCCGACGAAGCAAAGGAGAGGCTTGCGCCGCAGCATAACAAGAGACCGCGACGACTCGGCCCCCAGGCGCAGGCCAGCCAGGCCCCTGTTCGTCGCGCGGTGAACCCCGTGCATCGCGTCCGCTGGGTGGAAAAGCTTGCCCCGATGCGGCAGCGTCGCCGCGACCATCGCGGAGACCTGGGGACATCGGCTCGATGCCGTAGGATGGCATCGATGAAGGACATGCTCGCCCTGTCGGCCCACCTGCCCGAGATTCAACTCGCGCCCGGCGAGGTGCTGGTGCGCGAGGGCGGCGCCGGCGGTGGGCTGTGGATCCTGGTCTCGGGGGCCCTGCGCGTGCGCAAGGGCGACACCGCCGTCAACACGGTGACCGCGCCTGGCTCGGTGATCGGCGAGATGTCGCTGCTGTTGAACTCGCCCTACAGCGCCACGGTGGAGGCCATCGAGGGTTCCGTGCTGCGCCACGAGGCCGATGGCCACGCGCTGCTGGGCAGCGACCCGGCCATCACGCGCCTGGTGGCCGTGGGCCTGGCCGAGCGCCTGAACCACGTCACCACCTACCTGGCCGACCTGCAGCATCAGTACGGCGACGCACCCGGCCTGAGCATGGTCGGCGAGGTGCTGAGCCAACTCGCCCAGCGCCAGATGCCTGCCGCAAAACCAGGATCCCTGCGCGACCCCGACCCGGATTACTGAGCCCGCGCGTGCGACGCCGGAAGGCGTTGCACGGCTGGCGAAGGCCCGAGCCCGATTTCACGGGCAAGGGCTGAGCCCGCGCGTGCGACGCCGGAAGGCGTTGCACGGCTGGCGAAGGCCTCTCAGCCCCCTGCTTCACCCGCGGACGGCGGGTCGCTGCTGCTGGCTGCAGCAACCCGGCGATCCGTCGCCTGCGCGGGCGCGCCGCGGTACATCGCCGCGAACAGGGGCTGGCGCTCGCACAGCGCCTGCACGCTGCCGACATCGACCACCCGTCCACCCACCATGAAGGCCACGCGGTCGAAGTGCGGCAACAGGGACAGACGGTGCACCGAAGCCACGATGCAGGCGCCGTCGAAGGCGTGCTCGATGCGCTCGTGCACGTGCGCTTCGATGACGGGATCGAGCGCGCTCGTCGGCTCGTCCATCAGCAGCAGCGAGCAGCCTCGCGCTGCCAGCACACCGCGTGCCAGGGCCAGCCGCTGACGCTGGCCGCCGCTGAGGTTGAAGCCGCGCTCGCTCATCAAGGTGTCCAGGCCCTGCGGCAGCCCGGCCAGCACCTCGTCGAGCGCGCTGACGTACACGGCCTGCTGCAGCAGCGCCGGGTCGAGCGCCTGGCCGAAATCGAGGTTCTCGCGCACCGTGGCTTCGAAGACTTCCGCCTCCTGCGGGATCAACGTGGACAGGGCCGCCGCATCACGTCGGCCGGGCTCGGCCGCGCCATCGATGCTGACCGCGCCGGACTGCGCGGCGTACAGGCCGGCCACCACGCGCAGCAGCGTGCTCTTTCCCGAGCCGCTGGGCCCGACCAGCGCCAGCCTCTCGCCGCGCCGCAGTTCCAGCGACACGCCGTGGATGCCGCCGCGCGTGGCGTGCTCGCCCGCCGCCGCGTGTGCGTAGGCCAGGTCGTGCAGCGTGATGCGCTGCCAGTCCGCAGGCAACGACAGGTCGGCGGCGGCGTGACCCGGCGCCGCCGCTGCGCCCGGGCCGGGCGGATTGCCGCGGGGCGCCTGATGGATCACGTCGGCGCTGCCGAAGTCGGCCTGCTTGCGCGCCAGGCCCTGGTAGTTGGCGGCCAGGGAACACAGCACGCCGGCAGCCTGCTGCGCGTACTGGTGCACCATGAAGAGGTTGCCGATCAGCAGCGTGGCACCGGCGGCCGCCCCGCCGGCCAGGGCGCCCGTGCTGCCGACGGCATAGATCATCACCAGCGCCCAGCCCAGCACCACGGTCGCCAGGTCCACGGTGCACCACTTCCACTCGTTGATCACGATGCTGCGCGACAGCGGCTTGAACACCGCCGCCAACCGGGCGTCGAGCAGCGCACGCGTGCTCTGCTGCAGGCGCAGGCTGGCCAGCGCCGAGATGTTGCCGATGAAGTCCAGCAGGCGTGCTGCATGCCGGCGCTCGGCATGGTTCTCTTCGCCGGCCAGCGCCATCAGGCGGCGGTCGAAGCCCAGCACCGCGGCGCCGATGAGCACGAAGCCGGCCAGCGCGACCGAGCCGGTCAGCGCCGACAGCCACCACAGCGCGAGCAAGGGGCCCCCCAGCTGGATGGCGCTCTGCAGGTAGACGAACTGAGTCTGCGTGAAGCCGTACAGCGCGGCGCTGGCCTGCACCACGCGGTGGTGCAGGTCGCCCGAGTGGTAACGGTCGTGCCAGGCCAGCGGCGCTTCCATCAGGCGGCCGTACAGGCGGTCGGTGACGCTGCGGCGCACCTGCAGTGCTGCGCCGCGTTCGAGCACCCGCGCCGGGCCGTGCAGCATCCACGACACGGCATGCAGTGCGATCGTCAGGCCGACCCAGGTCGCGGCGGTGGACATGCCGTCGCGGCCGCCGAGCTGGATCGCGTTGATGGCCTGCGCCGCCAGCCAGGGCAGTGCCAGCTTCAGCGCCTGCGAAGTGAACTGCAGGCCCAGCGCCGCGAGCAGCCTGGCACGTGCACCCCGGGCATGCAGCCACATCTGACGGTAGAGGTGGGAAAGTGGGGTGGCTGCGGCAACAGCGGAGGTCTCTGGCATGGAGAGGCACTCTAGGAGCCGCTGCCTGCCGTCGACAGTCGGGGCAGCGCCACCCGGGATGTCGGAAGCGGGATGACAGCGCGTGCAGCACGGCTTTCCAGGGAACAGCGATTGCCGGGTTCCGCCGCGAGCCGACCTGGGTCGAATCCGCCGTCCTCCCTCCTCCACACCACCCGCCACACGATCGCTCCTCATGTCACTGCCTGTCCTGATGGTCTTCTCCCACCTCCGCTGGGGCTTCGTCTACCAGCGCCCGCAACACCTCCTGACACGCCTGGCCGGCCGCTGGCGCGTGCTCTTCGTCGAAGAGCCGGTGCAGGCCGACGGCACGGCACGGCTGGAAGTGCGCGCCGTCGGCCCCCAGCTCTCGGTGCTGGTGCCGCACACGCCGGTGGCCGCGCCGGGCTTCCACGACGACCAGCTCGCACCGCTGTCGACGCTGCTGGCCGAACACCTGAGCGCCGAGGACCTGCTGGTCGACGTGGCCTGGCTGTACACGCCGATGGCACTGCCGCTGGTGGAACCGCTTCAGGCCTCCTGCCTGGTCTACGACTGCATGGACGAGCTGACGGCCTTCAAGGACGCGCCGCGCCAGCTTCGCCAGCGCGAGTCGGCACTGATGAAGATGGCCGCCCTGGTCTTCACCGGCGGACCCTCGCTCTACGAAGCCAAGCGCGGTCTGCACCCCCAGGTGGTGTGCCTGCCCAGTGCCGTCGACGCGGCGCACTACTCGCCGGCCAATCTGGTGGCGGGCAGCGCCTCGCAGCGCGAGGCCGATCGACTGCAGGGAGAGCTGCCGCATCCGCGACTGGGCTACTTCGGCGTCATCGACGAAAGGCTCGACATCGGGCTGATCGCCCAGGTGGCCGACGCCCACCCGGACTGGTCCATCGTGATGGCCGGCCCGGTGGTGAAGATCAGCGAGCAATCATTGCCGCAACGGCCCAACATCCATTGGCTGGGCATGCAGCCCTATGGCCGCCTGCCCTACCTGCTGGCCGGATGGGACCTGGCGCTGATGCCCTTCGCGATGAACGAGTCCACGCGGTTCATCAGCCCGACCAAGACGCTGGAGTACATGGCCGGCGAACGGCCAGTGGTCAGCACGCCGGTGCGCGACGTGATCTCCTTGTACGGCAGCGCCGTCGAGGTGGCGCATGGGAGTGCGGCCTTCATTGCCGCCTGCGAGACCGTGCTGGCCGAAAGCGCCGCGGCGCGCTGCGAGCGCAGCATCGCCATGCTCAGGCTGGTGGCCACGCATTCGTGGCAGCACAGCGCCGATCAGGTGCACATGCGGGTGGCCGGCGAACTGGCCAAGGCGCTGGTGCGCCAGGCCGAAGAGCTCGACGAAGGCGATCTGGCGGCCGACACGGCCCGGGCCGTCTCGACCCTGGTGCGGCCGGGGGCCGAAGCGGCCGTGGCAGCCAACCGCAGCTGACGAGTCGACTGCCGGCCGGAGCTCCAGTGTGAGACGCTCTCTCAGATGGCGCCCACGCTGCCCGTCACCGGCAGCACGATGCCGGTGATGTAGCCGGCGCAGACGGGGCTGGCCAGGAACACGTAGGCCGGCGACAGTTCCTCGGGCTGCGCCGCGCGCTTCATGTCGGTGTCGCGGCCGAACTCGGCCACCTTTTCCGCCGGCGAGTCCGCGGGGTTCAGAGGCGTCCACACCGGCCCCGGCGCGACTGCGTTGACGCGGATGCCGCGTCCCACCAGATTGCTGGCCAGGGCCTTGGTGAAGGCGTGGATGGCGCCCTTGGTGGCCGAATAGTCCAGCAGCTTCTCGCTGCCGCGCAGACCCGTCACCGAGCCGGTGTTGATGATGGAGGCACCCGGCTTGAGGTGCGGCAGTGCGGCGCGCGCCATGCGCACATAGCCGCCGATGTTGGTGTCCAGTGTCTCGTGCAGCCGGCGGTCGTCGATGTCTTCCAGCGAAGCTGCATGCTCCTGGAAGGCGGCGTTGTTGACCAGCACGTCCAGTCGGCCGAACCGGTCGACGGTCTGCTGCACGGCGCTGCGGCACCAGGCGGTGTCCTTCACGTCGCCCTGCAGCAGCAGACAGCGACGGCCTTCGGCCTCGACGCAACGCCGGGTCTCCTCAGCGTCGCCGGTCGACGAGTGATAGGCCACGGCGACGTCGGCACCTTCGCGCGCGAACAGCACCGCCACGGCGCGGCCGATGCCGGAGTCAGCCCCGGTGATCAGGGCGGCCATGTCCTGCAGCTTGCCGCTGCCCCGGTAGTCCGGCGCCATGAAGCGCGGCGCCAGCTGCAGGTCGGCCTCGCTGCCCGACTTGGCCAGGTGCTGGGCCGGCAGCGCCACCGGCTGCTCCCTCGCACCAGCCTGCATGGCCCCGCCGGCGTCGCCGACTGCGGCTTCGTGCTGCCCGTCGGAGCGGTCCTGCCGTCGCTGGATGTCGCGTTGTGTCGTCGAGGTCGGGTCGCTGATCGGGTCGCTGATCGGGTCGCTCATGCTCGGGCCCTCCGGATGGGTGGATGGCGGCTGGTGCCGCCGGCAGCCCCGGCGGCAAGGCCTGTGCCCGGCGCCGGCGCCGCAGCGCACGGCGGCATGTGAATTGCCGCGCGCCGCGTCATGAAGAGCCCATCTTCCTTGCGCATCGCGATGATCAGCGAACATGCTTCGCCCCTGGCGGGTGCCGGAGGCGTCGATTCCGGCGGTCAGAACGTCTACGTCGCCGAGGTCGCACGCTGCCTTTGCGAGGCCGGCCACCGTGTCGATGTCTACACGCGCCGGGACGATCCGGCATTGCCCCGCGCCGTGCCGCTGGCCTCGGGCGCGCGAGTCCTGCACGTGGACGCCGGCCCGCCCCGCTTCGTGCCCAAGGAAGAACTGCTGCCCCACATGCCGGCCTTCGCCGAGAGCATGGCGGGCCACTGGCCGAGCGGGTCGCAAGCTGCTGCGGTCCGGCCCTACGACGTGGTGCACGCGAACTTCTTCATGTCCGGCCTGGTCGGCCTGGCGCTGCAACAGCGCATCGGCACGCCCTTGCTGACCAGCTTCCACGCGCTGGGACTGGTGCGGCGGGAACACCAGAAGCAGGCCGACCGATTTCCCCCGGAAAGGATCGCCATCGAGCGCGAGCTGGTGCGGCGCAGCGATCGCATCATCGCCGCCTGTCCGCAGGACGAAGCCGACCTCGTTCGCCTGTACGGTGCATCGCCTTCCCGCCTGACGCAGGTGCCCTGCGGCGTCGACGTGTCGGCCCTGCGCCCGGGCGACCGCGCCGAGGCCCGCGCCCGGCTGGGCTTGCCGGCCGCAGAGTTCATCGTGCTGCAGCTCGGTCGGCTGGTGCCGCGCAAGGGCATCGCCAATGTCGTGCGCGCGTTGGCCCTGCTGCCCGACGGCGGGCGCCTGGTGGTGGTGGGCGGCGACGCCGACACGCCCGACGAGACGGCCACGCCCGAGATCGGCCGGCTGCGCCGCATCGCGCGCCAGGCCGGGGTTGCAGAGCGGGTGCAGTTCACCGGCCGCCGCGGCAGGGCCGAGCTGCGCGACTGGTACGTCGCAGCCGACGTCTTCGTCACCACACCCTGGTATGAACCCTTCGGCATCACGCCGCTGGAGGCCATGGCCTGCGGCACACCGGTGATCGGCAGCGCGGTCGGCGGCATCGCCTTCACGGTGCAGCACGGCCGCACCGGCTTCCTGGTGCCGCCTGAAGACCCGCAGGCGCTGGCACGGCGCCTGCTGCTGCTGCAGCGCCAGCCGGCGCTGGCGGCTGCCATGGGCCAGGCCGGCGTGCAGCGCGTGCGCAGCCAGTTCACCTGGGAGCAGGTCGCGGCACAACTGGCGCTGGCCTATGCCGATGTCCTGCGACAGGCGGCGGTGCCGACACCGGCCATGCGGGAAGAGGGCACCCCGGCCGCAGCCGTATCCGTGGGGGCGCCATGATGCCGCCGGCCCGGGCCGCAATCTTCGTCGACAAGGACGGCACGCTGGTCGACGACGTGCCGTACAACGCCGACCCGGCACTGCTGCGCTTCAAGCCTGGGGCCTTGGCCGCCCTGTCAGCACTGGCGGCCCGGGGCTTCGTTCTGCTGGTGGCCAGCAACCAGAGCGGTCTGGCGCGCGGCTTCTTCACGCGCGTGCAGTTCACCCTGCTGCAGGCCGTGCTGGAGCGTCGGCTGCTCGAGGAGGCCGGCGTGGCGCTGCTGGACGTCATGATCTGCCCGCATGCTCCTGCGGCCGACGGCACGCCGCAGTGCCCGTGCCGCAAGCCGGCGCCGGGGCTGCTGCTTCGCGCGGCGCGCAGGCACCGGCTGGACCTGGGGCGCAGCTGGATGGTGGGCGACACGCTCGACGACGTCGAGGCGGGCCACCGGGCGGGTTGCCGGTCGATCCTGTTCGACAGCGGCGGTGAGACGCTCTGGCGGCACACGCCGCTGCGCCGGCCCGAGGTCTGCCTGGGCGAGTGGGACGAGGTGGTGCATCACATCCTGGCGGCCGATGCGGCGCCGGCCCGGACCGCGGCGGTGCAGCCATGAACGGGCGCTGGCAGGGCTTGCAACGCGTGCTGGCGCTGCGCATGGACAACCTGGGCGACGTGCTGATGACGACGCCCGCCCTGGCCGCGCTGCGCCAGGGATGGCCCGATGCGCGGCTCACGCTGCTGACCTCGCCGGCCGCCGCGGCTGCGGCGCCGCACCTGGAGATGGTCGACGAGGTCTGGGCCGCCCGTGTGCCCTGGATGCCCGGCAGCGGCGGCGACAGCGAAGCGGCGCTGATCGAGCGCCTGGCGCGCGGGCGATTCGACGCCGTGGTGATCTTCACCGTCTGCACGCAGAGTGCGCTGCCGGCGGCGCTGCTGTGCCGCATGGCCGGCATCCCGCTGCGCCTGGCACACAGCCGCGAGAACCCCTACGGCCTGCTCACGCACTGGGCTCGCGAGACCGACGACCTGGCCCGGGGCAGCGTGCGCCACGAAGTCAGGCGCCAGCTCGACCTGGTGGCCGGAGTGGGTGCGCCCGTGGCCGACGATCGCCTGCGCTTCGAGCTGCACGACGCCGACCGCGCGGCCGTCGCAGCGCTGCTGCGCCGCGAAGGCATCACCGACTACGCCGTGCTGCATCCGGGGGCCAGCGCGGCGTCTCGACGCTGGCCTGCGGATCGCTTCGGCGCCGTGGCCCGGATGCTGGCCGCCCAAGGCCTCACCCCGGTGTTCTGCGGCGGCGAAGGCGATGCACCGCAGGTCCGGGCCGCGATGCCGCAAGCCGGTGCGCTGTCGCTGGCCGGCCGGTTGAGCCTGGGCGAGCTGGCGGCGCTGATCGAAGGGGCGCGTGTGCTGGTCGCCAACAACAGCGCGCCTGCGCACCTGGCGGCCGCCGTCGGCACGCCGGTGGTGTGCCTGTACGCCCTGACCAACCCGCAGCACACGCCCTGGCGGGTGGCCAGCCGGGTGCTGAATCACGACGTACCCTGCCGCGACTGCCTCAGGAGCGTCTGTCCGCAAGGGCACCACGCCTGCCTGCGCGGCGTGCATGCCACCGAGGCCGCGAGGGCGGCGCTCGCACTGGCCAGGCCCGCGGCCTCACGGCGGGCCGCGGCGAACACCCCGGTCGATGCGCCCCGCGCGCGCCCGCGCCGGCCTGTGCCGATCCTGCATCTGGAGACCGTCAAGCCATGATCACGCTCGGACTGAACGCCGCCTTCCACGACAGCGCCGCCGCCCTGGTGAAGGACGGTGTGCTGCTGGCCGCCGCAGAAGAAGAGCGCTTCACCCGCATCAAGCACGCCAAGAGGCCGCTGCCCTTCACCGCCTGGGAGCTTCCCTTCCACGCCATCGCGTCGTGTCTGCAGCAGGCGGGCCTGACCCTGGCCGATGTCGACCACGTGGCCTACAGCTTCGACCCCTGGCGCTTCGCCGAAGGTCGCGCCGACCTGCCGCTGGACGAAAGCGCCTGCCTGCCCCTGCCGCTGGCGCCCGAGCTGCGCCGCAGCCCCGAGCTGCGGGCCTGGGACAGTCCCTGGGACCCCCTGTTCCTGGCCACCGTGATCAACGCGCCGGGCCAGCTGGCCGACGGCGCGCCGCATCACCTCCAGCGCCGGATGCTGCCGGCCGGCGGCACGACGAAGTGGCAGTGGCAGTTCCTGGACCATCACCTGTGCCACCAGGCCAGCGCCTTCCTGGCGTCGCCGTTCCAGAGCTGCGCCGTGCTGACGCTCGACGGGCGTGGCGAGCGGGCCACCACCACCTACGGCGTGTGGAACAACCAGCGCTACCGGCCGCTGGGCGAGGTCGAGATGCCGCATTCGCTGGGCCTGCTCTACGAGCGGGTCACCAGCCACCTGGGCTTCCTGCACTCCAGCGACGAGTACAAGGTGATGGCGCTGGCGGCCATGGGCCGCCCGCGCTGGGGTCAGGCCCTCGCCGACCATGTGCACGTGAAGAGCGGCGGGCACTTCACCATCGAGCCGGTGGACCTGACAGCGCTGGCCGGCGCGCCGCGCGAGCCCGGCAGCCCGCTGACGCAGTCGCACTTCGATCTGGCCGCCTCGTTGCAGCAGGTGCTGGAAGGCACGGTGCTGAAGCTGGCCACCTGGCTGCGCGAGGCCAGCGGACAGTCGGCGCTGGCGATGGCCGGCGGCGTCGCGCTGAACTGCGTGATGAACGCCCGGCTGCGCGACGAAGGCCCTTTCGAGGCGGTGTGGATACAGCCCGCGGCGGGCGACGCCGGCACGGCGCTGGGCGCCGCGCTCTGGGCCGATGCGCGCGCCCGCGCCGTCGACGACCGGCTGCCCGCCCGGTCCTGGGAGATGGAGCACGCCTACCACGGCCCCGCCTGGAGCGACGACCAGATCGAGCCGCTGCTGCGCTGGTCGGGCCTGCAGTGGCAGCGCATGGACGACGAGTCGGAACTGGTGGGCGCGGCGGCCACACTGCTGGCCGACGATCGCATCGTCGGCTGGTTCCAGGGCCGCATGGAGTGGGGCCCGCGGGCGCTGGGCGCGCGCTCGATCCTCGCCTCGCCCCTCTCGCCGTCCATGCAGCAGCGCCTGAACGACCTGAAGGACCGCGAGGACTTCCGCCCGGTGGCCCCGGCCATCACGGCCGAGGCCTTTGCAGACTGGTTCACGCCGGCGCACGCCAACGGCGGGCAATCGCCCTTCATGCTGTTCACGCACCAGGTGCTGCCACAGCAGGCGCGGCGCATCCCCTCGGCCTGCCACGGCGACGGCAGCGCGCGCGTGCAGACCGTGCACGCGACGACCAACCCTCGCTTCCACGCGCTGCTGCAGGCCTTCGGCCACAGGACCGGCGTGCCGGTGCTGGTCAACACCTCGTTCAACGTGCGCGGACAGCCCATCGTCTGCACGCCGAAGGACGCGCTCGAGGCCTTCTTCACGACACCGCTGGAGGCGCTGGTGATGGGCAGCTTCATCCTGCGCAAGCCGGGGGTCGCATGAGCACCGTCATGGGCGACCTGGCCGGCGCGGCGGCGGGGCAGGCCGGCACGGTGCCCGTCCAGAGCGCCCCGCACGCGGGCGGCGAAGGGCCTCGGCTGTCGGTCGTCGTGCCCTCGTGCGGTCGGCCGCTGTCGCTGCTGCGCTGCCTCAACGCGCTGTATGCGCAGACGCTGGCGGGCAAGGCCTTCGAGATCCTGGTCGTCGACGACGGCCACGACGACGCCACCCGGCGCCTGGTCAACGGACTGGCCGAAGAGAACGAATCGCCCAGGCTGCGGTACCTGCGCTCGGACCGCGCCCGCGGCGGCCCGGCGGCGGCACGCAACCTCGGATGGCGGCTGGCACACGGTGAGATCGTGGTCTTCACCGATGACGACACCGTGCCGCAGGAGGACTGGCTGGCCCAGGGCGAGGCGGCGATGCGCGCCGGCCCCTGGGCCGCGCTGGCAGGCCGGGTGACGGTGCCGCTGGGCCCCGAACCGCCGACCGATCACGCGCGCACGACCCAGGGCCTGGAACGCACCGAGTTCGTCACCGCCAACGCCTTCGTGCGGCGTCGCGCGCTGCAGCAGATCAAGGGCTTCGATGAACGCTTCACGCGCGCCTGGCGCGAGGACTCCGACCTGCAGTTCAGACTGCAGGACCAGGTCGGACCGGTCGGGCGCTGCGAGACCGCGGTGGTCGTGCACCCGGTGCGCGGCGAGCGCTGGGGCGTGTCGCTGCGACAGCAGAAGAACGCCTTCTTCGAGGCCCTGCTGTACGCCAAGCATCCGCGCCGCTACCGCACGCAGGGCGGGGTGGCCACGCCCTGGCTCTTCTACCTGATCGTGCTGCTCGCCGCAGCCGTGCCGCTCTTCACGGTGCTGGACATCATCGGTTCGGCGGTCGTGTCGGGCCTGCTGTGCGTGGGGCTGATCCTGCGCCTGGCCGCCCAGCGCCTGAAGGGAACCTCGCACCGCAGCGACCATGTGCTGGAGATGCTGGTGACGTCGGCCTTGATCCCCTTCCTGTCGGTGTGGTGGCGGCTGCGCGGAGCCTGGCATTTCCGCGTGTTCTTCCTCTGACCATGAATGGCACGTCGAAGACCGGCCAGCAGCGCGGCTTCCGCGTGGCCGTGCTGCGTGCCCTGATGCTGGGCGACCTGCTGTGCGCGACGCCCGCGCTGCGCGCCTTGCGGCAAGGCCTGCCGCAAGCGCAGATCACGCTGGTCGGCCTGCCCTGGGCCGGCGAACTGGCCGCGCGTCTGTCGTCGGTGGATCGGTTCGTGGCCCTGCCCGGCTGGCCCGGCCTGCCCGAGCAGCCGGTGGCCGAGCCCGGCGAGCGCCGGCGCTTCATCGCCGCCATGCGGGCGTGCCGCTTCGACTGGGCCCTGCAGATGCACGGCAGCGGCGACGTGGTGAACCCGCTGGTGGCCGCCTTCGGTGCCCGCCGCACGGCGGGATTCGTGCCGCATCCCCTGCCGCCCGATGACGCCTCGACCGCCGCCCTTGCGGCAGACTTTGCCGTGTGGCCCGACAGCGGCACCGAGGTCGAGCGGCTGCTCCTGCTGACCGACCACCTGCGCTTGCCGCGGCGCGGACTGGGGCTGGAGTTTCCGCTCACCGAGGACGACCGCAGCGCGGCGCGTGCGCTTTGGCAGCCTGGGCCGCAGACTCCCGGCGTGCCGCCGCTGGCCCTGGTGCATCCAGGCTCGCAACTGCCGTCGCGGCGCTGGCCGCCGGCGCGATTCGCGGCCGTGGCCGACGCCCTGGCCGACGCCGGCCACACCGTGCTGCTGACCGGCAGCGCCGCCGAGGCCGCACTCACGCAGGCCGTGGCAGCGGCCATGCGGCAGCCGGCGCTGGACCTGGCGGGCCGCACCACGCTGTGGACCCTGGGGGCGCTGGTCGAGCGGGCGGCGCTGGTGCTGTGCAACGACACCGGCATCTCGCACATCGCGGCCGCACTGGGCACGCGCAGCGTGGTGGTCAGCAGCGGCGGCGACGCGGAGCGCTGGGCACCGGCCGACGCCCAGCGCCATCGCGTGTTCCGGCACGACCTGCCCTGCCGGCCCTGCGCCCACGCGCTGTGCCCGATCAAGGGTCCGCCTGCCCACCCTTGCGCGGTGGGCGTCAAGGTGGCACCCGTCAGGCGTGCCGCGGTCCGCCACGCCGCGCGGGCGTCCCATGGCTGAGCTGCCCCGCAGGCGGTTGCGCGTGCTGACCTGGCACGTGCACGGCAACTACCTCTACAACCTGAGCCAGGTGCCGCACGACTTCTATCTGCTCACCGATGCCGCGCGCTCGACGCACCACGCCGGCCGGGTCGGCGTGCTGCCCTGGGGCGACAACGTGCACGAGGTCGCCGACACGCACCTGCTGCAGGTCGCCTTCGATGTCGTCCTGTACCAGCACCGTGCGCAGTGGGACGACGACCGGCTGCGCCTGCTGAGCCCGGCACAGCGCCGGCTGCCGGCCATCGTCCTGGAACACGATCCGCCGCAGGAGCACCCCACCGACACGCGGCACTGGTGCCAGGACCGCAATGCGCTGCTGGTGCACGTCACGCCGTGGAACGCGCTGATGTGGGACGCCGGCATCACGCCGCACCGCGTGGTCGAGCACGGGGTCAAGCCGCTGGCCGAGCTGCCATGGAGCGGCGCGCAGGCGCGTGGGCTGGTGGTCGTCAACCATCTGCTGCAACGCGGTCGCCGTCTCGGCCTGGACATCTACCGCGAGGCTGCGGCCGCCGTGCCTCTGACGCTGGTGGGCATGGCCAGCAAGGACCTCGGCGGCGCCGGCGAGGTGCCGCAGATGGACCTGCCGCAGGTGATGGCGCAACACCGCTTCTTCTTCAACCCGATCCGCCACACCAGCCTGGGCCTGGCGATCATCGAAGCCATGATGGCCGGGCTGCCGGTGGTGGGACTGGCGACGACCGAGCTGGTGACGGTGATCGACAGCGGCCGCAACGGCTACGTCGACACCCGCCCCGAGCGCCTGCACGGCGTGATGAAGGAACTGCTGCGCGACCCGACCCTGGCGGGCGCCTGGGGCGAGGCCGGCCGGCGCGCGGCGCGCGAGCGGTTCGGCATCGAACGCTTCGTCGACGACTGGCTGAGGGTGTTCGACGAGGTGACGAGATGACGACACGGCGGCCCGATCGCCCCACCTCACCCCGCGGCATGCCGCCTGCCATCTGCGACCCATGACACCTGCAGCATCGCCCGCCGCCCTGCCACGTTCCGACCGCCCGGTGCTGGTGACGGGTGCCGCCGGCTTCGTCGGCAGCCATCTCTGCGAACGCCTGATCGAGCGCGGCCACACGGTGATCGCGCTGGACGACTTCTCCACCGGTCACGCCGACCACCTGAAGGCGCTGCGCCGGCACACCCGGCTGCAGTTCGTGCGGCACGACATCGCCCAGCCCCTGCCCGAAGGCCTGCCCGCCTGCGGCGCGATCTTCAACCTGGCCTGCCCTGCCAGCCCCGCGCACTACCAGCGCCACCCGGTGGCCACGATGCTGACCAGCACCGTCGGCACCTGGCGGCTGCTCGAGCTGGCGCGCGGCAGCGGCGCGGTCTTCCTGCAGGCCAGCACCAGCGAGGTCTATGGTGACCCGCAGGTGCACCCGCAGCACGAGAGCTACTGGGGCCACGCCAACCCGATCGGTCCGCGCAGCTGCTACGACGAGGGCAAACGCGCCGCCGAAGCCCTGTGTTATGCCTACCAGCGCGAGCACGGTCTGAGCGTGCGCGTGGCGCGCTTGTTCAACTGCTACGGTCCGCGCCTGCGTCCGGGCGACGGGCGCGTGGTGAGCAACTTCATCGTGCAGGCCCTGGCCGGCAGGCCGCTCACCGTGTACGGCGACGGTCGGCAGACGCGCAGCTTCTGTTATGTCAGCGACACCGTGCGCGCGCTGCTGGCGCTGATGGACTCGGACTGGTCGCAGCCGGTCAACATCGGCAACCCGGCCGAGCACACGGTGCTGGAACTGGCCGACCGCGTGCGCGCCCTCACCGGCAGCGACTCGCCGCTGGTCTTCCGCCCGCTGCCCGCCGACGATCCGGTGCGGCGCCGTCCCGACATCGGCACGGCGCGCAGCGTGTTGCACTGGCGGCCCGAGGTGGCGCTGGACGAAGGACTGGCGCTGACCATCGAGTACCTGCGCGAGCGGGCCGAACCGACGCTGGCCGTGCTGCACGCCGACTGGCATGCCGCGCCCGAGCTCGTCCGCGGCCGCACGCTGCAGGCCGTGAACCGGCAGGACTGAAGCGGCGCAGCAGCGGTCTCAGCACGGGCCCGGCGCCTTCAGCTGCAAGGCGCGCAGGGTCGAGTCGAGCGCTGCCGCGACAGCGTCCCAGTCGCGCCCGACCAGCGTGGACAGCGCGGCGCGACGCCGCCGCGCCGCCTCGGACGTCGTTTCGGCCAGCAGCTCCTCGCAGGCCTGCAGGACCGCCCCCGGCGCCTCCGCGCAGCGCACGCCGGCCGACTGCCAGGGCAGCAGTTCCTCCAGCGGCGGGGCCACCACCGGCAGGCCCGCGGCCAGGGCCTCCAGCACCTTCAGCGGCTGCGCGTGCTGCGTGGCGGCGCTGCGCAGGAAGGGCAGCAGCGCCAGCCGCCAGCCGGCCATCAGCCGGGGCAGCAGGCGGTAGGGCTGGGCGCCCAGCCAGTGCAGGTTGCCGCGACGGGGCAGGCCCGCCGGGTCGATCTTCAGCACCGGGCCGATGAAGACGAACTGCCACTCCGGACGTGCCTCGGCCAGCGCCTCGATCAGCGCGAGGTCCAGGCGCTCGTCGATCGCGCCGGCATAGCCGATCTGCGGACCATGGCCTCGCGGGCGCAGCAGCTCGGCTTCTTCGTCGTCCCAGCCGCCGGCCTCGCGCGGCCGCGCCGCGAAGCGTTCGAGATCGACGCCGTTGGGCAGCAGCCGGACGGGCCGGCCAGGCGTCTGGCGGGGCGCGGCCAGGCCCGGGCCGGTGGCGCACACGAGGTCGGCAGCGTGAAGCAGCGCCCGCTCCAGGCGCGGCAGCGCGGACGGCGCCCCGAGAAAGGCGGCCAGCTCGTCAGCCACGTCGAACACCACCTGCGACGGCGACAGCGATGCGGCCCGCGGCCAGGCCATCGGCGTGCCGAGCCACACGCGCGGCCTGTCGATGCCCTGGCCGGCCAGCCAGGTGGCCAGCCGCTCGCCGCCGTCGCCCCCGGCGTCTGCGGCCGGCACCAGCACGTCGATGTGCGGACCCGCGACGATGTGGTCCAGGCGCGCCGCGCCAGCCAGCGCCTCCTCGACGAAGACGATGCGCCAGCCCCGTCGCACCAGCCCTTCGGCCAGGTGCCGCGCGCGGTGGCGCAGGAAGTCCCAGCGCAGGTGCGAGAACATCACCAGCACCCGACGGCGCGGCGGCGCGTCGATCGCGCGCTGCCAGTCGCGCAGCGCCTGCAGCACCTCGGGTTCGTGGTGGCGACGCAGGCCGCGTGCAGTGTCGACGTGCCAGACGCCGCTGCGGTGCCAGGTCTGCGGCCGCTGCCAGTCGGGGCGGTCGGTCAGCGGGTACAGGGTCAGCCCCTGCACCGGCACGCCGGTCCGTCGCAGGCGCCGCACTTCATGACAGACCTCGTGCAGCCAGGCGGCCCGGCCGACGCCGACGTGACTCGTCTCGGCCACCACCAGCGGCCGTCCGTAGCGTTGCCAGGCCCGGTTCAGCAGCTCGCCCAGCGGCAGCCGGCGCGCATCGCGACCGGCCCAGTCGAGCCGGCGCTCCGTCTCCAGTTCCCACTGGCTGCTGTGGTAGTGGTTGACGCCGACGATGTCCAGCAGCGAGGCGTCGCCGCCCAGTGCCGGCTCGGCGCGACCGACGATCATGTCCCAGGCCTGCCACTGCCAGGCGGCCACCCGGGCCGCTTCTGCCGCCAGGCCCGGCCGGTCGACCGGCGCCACCACGTGCACCAGGGGTTCGACGTGCATGAAGCGGCAAGCCGGCTGCAGCGCACGCATGGCACGCACTGCGGCGATGGTGGCCGCGGCCAGCCGGCGCTTCACGGCCCAGCCGCTGATGCGCGAGTCGTGCAGATCGCCGGCCGCCCCGGCGTTCGGCGGCGCCAGCAGGCCCTGCTGGCTGGCGCACCAGGCCAGGAAGCCGATCTCGTTGACCGGCGTGTAGACGGCCGCGCCGATCGTGCGCGCGACCTCGGCCGCAAAACGCGCCAGTCGAGGGATCAGGGCGTCGTCGTGCAGGCTCAGATCGGCCGGCAACCCGTAGTGCATCAGCGTCCAGGCCACCTGCAGGCCGTGGCGCCGCGCGCTGGCCTGCACCTCCAGCGCCCGGCTCAGGTCGATGGCACCGCCAGGCGCCTCCGACAGCCGCCAGCCTATGCTTTCCCGCACCACGCGCAGGCCGGCGCCGGCGGCGCGGCGGTGGTCCTCGTCCAGCCGCGCCAGGTGGCCGCTGGAGACCACCAGGTCCAGCGCAACGCCGTCGGCATTCACGTGGTCGGCCCCTTCGTAGCCGCCCATCCAGAAGCCGGCCAGCGGCGTCACTCCACCAGCCCCAGCGCCTGCTCGATCTGGCCGCACCAGGTGTGGCCGATGAAGATGTGGGCTTCCTGGATGCGCGCGCTGTCCGCATGCGGGACGACCACGGCGATGTCGGCCAGCGCACACGCGTCGCCGCCGTCGCGGCCCAGCAGCGCCACGCTGGCCACGCCACAGTGGCGTGCGGTCTCCAGGGCACGCAGCACGTTCGGGCTGCGGCCCGAAGTCGACAGGGCGACCAGACAGTCCCCGGGCCGCGCCAGCGCTCGCAGCGGCCGTGCAAAGACCTGTTCGTAGCCGTAGTCGTTGGCGATGGCCGTCAGCGTGGCGCAGTCGGCGTTGAGCGCCAGCGCGGCCAGCGGCGCGCGTTCGCGGGCCAGGCGGCCGTTGAATTCGGCCGCCAGGTGCAGGCTGTCCGACGCCGAGCCGCCATTGCCGCAGAACAGCAGCCGGCCGCCATGGCGCAGCGCCTCGATCATCGCCGCGGCAGCGCTGCAGATGCGCGGCCGCAGGGCCTCGAGGCCGTCGAAGAGGCACCGGTGCTGTCGCAGGTTGCCGTCGAACAGGGCCTCGGGTGTCATGCCGCCTGCTCCCGGGCGCCGAGCTCGCTGCGCGAGACCGTGGACGTGCCGAACTTGCCGACGACCATGGCCGCCGCGCGGTTGGCGGCGGCCACCGCGTCGTCCAGTGTCGCGCCCTCGGCCAGTGCCGCGGCCAGCGCGGCCAGCACGGTGTCGCCGGCGCCACTGACGTCGTAGACCTCTCGCGCCAGGCCGGCCACGCGCAGGGGCGCACGGCCGTGGCCATACAGCACCATGCCGCGTTCGCCGCGCGTCACCAGCAGGTGCAGCGCGCCGATGGCGCCGCGCAGGGCCTCCATGCGGACATCGAAACCGGCTTCGTCGGCACTGCTGCCGACGACACGCTCGACCTCGGCCTGGTTGGGCTTGACCAGCCAGGCCCCGCGGTAGCGCGCGAAGTCCTCTCCCTTGGGATCGACGAGCACCCGACAGCCCTGTGCGACGGCCCGCCGGACGAGGGCGGCGCAGTCGTGCAGTGCGCCCTTGGAATAGTCCGACAGCAGGACCCAGGGCTGCTGCGGCAGCAGGGGCTCGACCCGCGCGGCCAGCGCGCGGGCAGCGCTCTCGGGCACGCGCTCTTCGATGTCCACGCGCAACAGCTGCTGGCGCCGGCAGACGGCGCGGATCTTCTGCGTCGTCGGCAGGCCGGGAGGCTGCACGGCCAGGCATTCGACGCCGCCTTCGCGCAGCAGGGCCGACAGCGAGCGGCCGGCCGCATCGTCGCCCCATAGAGTGGCCAGCACCGTGTCGCAGCCCAGCGCCGCCAGGTTCATCGCCACGTTCGCCGCGCCACCCGGGCGCTGCCATTCGCGGCCCAGGCGCAGCACCGGCACCGGCGCCTCGGGAGAGATGCGCTCGACCGCCCCCTCCCAGTAACGGTCGAGCATGCTGTCGCCGACGACTAGCATGTCGGCACACCGGTCAGCGCTGCCGGCGCGGAGCCGCAGGGCATCTGCCGCGGCTGCATCGGTCGGCTGGTGCGGCCGTTGCAGGTCATGTCATGCCCAGACCTGCATGCCCGGTGCGGAAGGCGCGCGCACGAGTGCAGCCCGCGGACACAGCGCCGCCACCAGCGCGCTCGTCGACAGGCCCGGCACCCGCGGCAGGATGACCGTGCGGCCGCCCCATTCCTCCATCAGCGCCGCCTCGCACAGTTGCTCGATGCGGTAGTCGCCGCCCTTGACGTAGACCGCCGGTCGAAGCGCACACAGCAGCGCCAGCGGCTTGTCTTCGTCGAACAGCACCACCGCCGAGACCGCCGACAACGCGCCGACCACGCGCGCGCGGTCGGCAGCGCGGTTCAGCGGCCGCCCCGGACCCTTGCGCAGACGCCGGGCCGAGTCATCGCCGTTGACGCCCACCACCAGCGAAGCACCCAGGCTGCGCGCCGCTTCCAGGCAGGCCACATGGCCGGCGTGCAACAGGTCGAAGACACCGTTGGTGAAGACGATGGGCGCGGGCAGCCGGGCGCGCAGCTGCGTCGCGATGCCGGCATGCACGCTCACGACATCGCTGCAGCGCGGCGGGCCCGCCGAAGCCGCATGCGGCGAGTGGGGCGCTGCCGGCTGCCCGGCCGGGGACTCGCTGGAAGGGGTCGGCATGACTTGAATCTCCTTGAAGCACAGGGCGGCAAGTGCTGTTCCCGGGAACACGGCTTGCTCGACGGGGCCATGACCACCTTCAGACAACTGCTGCCCGCGCC
This sequence comes from Rubrivivax sp., assembly GCA_022843905.1. Taxonomy (GTDB): domain Bacteria; phylum Pseudomonadota; class Gammaproteobacteria; order Burkholderiales; family Burkholderiaceae_C; genus Rubrivivax. Next base: position 74,059 of record JALHMT010000018.1, read on the forward strand.
CTCGGCCTCCGCGCTGCCTTACGACACGCTGGTCGTGGGTGCCGGATTCGCCGGCAGCGTGCTGGCCGAACGCCTGGCCAGCCAGGCCGGCCAGCGCGTGCTGGTCGTCGAGAAGCGGCGCCACGTGGGCGGCAACGCCTTCGACCGCCACGACGACGCCGGCGTGCTGGTCCACCCCTACGGACCGCACATCTTCCACACCAATTCTTCTGAAGTCTTCGAGTACCTGTCGCAGTTCACGCGCTGGCGTCCCTACCAGCACCGTGTGCTGGCCAGCGTGGACGGACAGCTGCTGCCCATCCCCATCAACCTGGACACCGTGAACCGTCTCTACGGACTGCGGCTGACCTCGATGGAGCTCGAGGACTTCTTCCACGGCGTGGCCGAGAAGACGGACCACGCGCGCACCTCGGAAGACGTGGTGGTGGGCCGCGTCGGCCGCGACCTGTACGAGAAGTTCTTTCGCGGCTACACACGAAAGCAATGGGGGCTGGACCCGTCGGAGCTGGACGCCAGCGTGACGGCGCGCGTGCCCACTCGGACCAACCGTGACGACCGCTACTTCACCGACACCTACCAGGCCATGCCGCTGCACGGCTACACGCGCCTCTTCGAGTCCATGCTGTCGCACCCCAACATCCACGTCATGCTGGGCACCGACTACCGCGAGGTGGTGGGCACGGTGCCGTGGAAGCACATGGTCTACACCGGCCCGATCGATGACTTCTTCGACGGGCGCCACGGCAAGCTGCCCTATCGCAGCCTGCGCTTCGAACACGTCACGGTGCCCGCCCCGGGCGGTACGCTGCTGCAGTCGGTCGGCACCGTGAACCACCCCAACGAGTACGCCTTCACGCGGGTCACGGAGTTCCGCCACCTGACCGGCCAGCGGCACGAACAGAGCTCCCTGGTGTACGAGTTCCCGCGCGCCGACGGCGACCCCTACTACCCGGTGCCGCGGCCCGCGAACACCACGCTGTACCGCCGCTATGAAGCCGAGGCGGAGCAGCTCAGCGACGTCACCTTCATCGGCCGGCTGGCCAGCTACAAGTACTACAACATGGACCAGGTCGTGGCGCAGGCGCTGAGCAGCTTCAAGCGGCTCGCGCTGCGGCCGCCGGCGCCGGCGCGCGAGGCGGCCCAGAGCCGTCTGCCGGCGGTGGCCTGAGCCGGACGCCGCTGCCTCGCGGCGCCGTCTGCAAAGCTTGCCGCCCGACTGACCGATGCCCGCGCCGACCTCGCCCACGCATGCCGCCGCCGACCGCTGCGGCACCGCGCTGCTCGTCATCGACATGCTCAGCGGCTGGGACTTCCCCGAGGCCGAGCTGCTGCAGCGCCAGGCCTTGAAGATCACGCCTCGCATCGCGAGGCTGGCCGCACGCTGCCGCAGCGCCGGCGTGCCGGTGGTGTACGCCAACGACAACCGCGGCCGCTGGCGCTCCGACCTGCGCCAGGTGGTCGAGGCAGCACGGGCCGAGGATCAGAGCCCGGCGCCGCCGGGCGCGCGCATCACGCGAGCCCTGGAGCCCCGCGCCGAGGACTACGTCGTGCTGAAGCCGCGCGCCTCGGCCTTCCACGCCACGCCCCTGGAACTGCTGCTGCTGCACCTGGGCGTGCGCAGGCTGATCCTGACCGGCGTCTCCAGCGACCAGTGCGTGCTGGTCACCGCACACGAGGCCCACATGCGCGAGCTGGAGGTGGTCATCCCGCGGGACTGCGTGGCCTCGCTGACCGCAGCGCGCACCCGGCGCTCGCTGCAGCACTTCGCCGAAGCACTGCGTGTACCGACCCCGGCCGCAGCGCGGTTGCGCCTGGACGATGGGGCCGACGACTAGCCGGGCCCCGAACTGGCGCCCTGGTTCAGCAGGTGTTCGCGCACCGCAGCGGGGTCGCTGCCGACCGCACCCAGGGCTTCTTCGAGCTGCATGCGGGTGATGCCGAAGTGCTCGAGCCAGCGAGCGACGCCGGCGTCGTCGGCGAGGTCGATCGGCCCCGGCGGCGGGTGCTCAGGCACGGTGTCCACGCCGGGACTCGGTGGCACGGCCGCGCGGGGCATCCCGGCGCGAACGGGTGGTCACGGGCGCGCCTCCGGCCGCATCGGCTTCGGGCGTGCGTGTGACCTCGGCCATCCAGTCACCTCCGGAGGGCGCGGCGACGCTGCCCGGACCGGCCGTGGCGGCCTGGCCGATGACGGGGTCGCTGCCGCGCGGGAATGGCGTCGTCGGCGAGGCGGTGGGAAGGGGCTTGCGGGTGGGGGTCTTCATGCAGTCCCTTCAGCAAGGCGGGTGCCCGCCTTCGGACATTCGCGGCTGCGTGCATGGGTGCTGGGCAGCACCAGCCAGCGCCTGCTGCGCGCCAGCGACGTGCCGGTGCTGATCCTGCGTTGAGGTCAAGCCCGCCCGGGGCAGCCGCCGCGGTCAGAACACGCTGCGCGGCGGTGCCGTCGGGTCGCTCAGGCGCAGGCTCTCGCTGCCCATCATCGAATGCCAGGCCGCCGTGCCGGCTGCGAGGTCGATCTCGATGAAGGCCGGCACCGGTCCGATCTGCCGCCCGGCGTTGAAGACCCAGGTGGGGCCCAGCCGGTCCCCCCAGGCGCCGTCGGGCTTGAAGGGCGGCTCGTGCACATGGCCGCTGAGCACCAGGTCGGGCCGGTGCTGCCGGATCCAGCCGGCGAGGTCGGCGTCGCCATAGGGCCGACGGCCCGTCCAGCAGGTGGGTGAGCCCAGCGGTGGCCAGTGGTAGACCCAGACCCAGCGCGCCGGGCGGCGCGCCGCGTCGGCGTCGAGCTGCGCTGCCAGTGCAGCGCGGCCGGCCGGGCCGTCCCACCAGGGGCAGACCGTGAACAGCGTGTCGCCCAGCAGCAGCGAGTCGCCGTCGCTGGGCACGCCCGCACGCCGCGCCTCCTGCAGCCACAACGCGGCCTGTTCGCCTTGCGCGTCGGGGCCCGTGAGGTCGTGGTTGCCGGAGCTCACCACCACGCGGCCGGCCGCCTGCAGCAGCGACAGGTAGCGCAGCAGCACCACCGACTGCGCGTCCAGCGACACCGCCGAGCTGATGTCGAGGTGGTCGCCGGCCAGCACCACCAGGTCATAGCGCGGCGCCGCGCGCACCACCCAGTCGAGCTGGGGCAGCGTGTAGTGCAGGTCGGAGACGAGCAGCAGGCGCAAGATGGAGCGGTCGGTGCGGGGTCGCGTCGGTGGCGGTGCGCGTGATCAGTCGTTCAGCGACGCCGCGCGGCCACGCCGCCCGAGGCGATCCAGGCATCGACCGCACGTTCCAGCACCGGCATCGGCACGGCGCCCTGGTCCAGCACCACGGCGTGGAACTGGCGGATGTCGAAGCGCTCGCCCAGACGCGCCCTGGCACGGTCGCGCAGCTCGACGATCTTCATCTGCCCGACCATGTAGGCCAGCGCCTGGCCCGGCCAGGAGATGTAGCGGTCGATCTCCGCGGCGATGTAGTCGGCGTCTTCGCCGGTGCGCTCGATCATGTAGTCGATGGCACGCTGGCGGCTCCAGCCGAAGGCGTGCAGGCCGGTGTCCACCACCAGCCGCCCGGCGCGGAAGGCCTGCCACTGCAGATGGCCGAAGCGGCTCAGCGGATCCTTGTACAGGCCCAGCTCGAAACCCAGGGTCTCGGCGTAGAGCGCCCAGCCTTCGCTGTACACCGTGAAGCCGCCGCCGCGCCGGAACCGGGGCAGCTCGCCCAGCTCGACGGCGCGCGCCGTCTGCAGGTGGTGGCCCGGCATGGCTTCGTGCGCCACCAGCGTCTCCATGCCCCAGATCGGCCGCTGCTGCCAGGCCTTGGCGTTGGCGTTGAACCAGCCCGGACGGCTGCCGTCCAGCGCGGGAGGCGTGTAGAACTCCGAGGTCTGCGCGCTGAAGTGCGGTGGCATGGCGCGCACGCCGTAGGGCACGCGCGGCAGGTCGACGAACAGCCGGGGCAGCTCGGGATCGATGCGCTTGGCGATCTCGCGGTAGCCGGCCAGCAGCGCTTCGCCATCGCGGTGGAAGAACTTCGGGTCGGTGTTGAGGTACTTCACGAAGGCCGCGAAGTCGCCTTCGAACTTCACTTCCCGCATCACGGCGTCCATCTCGGCGCGCAGGCGCGCCATCTCGCGATGACCCGTGTCGTGGATCTGCTGCGCCGTCAACGGCAAGGTGGTGTTGCTGGCCACCAGCAGCTCGTACACCCGCTCGCCCTGCGGGTAGCGGTTGAGCGCGCCGTCGGGCGGCGCGGCGGCCAGGTAGTCGCCGGCCACGAAGTCGCGCAAGCGGCGCTGCGCCGGCACCACCTGCTCGGCGATGACCTGGCGCGCTCGCGCCCGAAAGGCGTCCTGCTCCGCGACAGGCATGTCGCTGCCCAGCTTGGTGAAGGGCGCGAAGAAGGGGCCCTTGTCCACGTCGTCGGGCAACTGGCCGTCGATCTGCTGCAGCACGCGTTCGAGCACCGTGCGCGGCGGCACCCAGCGCTGGGCCAGGCCCTCGCGCAGCAGCGCCAGCTCCTGGTCCACGCGGCGCGGGTAGGCGGCCAGGCGCGACAGCATCTGCTCGACCTGCCGGCGATCGGCCACGGGGCTGCTGTCCAGCAGGTCGGCCAGCTCGTTCTGGAACCCGCCCTGCGCGCCCAGGCTCATGCTGCGGAATCCGGCGAAGGGCTGCAGCCGCAGCTGCTCTTCCAGACCGTGCACGAACACGTCGAGCGAGCTGCGGTCCTTCGCCGACAGGCCGGCCCGAGGGATGGCCCGCGCGCGCGCCAGATGGCGACGTGCGGTCGCGAAGTCTGCGGCGATGGCCTCGGGCGAGGCATCACCCAGCCGGTCACCGTAGCGGTGGTCGCCGGTGTAGGTGGCCCATTCGGGGTAGCGCCGCATGGACCATTCCCAGCGCTCGTCGAACAGCGCGTGCAGGGCGCGTGCCGCGGCACCGGGCGCCGTGGCCTGGGCCCCGGGCGCGCTGCCCGGGGTCGGGGCCGCCGCCACGGCGACGGTGGCCGCCAGACCCAGGCCCGCGGTCAGCACGAGGCGGCGCAGGCTGTTCGCAATCTTGTGATGCAAGGCAATCCTCCAGGCCGCACTGTAGCGGCCCGGGCCGACCCTCGACGGCGCTAGCATCGAGCCTGCGGACTTCCTGGATGTCAACCCCACAAGGCTCATGCACGATGGCAGAACTCCCGACCCTCACCAAGCGCACGCTGCAGGCCCAGGTCATCGGGCCGATCCACGCCGAAATGGTCGCTCAGCTCGGCCAGGAAAAGGCCGATGCCATCCTCGATGCAGCCATCCGCAAGGCGGCCATCGCCGAAGGCCGGAGCTTCGCGGCGAATGCCGGCGGCAAGACGTCGATGGCCGAGTTCATCAAGCTCTATGAGTTGTGGACGGCCGACGGTGCGCTGGAAATGAAGGTGCTCGAAGCCACCGCCACCACCTTCGACTTCGACATCACGCGCTGTCGTTATGCCGAGACCTACAGGGACATGGGCCTCGGCAGGATCGGGCATCTGCTGTCCTGCAACCGGGACGGCACCTTCTGCCAGGGCTACGACCCGAACATCACGCTGGAGCGCGAGCAGACCATCATGGAAGGCGCCTCCTGCTGCACCTTCCGCTACCGGTACAAGGCGCCCGAAGCGCCCTAGTCTCGCCGCGGTCGCACTCGACGCCGGAGTCCGGTGCGGCGGAACGGCATGCCCGGTCAGACGCAGCGGGCCGCGGCTTCAACGCGCTTCATCGAGCCCGGCGCGCCACAGCGCCATCGCCGCGCTGAAGATCGATTCTCCGTCCAGCCGCTCGCCGCGCTGCGCCAGGTGCACCCAGCGCAGCGTGTCGTGGTGGCTGCCGGGGCGGTGGTCGAGCAGTCGTTCGGCCACCAGCCAGGCGTGCAGCCGCGAGTAGTGCAGGGCATGGCGCTGGCGGATCCACGCCAGCCCGACCAGATCGGCCAGGCCTTCTTCCAGCCGCGTGGCCTGCATGTCCTCGTAGGCCTGGCGCAGCGCAGCGTCCATGGACGCGGGAGCCTGCAGGGCCGTGCCCGCCGGCAGTTGCCGCCAGTGGCCGGAGACATGGCGCCAGCAGTGGGCCAGTTCGTGCGCGGCCATCAGTTCGAGCGCCAGGTCCAGCAGGTCCGGTTCGATGCGCTCGATCGTGGCGTCGGCCTCCGGGTTGCCGCGCAGCGAGAACACCATCTTGCAGCGCCCCCCGACCCAGGCCATCGCGATGGGCGGCAGGCCTGCCGCGGCCTGCGGCTGCACCACCACGTCCAGCGGCAGCCCCAAGCGCTGCGCATGGCCCAGCACGGGCCAGGCGGCCTGCAGCCAGCGCGACTCGGCGGCCGTCAGTCCGGCGGCCTGGCCGCCTGCGCAGCACAGGGCCACCAGACACCCGACGATGAAAGAACGCATGCGGCCTCCCGGGCACCAGGCATCGACAAGGATGGAACTGCGCGCGAGTGTGGAGCGGCCGGCGTTGCAGTGATGCCGAAGAAGAAGGGTAATCACCCAGCAAGCCTCGCCGTGTCGGCGCGATGCTCCGTGCTGCCCCCTACAACAACGAGGAGACGACATGACCGACATGCTTTCCAGGTGGGCGCCGCGCCGCGCCTGCTTCTTGCTCACCACCGCCGCGGCGCTGGCCCTCGCCGCCACCGCGGCCCAGGCCCGCGTGACCCGCATCGTCATCGACGACACGCAGCCCACCAGCGTGGCCGGACAGACCCTCGCGTACGAGCAGATCTCGGGCCGCGCCTTCGGTGTGCTGGACCCGCGCGACCCGCTCAACGCCATCATCCAGGACATCGAGCTCGGCAAGAATGCCAACGGCGAGGTGACCTACACCGCCAGCTTCGTCATCACCAAGCCGGTCAACATGTCGCAGGCCAGCGGCCTGATGTGGCATGACGTGCCCAACCGCGGCACGCCCATCGCCATCAATGCGGCCGAGCGCAACTTCGGCGACATCGGCCTGGCCAGCGCCTGGCAGGGCGACAACTCGGCGGTCAACGCCACCAACGGCACGGCCGTGCGCGCCACCATGACGGTGGGCGGCCGCCATTTCCTGGAAGTGCCGATCGCGAAGAATCCCGACGGCTCGGCCATCACCGGCAAGGTGTTCGGCCGCATCATCAACCGCTCGGGGCCCGACTCGCAGCCGCTGCTGGTGCAGACCAATCCCGTGCCCTACCCGGCCGCCACGCTGGACACCACGCAGGCGACGCTCGTCACCCGCGAGCGCGAGCTGCAGGACGGCACCGTCATCGGCGAGAAGCTCGTGCCTTCCACCGACTGGGCCTGGGCGACCTGCAGTGCCGCCAACCCCTTCCCGGGCACGCCCGACCCCACGGGCACCAGGATCTGCGTGAAGGGCGGCTTCGATGCGACCAAGCTCTACCAGGTGGTCTACACCGCGAAGAACCCCTACCTGCTGGGCGTGGGCTTCGCCGCCTGGCGCGATGTCGGCCACTTCTTCAAGACCGCGATGACCGACGACGTCGGCACACCCAACCCGCTGGCGCAACGCGTGGCGCACAGCATCGCGCGCGGCAATTCGCAGTCGGGCAACTTCCTGCGCGGCTGGCTGCATCTGGGCTTCAACCAGGCCGAAGATCGCCGGCAGTTGCACGACGGACTGTGGCCCATCATCGCCGGCCGCCGCATCGCGCTGAACTTCCGCTGGGCCCAGCCCGACGGCGTGCTGGAGCTGTACCAGGCCGGCAGCGAGGGACCGCAGTGGTGGGCGAAGTCGCCCGACACGGTGCGCGGCCTGCCGCCGGCCGGCATCCTCGACCGTTGCGACGCGACCAAGACCTGCCCCAAGGTCATCGAGCACTTCGGCTCGGCCGAGGTCTGGGCACTGAAGCTGACGCCGGAGTGGGTGGGCACCGACGCCAGGAGCGACATCCCGATGCCGAAGAACGTGCGCCGCTACTACATCGCCAGCAGCACGCACGGCGGCAGCGGCAACGGCCTGACTGCGTTCAACGCCAGCCTGCCCGGCGTGGGGCTGCCCACCTCGGGACCGAACTGCCCGGGCAACAACTTCGGCACCGGCGTGCTGCCGGCCAACCCGGTGCCGCACGTGCAGACCGTCAACGCACTGCGCGTTCACTTCCGCCAATGGGTGATGAACGGCACGCCGCCGCCCGACAGCGTCTACCCCACGCTGAACGGCAAGCGAGGCGACGGTCAAGCCTCTCGCGGCAGGAACGTGCCCGACCTGGTGGAAGCGAACAAGGCCGCGATGGGTTTCCCGACGATCCCGGGACTGCGCCCGACCGCGCCCGAGGCGGACTTCATCATGCCGGTGCTGGACTACGACTGGGGCCCGCTGTTCAACTACACCGACGCCTCGGGCATCCCCACCAACGCGCCGCCGCCGGTCAAGCAGGTCATCAAGATGCTGGTGCCGCGCGTGGACGCCGACGGCAACGAACTGGGCGGCGTGCCCAACGTGCTGACCGACGCACCGCTGGGCACCTACCTCGGCTGGAACATCACGGCCGGTGGCGCCCGTCCCTTCCACCAGGGGCAGATCTGCAACTACGTGGGCGGCATGATCCCGTTCGCCCGGACGCGCGCCGAGAGGCTGGCCAACGGTGATCCGCGGCTGAGCCTCGAAGAGCGCTACGGCAGCCATGCCGGCTACGTTGCAGCCGTGGCCCGGGCCGCCGCCAACGCGGTGGCCCGCGGTTTCCTGCTCCAGCCCGACGCCGATGCACTGGTCGCCGCTGCCGAAGCAAGCCAGGTGCTGAAGTAGACCGACGGCTGGCAGGGCGCCTGCCGGTCATGGTCCATCCAGACGCCGGTGTGGCCGGCACATCACCCCACGAGGAGACTTCCATGAGCCCGATCGACAACGGCAGCGCATCGCGCCGTCACTTCCTGCAGGCCGGCGCGGCCCTGGCCACCGCAGCGGCCGCGCCGGCCATCGCGCAGCCCGTGATGGCGCCCACCGACAAGTTCGACCTGCTGCTGCGCAACGCCAACGTCATCGACCCCAGCCAGAACCTGGCCGGCAAGCGTGACATCGGCATGCGCTTCGGCCAGATCGCCGCCATCGAGACCAGCATCCCGCCCGAGCGTGGCCAGCGCGTGATGGATGCCGGCGGGCGCCTCGTCACGCCCGGCCTGATCGACCTGCACTGCCACAGCTACCCCTTCGGCTCGGCCATCGGCATCCCGGCCGACGAACTGGTGGCGCACCAGTGCACCACCACCGTGGTCTCGGCAGGTGACGCCGGGGCCAACAACCTGCCGGCCTTCCGGCGTTTCATCGTGCCGGGCTCGCGCACCCGGCAGTTCGCCTTCGTGCACATCGCCGTGGCGGGGCTGGCGGGCTTTCCGGTGCCTGAGCTGTTCAACATCGACTATGCGCAGGTCGAGAGCGCGGCGCGCGCAGTGGCCGAGAACGCCGACTTCGTGCTGGGCGTGAAGGTGCGCATGAGCGAGAACGTCGTGGCGCGCCACGGCATCGAGCCGCTGCGGCGCGCCATCCGCGCCTGCGAGCTGTCGGGCGTGCCGGCGAAGATCATGTGCCACATCGGCGGCGTGGCCGACCGCACGCTGATGTCCACCATCCTCGACACCCTGCGCCCGGGCGACGTGCTGACGCACTGCTATTCGGGCGCTCCCAACAATGCCGGCGAGGGCACGAACATCGTGCAGGACGGCAAGCTGCTGCCCGCAGCGCTGGCCGCCAAGCGGCGTGGCGTGGTGTTCGACATCGGCCACGGCGGCGGCAGCTTCGACTACACCATCGCCGAAGCCGCCATCGCCCAGGGCTGCGGTCCCGACACCATCTCTTCGGACATTCACGTGTTCTCGGCCAACACGCCCGGCATGCCCTACCTGCCCTGGGTGATGAGCAAGTTCCTGGGCATGGGCTTCAGCCTGCCCGAGGTCATCGCCATGGCCACCACGGCCCCGGCGCGCGTGATCGGGCGGATACCCAAACACGGCACCCTGCAGCTGGGCGCACCGGCCGACCTGTCGATGTTCGATCTGGTGGAGGGCGCGGTCGAGTTCGTCGACACGCGCAACAACAAGCGCAGCGGGCGGCAGTACCTGCGGCCGGCCGGCACCATCACCGCTGGCGTGGCCTTCGGGCGGCCCTACCAGGCGCCGTTCAGCGTGAGATGAGGGAGGCCTTGCGCCAGCAACCCGACCGAGTGCGGAGCGTGCTCGGGCAGGTGCTCGCGCTCAGTCGAGCTTGATCCCCAGGTCGACCGCCAGCTTGATCCACACCGGCACGTCGCGCTCCCAGTCGGCGCGCGTGTCCTGCAGGTTCTTCGGCTTGTTCGGGATGGCGAACTGCTCGCGCAGACGGGCTGCGCGCTCGGTCTCGGCGCCCTGCACCGCCACGCGCGACAGCGCCTGCAGCACGGCCTCGGGCGTGCCGGCCGGGGCCATCAGCGGCAGGCCGCCCTCCAGGGTGAACAGGCGGCCGCTGGCGCCCTGCTGCTGGGCCGTCGGCACGTCGGGCAGCTTGGGGCTGCGGTAGTTGCCGGTGACGGCGATGGGCTTGACGCCGCGCGTGGCGACCGTGGCGAAGGACTGGTAGCTGCCCACTGCGATCTGGATCTGGCCCGAGGCCAGGTCCACCCACATCGGGCTTTCGCCGCGGTAGTGCACGACCTGCATCTGCGTGCCGTCGCTGCGGTTGAGCTGGTCGGCCACCATGTGGGGCACCGAGCCGGGGGCGTAGGTGCCCATCGAGCAGGGGTTCCGGCGCGCCCAGGCGATGAACTCCTTCAGGTTGGTGGCCGGCACCTTCTCGGTGACGCCGATGACCAGCGGCCCCGACGGGAAGAAGGTCACGGGCACGAGGTCCTTGTCCAGGTTGTAGGGCAGCCTGCTGTAGAGCACGCGGTTCTGCCAGACGGTGCCGGAGGTGGTCATCAGCAGCGTGTGGCCGTCGGCGGGCGACTTGGCCACGGCGTCGATGGCCAGGATGGCGCCGGCGCCCGGCTTGTTCTCCACCAGGGCCGTGCCGCCCAGCTGCGTGGTCATCTGCTCGGCGAACATGCGCGCATAGGCGTCGGTCAGCCCGCCCGGCGGGAAAGCCACGACGATCTTCACCGTCCTGGACGGGAAGGCAGGCTGCGCCTGCAGCGGGTTCGCCGCCAGGCCCAGGGCCAGGCCGGCGGTGGTGGTGACGAAGCGGCGGCGGTCGACGGCTTGTGGCATGGAGGCTGGGGCCGAGGCGGCCCGGCATTGACGTGCCGGCATTGAATGCGGCCGCTTCGATGCCCGCAAGTCAGAGCAACCCTGAGACATGGAGAAGGCCGAGCAGCGGCCTGCCGCAGGCGAGGCGAAGCAGCTGCCGGGCATCTGAGCGCCGCGACGGCGCCCCGGCTCAGGGCCGCACGGTGATCTCGTTCTTCACCGCCCTGACGCCGTTCACGTCGCGGGCGATCTTCTCGGCCGCGGCCTTTTCCGCGGCGCTCTTGGCGAAGCCCGACAGCATGACGGTGCCCTTGAGCGTCTCCACCGAGATGCTCGAGGCGGCGACGGCCTGGCTCTCGGTCATCCTGCTCTTGATCTGGGTCGTGATGACGGTGTCGTCGACATAGGCACCCACCGATTCCTGGTCGCGCATGACGGCGCAACCGGAAGTGGCGGCCAGCGCCAGGACGACGAGCGACAAGGCGAAGTTGTGACGGATGTTCATGGGGCTCTCCAGCGCTTGCATCGAAGCGTTCGACTGTCCAGCCGCGGGCTGCGGCGGAGCTGACCCGAATATCGGGGACCCGCCCGTTGCGCTCTGTGCGGTGGCAGACACAAGAGGGACACGAGCGGGCACGACGGGGCCCCGCATTGCGCTGGCTCAACCCGAAGCCCGTCAGGCCGCATCGGCCGGGCGGGCCGCGCGCCGCCCCACAATGGCGTTGCCTCGCCCCCCGCAGCACGCCCTGCCCCTCCCATGACCCCGTCCTTCGCCCCCTACCCCTTCACCGCCGCGACCCACGCCGCCACGCTGCCCGGTCTGAACGATGGCGCCGACCCACGACACCACCCCGTGGTGGTGGTGGGCGGTGGTCCGGTCGGCTACGTCACGGCGCTGGGCCTGGCCACGCAGGGCGTGCGCGTGCTGCTGCTGGAAGCCGACGACTCGGTGTGCGTCGGCAGCCGGGCCATCTGCATCTCGCGGCGCAGCCTGCAGATCATGCAGCGGCTGGGCGCGCTCGACGGCTTCCTGCGCATCGGCCTGCCCTGGACCGGCGGGCGCAGCTTCTACCGCGACACCGAGGTGCTGCACTTCAGCATGCCCAGCGACGCGCTGCAGAAGCTGCCGCCGATGATGAACCTGGCGCAGTTCAGCATCGAGCAGATCCTGCTCGACCGCGCCGAGGCCCTGAGCGAGCTGATCGAGATCCGCTGGCAGACACGCGTCACCGGCATCGAGACTTCGGGGCATGGCGCCCGCCTGGCGGTGAGCACACCCGAGGGCGACTACGCACTCGACGCCGACTGGGTCGTGGCCGCCGACGGCGGGCGCAGCTTCCTGCGCGACGCGCTGGGGCTGAAGCTGCAGGGCACCAGCTACGAAGGCCGCTACGTCATCGTCGACATCCTGATGGACAGCGAGCGCCCCACCGAGCGCCTGGCCTACTTCGACCCGCCCTGCAACCCGGGCTCCACCGTGCTGGTGCACAAGCAGCCGGGCGACGTCTGGCGCATCGACTACCAGCTGCGTGACGGTGAAGACCCCGACGCCGCGACGCTGCCCGGGAACGTGGCGCCGCGCGTGCAGAGCCTGCTGGACATGATGGGCGAGACGGCGCCCTGGCAGCTCGTCTGGAGCGGCCTGTACAAGGCCAACGCGTTGACGCTGGAGCGATACCGCCACGGCCGCGTGCTGTTCGCCGGCGACGCCGCGCATCTGCTGCCCATCTTCGGCGTGCGCGGCGCCAACTCGGGCATCGACGACGCCGACAACCTGGCCTGGAAGCTGGCCTTCGTGGTGAAGGGCCTGGCCGCGCCCTCGCTGCTGGACAGCTACAGCGCAGAACGCGTGGCTGCCGCGCACGAGAACCTGCGCCACGGCACCAAGAGCACCGAGTTCATGGCGCCGCCGTCCAGCGCCTTCGACCTGATGCGACGTGCCGTGCTGGGCCTGGCGGTGAAACACGCCGCCGTGCGACCGCTCATCAACCCGCGCCAGACCACGGCCATCACCTATCTCGACTCCGCGCTGAACACACCCGATGTCGACGCCTTCGAGGCCGGGCCGGTGCCGGGGCAGGTGGTACCCGAGTGTCCGCTGCAGGCCCTGGCAGCCGGCGCCGGGGCATCGACGGACGACGCGACGCCCGTGGCGGGCCACCTCACCGACCTGCTCGGCCCCGGGCTGAACCTGCTGCTGTTCAGCGGCAACAAGGAGTTGCCCGTGTCACTGCAGTCGCTGCGCGAGGAACTCTCGGCGCGCGGCCTGTCGATGGCCGTGCAGGTGCTGCGGCCAGCCCAGGCTGCGCCCACGGCCTGCCAGGGTGCGGACGGCACGGCGCAGGACAACACCGGTGCGCTGTGGCCGATGTTCGGCGCGGTCGAAGGCACGGCTTATCTGCTGCGGCCCGATGCCCACGTGGCCGGCCGCTGGCAGCGCGCCGATGCCTCGGCGATCGGCGCGGCCGTGCAGCGCCTGTTGCCGCCATGAACGCCCGCGCGGACACCTCGATGAACACTTCACCCCGCTTGAGCGACGCCGAACTGGACCTCGTCTACACCGAGCTCTGCAGGACCCTGACCACGCTGGGCCCGACGCAGGCGCCGCTGTTCCTGGCGCGCTTCGCGCTGCTGGCGGCCACGCGCATCGGCGACGCCGCGGTGCTGCAGCAGATGATCGAAGACGCCGCGCAGGGCCTCGACCCGGACGGCGCGGACGGCGCGGACGGCCCGGACGCTTAGCGCTGGCGCCGCCCCTCGGCGCGGTGGCGCAACTCGCGCACCAGCGACACCATGGTCATCACGGCCACGGCGCTGCCCAGGGCCAGGGGCAGCATCGATCCGGTGGAGTGCGTGAAGTCGGCGCCTGCGACGACGCAGGCCAGGCCGAAGAAATAGTGGCGGAAGGCAGGACTGCGCAGCAGGGACATGGGCTCGGCTTTCATCGCGGGCGGGGGTGGACCGCACACAGTCTGCGCGGCCGCGCGGCGCGCCAAACGCCGAACTGGACCGGGTTCACACCGCAGTTGCAGCGATCGGGGCCGCACGACGGACGGGCGCCTCTTCGCGGCCCGACAATGCCACCATGACCCCCACCCCCTTCGACCTGCGCGGCGACCACATCACGCTGGACGCCCTGCTCAAGGCCACCGGCCTCGTCGGCAGCGGCGGCGCGGCCAAGGCGCTCATCGCCGAAGGCCGGGTGCGCGTGAACGGCCAGCCCGAGCTGCGGCGCGGCCGCAAGCTGCGGGCGGGCGACGAGGTGGTGCTGGGCGATGCGGCGTACCGGCTGCGCGCCGGTGCCGGGCCTGCCTGAGGTCGGCAGCGGGCCCTGGCCGGCATCTCACGCCTTCGGCCACGCAGCTCACGCCGCAGCCTCCATCGGCCCGGCGGGCTGATGTAGGGTCATGTCGTCCACGACAATTCCGGCTCCTCCCACGCCGCGCCATGTCTCTCGAATCCTCGTTCATACAGATCCTGATGCTGCTCGGCTGCGCCGTGGCCGTGGTGCTGCTGTTCCAGAAGCTGCACATCCCTTCCAGCCTGGGCTATCTGCTGGTCGGCGTGCTGCTGGGGCCGCACACGGTGGGCCCGGTGGTCGATGCCGAACCGATCCAGGCCGTCGCCGAGTTCGGCATCGTCTTCCTGCTCTTCACCATCGGCTTGAACTTCTCGCTGCCGCAGATCCATGCCCTGCGCCACCTGGTGCTGGGCCTGGGCACCGCGCAGGTGGCTCTGACCACCGCCGTGGTGGGCCTGCTGGCCTGGGCTGCCGGCCTGCCCGCGGCTGCGGCCTTCGTCATCGGCGCCGTGTTCGCGCAGTCGTCCACCACCATCATCAGCAAGCAGCTCGCCGAGCAGTCCGAGGAACACGGCCGGCACGCCCGCCTCGGCGTGGCCATGTCGGTGTTCCAGGACGTCACCGCCGTGCCCTTCATCGTCGTGATTCCCGTGCTGGCGACGGCCAGTGCGGTGTCGCTGGGCAGCGAACTGGCGCTGGCCCTGGCCAAGGCGGCCCTGGCCTTCGTGCTGGTCTTCTTCGTCGGGCGCCGTCTGCTGCGCCCGCTCTTCCAGCGGGTGGCCGCACGACGTTCGGCCGAGTTGTTCACGCTGACGGTGCTGTTCGTCTCGCTGGCCGCAGGCGCGATCACGCAGTCGCTGGGGCTGTCGATGGCCTTCGGGGCCTTCCTGGCCGGGATGGTGCTTGGCGAGACCGAGTTCCGGCATCAGGTCGAGACCACCATCCGGCCTTTCCGCGATGTGCTGCTGGGCCTGTTCTTCATCGGCGTCGGCACCCTGATCGATCCCGTCGCGCTGGCGGACATCTGGCACTGGGGACTGCTGGGCGCGGTCGTGCTGCTGGTCGTGAAGGGATCGCTGGTGGCCGCGATCGTGCGTCGCGCGGGCATCGACATGCAGACCGCCTGGCGAACCGGCGCGCTGCTGGCCGTCGGGGGCGAGTTCGGCTTCGCGCTGCTCGCACTGGGCCTGCAGGCCCAGCTGCTCGATGAACGGCTCGGCCAGGTCGTGCTGGCGTCGGTGCTGTTCTCGATGATCGCCGGGCCGGTGCTGATCCGCTACAACGGTGCGATCGCGCGTCGGCTCTCGCCCGCCCCGACAACGCTCGCCGAACCGTCGCTGGAACCGACCCTGCCCGAAGCGACGCCGCTGGCAGGCCATGTGCTGCTGGCCGGCTACGGGCGGGTCGGCCAGAGCCTGGGCCACTTCCTGGAGTCGGAGGGCATCGCCTACGCCGCGCTGGACCTGGACGCCGACCGCGTTCGCGAGGCTCGTCTGGCCGGTGAGCGCGTGCACTTCGGCGACAGCGCGCAAGGCGAGCTGCTCGAGGCGCTGGGGCTGGGTGCAGCCAGGCTGGTCGTGATCACGCACGACGACACCGCCGCCGCGATCAGGACGCTGCAGCAGATCCGCGCCCGGTACCTGACCCTGCCCGTGATGGTGAGAACACGCGACCAGGGCGCGGTCGACGAACTGCGCAAGGCCGGTGCCACCGAAGTGATCCCCGAGACGCTGGAGGCCGGCCTGATGATCGCGTCGCAGGCCCTGCTCCAGCTGGGCGTGCCGCTGGCGCGCGTGCTTCGCCGCGTGCAGGCCGAGCGTGCGGGCCACTACCGCCATCTGCGGGAGCTGTTCGCCGGCGACAACCTGCACGGCAGCTTCGAGGCCGACCCGGCTGCAGATCGGCTGCACGCCGTGAAGCTGCCGCCGGAATCCCGCCTTGTCGGCCTGCCCTTGTCGGGGCTGCCGCTGGATGGCGTGGTGGTCACGGCCCTGGTGCATCAGGGCCGGCGCCAGTTGCAGCCCGATCCCGCCACCCTGCTCCGGGCGGGCGACACGCTGGTGCTGTTCGGGCCCGCCGATGCGCTGGCGAACGTCGAGGCCGGCATCCTGCGCTGAAGCGGCGGACCCCGGCTTCGTGCACGAGCGGCTGTTCAGCTGGCTCGCCGCGTCGACACGAGCACGTCGGCGCTGCCCTCGGCCAGCACATGTTTGGTCACGCTGCCCAGCAGCAGGTCCGCCGTGGCCGACTGGCCGTGCTTGCCCAGCACCACGAGATCGCAGTCCTGCGACTGCTCGTTCTCGACGATGCGCGTGGAAGCGTCGCCTTCGACGACGCAGGGCTCCCACTGCGAGGGCGACAGTGCGGCCTCGCGGGCCAGCGTCTGCAGCCCCTGCAGGGCCTGTGCACGTTCCTGCCGTCGGTAGGTCTCGATGGTGGCGGCGTCGACGCCGGCAAAGTGCAGCTTTTCTTCGAACGGCACCTGGAACACCGTGAGGAGCACGATGCGGGCGTTCGGCGCGACACGGCGCACCAGCGCCACGGCGTCGCGGGACCAGGGCGAAAAATCGACCGCCACCAGCACGCGGCGATAGGGTTCGTGCGGGAGTTGCCGCACCACCAGCAGCGGGCGGTCGGTGCGGCGCATCAGGCGCTCGGACGTGGTGCCCAGCACCAGGCGGCGCAGGAAGCCCACACCCCGCGCGCCCAGCACCAGCAGCTGTGCGTCCAGGCGTTCGGCCGCCTGCAGGATCTCGTCCAGGGGCGACCCCGACGCGTCCTGCGCGTTCACGGGGACCTGCCGGCTGCTCGCGAGCTCGGCCGCGAGCTCGTGCAAGCGGTGATGTGCTTCTTCACGCATCTTCGCCTCCGGCCCACTGGACGCGCCCAGCCACTCGCGGATCCGTGCCAGCGGCTCGCCCGGCAGCACGTGCATCAGCGTCAGCGCAGCGTGCGTCTCGTGCGCCAGGCGGGCGGCACGGTCTGCCGCATGCCGGGCCTGCGACGAGAAGTCGGTGGCAACGAGGATGGGGCCGAGTGCGGTCATGGTGGAGGTCTCCTTGGGCGCGACAGCGGTCTGACTGCTGCAACAGTATGGAACAGCGATGGGGGAGCGAAGTGGATCCAGATCAGTGACGCCGGGTTCCCGCTGCGCGACCTTTGCGCGCGAAGTCTTCCCGCAGCTCGGACCGGTTCGGCGCGAAGGCGCATGACAAGGCAACGGCCCCGGTCAAGCCGTGCTCGGGCTCGCTTTGCGGTTGGCGGGCCGGCGAGTGCTTGCGCTGACGCGGACACCGCGGCATCATGCAACCCTTTCGTTGCCTTTCCTCCCTTTGGACGATCGCCTCGACCTCCTGCTGCGCGCCCTGGCCGACCGCACGCGCCGTGCTCTGCTCGACCGACTGCGTGATGCGCCGGGCCTCACGCTGACCGAACTGCTGTTCGGGTTCGAGCAGAGCCGACAGGCGCTGTCCAAGCACCTGTCGCTGCTGGAAGACGCGGAGCTGGTGGTGCCGGTGTGGCGCGGCCGCGAGAAGCACCATTACCTGAACCCGGCGCCGCTGCAGGCGCTGCCCACGCGCTGGGTGACCAGCACGGCGCGCGAACACGACGCGGCACTCGGCGCCATGAGAACCGCGCTGACCACGGCGCAGCTGGCGACCCCCGACGGCAGGGCCGTGCGGGGCACGCTCCTGGCCGTGCCGGCCAGCCCGCGCCAGCGCGCCGTGCCCGCCGCGAGCCGCGGCGATCCGATCGCCATGCTGCTGGCAGCACCCCCGTCGTCGCTGCTGCAGGGCCAGCCGGTGATGCAGCCCGACGCGCTGGCCGCCGCCTGCCGCTACCTGGCCGAGACGGCGGCCGCGGTGCAGCGGCTGCTGGAGGCCATGGACGCCGCAGAAGGCCGTCTCCAGCCGGCCGACGGCAGCTTCTCGCTGGTCGAGCACCTGTGGCATCTGGCCGACATCGAGACCCTGGGCTGGACGGCCCGTTTCCAGCGCATCCTGGACGAGACCCGACCGCACCTGCCGGGGGTCGACGGCGACCGTCTGGCGCTGGAGAAACACTACCAGGCCCGGCCCTGGCGTGCCGCGGCACGCCGCTTCATCGCGCAGCGCCGCCGTTCGCTGAAGACGCTGCAGCAGTTCGACGCCGAGGTGCTGCGCCGCCCCGTGATCTTCGCCGGGGCGCGCACGCGGGCCGGCGGCGTGCTGGCCGCCTGCGTCGCCCACGACCTCGACCACCGCCCGGCGATGGCGCAGCGCTGGAGCGAACTGGCGACTTCGCGCTGACATCCCCGACACCCCTTTCACGACCCACTGACCCACCTACGAGGCGGCCCATGCACAACCCCTTCGCCGATGCCCCCACCCCGTCGCTGGCCGATTTCGTCTCGCAGGGCTGGGACCGCCACGCCGGGTCGGCGCGAGAGGTGGCCGCCGGTCTGCAGGCGCGCGCCTCGGCGATGGTGGCCGACGGCGACGCCGCCGGCGCGATCGGCCTGGCCGAACACATCTGGTTGTCGCACCTGAACGAACCCTCCGGCCTCGAAGCCTTCGTCCGGTCGCTGCCCGACGCACTGGCCACCGCCGAACCCACCGCGGCCGCCTTGCAGCGCACGCACTGGGTGCTGGCCCTGTTGTCAGGCCGCACGCCGCCGCCCACCGCCGAGGCGCTGCGCTGGCGCGGCATGCAGGGCCTGTGGGCGGTGTGGGCCGCCACCGGTCGCGCCGCGCAGTCCGCCGCGATGCTCCGGCACGAGGCGCCGCAGGCCCTGGCCCATCCCGAGGCCGCCGCGCGCCGCGCCCTGGCAGCGACCTGCAACAACCTGGCGGCGGAGCTGCAGGAGGGCCCGCGCGGCGATGCCGAGGTCGACGCGCTGATGCTGCTGGCCGCCACCGACGCCGCGCGGCTGTGGCGCTCGGCCGGCACCTGGGTGCATGCCGAGCGGGCCGAGTACCGCCTGTCCCGCTGCCACGCCGTGCTGGGCCAGGGCGACCAGGCCCTGGTGCATGCCCAGGCCTGCCTGGCCGGCATCGACGCCCACGCCGACCAGCCCGAGGCCGACGCCTTCGAGCGCTTCTTCGCGCACGAGGCGCTGGCCTGGGCGCAGCAGGCCCGCAGCGACAAGGCCGCCCTGGCAGCGCAGCGAATGCGCATGCAGCAGCTGCGCGATGAAGTCGTCGACGAGGGTCTGCAGCGCTGGTGCGACGAGGCCCTGGCCACGCTGGCAGCAGCCTGAAACGCCGGGCCCAGCGGGCCCCCTGGAAACGGATGCACCGCAGGCCCGCCGCTTGCCCGCACCGCGCCATGCCCCGCGTGATCTGGAAAGGCGCCATCAGCTTCGGCCTCGTGCACGTGCCCGTGGCGCTCTACCCTGCGTCCAGCGAGAGCGGCATCGACTTCGACTGGCTCGACAAGCGCTCGATGGACCCGGTGGGCTACAAGCGCATCAACAAGCGCACCGGCAAGGAAATCACCAAGGAACACATCGTGCGCGGCGTCAAGCTGCCCGGCGGCGACTACGTCGTGCTGGGCGACGACGAGATCAAGGCCGCCTATCCGAAGACGATGCAGACCATCGAGATCGAGTGCTTCGTGCAGCCGACCGAGATTCCGTTCACGATGCTCGAGAAGCCCTTCTACCTGGAGCCCATCGCCAAGGGCGAGAAGGTCTACACGCTGCTGCGCGAGGCCATGCTGGCGGCCGGCGTGGTGGGCATCGCGCGGCTGGTGATGCACACCAAGGAACACCTCGCGGTGCTGGTGCCTTCGGGCCCGGCGCTGATGCTGGACACCCTGCGCTGGGCGCACGAGGTGCGGCCCTGGACCGAGCTCAAGCTGCCACCCGAAGGCCGCCAGGCGGCGAGCCTGAAGGACGCCGAGCTGAAGATGGCCGTGCAGTTGATCGAGGACATGACCGAGCGCTGGCAACCCGAGCGCTACGAGGACCGCTTCACGCAGGCCATCCAGGCCCTGGTGGACCGCCGCGCCGAAACGGGCCACACCGAGGCGGTGGAACCGCTGGAAGCCGGCACCGAGCCCGCCCCCAGCAACGTGGTCGACCTGACCGAGCTGCTCAGGCGCAGCGTGGGCGCGCGCAAGGGCGGCGAGGCAGCGGACGCGCCGAAGACCCGGAAGACAGAGGCCGCCCAGCCGGCCCGCAAGGCGCCCGCCAAGGCCATCACCTCGCGCAAGGCCGCGCCGCGCAAGCGGGCCTGACGGCGGCGGCTGCCCGGCGATGCCCCGCGCACCTGCCGCCGCACGCGTGGCCCCGGCCGGGGCCACCGCGGCCTTGCAGCGCTACCGCGACCGGCGCGACTTCAGCCTGACCCCCGAGCCGGCCGACACCACCCCGGCCGAGCCGGGCGCGCAGCGGCGCTTCGTGATCCAGAAGCACGACGCGACGCGGCTGCACTACGACTTCCGCCTGGAACTGGACGGCGTGCTGCTGAGCTGGGCCGTGCCCAAGGGGCCGAGCCTGGACCCGGCCGTCAAGCGCATGGCGGTGCGCACCGAAGACCACCCGCTGGCCTATGCGGATTTCGAAGGCCGCATTCCGGCGGGGCAGTACGGCGCAGGCCACGTGATCGTGTGGGACCGCGGCCACTGGCGGCCGGCGGGCGACCCGCAGGCCGGCCTGGCCGCCGGCAAGCTGGCCTTCGAGCTGCAGGGCGAGAAGCTGGCCGGACACTGGGAGCTGGTGCGTTTGAAGCCGCGCGAGGGCGAGAAGCAGGAAGCCTGGCTGCTGTTCAAGAAGCGCGATCCGCAGGCCCGGCCGCAGGCCGAGTACGACGTGGTGCAGGCGCTGCCGGACAGCGTGCTGAAGGCCGTGCCGGCCGTGAAGCCGAAGCTGGCAGCGAAGAAGGCCGCCCCGGCCCGCCGGCCGAAGGATGCCGCGCCGCAGGGCGCCCGGGCCGCGCCGCTGCCCGAGACCCTGGCGCCGCAGCTGGCCGTGCTGGCCAGCGCCGTGCCGCGCCAGGGGCGCTGGATCTACGAGACCAAGTTCGACGGCTACCGGCTGCTGGTGCGCATCGAAGGCGGCGTGCCGCGGCTCATCACGCGGGGCGGTCACGACTGGACCGATCGCATGCCGGCACTGGCCGAGGCGCTGGCCTCGCTGCAGGCCGGCTCGGCCTGGCTGGACGGCGAGATCGTCGTGTCCGGCACCCCCGGCCCGGGCGCCCGCGGCGGCGGCGACTTCAGCGCGCTGCAGAACGCCTTCGACGGCACGCGCACTCCGCAGCGGCGCGCCGGGCGCGGCGGGCCGCCCATCGAGTACTTCGTCTTCGACCTGCTCTACTTCGAAGGGCACGACCTGCGCGACGCACCGCTCTACGCGCGGCAGGCGCTGTTGCGGCAATGGTTGCAGCCGCACCTGGAAGGGGACAACGGCCCGCTTCACCTCAGCCTGCCGCGGGGCGAAGGCGGCGGCGATCTCGCCGACGGGCTGCTGCGGCAGGCCTGCGCCGCGCGCCTGGAAGGGCTGATCGCCAAGCGCGCCGATGCACCTCATCGCGGCACGCGCAGCACCGACTGGCTGAAGCTGAAGTGCCACCGGCGGCAGGAGTTCGTGGTGGGCGGCTACGTCGAACGCAGCGACGAGGCCGGCGCCGTCGGCAGCCTGCTGCTGGGCGTGCACGACGACCAGGGGCGGCTGCAGCACGCCGGCAAGGTGGGCACGGGGTGGGACAGCACCGCGGCGCGTGCGCTGCTGAAGACGCTGCGCGGGCTGGAAACCTCGGTGTCGCCCTTCGAAGCCGGGGCCCTGGCGGCGAACCGCTGGGCACGACAACGCGGCGCCGCGGCAGGTGCCGGCGCCGTGCACTGGGTCCGGCCGCGCACCGTGGTGGAAGTGAGCTTCGGCGAATGGACGCCTGCCGGCCACATCCGGCACGCGTCCTTCATCGCGGTGCGCAGCGACAAGCCGGCGCGCGCCATCGTGCGCGAGGAACCGGCGACGGAGACGAGCTTGGCCCCCACGACGATCCGCAAGACCCGCGCGCCGACCGCCGCGCCCGACACTCCACCCGACACCCCACCCGTCATCAGCCCGGCATTGAAGAAGCTGAAAGTCTCGCACCCCGATCGCATCGTCGACAGCGCCTCGGGCCACACCAAGCTCGACCTGGTGCGCTACTACGACAGCGTGGCCGAGTTCATGCTGCCGCACCTGGCACGGCGCCCGGTGGCGCTGGTGCGCGCGCCCTCGGGCGTGGGCGGATCGAGCTTCTTCCAGAAGCACGGCGGCAAGACCGCCCTGCCCGGCGTGCAGGAGCTCGACCCAGCGCCGTGGCCCGGGCACGATCCGCTGCTGGAAGTGCGCACGCACGCCGCACTGCTGGGCGCGGCGCAGATGAACGTCATCGAGTTCCACACCTGGAACTCGACCACGAAGAACCTCATGAAGCCCGACCGCATGGTGTTCGACCTCGACCCCGGCGATGGCGTGGGCTGGCCGGCGATCCGTGAAGGCGCGCTGCTCACGCGCGCGCTGCTGGCGGAACTGGGCCTGCAGAGCTGGCTGAAGACCAGCGGCGGCAAGGGCCTGCATCTGGTCGTGCCGCTGACCCCGCGCTGGGACTTCACGACCGTCAAGGCCTTCAGCAAGGCCGTGGTCGAGCACTTGTCGCAGCACGTGCCCGAGCGCTTCGTCGCCAAGAGCGGCCCGGCCAACCGCAAGGGCCGCATCTTCGTCGACTACCTGCGCAACGGCGAAGGCGCCACCACGGTGGCGGCCTTCTCGGCGCGCGCACGGCCCGGCCTGGGCGTGTCGATGCCGATCGACTGGGACGAACTGGCCGACGTGAAGGCGCCCGACGCCTGGACCATCGGCAATGCGCACGAGCACCACTCGCGGCGCGGCGCCGACCCCTGGGCCGGCATGGCCGGATCGAAGCAGTCGCTGGCGGGACCGATGAGGGCCTTGGGCTTCCACAAGCCCGTGGCCTAGACCAGCGCCTGCACCGAAGCGCCGTCGCGCTCGTCATCGCCACGATCTACCGCCGCTTCGCGCGCCGCCGCAGCAGCCGGGTGCCCAGCAGCGCCGCGGCAGCCAGCGACAGCGTGCCGGGCTCGGGCAGAGCCGGCGTGACGGGGCCGCCGCCATCCGGCGGACCCGCGGGCGGCGGGTCCTGGCCGAAGCGGAGGTTGTCCAGGCCGATGTTGTCGTGCTGGCCGCCGCCGAGGTTGGAGAAGTCGATGGTCAGCAGCAGTTCACTGCCGAACAGCCCGTCGGCGAACAGGAACGACGTGTGCCGCGGCCCGGCGAGGTCGCCCTCGACCAGCACGTCGAGTTGCGAGAACAGCAGCCCCGCGTCGCCGATCACGCTGACGCCCCGGATCAGGTAGTCGCTGTTCGGCCAGCCCGCGAGGTCGAAGCCGAACAGGCCGACCCGGTGGCCCGGATCGGCGGTCAGCCGCACGGCCAGGAAGTTCGACGCGTTGTTGGCCAGCAGCACGTTGCTCAGGTCGCCATAGCCCGTCTCCCACAGGGTCACGCCGGCGCCGGCCGGCGAGGCCGCACCGGAAAAGATCTCGACGCTCACGTTGGGCGTGAAGCCTTCGCCGGCCTGGCCGTAGGTGAACTGCCCCCCGGGCACGTTCATCGGGCTGCCTACGACCCGGTCGCCGTAGTCCAGCGGCACCGTGGCGCCGCCGAAGGTGGGAATGACCGGGTTGCCGGCCGACGCGCCGCGCACCTGGTCGAAGGTGAGGATCGTGGACGAAGCAGGCGCCGCAGCGGCCAGTGCCGCCAGCAGGGCTGCAGCGCGGGCGGTCGACCGCCCGCGCGAACAGGTCAGGTGCAGAGACATCGAATTCCCCTTTCCGAGGAGCTCGCGGATCCGGGACGGGTCCGCTTCCACCTGCACATACCGGATGCCGCGCGGGCAGGGCCCATCGGCGTCTGCCATGAACTGGGGGGTGCGCGCGCGATCTCCCGCCCCGCCGGCTAGCGCTGCGCCACCGCCCCCCCGCGCTGCGCCAGGGCGCGCCAGCGTTGTGCAGCCCGGGCGGCCGCCGCCTGCGGCGCCAGGGCCTGCCAGGCGGCTTCGGCCTGCTGCAGGGCCTCCAGGGCCTGGGCCGGGCGGCCCAGCGCGAGCAGGGCACGGCCGCGCGTGAGCTGCCGCTCGGCGTCTTCGAGCGAGGGCGACACCGACCCCTCGGGCCGTACCACGCGGTCCAGCCAGGCCAGCGCAGCGGCGGCCTCGCCCTGGCCCAGCGCCACGCGCGCACGCTCGCCGAGCAGGATGTTGCGCCGCGTGCGTTCCCCGGCGCGTTCGGGCAAGGCGGCCAGGGCCTGGTCCTGCAGCGCGGCCGCGGCAGACAGATCGCCCTGGCCTTCGCGAACCAGCCCGGCCACGCGCAGGCCGAGGTGGCGCAGGCCGGGGAAGGCCTGCTGAAAAGCCGCCATGCGCGGTGCCAGCAGGCGCCAGGCCTCGTCGACCTGGCCGGCCTGCACCTCGGCCAGGGCCAGCAGGGCGGTGACATTCAGCACCAGCGGCGAGTCGGCACCGCGCTGGACCGTGATGACCCGCAGGGCGTGTTCGAACTCGGCCCGGGCCGCCGCGGTCCGGTGCAGGGCCAGCAGGCTGCGCCCGAGCTGCCGTCGGGCCAGGGCGACATAAAGGGAATCCGGTCCGGTCTGTCGCAGATGGAGCTTCAGGCACCACTCGGCGTAGTGCAGCGCCGCCGTTTCGTCGCCCAGCTCGAGCGCATTGCGGGACAGATCGTTGGCCGCATACGCCACCGCTGCGGCCCCGTCACCGAGCGTCTTCAGCAGGCCACGCATCACGGTTTCCAGCATGCCGCGCGCTTCCCCGAAGCGGCCGGCGTCATGCAGGGCCGCACCGTACGCCAGGCCCGCGTCCAGGGCCTTGGCGTGGTCCTCGCCATGGACTTCCAGCGTCAGCCGGTGGGCCAGGGCGGCCTGTTCCAGCGCTGCCGGGAAGGGGACCACATCGGCGTTGGCGGCAAAGCTCAGGGCCGTCGCCAGCACGATCTGGGCATCGACCGTGGCCGGGTGCCGGCCGCCGTGCAGGGCCGTGGACAGGTTCACCGCTTCGCGCGCCGCGTCGCGCGCAGGGGCGTAGCGACCCTCGTCGATGGCCAGGTGGGCCGTCAGCAGAACGGCCTGCAGCAGCAGCTCGCGTTGCGCCGGGGTGCGCGGCTGGCGCAGCATGGGCAGCAAGGCGTCCAGCTCGGTCTTCATCTCGGCCAGCCGGCCCCGGTGGCGGTACAGGTCGATCAGGGACAGCCGCGCCTGGCGGGCCAGGTCGTGGTCGGCACCCAGCTCGCGACGGGCCAGGGCCAGGGCCTGGTCGAACAAGGGTTCGGCGCGATCGAACTGCTGCAGCCCGGCATGGCTGGCGCCGATCATCAGCAGCAGTTCGACCCGCACGGCAGGCGCTGCCCCGGCGACGCCGTCCAGCCGCTGCTGCGCCGCCTGCAGCAGGCCAGCCACCGTGGGCTCCCGGCTCGTCGTGCGGTAGGGGTCGGCGTCGAGGAACAGGTCGGCGACGAAGCTCTTCACGGATTCGGCACGCCGCTGCTCGCTGCGCGCCGCATCGGCCTGCCAGACGGCCAGGGCGGCGCCCGTCAGCAAGGCGGCCGTCACCGCCCCGCCGGTCGCCACGGCGCCCCGGTGGCGTCGCACGAAGCGGGCCGCTCGGTAGGCCCAGGCATCGGGCCGCGCGAGCACGGGCCGGTGGTCGAGGTGGCGCTGCACGTCTTCGGCCATCGCCAGCACAGTGGCGTAGCGCTCGGCCGGAGCCTGCTTCAGGGCCTGGAGCACGATGGTGTCGAGGTCGCCGCGCAGTGGCCGTCGCCAGCCCGCCGGCGCCAGGGCGCTGGGGCGCGGCACGTCGCCGCGCTCGAAGGCATCGCCAGGTGCGGCGGGCCCGGATGCCGCTGCCCGGCGCGGGTGCACACCGGCCAGCAACTCGAACAGCAGCAGACCCAGCGAATAGATGTCGCTGGCCGTGCCGATGGGCTGGCCCAGGATCTGCTCGGGGCTCGCGTAGTCGGGCGTCAGGGGGCGACCGGCGTCACGCGTGAGCGCGCTCTCGGCCCCGCCGCTGCCGTGCGCGTCGTCCTGCAGCAGCTTGGCGATGCCGAAGTCGAGCAGCTTCACCTCGAACACCCCCGCGCGGTCGGTGACGAGGATGTTGGCCGGCTTCAGGTCGCGGTGCACGACGAGCTGGGCGTGCGCGTGCGCGACGGCGCTGGCCACCTGCAGGAACAGCTTCAGCCGCTCGGCCACCGGCAGGGCGCGCGCGCGACAGAAGCTGTCGATGCGCTCACCCGCCACGTACTCCAGCGCGAGCCAGGGCTGGCCCGCCGGTGTGATGCCGGCGTCGTACAGCCGCGCGATGTGGGGGTGTTCCAGCGTGGCCAGGATCTCGCGCTCCCGCGCCAGCCGCTCGGCCAGGCCCGATCGCCGCCACGCGCCGCCCGACAGGTGCGGCAGCTTCAGCGCCACCTGGCGGCCCTGCAGCAGGTCGGTGCGTTCGGCCAGCCACACCTGCCCCATGCCGCCGCTGCCCAGTTCGCGGATCAGGCGCCAGGGGCCGACGTTCCCGGCTTCCCGGCCGGGTTCGGCGTCGGCGGCCAGCCCGAGGCGAAGGCGCAGGCCGTCGAGATAGTCGGCGCCGCGCAGGGCGGCCTCCAGCAGGGACTCGACCTCGGCCCGCAGTGCGGGCTGGTCGGCGCAGTCGGCGGCGAGCCGGACGGCCCGTTGCGCCGCGTCCAGGTCGATCAGCTCGGCGAAGAGCCTTTCGGCAGCGACCGTCGGGTGGGTTGGCATCGGCAGATTCCCTTGGCTCCAGGGCAGGCATCGATGGCTTGAATACCGCTTCTAACCCAGAATGGGCTCACTCCGCGACCCCCATGAACGCCCCTTCCGCCACCCCCGAACCCGCGCCCGCGCAGTCACCCGCCCCGGCCGTGCCGGGCCCGGCCGCGGCCTCGGTCACGGCGCTGCTGGACGGTGCGCGCGCTGGCGACCCGCGGGCGATGCAGCAGGTCTTCGCGCTCGTCTACGACGAGCTGCACCGCCTGGCACGCTCGCATCGGCGCCGCTGGAGCGGCGACGACACCCTGAACACCACGGCGCTGCTGCACGAGGCCTTCATCAAGCTCGCCGGCGCCGCCGCGCCGCGGTTCGAGAACCGCCACCACTTCTTTGCCACGGCTTCCAAGGCCATGCGGCAGGTGCTGGTGAACTATGCCGAGTCGCGGCGGACAGCCAAGCGCGGCGCCGGCGCGCAGCACCTGCCGCTGGAGGACGTGCCGCTGGTGGCCGAGGACGCCATCGACGAACTGCTGGACCTCGACCGCGCGATGCGTGCGCTGGAGGACCGCTCACCCCGGCAGTGCCGCGTCGTCGAATGCCGCGTGTTCGGCGGCTTGTCGGTCGAGGAAACGGCCGAGGTGCTGGGGGTCTCGGCGGCCACGGTGAAGCGCGAGTGGCAGCTGGCCAGCGCCCTGCTCTTCAAGGACCTCTCTCGGCCCGGCTGAACCGCGACCGGCGGCGCGCGCCGATGCGCCCGCGCACCTGCTAAGCGCGGCCTGGCCCGGCAGGCGCCGCAGCCACGCTGACCAGGTTGCGGCCGGCGTCCTTGGCAACGTAGAGCGCCGCGTCGGCAGCACGCAGCAGATCCTGGGTGGTCGGGCCGAAGCACGGGAACGAAGCCACGCCGGCGGAGACCGTCATGCGCGGCAGGTCGAGATCACGGTAGCGGATGCGCAGCTCTTCGACGCGCTGTCGCATCTCGTTGGCACGCGCCGCGGCCTGCTCGGCGGAGCTGCCCGGCAGCAGCACCGAAAACTCCTCGCCGCCCAGACGGGCCACGACCTCGCGGCCCTGGAACATCGAACCCAGCAGGTCGCTCACGCTGCGCAGCACGGTGTCTCCGGCATCGTGCCCGTGGGTGTCGTTGAAGCGCTTGAAGTGGTCGGCGTCCAGCGAGATCACGCTCACCGTGTCGCCGCTGCGGCTGGCCTGCTGAAGGGCCTGGCGGCAGGTGTCGAAGAAGAAGCGACGGTTGTACAGGCCGGTGAGCGGGTCGCGCGTGGACTGGTCGCGCAGCTCGTCGCGCAGCTTGACGTTGGCGATGGCCAGGCTGATCTGCTCCGAGCACTGCACCGCGAAGGCACAGGCCTCCTCGTCCATGCGGGCCCGGTCCGCGTCTGCCGTCCCGTCTTCCAGCAAGGCGCCGAAGCGCATGTGCAGCAGCCCCACCGTGTCGCCATGGGCGATGATGGGCAGGCACAGGTAGGCGGCTGCGGGGCCGGCGGGATCGACGTCGTGCGCGTGTCCGCAGGGGAAGTTGACCAGACCCGCACCGTGCTTGAACATGCGCCCTCGGCGCAGCGCCCAGCACTCGTCGGGCTGGAAGTGATCGACGAGCTGCTGCGGCCGGTTCCAGGCGCAGACGCCGTCCAGCACGTCGCGGGAGTTGCTGTAGACGTAGAGCTCGCCCACGGTGCCGGGGAAGATCTGCGCCATGTAGCGACCGATCACCTGGAACAGTTCCTGCAGCGTCTTGCAGCTCTGCAGCCACTCGCCCAGCTCCGACAGCAGGCGGGCTTCGCGCTTGCGCTGGCGCTCCAGCTCCAGGCTGTGCTGCGCCTGCCGGGTCGCCTGCTCGGCGTCGGCCCGGGCCTGCGTCAGTTCGGCCTCGCGCTGCTTGAGTTCGCTGACGTCGAAGGCCAGCCCTGCCACGGCACCACTGGACAGCGGGTACTTGGTGAGCCTGAAGTAGCCCAGCTCGCGGTAGTGCCGCAGCACCTGCTTGCCGTCGGCCTGGCGCTGGGCCAGCACACGCTCGGCCACGGCCTGCTCCAGCTGGTCGGGCGGCAAGTCGCCGCGCAGCTGCTCCCGCACCAGGTCGGCGTAGTGCACGGCGCGCCGGCCGTGGTGGTCTCGGGCGAAGGTGTGCAGCGCCGGATGCAGCCTGGCATAGGCGGCGTTCGACGCGATCAGGCAGTCGTCGGCGTCGTAGACGCAATAGGCCACCGGGCTCTTCTCGATCGCCTCCTTGAAGATGCGGTGTTCCTCGACCAGTCGCGCCAGGGCGTGGGGATCGGCGGCCAGTCGCTTGACGACGGCCTGGACCTCGCCCTCCAGGACCGAACTCACGGCCTCGAAGTCGGAGCCTTGGGCGGAGGCCGGCGGGAATCTCTTCATCCGTGGCTCATCGGCACGGACCAGCCGGAACTGAGCACGCCGCAGCCCGGTGGCGTGCCGGATTTGGCGATCCGGCCCAGCGCAGGTCGGTGGCGCGGGCGGGAACGCCGGTCTCACCGAATCGTCTGCGGCGCGGCTGGTGGCAGGCGTTCAGGCATCGTGCCCGTCAGGTCCATGTTCATGAACACCTTGCCCTTGAAGCCCGAGGGCGTGAGGATGGCCTCGGGCTCCACGCCCCAGGCCACGAAGCCGATCGAGCGGTACAGGCCGATCGCCGCCTCGTTGCCTTCGGTCGCGGTCAAGGTCAGGCTGCGCAGGCCGGGCCGAGAGCGCGCCTCGGCCACGGCCGCCTGCATCAGCTGCGCCGCCAGGCCGCGGCCGCGTGCGGCGGGGGTGACGTACATGCCCAGCACCAGCGCCGAGTGCCGCGTCTTGGGCTTGGCCGAGAACTCCAGCCCGACCGTGCCCACGAGCCGCCCGCCGGCCTGGCGGTCGACGGCGCCGAAGGCGACGTTCAGGCCCGAGGGCGACGCGATGCGCTTGAGCCACCACGACATCGGCTCGGCCCGGCGCTCCTCGGCGGTGGAGGTGAAGGCATCGGCGGCCAGCTCGTAGGCCTCCAGCATCAGGGCGCGGTAGGCCTCCACGTGATCGGCGACCAGGCGGGTGATGGACAGCGGCTCGTCGTTCATGGTCCCGCATCATCGGCTGCGATCGCCTGGCCGCCCAGATGGGAAACGCCAAGCGCTGGAACGCCGAATGCATGTCATGAGCCGGCTGCCATGTATTTTTCGGCGTCGCCGGTGCTTCTGTGGGCCTCCCGAAGACGAGGAGTCCCCGATGCCCTTTCGATCCCCCCTGGCGGCGCTGCTGGCGGCGGCGCTGCTGGCCGGTTGTGCCAGCACCGCCGCACCGGTGGCCTACGAAGCCAGCGCCTCGCCAGCCAAGGCCGCGCGATTCGACAGCGACCTGAGCCATTGCCGCACGCGTGCCGAGCAGGCGGTGGGCATCAACGGTGTGAAGGGCGCCACGCTCACGCAGGCCAGCACGCGACGCGGCGCAACGGAGTTCGTCAAGGAAGCCGTCGACTCGCTGGTGGTCGGTTCGCGCAATGCCTGGTCCCGGGCCCGCGGCGCGGCAGCCGGTGAGGCCGCCGGCACGCTGGCCGGCGTGCTGTTGAACTGGAACGAGCCCGACCGCGTGCACCGGGAGTTCGTGGACCGCTGTCTGAAGGAACGCGGCCACACCGTGCTGGGCTGGCGCTGAGCCGGCCGCAGGCGTCGCGGGCCCGCCTCTCAGGGCGCCTGCCAGATGACTTTGCGCCCCGAAGCCTCCCAGTGCTCGTAGTTCGCCGAGTACAGCTCTTCGATGCGGTTGCGCTTGACCTTGAAGGTGGGCGTGATGACGTCGTTCTCGACCGACCAGGCCTGCGCCGCCACCACCAGGCATTCCAGCCGTTCGTGCGGGTCGAGCGTCTCGTTGACGCGGCCCAGGTGCTCCTTCAGCGTGGCCTCGAGCTCGGTGCGGGCGGGGGCGTCTGCGGCGCGCCTGGCCGCCTCGGCATTCAGCATCACGATGCCCAGCGGCTGGCCCAGGTTGGCCCCCGTGACGACGCAGGCCTCGACCGCCTCGTGCATCACCAGCTTGTCCTCGATCGGCGCAGGGGCCACGTACTTGCCCTTGCTGGTCTTGAACAGGTCCTTGACGCGGCCGGTGATGTGCAGCAGGCCCTGCGCATCGATGCGCCCCTTGTCGCCCGTGCGCAGCCAGCCGTCGGCCGTGAAGCTGTCGCGCGTCTGCTCGGGCATCTGGTAGTAGCCCGACATCACCGCCGGGCTGCGCATCTGGATCTCGCCGGTCTTCTCGTCGATGCGCGCCTCGACGCCGTCGTACACCGGGCCCACGCTGCCTTCCTGGTTCACGCCCGGCAGCGTGAGGTGCGACACCGCCAGGTTCTCGGTCAGGCCGTAGCCTTCGTTGATGGGCAGGCCCAGCCTGCGGTACCAGGCCAGCAGCGCCACCGGCATCGGCGCGGCCCCGGCCGCGGCGATGCGGCACTGGTCCAGCCCCAGGCCCTTGAGCACCTTGCGCCGCACCAGACCGCCCACGAAGGGGATGGACAGCAGTCGGTCGAGCCGCGCCGGCGGCAGCTTGTGGTGCACGCCCTGCTGGAACTTGACCCACAGCCGGGGCACCGAGAAGAAGATCGTCGGACGGGCACGCTGCACGTCGGCCACGAAGCTGTCCAGCGACTCGGCGAAGTAGACGCGCAGGCCGGTGCGCAGCCAGCCGTGTTCGACCAGCACGCGTTCGACCACGTGGGCCAGCGGCAGGTAGGACAGCATGCGGTCTTCGGCCGTCATCGGGATGCGCTGGATGCCGGCGTCCAGCGCCCAGGCGAAGTTGCCGAAGCTGTGCATCACGCCCTTGGGCATGCCGGTGGTGCCCGAGGTGTAGATGAGGGTGGCCAGTTCGTCGGCGCCGCGCGTCGGCTCGCCCTGCAGCGGCGGCGTGCGGGCGCAGATCGCGTCCCAGCCCTCGACCTGCGCCAGCACGTCGGGCGGTGACAGCGGGTAGCCGATGCAGGGCAGGCCCGGCGGCATGCCCGGCTTCATGGCGTCCCAGCCGTCGAGCTTGCCGACGAAGCAGGCCTTGGCGTCGCTGTGCGTCAGGATCTGCCGCACGGTGCCGGCCGCCAGCGTGGGGTACAGCGGCACCGAGACATGGCCGGCCATCCAGATCGCCAGGTCGCTCATCAGCCACCAGGCGCAGTTCTTCGACAGGATCGCCACCTTGGAACCCGGCGGCCAGCCCTGGGCCTGCAGGTAGGCCGCCATGCGCCGCGTCTGGTCGGCCAGTTCGGCCCAGGTGAAGTCGCGCAGCGCACCCTGCCCCATGGGCTGCGTGAGCGCGATGCGGCCGGGCGTGGTCTTCTCCCAGTGGTACAGGCGGTTCAGGGCCAGCATCTCGGTGGGGGCGGCGGTCATGAGGAGTTCTCCGGATTCGATGACGAAGGGGCGCAGCTACGCCTGCGCCGGCATGCCGCGTTCCACCGCGGCGCCTGGTCGATTGGCGGAACCGGCATGCCGTCCTCACGATGACACCAGCCGGCGTGGCGGTGCTTGATCGCGCTCAACGGGTGGGCTGCGAGAGCGAAGGCACTGCATCGCGGTCACTGCGCAGTGCCTCCTTCTGACCTGGAACGCAGGGTCGGCGGGCTCATCACGCCCCGATGCCCCAAGGACACGGCGCCGAAGTCCGTGGACTGGACGGTCAGAACGATTCAGGCCGGGATTCAGCACCCTCCAGGACTGAAGGCATGCCCAGCCCGGACAGTTCACTCCCTCGCAACGCACCCCGGTGCATCCACTGGAGAGACCCATGACCCTCATCCAACGCAGGCATCCACTCCGCACGCTGGCCGCTCTGCTGGCCGCCGTCACGACGGGAGTCGTCGCTCAGCCCGCCGCAACGGATCCGCAGTCGCCTGCCGCGACCCTGGCGCGTGCCGACGTGCGCGAGGTCTGTCGCAACGTCGACGAGCAATTGCAGGCCATGCTTGCCCGCGTCGTCTACGCCGACGGCGCGAGCCTCGTGGATGTCTTGTTCGACGTCGAAGGCGATCGGGTGCGCAACGTGCGCACCCTCCATGGCCAGCCCGCACACCAGGCGGCCACCCGGCGAGCCGTCTACCGCCTGGCATGCCGCAGCGCCCCGCGCACGCGCCAGGTGGTGAGCATGCAGGTGGAGTTCCTGGACACCGAGGCGCCGTCGCCCCGGGGACGGGGGCCGGACGCCGATGGGCGTCGGCACTAGGAAACAACCACCCCCACGTCGCTTCGCGCCTGTCACCCCGAGGGGTCCGAGCCCGGGCGCTTCGGACGGCCGGGCGCCACGGACAGGTGGCCCGCCGGACGCCGGCATCGGTGTCATGGCACCGACGGCAGCGTGCTGTCGTCGGCAGCGTGCGGGGCCTTCAGAACGTCCAGTTCACGCGCTGCCAGTGCGCTGGCGGCCCGCGCGTCCAGCGCCGTTCCTTCTGCCCAGGCAGCGTCGTAGGCAGCTTGGCCGATGACCTCCCTGGCCTGCGACAGATCACGCTGCTGGCGAAGCTTCAGGACGTCGATCGAGGGCTGGCTCGTCTCGCGCGCCCTTGCTTCGGCTGCGGCATGGAGTGTCACGGCGGGAACCCAGCGCCCGTGCATCGCCAGCAGCGGGGCCAGCACCCGGATCAGCAACAGCTCGCCGAAGCGCGAGTCCGTCAGGGGCAGCAGCGTGGCGGCTTCCAGGACGAGCGCCTGCAGGTTGACCCGGTCACCACGCGCCACTGCCACGATGCCGGCATTCAGCAGAAACGCCATCAGGTTGTAGGTATGACCGCTCGATCGACGCGCGGCCAGCTGCTCCTGTGCAAGGACCCACGCCTCGTCATGGAGTCCACGCGCACTCGCCAGCACCACGAGGCCGTTGAGTGCGGCACTCTCCACCCGCGAGTGGCCCAAGGAGCGCGCGCTCTGGAGTGCCTTTCGCAGGTGGCGTTCGCCGTCGTCGAGTCGATCGGCGTCCATGGCGTGGTGTCCGGCGAGCAGGTGGGCGGTGGCCAGGCCCACGGCGTCACCGATCGCTTCGGTGACCCGCAGCATCTCGTCGATCAGAACGGATTCCGACTCGGGTTGACCGGTCCAGGACGCAGCCTGTGCTGCAGCGGCCAGCAACTTGACGCGAGGGGCGTCTGGCGCAAGCCCGGCAGCACGCGCCAGCGCAGCCCGCATCAGCCGCAGTCCCTGCGGCAGCAGTGCGCGTGAAGACCACCAGTAGCGCAGGGACCCTGCCAATTGCTGCCCGATCCTGGCGGCGTCGGGGTCCCCTTCGCGGTCACACCAGGCCAAGGCATGCAGAAGGTTGTCGCGCTCGACGTCCAGACGCGCAAGGGCCGTTGCACCTCTGCCATGGGCCGCGATCTCGCCGTCCTGGTCCAGTGCGAACTGGGCAAAGCTCCGCGCATGACCTCGCAGCAAGGCCTCGGTCTCAGCAGCGTCGGCGAGCCTCTCCAGCGCGTAGAGTCTGGTGGACTCCAGAAGGTGGTAGCGAGGCAACGGGTTGCCGTCTGCCACGACCAGCGACTTGTCCACCAGCGCGCCCAGGTGCTCCAGCACGTCCCAGCCGTCGATGTCCTCGTCTTCGACAAGGCCCTGCGCCGCGTCGAGCGTGAAGCCCCCGGCGAACACCCCCAGACGACGGAAGACGATCTGCTCGACCGGCGTCAGCAGCCCATGGCTCCAATCCAGCGCAGCGCGCAGCGTCTGGTGGCGCTTCATGACGGCACGCGCACCGGCGGTCAGCACATGGAAGCGCTCGTCCAGTCGTGCACGCAAGCCGGCCACGCCGAGCAGCGGCACGCGCGCCGCCGCCAGCTCGATGGCCAGCGGGATGCCGTCCAGCCGCCGGCAGATGTCCACCACCTCGGCCCGGTTGTCTTCGTGCAGCTCGAACCTCGGATCGGCCAGGCGCGCTCGCGCCACGAACAGCGCAACCGCACCGCTGCCCCTGGCGTCCGCCAACTCGTCGCCCCGTGGCAGCTTCAGCGGCCCGGGACGGAAGACCTGCTCGTCCAGTGCGCGAAGGACCTCCTGGCTGGTGACCAGCAGCCTGACCCCTTCGACCTGCTCGCGCAGTTGCGTGACGAAGGCCGCCACGCCTTCCAGCAAGTGCTCCGCGTTGTCCAGCACCAGCAGCGCAGCGCGGCCCTGCAGGGCCTGCAGAACCACCTGCCGCGGGTCCGTCACGCCCTCCAGCGACAGTCCCAGTGCCCGACCGACCGCCGCCGGCACCAGGTCCGGATCGTTGAGCCCGGCCAGTTCGACCCACCACACGGCGCCGCCCTGCCGCGCCAGGCGTGCAGCGGCAGCACCCTGCGCCAGGCGCGTCTTGCCGATGCCCCCCGCCCCGGCGACGGTGACCAGGCCATGCGCGTCCAGCAGGCCCGCCAGGGCGCCCAGCTCCTGCTCGCGCCCCAGCAGCGGCTGCGCGTGCCGGGGCAGGTTGTCGGCCCGCGGCAGGGGCGCAGGCGCGGGCGATGAGACACAAGGGCTGTCGTCCAGCAAGGGCAGCGTGAAGCGGTAGCCGCGCCCCGGGATCGTGGCGATGGCCACATGCCCCAGCAGCTTGCGCAGCGCTGCCACCTGCACTTCCAGGTTGTTCTCCTCGACGACCACGCGGGGCCACACGAGGTCCAGCAACTCGTGCTTGCTGACGCACCTGTCGTGCCGCTCCACCAGTGCCAGCAGGGTGTCGAAGGCCCGGCTGCCCAGTTTCAGCGGTGTGCTTCCAGCCAACAGCACACGTTGGTCGGGCAGCAACTGGAAGTGACCGAAGCGAAACGCAGGTGGCATGGCGGTCCTCGTCCGGCGAAGCAGGCGCGGCCATCGTACGGGGGCTGTCCCGTGCCGGGTGGGGCCAGGCGGCGGGATTCAGGACGCTTAAGCCGGAGCGCCGGAACCGACGGCCCGACCCGAAGTGCTCAGCCGAGGGTTTCGTAGCCCGGGTTGTAGGCGACCTCCCACAGGTGGCCGTCGGGGTCCTGGAAGTAGCCGGCATGGCCGCCGTAGAAGGTCGGCCCGGCCGGCTTCACCACCACCGCACCGGCGCGTTCGGCCTGCTGCAGGAAGGCATCGACCTCGGCCAGCGATGCGACGTTGTGCGACAGCAAAAACTCCGTGGCGCTGCGCGGCTGCAGCGGCACCCCGCTGTCGCGGGCCAGGCTGGCGCGCGGCCACAGGGCCAGCGTCAGGCCGGGCTGCAGCTTGAAGAAGGCCACGGCCCCGGTCTCGAACTCGGTGCCGACGATGCCGCGGCTGGGCCAGCCCAGGCCGTCGCGGTAGAAGGCCAGCGCGCGTTCGAGATCGTCGACGCCCAGGGTGATGAAGCTGACGCCGGGCTTGGGGTTCATGGTGGGTTCGTGGGGTGGGTGGGCAGCAGTCTGCGGCGGCTCGTCACGCGATGGCGGCAGCTGCGGGCCGCCCGGCGTGCTGACCGACAATGCGCCCATCCTAGCGACCCCGGGGCCCGAGCGGCCCGCCACGATGGAGGAGACCGCCATGACTCTCGCCGACCGCCTGCACGCCTGCCACAGTTCCGTGGTGCACGACGTGATGAAGGACCTGGGACTGCCGCTGCGCGTGCTGCCGCGCAGCATCGTCGGACTCGAGCGCACGATGAAGGCCGCCGGGCCGGTGTTCACCATCCGCGGCCGGCCCGACCCGACGCTGGACAAGCACACCTCGCTCTACGAATGGGCCGGGCTGCTGTCGCGCGCGCCCACCGGGCACGTGGTGGTGTGCCAGCCGCAGGACGACACGCGGGCGCTGTTCGGCGGCCTGTCGGCCGAGGCGCTGGCGCTGAAGAACGTGCGCGGCTACATCGTCGACGGCGGCTGCCGCGACGTGCAGGCCATCGCCGACCAGGGCTTCCCGGTCTTCGCGCGCTACGCCACGCCCATCGACATCGTGTGCGCCTGGCGCGCCGAGGCCTTCGAGCAGCCGGTGGCCATCGGCGGCCAGCAGGTGCTGCCCGACGACCACGTGCTGGCCGACCGCGACGGCATCATCCTGATCGGCGGCGCCGACGTCGAAACCGTGGTGGCCGCCGCCGAGCGCAAGATAGCCACCGAAGGCGACATGGTGAAGGCCATCCGGGCGGGCGAGGACCCGCAGGCGGCGTACATGAAGTTCCGCGTGTTCTGAGCCGCGCCGCGGCCGCCCTCACCCGGCCCGGTCGAGCTCGCCCGGCGGCGCCAGCCCCGTAAAAGCGGGGCATTTGCAGCGCATCAGGAGCGATCGCCGGTGCGCCTGCGGCGGGACAGTAGGTCCTTCGAGACTCCACGTTCCGCGAGGGCTGCATGCGTCACTTCATCGCCAGGGCGGCAGCCCTGCTGCGCGTCCCGGCCCTGTGTTGCGGCCTGCTGGGCAGCGTGGGTGGGGCCGCCGCTCAGCACCCGCCACAGGTGGCGCTGTCGGGGATCGCTCCCAGCCCCGTGGTGGCCCGGCTGGTGGCGATGGTCGAGGCGTCGACCGACACCTGCCGTGCGTCGTCGATGTCGAACCCCGACCACCGCACCGTGGCGGCCGACGTGGCCCGTTTCCGCCAGCAGGTGCCTGCCGCGGCCGACACGCCCATCGAGGTGCTGGACTGCTACTGGGACGGCATGGTGGTGGCCGGGCGCCGCATCATCGTCAGCACGCGACTGGCCCGTGCCACGCCAGCCCAGCGCTTCTTCGTCATCGCGCACGAATACGCCCACCTGTCGGCGCAGCACCATGCACGATTCGCCGAGCTGGTGACACAACTGCTGCAGCAAGACGGCCGCCCGCACGCCGTGGCGCGCGCACTGGAGCGTGGGGCCGGGTCGCCTTTGTCGCGGCGCAACGAGACAGAAGCCGACGCCATCGCCGTGCACCTGATGCTGGACGCCGGCATCGACCCCGAAGAGGCCGCCCGCTTCCTGGATGCTGCAGGCCAGGCGGCGCAGCCGGAGCTGGACACCCACCCGGGCCCGAAAACGCGCGCCGCGGCCATCCGCGCGCTGGTGACCCAGCGCGAGGCGCACAGGCTGGCCCAGCGAATGTCCCATGAGATGGCGCAGCCAGCACTGCAGCGGGTGGCGACCGGCCCGTGACGGTCACAGCGTCCGCCCGGAAGCCCATGCAAGAGGGCCCCACGGCGGGGCCCTCGGGACTTCGGCGGTGCGCCGTCGGCTACTTGCGTTCGTAGCTCGGATCGCGCCGTGTGCCGCCCTGCGGCTCGCGTCGGGCGGCGCTGGCCGGGTGCTCGACGGGCTCGCGGGTGGGATGTTCGTCCGGCGGAGGCATCGCCGACCTTCCGTGGTGGCGCCTGGCCTCGCGGGTCGACCACCACTGGTATGCGGCGAACACCAGCACGGTGATGAGTGTGAAGCCGAAGAGCCAGGGCACGATGCCATCGGTCATGGGATGCTCCCTGACGCGTTCAGGAGCGACGGCTCGGCGGCGCGGCCGGGTCGGGCTTCATGGCGTCCTGCGCGTCGCCGAGGGCTTTCTGCGCCTTGCCCTTGACCTGCTGGGCCGCGCCCTTGACCTGTTCGCTGACATCACCCGTGGCGGTGCCCACGGTGCGGCGGACCTTGCCTTCGGCGTCCTTGGCGGCGCCCTTGACGTGATTGCGGTTCATGGCTTTGCTCCTGGTGATCGAGGCCGATGCACCATGCAT
>JALHMT010000019.1 GCA_022843905.1 Rubrivivax sp.
GATCGAGGCCGATCGTCGTAATCTCCATGGCGGACGCTCCTTCCGTTCAGGTGGTTGCTGACACATCCACTGTGGCACTTCGATGCCGTCTACGGGTGGGGGCGTCCATCCCATTGCTTGCCGTCCAGGCTCGGCCCCTTCCAGGGGGCGACCCCAGCGGCCGGGCGGAGCTCGTCCACGACGTCCGCTTGATGCGCTCGCCGGCCATGGAACGTTGAGATGCGCTTCATCTTCAAGACCCGTTACGACCAGGACATCGCGCTGGCCAAGCATGGCGGCCATCGCTTCTGGTATTCGCTGCTGATGCTGGCGTTGTTCACGGCGCCGTGGTGGCTGGAGAGCTACGGCCTGGCGCAGCTCACCTTCATCCTGATCTACGGCATCGTCGGGCTGGGCTTGATGGTGCTGGCCGGCTTCACGGGGCTGTTTTCCATCGGGCATGCCGCGTTTCTCGGGGTCGGCGCCTACACGCAGGCCTACCTGGCGCAGCACGGCTGGCCCTTTCCCTTGTCGCTGGCGGCTGCGGCGGCTCTGTCCGCGGCGGTGGGCGCGGTGGTGGGCCTGCCGGCCTTGCGCGTCAAGGGCATCTACCTGGGCATCGCCACGCTGTCCTTCGGCTTCATCGTCGAGGAGGTGCTGGCACGCTGGGAAAGCGTCACCGGCGGCAACGCCGGCAAGGCCGTGGGCAGCGTGAAGATGTTCGGCTGGACGGCCGACGACGGCACCTCGTTCTACTTCGTTTGCCTGGTGATCACGGTGCTTTGCACGCTGGCCGTGCTGAACCTGTTGCGCAGCCCGACGGGCCGCGCCTTCGTGGCCATCCGCGACAGCGAGATCTCGGCGCAGAGCATGGGCATCCACCTGGCCTACTACAAGACGCTGAGCTTCTCGATCTCGGCGGCGATGGCCGGCATCGGCGGCGCGCTGTATGCGCACATGATCCGCTTCCTGTCGCCTGAGCAGTTCAACATCCTGCAGTCGATCGACCTGCTGCTGATGGTGGTCATCGGTGGCCTGGGCAGCGTGCATGGCGCCTTCCTGGGCGCAGCCTTCCTGATCGGCATGCCGCAGGCCATCTCGGCCTTCAAGGACCTGCTGCCCGACGTCATCGGACAGGCGCCGGGCCTCAAGTCGGTGATCTACGGCGCCGTGCTGATCTTCTTCGTGCTCTTCGAGCCCATGGGTCTGTACGGCCGCTGGCTGAAGGTGCGCGCCTGGTTCCAGCTTTTCCCGTTCTACCGCAAGGGCCTGTTCAAGCGGCAGAAGGCCTTCCAGAAGTCCGACAGACTCCGATGAACGGCACCTCCTTCGACAACCTGCTCGAAGCGCGCGACCTGCAGGTGCGCTTCGGTGGCGTGCTGGCCGTCAACAAGGTCAGCTTCGACGTCAGGCGTGGCGAGGTCTTCACGCTGATCGGCCCCAACGGCGCCGGGAAGACGACGGTCTTCAACCTCATCAGCCGCATCTACACGCCCACCGCGGGCGAGATCCGTTTCGAGGGGCACCCGCTCACCGACGTGGCGCCGCACCGCGTCGCCGCGATGGGCATCGCCCGCACCTTCCAGAACATCGAGCTGTTCGAGCACGCCACGGTGCTGCAGAACCTGCTCATCGGGCGCCATCTTCATCATCCGCGTCGCCTGTGGGCCGAGATGCTGTTCCTGCCCGCCGTGAGGGACGCCGAGCGCCAGACGCGGCGCAAGGTCGAGGAAGTCATCGAGTTCCTCGACCTCCAGCACTACCGAGACACCATGGTGGCCGGCCTGCCCTACGGTGTGCGCAAGGTGGTCGAACTGGCGCGCGCGCTGTCCACGGGCCCCAAGCTGCTGCTGCTGGACGAGCCCTCTTCGGGCCTGAACGTCGAGGAGACCGGGGACATGGCCTTCTGGATCCAGGACATCCAGAAGGATCTGGGCATCACGGTGCTGATGGTCGAGCACGACATGAGCCTGGTCTCGCGCGTGTCCGACCGTGTGCTGGCGATGAACCAGGGCGAGGTGCTGACGCTGGGAACCCCCGCCGAGGTGCAGTCGCACCCTGGGGTGGTCGAGGCCTACCTGGGCACCGCCGACGACGCGACCTCGCTGCGGAGGGCGAAGGCATGACTGCGTCGGCCACCATCCTGAAGCTCAGCAACGTCGAAAGCGCCTACGGCCCGATCAAGGCCATCCGCGGCGTCAGCCTCGAAGTGGCGGCCGGCCGCATCGTCACCGTGCTGGGCAGCAACGGTGCGGGCAAGACCACGATCCTGAAGACCATCTCCGGCATCATCGACCCCCGCAAGGGCTCGGTGGAACTGAAGGGCGAGAACATCACCGCGCTCGACCCGGCGCTGATCGTGCGCAAGGGCCTCAGCCACGTGCCCGAGGGCCGAGAGGTGTTCCCGCTGCTGTCGGTGCACGACAACCTGCTGATGGGTGCCTACACCCGCCCGGACCGCGATGCCGTGCTGCGCGACATCGAGATGGTCTACGGCTACTTCCCCATCCTGAAGGAGCGCGAGCGGCAGGTCGCCGGGCTGCTGTCGGGCGGACAGCAGCAGATGCTGGCCATCAGCCGCGCGCTGATGGCCAACCCCACACTGATGCTGCTGGACGAACCGAGCCTGGGCCTGTCGCCCAAGCTCACGAAGGAGATCTTCGAGATCGTCGTGCGCATCAACCGCGAGCGCGGCACGACCATGCTGCTGGTGGAACAGAACGCCAACATGGCGCTCAACGCCGCCGACCACGGCTACGTGCTCGAGAACGGCCGCATCGTGATGGACGACAGCTGCGATCGCCTGCGCGAGAAGGACGACATCAAGGAGTTCTACC
Organism: Rubrivivax sp.; assembly: GCA_022843905.1. Taxonomy (GTDB): domain Bacteria; phylum Pseudomonadota; class Gammaproteobacteria; order Burkholderiales; family Burkholderiaceae_C; genus Rubrivivax. The sequence goes on from JALHMT010000019.1 coordinate 2,817, forward strand.
TGGGCATGAAGGAAGAGGGCGCACGGGGCGAGCGGCGCTGGAAGAAGAAGAAGACCTGGCGATGAACGGCAGCCCATGACCCATCTCTGGAATCCCCCCATTCCCAGGCCACCCGCCGAACCGCTGGTGCCCGGCGAGACGCTGCCGGCCATGTTCTGGAATGCCGTCGCGCAGCGCCGCGGCAAGGTCTGGCTGCGCGAGAAGGAATTCGGGCTGTGGCGACAGTGGACCTGGGACCAGACCGGCCAGGCCGTGCGCGAGGTGGCCATGGGCCTGGCGGCGATCGGCCTGGAGCCGGGCGACACCGCGTCCATCCTGTCCAACACCGTCGTCGAGTGGGTCATCACCGATCTGGCCGTGCTCAGCGCTGGCGGTGTCTCCAACGGCATCTACCCGACCGACTCGGCCTCGCAGGTGCAGTACCTCTGCGACGATTCGAGCTCCAGCGTGCTCTTCGTCGAGGACGAGGAGCAACTGGACAAGGCCCTGGAGGTGCGCGCACAGCTGCCGCGGCTGCGCAAGATCGTGGTCTTCGACATGGAGGGTCTGCAGCGCTTCGAGGACCCGCAGGTCATCAGCCTGGACGCCCTGCGTGCGCTCGGTGCAGCCCACGACAAGATCCACCCGGGCCTGTTCGAGCGCCGCGTGGCGAGCCGCCGGCCGCAGGACCTGGCGATCCTGGTCTACACCTCGGGCACCACCGGCAAACCCAAGGGCGCCATGCACAGCCATGCCGGACTGGTCTACATCACGCGCGGCTACTCGGAGATCTTCGACCAGAACGAAAACGACGAGCGCATGGCCTTCCTGCCGCTGTGCCACATCGTCGAACGTGTCGGCGGCGAGTACTCGGGCCTCTACACCGGCGCCGTGCTGAACTTCGTCGAAAACCCCGACACCGTACCCGAGAACGTGCGCGAGATCGCGCCCACCGTGTTTGCCGCGGTGCCGCGCGTGTGGGAGAAGTTCTACAGCTCGGTGATGGTGGCGCTGTCCGAGTCGAGCCGCCTGCAGCAGATGGTCTACGGCTGGGCCATCGGCACCGGTCGCCGGGTGGCCGACCTCGTGCTGGCCGGCCAGCCGGTGCCTGCCACCCTGAAGGCCCAGTTCATCGCCGCACGCCTGCTGTGCCTGGACAACGTGCGCAAGCTCATCGGCATCCATCGCGCCCGCTTGCTGCTGACGGGCGCCGCACCGATCGCGCCCGACCTCATCCGCTGGTATCTGTCGCTGGGCGTGCCGATGGCCGAAGGCTGGGGCCAGACGGAGTGCGCAGGCGCGGCCACGGTCACGATGGCCGGGCGACTGAAGCCGGGTTCGATCGGTCAGGCGGCACCCTTCAACGAAGTGAAGGTCGACGCCACGACCGGCGAGTTGCTGATCCGGGGACCGAACGTCTTCATGGGCTACCTGAACCAGCCCGAGAAGACGGCCGAAACCATCGACGCCGACGGCTGGCTGCACACCGGTGACGTCGGCACGGTCGACGCAGAAGGGTTCTTCCGCATCACCGATCGCATGAAGGACATCATCATCACGGCCGGGGGCAAGAACATCACGCCCAGCGAATGGGAGAACGAACTGAAGTTCTCGCCCTACGTGACCGACGCCGTGGTGATCGGCGACAAGCGGGCCTTCCTGACCGCACTGATCATGATCGACCAGGAGAACGTCGAGAAGTACGCGCAAGACCACGACGTGCCGTTCAGCAACTACACCAGCCTGACGCGCGCGGCCGAGGTGCTGCAGCTGATCCAGGGCGAGATCGACAAGGTCAATGCCAAGTTCGCCCGGGTCGAGCAGATCAAGGCGTTCCGGCTTCTCGAAACCCAGCTCACCGCCGAAGACGAGGAACTGACCCCGACGATGAAGCTCAAGAGACGCTTCGTGCAGCAGAAGTACGCTGCGATGATCGATTCGATGTACAGCGGCCGATGAGCTGCTCTTTCAAGGAGACTGTCATGCAACTGAAACTGACGATGGCTGCCCTGGCTCTCGCCCTGGCGGCACCCCTGGCCCTGGCCCAGGGCCAGGGCGTGAGCAAGAACGAGATCGTGCTGGGCTCGATCCAGGACCTCTCCGGACCCCTGGCCGGCTTCGGCAAGCAGATCCGCCTGGGCATGATGCTTCGCGTTGACGAACTCAACGAGCAGGGCTCGGTGCAGGGTCGCAAGCTCAAGCTGCTGATCGAGGACTCGGCCTACGATCCGCGCAAGGCCGTGCTGGCGGCTCAGAAACTGGTCAACCAGGACAAGATCTTCGCCATGGTCGGCCACCTCGGCACGGCGCAGAACATGGCCGCGATGCCGGTGCAGTTCGAGAAGAACGTCATCAACTTCTTCCCGGTGACCGCGGCGCGAGAGATGTACGAGCCCTTCCACAGGCTCAAGTATTCGTTTGCAGCCACCTACTTCGACCAGATCCGCACCGCACTGCCCAAGCTGGTGAAGGACAAGAGCGCCAAGAAGGTCTGCACCATCTACCAGGACGACGAGTTCGGACTGGAAGTGATGCGCGGCGGTGAGGCCGGCCTGAAGACCATCGGCATGGAGTTCGCCGAGAAGACCAGCTTCAAGCGCGGCGCCACCGACTTCTCGTCGCAGGTCGCACGCATGAAGTCCGCCGGCTGCGACTTCGTGGTGATGGGCACCATCATCCGCGAGACCATCGGCACCATCGCCGAGAGCCGCAAGACCGGCTTCACGCCGACCTTCCTGGGCTCCAGCGCGGCCTACACCGATCTCATCCACCGGCTGGGCGGCAAGGCCATGGACGGGCTGTACGCCACGCACACGGTCCAGCACCCTTACCTCGACGAAGCGGCGCAGCCCATCCGCCATTGGGCCAACAAGTACAAGACCAAGTTCAACGAGGATCCGACGGTGTTCTCCGTCTACGGCTACACCATCATCGACGCCTTCATCCGGGCGGCCGACAAGGCGGGTCCGAACCTGACGACCGACAGCTTCATCAAGGCGATGGACACCATGGTCATCCCGCCCGACATCTTCGGCTCGGCCGAGTCTCGCTTCGGGCCGCAGAAGCGCCTGGGCAGCGACCTGTCGCGCCTGTCGCAATTGCAGGACGCGCGCTGGAAGGTGGTGTCGGACTACGTCAAACCCTAGCCTGCGCCGTTCCGGCATCGGTTCGAGGCCGCCTTCGGGCGGCCTCGGTGTTTGTGCGCCCGATAATCGTCACATGACAAGTTCGACGGATTGGCTGGAGGTCGAGTCTCTCGACCTCGAAGCGCAGGGCGTGGCGCGCCGCGAAGACGGCAAGGTGGTCTTCATCGAGGGCGCACTGCCGGGCGAGCGAGTGCAGGTCAACGTCTCGCGCAAGAAGAACAACTGGGAGCAGGGCCCCATGCAGGCGCTGGGCCGCGAGAGCTCGCAGCGCGTGAGGCCGGGTTGTCCGCACTTCGGCATGCATGCCGGCGCCTGCGGCGGTTGCAAGATGCAGCACCTGCACGCCGCGGCGCAGGTCGCGGTGAAGCAGCGCGTGCTGGAAGACAACCTCTGGCACCTGGCCAAGGTCAAGCCCGAACTGGTGATGCGTCCCATCGAAGGCCCGACCTGGGGCTACCGCTATCGCGCGCGCTTCTCGGTGCGCTGGGTGCCACGCAAGGGCACGGTGCTGGTGGGCTTTCACGAACGCAAGTCACGCTACGTGGCCGACATGCAGGTGTGCCCGGTGCTCCCGCAGAAGGTCAGCGGGATGCTGATGCCGCTGCGCGAATTGGTCGGCGCGATGGAGCAGCGCGAGAGCGTGCCGCAGATCGAACTCGCGGCGGGTGACGAGGTCATCGCGCTGGTGCTGCGTCATCTCTTGCCGCTGTCTGCGAGTGACGCGCAGCGTCTGCGCGAGTTCGGCGTCGCGCACGGGGTGCAGTGGTGGCTTCAGCCCAAGGGCCCCGAAACCGTGCACCTGCTCGACGAGGGCGGCCCCGAACTGTCCTACGCACTGCCCGAGTACGGCGTGGTGATGCCCTTCAAGCCGACCGACTTCACGCAGGTCAATCCGCACATCAACCGCGTGCTGGTAGGCCGCGCGCTGCGCCTGCTGGCGCCACGGCCCGACGAGCGCGTGATCGACTGGTTCTGCGGCTTGGGCAACTTCACGCTGCCGCTGGCAACCCTCGCTCGCGAGGTGCGCGGCATCGAGGGCAGTGAGGTGCTGGTGGAACGAGCGCGCCGGAACGCGGTCCGCAACGGGCTTCAGACACGGACGAGCTTCGAGTCCCGCAATCTGTTCGAGATCACACCGGGCGATCTGGTGGCCGCAGGGCTGGCCGAGCGCTGGCTGGTCGACCCGCCCCGCGAAGGTGCCTTCGCGATGGCCAAGGCCCTGGCCGATCTTCACGCCGAACCCGTCGACGGCTGGTCGTCCCCGAAGCGCATCGTCTACGTCAGTTGCAACCCGGCCACGCTGGCTCGCGACGCAGGCCTGCTGGTCCACCAGGCCGGCTACCGCTGCACCCACGCCGGCGTGGTCAACATGTTTCCGCACACCGCCCACGTCGAGAGCATCGCGGTCTTCGACCGCGCATCCACATGAACCGGCCCGGAAATGCGAAGGGCCGGCAAAGCCGGCCCTGAACCATCACATCAAGCGGGCGGCATGGACCGGCTTTGCCGGGCCATCGCCGCCGCCCCTTTGAGGGGGAGCGGCGAAGCCGCTTCGGGGGTGGACGTCGTTACTCGCGTTCCCCGCCGAAGATGCCCAACAGCGCCAGCAGGCTCTGGAACACGTTGTAGACGCTGAGATAGACACCCAGCGTGGCAGTGATGTAGTTGGTCTCGTGTCCGTCCTGAACACGCTTCAGGTCGTACAGGATGAAGGCCGAGAAGATGCCGATGGCCATGACGGCCACGGTGATCATCAGGGCGCTGCTCTGCACGAAGATGTTCAGGACGCCGGCCACCAGCAGCATGATCGCGCCAATGAACAGGAACTTGCCCATCGACGACAGATCGCGCTTGATGATGGTCGACAGCGAGGCCATGCCCAGGAAGATGGCGCCCGTGCCGGCAAAGGCGGTCATGATCAGGCTGGCGCCGTTGCTCAGGCCCAGCACCGATCCCACCAGCCTGGACAGCATCACGCCCATGAAGAACGTGAAGGCCAGCAGGATGGGCACGCCGGCCGCCGAGTTCTTGAACTTCTCGATGGCGAACATGAAGCCGAATGCGCCGCCCAGGAACACCACGAGGCCGATGCCGGGCGACATCGCGCTGGCGATGCCGGTCTGCACGCCGAACCAGGCGCCCAGGACGGTCGGCACCATCGACAGGGCCAGCAGCCAGTAGGTGTTGCGCAGCACCCGATTGCGCTGCGCCGCCAGCCCCGCGCCGGCCGCGGGGGAGCCATAGGATTGCAGGGTTTCGTTCATTCGTACTCCTGTTGAAGGACTGTGCCCACCATGGGCAAACGTCATTGTAGGCACGCCCGGGGACCGCTCCACGGAAGCTGCGGGTCTGACCCTCCGTGGCGAAGGCAATTCGACTGCACGGCTCCGACCTGCGGAGGTGTGACTCTTGTGCCCGTTCGTTGGTTCCTTTCGGCGGCCGGACTGGTTATCGTGCGCGGTTCCTGTGAAGAAAGTCTATTCGCATCATGAAATCCAGACCATTTCTGACTCTCGACGATGTTCGTGCGATGGCCGCGGCAGCGGAAGCCGAGGCCAGGACACACCAATGGCCCATCACTTTCGCCATTTGCGATGACGGCGGTCACCTGCTATGGTTGCAGCGCCTGGATGGGGCAGCGCCCATTTCAGCCCACATCGCACCGGCCAAGGCCCGCACGGCCGCCCTGGGCCGCCGGGAGACCAAGGTCTACGAAGACATGATCAACCAGGGCCGCACGGCGTTCCTGAGCGCCCCCTCGCTGGAAGGCATGCTCGAAGGGGGCCTGCCTGTGATGGTGGAAGGGCAGTGCGTCGGCGCCGTGGGGGTCAGCGGCGTGAAATCGAACGAAGATGCACAGGTGGCCCGCGCGGCCATCGCCGCGTTGGGCTGACCCCGGGCTCACACGCGCTCCGCCGGACCGGGTCAAGCGATCGGGCGCGTCCGAACGGCTATACTTCGCAGGTTTACCCGCCCCACACCGCAGCCTAGCGAAACTCCTCCACGGTTTCCCCTCGGACTCCGCTCCCGACGCAGCCAGTCAGGCCGCGAGAAGGGGTCGAGCTGGGCGCGCGAAACCCGGAGTTTTTCTCTTGCTGCCCGTCCTGTCCCCCGCACTTCTCGCACTCTCGGACGGCACGACCTTCCTCGGTACCTCCATCGGCGCCCCCGGGCGCACGGTAGGCGAAGTGGTGTTCAACACCGCGCTCACCGGGTACCAGGAGATCCTCACCGACCCCAGTTACTGTCGGCAGATCGTCACCCTGACGTATCCGCACATCGGCAACTACGGGGTCAACGACGAGGACGTCGAAGCGACGAAGGTCCATGCCGCCGGCCTGATCATCAAGGAATTGCCCGTCCTGGCGTCCAACTTCCGCATGACGCGCACGCTGCCCGAGTACCTGCGTCAGCAGGGCACCGTGGCCATCGCCGACATCGACACCCGGCGCCTGACGCGCCACCTGCGCAGCACCGGTGCCCAGAACGGCTGCATCGTGAGCTTCGAGCCGGGCACTCAGGTGACCGCCGTGCACATCGCCGAGGCGGTGGCCGCAGCGAAGGCCGCGCCGTCGATGGCGGGCCTCGACCTGGCCCAGGTCGTCTCGGCATCGCAGCCCTACGAGTGGGCGCAGACGGAGTGGGTGCTGGGCAGCGGCTACGGCCAGCTGAAGGACCCGACCCACCACGTCGTGGCCTACGACTTCGGCGTCAAGTTCAACATCCTGCGCATGCTGGCCAGCCGAGGCTGTCGCGTCACCGTGGTGCCCGCGAAGACGCCTGCCGCCGAGGTCTTGAAGCTGCGTCCCGACGGCATCTTCCTCAGCAACGGCCCGGGTGACCCGGAGCCCTGCGACTACGCCATCGAGGCCACGCGCGAACTGGTGGTCACGGGCACGCCCACGTTCGGCATCTGCCTGGGGCACCAGATCATGGCGCTGGCTTCAGGAGCGCGCACGTTCAAGATGAAGTTCGGTCACCACGGTGCCAACCACCCCGTGAAGGACCTGGACAGCGGCCGCGTCAGCATCACCAGCCAGAACCACGGCTTCGCTGTCGACCCGAAGTCGCTGCCGGCGAACCTGCGTGCCACCCATGTGAGCCTGTTCGACCAGACCCTGCAAGGCCTGGCGCGCACCGACCGCCCGGCCTTCTGTTTCCAGGGCCATCCCGAGGCCTCGCCCGGCCCGCACGACATTGCCTATCTGTTCGACCGCTTCGTGGCGCTGATGGCGGAGAAGACCCATGCCTAAGCGCACAGACATCCACAGCATCCTCATCATCGGTGCCGGGCCGATCGTCATCGGCCAGGCCTGCGAGTTCGACTACTCCGGGGCCCAGGCCTGCAAGGCGCTGCGAGAGGAGGGCTTCAAGGTCATCCTCGTCAACAGCAACCCCGCGACGATCATGACCGACCCGGACATGGCCGACGTGACCTACATCGAGCCCATCACCTGGCAGGTGGTCGAGAAGATCATCGCCAAGGAGAGGCCCGACGCGCTGCTGCCCACGATGGGCGGCCAGACGGCGCTGAACTGCGCGCTGGACCTGCACCGCCACGGCGTGCTGGCCAGGCACGGCGTCGAGATGATCGGCGCCAACGAGCACGCCATCGAGAAGGCCGAAGACCGCATGAAGTTCAAGGACGCGATGACGTCCATCGGACTGAACAGCGCCAAGAGCGGCATCGCGCACAGCATGGAAGAGGCGCTGGCGGTGCAGAAGCGCATCCAGGCCGACATCGGCGGCACCGGTTTCCCGATGGTCATCCGCCCCAGCTTCACGATGGGTGGTACCGGCGGCGGCATCGCCTACAACCCGGAAGAGTTCGAAGAGATCTGCAAGCGCGGCCTGGACCTGTCCCCCACCAAGGAACTGCTCATCGAGGAGAGCCTGATCGGGTGGAAGGAGTTCGAGATGGAGGTCGTGCGCGACCGCGTCGACAACTGCATCATCGTCTGCAGCATCGAGAACCTCGACCCGATGGGCATCCACACCGGCGACAGCATCACGGTGGCCCCGGCGCAGACGCTGACCGACAAGGAATACCAGCTGATGCGCAACGCGTCGATCGCGATCCTGCGCGAGATCGGGGTCGACACCGGCGGCTCCAACGTGCAGTTCTCGATCAACCCCGAGAACGGCCGCATGATCGTCATCGAGATGAACCCGCGTGTGTCGCGCTCATCCGCGCTGGCCTCGAAGGCCACGGGCTTCCCGATCGCCAAGGTGGCGGCCAAGCTGGCGGTGGGCTACACGCTGGACGAACTGCGCAACGACATCACCGGCGGCGCCACGCCGGCGAGCTTCGAGCCCAGCATCGACTACGTCGTCACCAAGATCCCGCGCTTCGCCTTCGAGAAGTTCCCGGCGGCTGATCCGCACCTCACGACGCAGATGAAGTCAGTGGGCGAGGTCATGGCCATGGGTCGCAGTTTCCAGGAAAGCTTCCAGAAGGCGCTGCGCGGCCTCGAGACCGGCATCGACGGCCTCAGCGAGCGCACGGGCTGCAAGGAAGAGGACCGCGACGAGATCATCGACGAGATCGGCAACGCCGGGCCCGAGCGCATCCTCTTCGTGGGCGACGCCTTCCGCATCGGCATGAGCCTGGAAGAAGTCTTCGACGAGACGCGCATCGACCCCTGGTTCCTGGCGCAGATCGAGGAACTGGTGAAGATCGAGCAGCAGCTGGCCGGTCGCGCTGTGGAGTCGCTGAGCGAGCCCGAGCTGCGCTTCCTGAAGCGCAAGGGCTTCTCCGATCGCCGCCTGGCGCGTCTGCTGGGCACCAACCAGCACGAAGTGCGCGGCGCGCGGCACGCGCTGAACGTGCGCCCGGTCTACAAGCGGGTGGACACCTGCGCGGCGGAGTTCGCCACGCAGACGGCGTACATGTACAGCACCTACGACGAGGAGTGCGAGGCCGAACCGACCTCGCGCAAGAAGATCATGGTGCTGGGCGGCGGGCCGAACCGCATCGGGCAGGGCATCGAATTCGACTACTGCTGCGTGCACGCCGCGCTGGCCCTTCGCGACGACGGCTACGAGACCATCATGGTCAACTGCAACCCCGAGACGGTGTCCACCGACTACGACACCAGCGACCGGCTGTACTTCGAGCCGGTGACGCTGGAAGACGTGCTGGAGATCGTGGCCAAGGAGAAGCCGGTCGGCGTCATCGTGCAGTACGGCGGCCAGACGCCGCTGAAGCTCGCGCTCGACCTCGAACGTGCCGGCGTGCCCATCATCGGCACCAGCCCCGACAGCATCGACGTCGCCGAGGACCGCGAGCGCTTCCAGAAGCTGCTGCACGAGCTGGGCCTCAAGCAGCCGCCCAACCGCACGGCCCGCACCGAGGAGCAGGCGCTGCAGCTGGCCCAGGAGATCGGCTACCCCCTGGTGGTTCGCCCCAGCTACGTGCTGGGCGGTCGCGCGATGGAGATCGTGCACGGCGACAGGGATCTGGAGCGCTACATGCGCGAGGCCGTGCGCGTGAGCGAGAAGTCGCCGGTGCTGCTCGACCGCTTCCTCGACGACGCCATCGAGGTCGATGTCGACTGCATCAGCGACGGCAGCGAGGTGATGATCGGCGGCATCATGGAACACGTCGAGGCCGCCGGCATCCACAGCGGCGACTCGGCCTGCTCGCTGCCGCCCTACACGCTGTCAAGGGCGTTGCAGGACGAGATGCGTCGCCAGTCGGTGGCGATGGCCAAGGCGCTGAAGGTCGTCGGTCTGATGAACGTGCAGTTCGCGATCCAGGGGGAGGGCGACGACGCCGTGGTCTACGTGCTGGAAGTCAACCCGCGCGCCTCGCGCACGGTGCCCTTCGTGAGCAAGGCCACCGGCCAGCCGCTGGCCAAGATCGCCGCGCGATGCATGGCCGGGCAATCCCTGGCGAGCCAGACCACGCCGTCCGGACGGCGGCCGCAGGAAGTCATCCCGCCGTACTTCAGCATCAAGGAAGCGGTCTTTCCGTTCAACAAGTTCCCAGGCGTGGATCCCATCCTCGGGCCCGAGATGCGATCCACCGGCGAGGTGATGGGCGTGGGCCGAAGCTTCGGCGAAGCCATGCTCAAGAGCCAGCTCGGTGCCGGTTCGCGCCTGCCCGCCAAGGGCACTGTCGTGATCACGGTCAAGAACAGCGACAAGGCGCGTGCAGTGGAAGTGGCCCGGCAGCTCGTGGCGCTGGGGTTCCAGGTCGTCGCCACCAAGGGCACGGCCGCGGCGCTGGCTGAAGCCGGCATCACCGCACGGATCGTCAACAAGGTCAAGGACGGTCGCCCGCACATCGCCGACATGATCAAGGGCGGCGAGATCCAGCTCGTTTTCACCACGGTCGACGAAACCCGTACGGCGATAGCGGATTCGCGCTACATCCGTACCGCTGCACTCGCCAACCGCGTCACCTACTACACCACCATGGCGGGCTGCGAGGCTGCCGTCGAGGCGCTCAAGCACCAGGACGACCTGTCGGTGATGTCGCTGCAGGAACTGCAGGCCGAACTCCACTAAACTGCGGGTCTTGTTCCGCCGCAGGGGGCCCCTTGGCCGCCTGCGGCGGATTGCCTTTGCAACGACGGATCCCCCATGGCCACCATCCCCCTCACCCGGCGCGGCGCAGAGAAGCTGAAGGACGAGTTGCATCGCCTGAAGACGGTGGAGCGGCATGCCGTCATTCAAGCCATTTCGGAGGCGCGTGCCCAGGGCGACCTGTCGGAAAATGCCGAGTACGAAGCGGCGAAGGACAAGCAAGGCTTCATCGAAGGCCGGATCCTGGAACTGGAAGGCAAACTGGCTGCGGCGCAGGTCATCGATCCTCAGTCGCTGGATGCCGGCGGCCGCATCGTGTTCGGCGCCACCGTCGACCTGGAAGACGAGGACAGCGGGGCGAAGGTGTGCTACCAGATCGTCGGTGACGACGAGGCCGACCTGAAGCTCGGCTTCATCTCCATCAGCAGCCCCATCGCGCGTGCCTTGATCGGCAAGGAGACCGGCGACATCGCCGAGGTGCAGGCTCCCGGCGGCCTCAAACGCTGGGAAGTGATGGACGTGCGCTACGTCTGATGAGCCGTTTGGACCGCCTGAGAGGCCTGCTGGCCGGGCTGTGGGCGGGCTGGTTGCTCTGCGTGGCCTTGTTGGCCACCCCGGCGCCGTTTGCCCTGCTGGCAACCAGCGAAGCGGGGCGAGTGGTGTCTCGCATGCTGGCCCAGGAGGCCTACACCAGCCTGGCGCTGGGCATCGTGCTGGTGCTGCTGGAACGCCGCGCTGTACGCCGGCTCGAGCCTGGCGACGGCCCGGAAGCCGTGCCGATGGTCGGTTCGCAGTTCTCCGTCGGCCTGCTGCTGGCGCTCGGCGCCATCTTCTGCACCGTGCTGGGCTATTTCGGCATGCAGCCGCTGATGGCTGGCGCGCGGGCCGGGCAGGGGGCCTTCAGCTTCGGCCAGTTGCACGCCGTCAGTGCCGTGCTGTACGTCATCAAGGTGGTGCTGGTGATGGCGCTGGCCTGGCGCAACACCGCCACCCCGGGCCCGAGCCCTACTCGACGGCCTTCTTCTTGACGCTGGTCAGCCTTGCCTTCGTGCGCTTGATCAGGCCGCCGGCCGTCACGCGCTGGTTGCCGAAGACCTTGACCTTCTTCACCGTCGCACGGTGGTTGCCGCTCTTCGAGAACGACACCAGCTTGACGATGCGAGGGCCGGGCTGTCGGTCTTCCCGCTCGACCTTCTCCTTCTCGGGGATCGGCCGCCACAGCACCAACAGCTTTCCGATGTGCTGGATGGGTGCGGCGCCGAGCTGGTCGGCCAGCGCCGCGAGCATGCCTGCGCGTGCCTCGCGGTCGTCGGAGAAGACGCGCACCTTGATCAGGCCGTGCGCAGTCAGCGCGCGGTCGACTTCCTTCAGCACGGCAGGGGTGAGCCCGTCGTTTCCGATCATCACCACCGGGTCCAGGTGGTGGGCGTTGGCGCGATGTTCCTTGCGCTGGGCGGGGGTCATGTCGATGGCGGGCATCTGCGTATTATCGGCGTCTGCATGAGCACCCGTAACAAGAGCAAGAAAGTCAACCGCGCGTGGCTGCACGACCACCTGTCGGACCCCTACGTCAAGCAGGCCCAGCGCGAGGGTTACCGCGCGCGTGCCGCCTACAAGCTCAAGGAGATCGACGAGACCCTCGGGCTGGTCAAGCCCGGGCAGGTGGTGGTCGACCTGGGCGCCACTCCCGGAGCCTGGAGCCAGTATCTGCGGCGGCGTTTCGCACCGAAGGCGTTGGGCGCCGGCGGTGCTGCCGTCGGTGAGCTCGATGGCGTGATCATCGCGCTGGACATCCTGGACTTCGAGCCCATCGAAGGCGTGCAGTTCATCCAGGGTGATTTCCGCGAGGACGAGACGCTGGACAGACTGCGTACGGCGCTGGGAGGCCGGGCGGTCGACCTGGTGGTGTCGGACATGGCGCCGAACCTGTCGGGCATCGAGGCGTCTGACGCTGCCCGCATGTCGCACCTGATCGAGCTGGCCATCGACTTTGCCCGCGCCCACCTGCGTCCCGAAGGCGCTCTGGTCTGCAAGGCCTTCCACGGCAGCGGCTACAGCCAGCTCGTGAAGCTGTTCAAGCAGCATTTCCGGGTGGTCAAGCCGATCAAGCCGAAAGCATCCCGCGACAAGTCATCTGAAACCTTTCTGGTCGGCATCGGTCTGAAGGGATGATGGCCGTCGTACACCGACGCCGGACGAGCGTGTCACAAGGCACGCATTCGCCCCGGTGTTCCGAGGGCCGGTCGGTCGAGGCGCGAGGCTTGACTGCTCTAGAATCGGCCCCATATGCCGTGGAATCCGGCGCTTTTCGTTTTCGAGTGCCGGCCCGTTGAACTGGTGAAGGAGCCGCGGTGAACAATCAATGGTTCTCTAAAGTCGCTGTTTGGTTGGTGATAGCCCTCGTGCTGTTCACCGTCTTCAAGCAGTTCGACAGAGGGGTGACCCAGGGCAACCAGATCGGCTATTCCGATTTCCTGGAAGAGGTGCGCAGCAAGCGCATCAAGGCCGTCACGCTGCAGGAAAGCCCGGGCGGCGGCACCGAGATCGTGGCCATCACGAACGACGACAAGCGCCTCCGCAGCACGGCCACCTATCTCGACCGCGGGCTGGTGGGCGATCTCATCAGCAATGGCGTGAAGTTCGATGTCAAGCCGCGCGAGGAGCCGTCCATCCTGATGAGCATTCTCGTCAGCTGGGGTCCGATGCTGCTGCTGATCGGCGTGTGGATCTATTTCATGCGGCAGATGCAGGGCGGCGGCAAGGGTGGGGCCTTCAGCTTCGGCAAGAGCAAGGCCCGCATGCTGGACGAGGCCAACAACACCACCACCTTCGCCGACGTCGCCGGTTGCGACGAGGCCAAGGAAGAGGTGAAGGAGCTCGTCGACTTCCTGAAGGACCCCCAGAAGTTCCAGAAGCTCGGAGGCCGCATTCCCCGGGGCGTGCTGCTGGTCGGCCCTCCGGGCACCGGCAAGACCCTGCTGGCCAAGGCTATCGCCGGTGAGGCCAAGGTGCCTTTCTTCAGCATCTCGGGCTCCGACTTCGTCGAGATGTTCGTCGGTGTCGGCGCTGCCCGTGTCCGGGACATGTTCGAGCAGGCGAAGAAGAGCGCGCCCTGCATCATCTTCGTCGACGAGATCGATGCCGTCGGCCGCCACCGTGGCGCCGGCCTGGGCGGCGGCAACGACGAGCGCGAGCAGACGCTGAACCAGATGCTGGTCGAGATGGACGGCTTCGAAACCAATCTGGGCGTGATCGTGATGGCGGCCACCAACCGGCCCGACATCCTCGACCCCGCACTGCTGCGCCCGGGGCGTTTCGACCGCCAGGTCTACGTCACCTTGCCGGACGTCCGTGGCCGCGAGCAGATCCTCAACGTGCACATGCGCAAGGTGCCGGTGGGCCAGGACATCCGCGCGGACATCCTGGCGCGTGGCACCCCGGGCTTCTCGGGTGCCGATCTGGCCAACCTGGTCAACGAGGCGGCCCTCTTCGCCGCACGCCGCAGCGGCCGTGTGGTCGAGATGATGGACTTCGAGAAGGCCAAGGACAAGATCATGATGGGCCCCGAGAGGAAGTCCATGGTCATGCCCGAGGAAGAGCGCAAGAACACCGCGTATCACGAAGCCGGACACGCCCTGGTGGCACGCCTGATGCCCAAGACCGATCCGGTGCACAAGGTCACCGTCATTCCGCGCGGCCGCGCACTGGGCGTCACCATGCAGTTGCCGGAAGGTGACCGCTACAGCATGGACAAGATGCGCATGCTCTCGACGATCTCGGTGCTGTTCGGTGGACGCATCGCCGAAGAGGTGTTCATGAACCAGATGACCACTGGCGCCAGCAACGACTTCGAACGCGCCACCCAGATCGCCCGCGACATGGTCACGCGCTACGGCATGACCGACGAACTCGGCCCCATGGTGTACGCCGAGAACGAAGGCGAAGTGTTCCTCGGGCGCTCGGTCACCAAGACGACCACGATGTCCGAAGAGACCATGCAGAAGGTCGACCGCCAGGTGCGGCGCATCATCGACGAGCAGTACGGCATCGCGCGCCGCCTGATCGAAGAGCACAAGGACAAGATGCACGCGATGGCGCAAGCCCTGCTGGAATGGGAAACCATCGACGCGGAGCAGATCGACGACATCATGTCGGGCAAGCCGCCGCGGCCGCCCAAGGACTGGACGCCTTCTTCGTCCAAGCCCAGCGGTCCCACACCGCCGCTGAATCCTGACAGCGCACCGGCAGCAGCCTGAACGCGGCGCAGGCCTGTCGGCGCGCGAATGCGGGGCTTCGGCCCCGCTTTGCATTGTGCGAGCGGCACGGGCGCATCGGCTGTTGCCACGCCCTTGCACCGCGCCATCCCGCAGAGACGGGTGGTCGCCCGACCGATTCTGATGCGCCTGATGCCCGGCTTGGACAAATAGTGCACGGTGCCGTGGCCAAGCTGGGTGCCGGGCAGGTCGAGAATCACGCCCTGGAGGTGCGATGAGCAGAACGTATTTCGGAACCGACGGTATTCGGGGCACGGTGGGCCAGTTGCCCATCACCCCCGACTTCATGCTTCGCCTGGGACACGCAGTGGGGCGGGTGTTGCGCCGCTCCGGCGTGAGGCCCTCCGTCCTCATCGGCAAGGACACCCGCATCTCGGGCTACATGCTCGAGTCGTCGCTGGAGGCCGGATTTGCCTCCGCCGGGGTCGACGTGCTTCTGAGCGGCCCCTTGCCCACGCCCGGGGTCGCCTACCTGACGCGTGCCCTGCGCCTGGACCTGGGCGTGGTCATCAGCGCCTCGCACAACGCCTTCGCCGACAACGGCGTGAAGTTCTTCTCCTCGCGCGGCGAGAAGCTGCCCGACGAATGGGAGCAGGAGGTCGAGGGCTCCCTCGAGCAGCAGCCGCAGTGGGTGGACTCGGCATCGCTGGGCAAGGCCCGGCGCCTGACGGACGCCAGCGGCCGCTACATCGAGTTCTGCAAGAGCACCGTGCCCCATACGCTGTCGCTGCGCGGCATGAAGATCGTCGTGGATGCGGCGCATGGCGCGGCCTACCACGTCGCTCCCGATGTCTTCCACGAACTGGGCGCCACGGTCGTGAAGATCGGGTGCGAACCCGATGGCGTGAACATCAACGCCGGCTTCGGTGCCACGTCGCCGCAGGCCCTGGTGAACGCCGTCAAGGAGCACCGCGCCGACTATGGCATCGCGCTCGACGGTGACGCCGACCGGCTGCAGGTGGTCGATGCCCAGGGTCGCCTGTTCAACGGCGACGAGCTGCTCTATGTGCTGGCCGCCGACCGACTGTCACTGCGACAGCCGGTTCCCGGCGTGGTGGGCACCCTGATGACCAACATGGCGGTCGAGCAAGCCTTGCAACGACGCAACGTGCCCATGGTGAGGGCCAAGGTGGGCGACCGTTACGTGCTGGAGGAGCTCACCGCACGCGGCTGGCAACTGGGCGGCGAAGGCTCCGGCCATCTGCTGGCCCTGGACCGACACACCACCGGGGACGGCATCGTCAGCGCGCTGCAGATCCTGTTCGCCATTCACCGCAGCGGCAAGACGCTGGCGGCGCTTCTCGAAGACGTCACCTTGTTCCCGCAGACCCTGCTCAACGTGCGACTGCGCGAAGGCAGCGACTGGAAGAACAACCCGGCCCTCGAAAGCGCCCGGCAGTCGGCAGAGCGTGAACTGGCCGACCGTGGTCGGGTGCTAATCCGTGCTTCGGGCACCGAGCCTGTGCTGCGCGTCATGGTGGAGGCCCGTGACGCCGCACTGGGCCGCGCCTGCGCCGAGCGCATGGCGGCGGCCGCCGCGGCGGGCTGATCGGGCTCGGGCGGGGGAGCCTGGCCCGGTGATCGGGCTTGCCACGCCGGCGACCCTTCGATTCCCGCAGTGACACCCGAATGACGGCTGCGTGGCGTCAGCTCAGGGGCTTTGGATCTTTGACTGGACTGTCATATGTCTGTCATGAGCGGCCACTAAAGTCTCGGCATCGCCATCCACCGCCCTCGGGTACCCGCCATGACCTCGTTCCGACCCATTGTTCTCGCGGCCGCCGTGACCCTGTGTGCTGGGCCTGCCTTCTCGCAGGACGTGACCGGCGCCGGGGCGACGTTCCCTGCTCCCGTCTATGCCAAGTGGGCCGATGCCTACAACAAGGCGACCGGTGCCCGCATCAACTACCAGTCGGTCGGCTCGGGTGCCGGCATCCGGCAGATCCGCGGCAAGACGGTCGACTTCGGTGCCACCGACATGCCGCTGACCGATGCCGAGCTCCAGAAGGACGGGTTGATCCAGTTTCCGACCGTCATCGGCGGCGTCGTGCCCGTGGTCAACATCAGGGGCATCACACCCGGCCAGATCCGCATGAATGGTCAGGTGCTGGGCGACATCTTCCTGGGCAAGATCAAGAAGTGGAACGACGCCGCGCTGCTTGCTCTGAACCCCGGTGTGCCGCTGCCCGACGCTGCGATCGCGCCTGTGCGGCGCGCCGATGGCTCGGGAACGACCTTCATCTTCACCAACTACCTGTCGAAGGTGAATGCCGAGTGGAAGAGCACCGTCGGCGAGGGCACGGCGGTGAACTGGCCTGCAGGCGCCGGGGGCAAGGGCAACGAGGGTGTGTCCGCCTTCGTGCAGCGCTTGCCCAATTCCATCGGGTACGTCGAGTACGCCTACGCCAAGCAGAACAAGATGAGCTATGTGCTCATGCAGAACAAGGACGGCGCTTTCGTCAAGCCTGACGACACCGCCTTCAAGGCCGCGGCGGCCGGTGCCGACTGGAACAAGACCTTCTTCCAGATCCTCACCCAGCAGCCGGGCAAGGACAGCTGGCCCATCACCGGTGCCACCTACATCCTCATGTTCAAGTCTCAGGACAAGCCCGTCAATGCGATGAACGCCCTCAAGTTCTTCGACTGGGCCTTCGTCAATGGCGACAAGATGGCGGACGACCTCGACTACGTGCCGCTGCCGGCCAACGTCAAGGATCTCGTTCGCAAACAGTGGACCGACCACCTGAAGGACGCGTCCGGCAAGGCCATCGCCTTCAAGTGACCTGAGGTCTGCCGAGGTCCTCGGCGCGCGCGCCGATCGACCTCCCGCGGTCCCCGGCGCCGGCCGCTCGGCCGCTACACTTCCCCCCAGTTCCCACGAGCGAAAAGAAGAGCATGCAGCGACTGTCGCCGCTCGGTGATCCGCCTGCGCGGCGCCGTGTACTACCCTGGGCCGATGCGGCCTTTTCGCTGCTGGCTCATGCTGCTGCATGGATCACGCTGCTGCTGCTGGTCGGCATCATCGTGTCGCTGGTGGTCGGCGCCTTGCCAGCGATCCGCGAGTTCGGCCTCGGCTTCCTGGTGTCCACGGAGTGGGATCCGGTCCAGCTGAAGTTCGGTGGCCTGGTGATGATCTACGGCACGCTTATGACGTCGTTCATCGCCCTGCTCATCGCCGTGCCTGTCAGTTTCGGCATCGCGATCTTCCTCACCGAGCTTTCACCGCGGTGGCTGAAGCGGCCGTTGGGCGTGGCCATCGAGTTGCTGGCCGCGGTGCCGTCCATCGTGTACGGCATGTGGGGCCTGCTGGTGTTCGGCCCCATCCTGGCCACCTATGTGCAGCAGCCGCTGCAGGGCGCGTTCAGCGACGTTCCGCTGCTCGGAACGCTGTTCTCCGGTCCGCCCGTGGGCATCGGCATCCTGTCGGCCGGCATCATCCTGGCGATCATGGTCATTCCCTTCATCGCCTCGGTCATGCGCGACGTCTTCGAGACGACGCCGCCCATGCTGAAGGAGTCGGCCTATGGTCTGGGCGGCACCACCTGGGAGGTGGTTTCGAAGATCGTGCTGCCCTATACCAAGACCGGCGTCGTCGGTGCCATCATGCTGGGTCTGGGGCGCGCTCTTGGCGAGACGATGGCGGTCACCTTCGTCATCGGCAACTTCAACCAGCTCGACAACCTCTCGCTGTTCCAGGCCGCCAACAGCATCACCTCGGCGCTGGCCAACGAGTTCGCCGAAGCCGGCGAAGGCCTGCATCAGGCCTCGCTCATCTACCTCGGCCTGATTCTCTTCTTCATCACCTTCGTCGTGCTGGCGCTGTCCAAGGTCCTGCTTTCGCGGCTGCGCCGCGGTGAGGGGAGTCGGACATGAGTGCACTCGGCGCGCAGGACGCCCGCCGCATGGCGCTGCACCGCAAGCGCAAGGTGATCAACGTCATGGCGTTGACGCTGGCTCTCGGGGCGATGGCCTTTGGTCTGTTCTGGCTCATCTGGATCCTCATCGAGACCGTGCGGCTCGGGTTCGGCGGCCTGGCCTGGTCGGTCTTCACCGAGTCCACGCCGCCGCCGCTGGCCGAGACCGGCGGTCTGGCCAATGCCATCGTCGGCTCGCTGATCATGGTCTCGCTGGCCACCTTGCTGGGCACGCCCATCGGCGTGATGGCGGGCATCTATCTGGCCGAATACGGCAAGCGCACCTGGCTCGGTGCGGTGACCAGCTTCATCAACGACATCCTGCTGTCGGCGCCGTCCATCGTGATCGGGCTCTTCATCTACGCGGCCGTCGTCGCCACCACCAAGACCTTTTCGGCCTACGCCGGGGTGCTGGCGCTGTCCTTGATCGTGATCCCGGTGGTCGTGCGCACCACCGAGAACATGCTCAGCCTGATCCCCAACGCCCTGCGCGAGGCGGCCTACGCGCTGGGCACGCCGAAGTGGAAGGTCGTGTGGTCGGTGACGCTCAAGGCAGCCCGCGCCGGGGTCATCACAGGGGTGCTGCTGGCGCTGGCGCGCATTGCCGGAGAAACGGCGCCGCTGCTGTTCACCGCCTTGTCGAACCAGTTCTTCACCGCCAACCTGGGCGAACCCATGGCGAGCCTGCCCGTGACCATCTTCAAGTTCGCGATGAGCCCCTACGAGAACTGGCAGAAGCTGGCCTGGGCCGGTGTCTTCCTCATCACCTTGGGCGTGCTGGCGCTGAACATCCTGGCGCGCGTGCTCTTCCGCAACAAGCAATGACACGGGCCACGAGCATGGACACCCGACCCGACCTGCCCGCCACCGAGAAGGTCAAGATCTCCGTTCGCGATCTCAACTTCTACTACGGCGGCTTCCACGCGCTGAAGCGCATCAACCTCGACATCCCGGAGCACAAGGTGACGGCCTTCATCGGGCCGTCGGGCTGCGGCAAGAGCACCCTGCTGCGCACCTTCAATCGCATGTTCGAGCTCTACCCGGAGCAGCGCGCCGAGGGCACGATCACGCTGGACGGTGAGGACATCCTCAACACCAAGGCCGACGTGACGCTCATCCGCGCCAAGATCGGCATGGTCTTCCAGAAGCCCACGCCCTTTCCGATGTCGATCTACGACAACATCGCGTTCGGCGTGAGACTGTTCGAGACGCTGCCGCGCATCGAGATGGACGAGCGCGTGGAGTGGGCCCTGAAGAAGTCGGCACTGTGGAACGAGGTCAAGGACAAGCTCGACCAGAGCGGCGCCAGCCTCTCCGGAGGGCAGCAGCAGCGCCTTTGCATCGCCCGCGGCATCGCCATCAAGCCCGAGGTGCTGCTGCTGGACGAACCCTGTTCGGCGCTGGACCCCATCTCGACGGGCAAGATCGAGGAACTGATCCACGAGCTGAAGAGCGACTACACGGTGATGATCGTCACGCACAACATGCAGCAGGCGGCACGCTGCAGTGACTACACCGCGTACATGTACTTGGGCGATCTGGTGGAGTTCGGAGCGACCACCGACGTCTTCATGAAGCCGAAGAAGAAGGACACCGAGGACTACATCACCGGCCGCTTCGGTTGAAGCTGCCCAGGAGCACAGCCATGAGCAACAAGCACCTTTCCACGCAGTTCGACGCCGAACTCAGCGGCATCTCCAACCGCGTTCTCGAGATGGGCGGCCTGGTCGAGTCCCAGATGACGCAGGCCCTGTATGCCCTGACCAACTTCAGCGCCGAGACTGCGGCGCTGGTCATGCGCCAGGAAGAGAACGTGAACCAGATGGAGGTCGAGATCGATCGCGATCTGTCGGCCATCATCGCGCGGCGTCAGCCCACGGCCCGCGACCTGCGCCTGCTCATCGCCATCAGCCGCACCATCGCCAACCTCGAACGCGTGGGCGACGAGGCGGCGCGGATCGCGCGGACCGTGCAGCGACTCATCAACACGGGAGTGTCCAGCCGCATGCGCCTGCCGGTGGCCGATCTCGGCTTCGAGTCCGATCTGGCCATCGCCCAGCTCCGCAAGGCGCTCGACGCCTTCGCGCGGCTGGACACCGCCCGCGCGCTCGAGGTGCTGAAGCAGGACGACCTCATCGACCAGGAGTTCGACGGGCTGCTTCGAAAGCTCATCACCTACATGATGGAGGACCCGCGCACCATCTCGTCGAGCATCGACCTCATCTTCGTGGCCAAGGCCATCGAGCGCGTGGGGGACCATGCCAAGAATCTCGCCGAGGCGATCATCTACGTCGTCAAGGGCACCGACGTCAGGCACACGCCGATGCAGGACGTCGAGAACGTCGTTCGCTGACCTCCGGCACCAAGGAGCCCCGACGATGAGCGCCGTGCTCGTGGTGGAAGACGAGGCCGCCATTGCCGAGCTGATCTCCCTCAATCTCCGGCATGCAGGCTACGAGGTGACGCTGGCGTCCAGTGCAGAACAGGCACAGGCCGCCATCGACAAGGTGCTGCCCGACCTCGTGCTGCTCGACTGGATGCTGCCGGGCCAGAGCGGCCTGCAGCTCGCCCTTCGCTGGCGCGGCGACCCGCGCACCCGCGGACTGCCGGTCATCATGCTGACGGCACGCAGCGACGAGGCCGACAAGATCAGCGGCCTCGATGCCGGCGCCGACGACTACCTCACCAAGCCGTTTTCCACGAAGGAACTGCTGGCCCGCATCCGCGCGCTGCTGCGCCGCCAGGCGCCCGAAGCCGTGAACACGACCGTCGAGGTGTCGGGACTTCGACTGGATCCGTCGACGCACCGCGTCACGCGACGCATGGGCGAGACGGCTCTCGAAGTCAAGCTCGGTCCCACGGAGTTTCGCTTGCTGCACTTCTTCATGGCCCATCCCGAGCGCGTTTACAGCCGCGCGCAGCTGCTCGACCGCGTGTGGGGCGACCATGTCTTCATCGAAGAGCGAACGGTGGACGTGCACATCAAGCGCCTGCGCGAGGCGCTCGGCCCCGTCCAGTGCGCGCCTCTCGTCGAAACCGTGCGCGGCGCCGGTTACCGGCTCACGCCATTGCCCGACGGCCAGGCGATCTGATGCTCAGGCGCCTGAGGTCCGTGGTGGAGTGGGCGCCGCGCGCCCTGCTCGCGGTGGGCGCCATGCTGCTGGGCGGCTTCATCACGGCCATCATCGTGTCGGGCCAGGAGAGGCGCTGGCTCGAAGTGCTCGGAGGAGCCGCTGCTGGGCTGCTGGCCGTCACCATCTACGAGACGCGGCGCGCCTACAAGCTGATGGCCTGGTTGCGGGGCCCGCTGGACCGCGACGCACCGCGTGACGCCGGCTTCTGGGGAGAGCTGGGCTACCGCATCGAACGCGCGCTGCGCGAGAAGGACCGCGCCACCTTGCTCGAACGTGGGCGGGTGGCTCAGTTCCTCACGGCCATCGAGGCGTCGCCCAACGGCGTGCTGCTGCTGGACGCCCATGAGCAGATCGAGTGGTGCAACTCGGTGGCCGCCGATCACTTCGGCCTGGATCCGCAGCGCGACCGCCAGCAGCGCATCACCAACCTCGTGCGTGCGCCCGCCTTCGTGGCCTATCTGCAGTCGGGTGACTACCGGGAAGCGGTGCACATCAATTCCGGACCGGGTCGTCGCACCGTGACGGTGCTGGTGCGGCCTTACGGCGATGGCCAGAAGCTGCTGCTGTCGCAGGACGTCACCGAACGTGAGCGCGCCGAAGGCATGCGTCGGGACTTCGTGGCCAATGTCTCGCACGAGATCCGCACGCCCCTGACCGTGTTGGCAGGCTTCGTCGAAACCATGGCCAGTCTGCCGCTGACAGAGGCCGAGCGAGAGCGGGTGCTGGCGCTGATGTCCCAACAGACCGACCGCATGCAGGCCCTGGTGTCCGATCTGCTCACGCTCGCCCAGCTCGAAGGCAGCCCGCGCCCGGCGCCTGACCGGTGGGTGTCGTTGTCGTCCTTGTTCCAGCGCGTCTCGGTCGATGCGATCGCGCTGTCCGGTGGCCGACATCGCATCACGACGACCGGAGGCGACGATGCCGAGATCGCCGGCAGTGATGCCGAACTGCAGAGTGCGCTGGGCAACCTGGTCACCAATGCCGTTCGCTATACACCCGACAAGGGTCGCATCGAAGTGCTGTGGCATTGGCGCGAAGACGGCGCCGGCGTGATCGACGTGGTGGACAACGGCAGCGGCATCGCACGCGAGCACCTGCCGCGCCTCACCGAGCGCTTCTACCGCGCCGACAGCAGCCGTTCACGCGAGACCGGCGGCACCGGACTCGGGCTCTCCATCGTCAAGCACGTCATCCAGCGCCACGGCGGAGAGATCGAGGTCGAGAGCGAGTTGGGCAAGGGATCGAGGTTCCGGCTGGTGCTGCCGTCCGCACGCGTGCGACGGGTCGACAGGGCAGGGTCGGCGTCCTTGCAGGACGTCGACTCGCAGGTGAGCTGATCCGCTGCGTCGTCGGGGTGTGCTGCCTGCTGCGCAGGTCACTGCGCGCCGCGTGCACCGAGCTCAGGGCGCCGTGCGGCGGCGGTAGACGAAGGTGATCTCGTCCCGGTCGCCCGGCCGACGCACCTGGGCGACCGGCAGCCACTCGTCGCCGACCTCGGGCGACCGTCCATCGCGCGCCACATGCACCCACTGCCGGCAGCGTCGCGAGGTTGGTGAGGCGTCCACGTCGTAGCGGCCAATGTGTTCCAGCGACGACAAGGTCACCGCACTCGCGCCGGGGGCCCAGATGCAGCCGGCCGACTGCACATGAGGCGCCAGAGCGGCCAGCCAGGCGCGGCTGCTGCGCGCATAGTCGAGCAGCGGCAGCCACAAGGTCATCAGCAGCAGCCAAGACAACGCGACGCCCCCGGCGGGCAGCACCAGGCTCTTCCATAGCGCTTCGCGGTGACGCCCTGTGCGCCAGCGCACCAGCCACACCCAGGCCAGCGTTCCGGCCACCGCGAAGACCAGGGCCGGCAAGGAGAAGCTCGCGACGAAGCCCGGCGCGAGCTTGGCGACGTTGGCCGCGGGCTTTGCCGGCACGCCGGTGTGTACCGCGATGTAGATGACCCAGACCGTCAGCGCGCTCAACGTGAAGAAGAAGATCGAGAACCAGTCCATCGCCGCACTGGTGCTGCGCTTGAAGGTCGGCAGTGCGAAGGCGGCCAGCATGGCCATTGCGGGGGTGCCCAGCATCAGCGCGCGGTCCGAGCCGCCCATCACCAGATTCGCGCCCAGGGCCACGGCCGCGAGGGTGAGCGGCACCGCGATGTGCCGGTGCAGCAGGTGCCCGCGCCAGCGCCACAGCGTCCACAGCACCAGCGGCCAGGCCGGCCACAGGAACCACAGCCATTGCCGGCCGATGCCCACCAGCGTGGCCGCGTCGAAGGCCGCACCGCGCCAGTGCCAGGCTCCCAGCAGCCACGCCAGGATCAAGGCGACCAGTGCCGACGCGACGACCCATCGCGCAAAGCTGCGCACCTCGGGATAAGCGGACCGAAGGCAGACGATGGCGCCGCCGATGCCCAGAGCCAGGGCCATGCTCGGTGCGCCGCTGGCCACCAGCACCGGCAAGGCGGCCAGCACGGCCAGGCGCGGCTGGGCGTCGCGGAAAGGAGCCGCGGACAGGGCATACAGGAAGAGACTGGCAGCGAAGAGCTGCATCAACTCGGGCGTGGTCTCGTGTCCGAGTTGCAGCAGGCCCAGCGTGGCGATCAGCGCCAGCAGGGCGCCGTCGGCCACGGCACGCGCATAGTCGACGGGATCGGCCTCTCCGCCGAACGCGAAGGGCACGGGCTGCGCATTGTCGGTGCGGGCCAGGTGGAAGGTGGCGTACCAGGTCAGCGCGAGCACGCCGACCAGCAGCAGCGCAAAGGGCACACGGGCCGCCATCGCGCTGTCGACCAGGGGTGACAGGGCCCAGATGAAGGCGGCTCCCAGCCACTGCGGCAGCAGCGCCGTGTCGACCAGCGGCAGTCCGCCGAGCATGGGCTGCAACCAGGGCGTACGGCCCTCGGCCATGCCGAGCATCTGGCCGAAGGCGATCAGGTCGGCATTGCGCCAGGGGTCGCGGCCGATCAAGCCCGGCAGCACGTAGGCGGCACACAGCAGCAGCAGTGCCGTGCGGGGAAGGCGGCGTGCACCGCGCTGGGTGACCAGGGCGGGGGTGGTCGTGTTCACCGCGGCGATGATGCCCGAGCGGGTCAAGAAAAAAGGCAGCCTGAGCTGCCTTCGATGCATCGGCCGCCGGAGCAGCCCTGCCTGGGCATGGCCAGGCTTACTTCTTCAGGCCGACGCGGGCGAACTTGGTGCGGAACTTCTCGACGCGACCGCCCAGGTTGTCCACGCTCTTCTGCGTGCCTGTGTAGAAGGGATGCGTTTCGCTGGTGCTCTCGACCTTCATCAGGGGCAGCTCGCGGCCGTCTTCCATCTTGATGGTTTCCCTGGTCTGCAGGCACGAGCGCGTGACGAACTTGAAGCCGTTGGACAGATCGACGAAGCAGACGTCGCGGTAGTTGGGGTGAATGCCTTCTTTCATGCTTGCCTCTATGCCTGTGTTCGTTGCGTGCGTTGCGGAAGCCACGCCGACCCATCGGCGCACTTTCCAAAGTGACGGAAAACCCGTGAGTATAGCTTGGAAGGCCCCAGGCGCGGGACGGCGTCAGCCGCCACGCCTCATCATGTCGAAGAAGTCGAGGTTGTTCTTCGTGGCCTTCATCTTGTCGAGGATGAACTCCATCGCCTCGATCTCGTCCATCGGATAGAGCAGTTTGCGCAGGATCCAGGTCTTCTGCAGGATCTCGGGCTTGAGCAGCAGTTCTTCGCGCCGCGTTCCGCTCTTGTTGATGAGGATGGACGGATAGACCCGCTTTTCGGCCATGCGTCGGTCGAGGTGGATCTCGCAGTTGCCCGTGCCCTTGAACTCTTCGTAGATCACCTCGTCCATGCGCGAGCCGGTATCGATCAGCGCGGTGCCGATGATGGTCAATGAACCACCTTCCTCGACGTTGCGCGCTGCGCCGAAGAAGCGCTTGGGGCGCTGCAGGGCATTGGCATCGACGCCGCCGGTGAGCACCTTGCCCGAAGACGGCAGCACGTTGTTGTAGGCCCGGGCCAGGCGCGTGATGCTGTCCAGCAGGATGACCACGTCCTTCTTCAGTTCGACCAGGCGCTTGGCGCGCTCGATCACCATCTCGGCCACCTGGACGTGGCGCGCCGCGGGCTCGTCGAAGGTCGAGCTGATGACCTCGCCGCGCACGGTGCGCAGCATCTCCGTCACTTCCTCGGGGCGCTCGTCGACGAGCAGCACGATCAGGTGGACCTCGGGGTGGTTGGCCACGATGGCATGCGCCAGGTGCTGCATCATCACCGTCTTGCCGGTCTTGGGCTGGGCCACGAGCAAGGCGCGCTGGCCCTTGCCGATGGGCGCGATGAGGTCGATGATGCGACTGGTGATGTTCTCTTCGGCCTTGATGTCGCGTTCGAGCTTGAACTGCTCCTTGGGGAACAAGGGCGTCAGGTTCTCGAACATGATCTTGTGCTTGCTCTCCTCGGGCGTGACGCCGTTCACGCGGTCGACCTTGACCAGCGCAAAGTAGCGCTCACCGTCCTTGGGCACCCGCACTTCGCCTTCGACCATGTCGCCGGTGTGCAGGTTGAAGCGGCGGATCTGGCTCGGCGACAGGTAGATGTCGTCGGTGGACGCCATATAGCTGGCTTCGATGCTGCGCAGGAAGCCGAAACCGTCGGGCAGCACTTCGAGCACGCCGTCGCCGAAGACCTGTTCGCCGGCCTTGGCGCGCTTCTTCATGATGGCGAACATCAGTTCCTGCTTGCGCAGGCGCTGGACGTTCTCGATCTCCAGCGCCTCGCCCATGGTGATGAGTTCGGAGACGTGCTGCGCCTTGAGTTCGGACAGATGCATGGGTGGGGACCCTCGGGGGAGCGTGCGGCCTTGCCAGAGCGTGCACTGGACTTGGGCTCCGCCGGCCGTTGCCGTACCCAGGGGCCGCGCGAAGAGGCGAAGCGCCGGGAGGCTGGAAACCAGGTGGGGGAGCCTGCGCCACGCGCCGCCCTTCCGGCGGCCTGACTGCCCGGCGATGCCGGGGCGTGGTGGCGAAACTAGCGGAAAAAAGCGACCGGACGAACCGGGGGCTTTTCAACCGCTGCACGGCATTATAGGTTGCCGTCGAGAAATGCGGTGAGCTGAGCCTTGGAAAGTGCACCGACCTTGGTGGCGGCGAGCTCGCCGCCCTTGAAGAGCATGAGCGTCGGGATGCCGCGGATGCCGAACTTGGCCGGCACCTCGCTGTTCTCGTCGACGTTCATTTTGGCGATTTGCACACGGCCGTCGTAAGTCTTCGACACCTCGTCGAGGATGGGCGCAATCATCTTGCAGGGGCCGCACCACTCAGCCCAGAAGTCCACCAGGACGGGCTTGTCGGCCTGACCGACGTCGCTGGCGAAGGAGTCGTCGGTGATGTGCTTGATCAGTTCGCTGCTCATGAGGCGGTTCTCCAGAGGCCTGCGACACCGAAGCCACAGGGCACAATGATTCTGACACAAAGCCCTGTCCCTGCCGGGGACGCAGACCAGAGCGCGGCTATGGCAACGATAGAGATCGCAAGGGTGCCCCAGACCCAGTCGCCAGCCGAACTCTGGCACGGCGTGGCCCGCCTGACGCGGGACTGGCTCGCGGCGCGCACAGTGCTGCCGCGCGATGCCGTGCTGCTGCTGCCGTACTCGGCGCTGCTGCCTGCGGCGCGCGCTGCGTTCGCGGCGGCCGGCGGCTGGCAGCCGCGCATCGAGACCGCGAGCACCCTGGCGGCGTCGCTGCGGCCGCCCCCTGCACTGCAGCCGGGGCGCGTCAGCGGCGACCCCGTGCTGGATCGGCTCACTGCCACCGCGCTGCTGTCGGCCCAGGGCTGGGCGCAAGCCTGGCTGCGTCGCGACCGGCGGGGCTTCGAGCACCTGGTGGCGCAGGTCGTCGAGTCGGCACAGACGCTGGCTCGAGCCGCGGGCCAGCGGCCGCCTGGCGCGCGTGAGGCGTTCTGGGACACCGTGCGCCAGGCGTCGGTTGCCGCAGGCGGACCGGGCGCCATCGAGTCCTTGCTGCTCCAGGTGGCGCTCGAATGGGCGGCGCTCGGGCGTCGGGAGCCGACCGACGTGCTCTTCGACCAGGCCGTCGGTGCCTGGATCGGCGTGCGCATCGGCGGCGGCGATCCACTGGTCGATCACCTGCTCGCCGCGCATCCGGCACCAGCGCTTCTGATCGATGCCGACCCGCCGCTCGACGAGCCCTTTCCGCCGCTCGGTCGGCAGCACGCCGAGCGCTGGGTCTGCGATGACCTCGAGTCAGAAGCGCAGGCCGCCGCCTCGTTGGTGCTGCAGTCGCTGGAGCAAGGCCGAGGGCCGGTGGCCTTGATTGCCAGCGACCGCGTGCTGGTGCGGCGCGTGCGCGCACTGCTGGAGCGCCGCCGTGTCACCTTGAGCGACGAGACCGGCTGGCGGCTGTCGACAACACCCGTTGCCGCGCGCGTGATGGCGCTGCTGCGCGCGGCGGCGCCTGACGCGCCGGCCGATGCCCGGCTCGACTGGATCAAGAGCCTGCGTCTGGGGCCCGACGACCAGTCCTGGATCCGTACGCTGGAGTCGATGTGGCGCGAGGCGCGCCGTCTGCCGCAAGGCGCCCGCGACGCTGCAGAGCAGCGCTGGCAGGACCTCTCGGCCCTGCTGGCGCCTTTGTCGGCGGGCCGCACGCGAGCGCTGACGGACTGGCTGGCATCGCTCGACCTGACGCTGGCCCGCAGTGCCGCCCTGGCATTCGATGCGCAGGCCGACGAGGCGGAAGCGGCCGTGGTTCGAGCGCTGCGGCTGGGCGTGGCTGATGAGGCCTGGAAGACTGCCGCAAGACCCGTGGTTCTGGACCTCTCAGGGTTCACTGCCTGGGTCGACAGCGTGCTCGACGCCACCAACCACGAGCCCTCCCCGATGTCCGGTGCAGACGTGGTGCTGACACCGATGGCGCGTGCGGTCGGCCGCGACTTCGCTCATGTCGTGTTGCCCGCGGCCGACGATCAGCACCTGGGCGCCGTGAGCAGCACGCCGACGCTGATCAGCGAGAGCCTCGCACAGCGCCTCGACCTCGACCGTGCCGGCGTGCGGCAGCAGCGACAGTTGCTGGCCTTCGCGCAGTTGCTGCGCGTACCCAGGCTGAGCCTGCTGCGCCGCCGCGTCCACGACGGACAGCCTGTGGGGTCGAGCGTCTTCGTGCAGTGGCTGGCCGCCTGCCGCCAGACCGCCGGCGCGGCCTCCTGGCCCGAACAGGCCTGGCGGCCGCCGCTGCGGACCGTCGCCTCGCGCCCGCAGCGAAGGCCCCGGCCGGCAGCACCCGCTGCCCTGCCCACATCGCTGAGCGCCAGCACCGTGGAGGCGTTGCGGCAGTGCCCCTATCGCTTCTTCGCGAGGGCGGTGTTGAAACTGGAAGAGCTGGTCGAACTCGATGCCCCGCTGGCCAAGCGCGACTATGGCAACTGGCTGCACCTCACCTTGCACCGATTCCACGAGCAGCGACACGCCGGGCATGTGTTGCCAGACAGCGACCAGTTGGCCCAGTCGGCCGCATGGGCCACCGCCGAGCTGAAGCTGGACGCGGCCTCGTTGCTGCCCTACCAGGCCAGCTTCGAAGTCTTTGCGCCGCGATATCTCGAGTGGCTGGCCGGGCGCGAGTCCGAGGGCTGGTCCTGGGCCGCGGGAGAAGAAGACCACTCGGCACGGCCTGAACTGCTGCAGCCACAGCAGCTGCGCGGCCGCGTCGATCGCATCGATCGCGGTCCGGGCGGCGGCGTGGCGGTGCTGGACTACAAGACCGGCGACCTGGGCATGCTGCAGGCCAAGGTCCGCGATCCGCTGGAAGACACGCAACTCGCCTTCTATGCCGCCCTGCTGCTCGGCTCGACCGAGGGGTCGGGGCCGATCCAGGCGATGTACCTGGCACTCGACTGCGCCGACGCGCCCAAAGCCGTGGTGCACCAGGATGTCGAGGCTACCGCGACCCTGATGCTGGCCGGCCTGGCCGACGACTTTGTGGCCCTGCGCGCCGGCGCGGCGATGCCTGCGCTGGGTGAGGGCAGGGTATGCGACAGCTGCGAGGCGCGCGGCCTGTGCCGGCGCGACCACTGGCCGGCTCCAGCGACCGTGCCCGACCTGAGGGCCGATGCCCGAGAGGGCGTCGAATGAACGCGCCGGCCTACCGGCTCGACGGCCGACCGGTGGATGCCCCGGCCTTCTATGCCGCGGCCTGCGACCCGCGCCGCAGCGTCGTGGTCGAGGCCTGTGCCGGTGCCGGCAAGACCTGGATGCTGGTCTCGCGCATCCTGCGCGCCTTGCTCGACGGCGCGGAGCCGGAGCAGATCCTTGCCATCACCTTCACGCGCAAGGCTGCGGGCGAGATGCGGGCGCGGCTGGACGACTGGCTGGCCGCCTTCGCGGCACCGAACGCATCGGACGACATGCGCGTGACCGAACTGATGCACCGGGGCCTCGCGTCGGAGCAGGCGCGGCGCCTCGCGCCCATCCTGGGCACGCTGCAGCGCCGCCTGCTCGAGCGCGGCCGGCCGGTGGAAGTCCGCACCTTCCACAGCTGGTTCGCGCAACTCGCCAGCCATGCGCCGCTGGAACTGCTGGCGCGGCTGGGGCTGCCGGCGCAGATGGAGTTGCTGGAAGACCCCGAACCGCTGCGACAGCCGCTCTACCGGCGCTTCCACGGTGCCGTGCAGGGTGACCCGGCACTGCGCGAGGACTACCTGGCGCTGGTCGCGCGCCATCGGCGCGCGCTGGTGCAGACCTGGCTGGATGCGGCCTGGAAGCGATGTGCCGAGCTGCAGTGCGCCGACGAGGCCGGCACGCTGGCCTCTGCCGTGCCACCGGCCTGCGAGGTCTTCGTCGAGTGTGCTGGCCTGGACGATCCGGCCGAACTGCTGCTGTTGCCGGGAACGCTGCGCGTCCAGCTGCAGGCGCTGGCGGTCGACCTGGGCGCGCACAGGAACGTCACGCCGCGCAAGGCCGGACAGGCGCTGCAGGCGGCCTTGGGCCTGCAGGAGGCAGAACTGGCCTTGCGTGGCGCCCGACGGGCGCTCTTCACCAAGGACGGTGATGGCGAAGCCCGCAAGCTGGGCGAGATTCCCGGCCTGGCCGCTGGCTGCGATGCGCTGCTGCATCTGGTCCGCATGCGGCTGCAGCAGCAGGCCCACCTCGACCACGGGCGCATGGTGCGCTTGTCGCGCGTGCTGATGGTGCAGTACAGCGCCTTGAAGTT
The DNA here is from genome assembly GCA_022843905.1 of Rubrivivax sp. GTDB lineage: Bacteria > Pseudomonadota > Gammaproteobacteria > Burkholderiales > Burkholderiaceae_C > Rubrivivax. The sequence continues at coordinate 33,989 of JALHMT010000019.1, forward strand.
CGCGCGCGGGCTGGCCGACATGGCCGACCTCGAGCGCGCTGCACTCACCCTGCTGGGCGACCCGTTGCTGGCCGGCTGGCTGCTGGAACGGCTGGACCTTCGAGTCCGCCATGTGCTGATCGACGAGTTCCAGGACACCAGCCCGCTGCAGTGGCATGCGCTGCTTGGCTGGCTGTCGTCGTACGCGGGAGCCGGTGGTGGTGCCAGCGGGCAGCGGCCGCCGGCGGTGTTCATCGTCGGCGACCCCAAGCAGAGCATCTACCGCTTCCGCCGCGCCGAGCCGCGTGTGTTCCTGGCGGCCAAGGCCTTCGTTGCCGAAGGTCTGGCCGGCAGCCTGCTCGAATGCGATCACACCCGGCGCAACGCACCCCAGGTCATCGAGAGCGTCAACGGCGTGTTCATGGATGCCGCCGACAACGATGCATGGCAGGACTTCCGCGTCCACACCACCTCGTCGACCGAGACGGGTGCCTTGCGCGCACTGCCCGAGGTGCTGCGGGACCGCACCCGGGACAGGGCCGCGCAGCGCCAGGTCTGGCGGCCCTCGCTCACCGAGCCCCGGCATGAAGCCGACGAGGTGCTGCGCCTGCGCGAAGCCCGCTGGGTGGCGGCCGCCGTGGCCGAGCTGGGAGCCCGCGAGGGTCTCCAGGCGGGCCAGGTCATGGTGCTGGCGCGCAAGCGCTCCGGACTGCGCCTGGTGTCGCAGGCGCTGGCCGAACTGGGTCTGCCGCACGCCGTGGCCGAGACGGTGGAGATCGATGAGTCCCCCGAGGCCCTGGACCTGCTGGCCGTGCTGGACGTGCTGGCCTCGCCGGCGCACGACCTGTCGCTGGCGCGCGCGCTGAAGAGTCCCTTGTTCGATGCTTCCGACGACGACCTGTTGTGGCTGGCCGGCCGTGCCGACCAGGTCTCCGGGCGCTGGCTGACGCAGTTGCTGCAGGCCGACGACCCGCCTTCCCCCGAACTGGCGCGCGCACGGAACCTCCTGCGGCGCTGGAGCGATCAGGTCCTGCGATGCCATCCGCACGACCTGCTGGACCGCATAGTGCACGAAGGCGATCTGTTGCCCCGGCTGGTGGCTGCCGTACCGCCGGTGCGTCGTCTTGCGGCGGTCAATGCGGTCCATGCGCTGATCGGTGCGGCCGTCGACCAGCAGGGAGGCCGCTACCTGTCGCTGTACGGATTCGTGCGCGCGCTGCGCAGCGGCGCGGTGCGCATCCACGCCGCGCCGCCGGCCGACGCCGTGCAACTGCTGACCGTGCACACCGCCAAGGGCCTGGAGGCCGAGGCGGTGTTCATCCTCGACGCCGACCCGGAGCGCCGCAACGCCGAGCGCGGCACACTGCTGGTGGACTGGCCGGTCGACGACGCCGCACCGCGGCGCGTCGCCTTCGTCGCCAGCGAAGGCGCGGTCGCACCTTCGCTGCAGGTCCTGATGGACGAGGAGCGGGCGGCACGCGAACGCGAGGAGCTCAACGCCCTCTACGTCGCGATGACGCGCGCCCGGCGTTGGCTGGTGCTGAGCCGCACCGCCCCGCACAACGTTCCGCCGGGCCGCTCGTGGTGGGGGCGCGTGGCGCCGCTGGCGGCGGCGTGGGAACCCGAGGCCGCAACGCCCATGATGGCGCAGTCGGCGGGCGACACCGAGACGGCGCAGGTCGCCGTGCTGCCCGATGGCGTGATGCCCCTGAAGCTCGATCTGCCGGCCAGGCCATCGGGCGACGCCGGCGCCCGGCTCGGTCAGGCCGTGCACCGCATGCTGGAGTGGGCCGGACACCCCGGGGCCGCCGCGCCTCGTGCCGACTGGCCGGCTTGGGCCCGCGCCGCTGCCGACAGCGTCGGGCTGCCTGCGGCGTCGGCGGCCGCCGTCTTGTCCGCAGCGGCATCGGTGCTCGACAGCCCCGAGTGCCGCCGCTTCTTTGCCGGACCCGCGTTGCTGTGGGCCGGCAACGAAGTGCCCCTGGCCGCAGACGGCAGCCTGCTGCGGGTGGACCGGCTGGTGCAACTGGCAGGCGAGCGGGGAGTGCAGTGGTGGGTGCTCGACTACAAGCTGCATGCGTCCCCCGGCGAGGTCGAGGCCTATCGGCAGCAGCTGGCCGGCTATGTGGCGGCGTTGCAGGCGCTGATGCCTGCCGAGGAGATCCGCGGCGCGTTCATCGCCGCTGGTGGGCGGCTCCAGGAGCTGTGAGCCGTAGGCCCGGACGCGGGTGGCGCGCCGGAGCTTGACGCGACGTCGGCTTCAAATGCACCGCTTTTGCGCTGCTCTTCGCCCTGCCCTGGGTTGTCCGCTCGCGCTCCAATGGGCGGGCCATGCCTTCTGCGCCCGCCCAGCCCTCCGCTGCCACGCCGCCACGCCCTGCGATGCGCAGCTTTGCGCGCTTCGCGCTGCTGCGGCTGCTGGGCAAGAGCGAAAGAACGATGGCCTGGCTGGTCAATGACCCGCGCAACGGCGCCGACCTCATGCTGGTACTGCCGCGAGCCCAGCACCAAGATCCTGCCGCCGCCGCCCACTGGGCGCAGGCCGTGAAGAAGGCGGCACGTCTGCAGCACCCGAACCTGTTGCAGGCCGTCGAGATCGGCTTGCACGACAACTGGCCCTACGTGGCCTATGACCCCACCGGCCTGGCGACCCTGAGCGAGCGCATCGGCGCATCCGGGATGTCGGCGGTGGACAGCGTTTCCCTGCTGGGGCAGGCGCTGGAAGGGCTGGCCTATGCCCACGACGCCGGGGCGGCGCATCACGACCTGCAGCCCTACCTGATGATGGTCAGCGACCAGGGTCATGTCCAGGTGGCCGGTCTTGAGGTTGGATTGGCCGGCTCCGGCGCTTCGCCCGACGACCGCGGCGCCGGGGTCGAGCCGGGCACGCTGCGCGCACAGCGCGACGCAGGCCAGCGCGACGTGCTGGCGGCGGGTCTGATCCTGCATCGCGCACTCACGGGCCAGCCTGCGCTCGACGAACCCGACACCGGTCGCGCCATGCATCGCCTGCCGCCGCTGGGCCACGATCTGGTGCGCCTGCCGTGGACAACGCCGCGGCCGGTGCCCGACGTGCTGCGCGCCATCGCCAACCGCGCCACCGACCGGCAGGAGCGCCAGCGTTATCACAACGCCCGCACGTTGTGGCGCGCGCTGCAGGGCTGGTTGAGCAGCGACGAGAACACCGAGGCCGGCCCGCTGGCGCTGCTGGTCGACCGCATCGGCACGGCCGGCATGCTGCCGGGCTCGCCGCGCGGACCCGAGCGCGCCGCCCGGCTGGCGCTGATGGACAGGCAGCGCACCAACGAGCTGGCGGCCGTGGTCATCGAGGACCTCGCGCTGTCGTTCGAACTGCTGCGGCTGGTCAACAGCGCGCAGGTGCGCGGCGCGCAGGTGGCCGGTTCCGGCCCGGTGCTGACCGTCCGCCGCGCGATCGCCATGCTGGGCCTGGACAACGTACGGCGCTCGGCGCTGGGTCTTCGCACCTGGCCCGGGCCGCTGTCCGAGCCTGCAGCGGCCGAACTGTCGCGGCTGATGTCGCGGGCCCGGCGCGCCGCACGCGTGGCCATGGGGCTGCGGCCCGCGGGCTACGACGCCGAGGCGGTTGCCATCATCACCATGCTTCAGAACCTGGGCCGACTGGTCGTGCATTACCACTTTCCCGACGAGGCGCTGCAGATTCGACGCCTGATGACGCCGATGCCTGCGGACCGCCCCGGCGAGGCCGAGCAGCCCGGCATGCAGGAAGAGGCCGCGGCGTTCAGCGTGCTGGGGGTGGACATCGAATCCATCGGGCATGCGCTGGCCCGGCGCTGGGGCCTGGACGACGGCGTGCTGCACGTCATCCGCCGCCTGCCGCCGACGGCGCCGGTGCGCGCGCCGGAGAACGACAACGACATCCTGCGCGCGGTGGCGAGTTGCTCGAACGAGATCGTCGACGCCCAGGCCTTGCCGGCCACCCATCAGTCGCAGGCGCTGCACCGCGTCGGCCAGCGCTACGCTCGTGCGTTGCACCTGGCGCCCAAGGACTTGCAGGCGGCGATCCAGGCCGCGGCCACGTCGACGCTGGCCGACCTGCTGCGCGATGCCGATGGCAACGCCATGTACAGCGTCGCCGACCACGAGTCCGACACCAGCGCCGCGAGGTCATGAACAGGTCCGACCGTTCCCCAGCGCACAGCGCGCAGTTCCCTGCGCGGGAATTCCTCTCGTGAGCGCACATCGCGGCCCGACCGCGGGCGCGACGGCGGCCGGCGCTGCGGCGGCGGCATCGGCGGCCACGGCGGCGCGTGTCCAGGCCGTGCGCCGCAGCGGCGCACCTGCTCAACGTGTCGGACGCTTCGAACTGCTCGGCGAACTCGGTCGCGGCGCGCAGGCCAGCGTCTGGCTGGCGCACGACCCCCGTCTGGACCGCGAGGTGGCCATCAAGCTGCTGGACGCCTCGTCCGACGTGGTCAGCGTGAGCCAGTGGCTCGACGAGGCGCGTGCCGTCAGCCGCCTGACGCATCCCAATATCGTCCCCGTATTCGAGGCCGATCAGATCGACGGCCAGCCCTACCTCGTCTTCGAACTGGTGCAGGGCAGGACGCTGGCCGAACTGCGCGGCCAGCGCAGCGCTCGCGAGGCGATCGACCTCACGCTGGCCGTGCTCGACGCCCTGGCTGCCGCGCACGCCCACGGCATCGTGCACCGCGACCTGAAGCCGTCGAACATCCTGCTCGGCGCCGACGGTCGTGTGCGCGTGATGGACTTCGGCATCGCTGCGCGCGTGAGCGTGCCCGGCGATGGTCGCATCGTCGGCACGCCGCGCTACATGTCACCCGAAGCGGCGCGCGGCGAAGCACCGGTGCCCGCGATGGACGTCTTTGCCGCCGGGCTGCTGCTGGCGGAATTGCTCACCGGCACGCCGCTGGTGACCGACCGCGATCCCCTGCAGGCGCTGCAGCGCGTGCGCGACGAAGACCTGGCGTTGCCCCCGGGCGGCGGCATCGACGACGGCTTGCGCGCCATCGTCCGGCGGGCCCTGCAGCGTGACCGGGCGGCACGCTTCGACAGCGCGCTGGGCATGCACGCCGCCCTGAGCGAGTGGCTGCACGGTCCTGACCAGGACGAAGCGTCGGATGCCGGCAGCGGCGCGGCGGCGCTGGAGTTTCTGTTGCGCCGCATGCGCACGAAGAGTGACTTCCCGGCGCTGTCCTCGGCCGTCGGTCGCATCCAGCGGCTGACGTCCTCCGAGACGGAAAGCCTGAACTCGCTGGCCGCCGAGATCCTGAAGGACGTGGCGCTGACCCACAAGCTGCTGCGGCTGGTCAACACCGTGCACTTCAGCCAGGCGGGCGCGGGCAGCATCGGCACGGTGTCGCGGGCGGTGGCCCTGATCGGCTTCGCCGGCGTGCGCAACCTGGCGCTGTCCCTGACGCTGCTGGAGCACATGGACGACCGCACCCGCGCCGGCCGCATGAAGGAGGAGTTCCTGCGCGCGCTGGTGGCGGGTACCCTGGCCGCCGATCTCGCGCATGAGGGGCGCGATGGCGAAGAGGCCTATCTGGGTTCGCTGTTCCAGAATCTCGGGCGGCTGCTCGTGGAGTACTACTTCCCTGAAGAGGCGCAGCGCATCGCCCTGCTCGCCGACGGTGCCGGCGCCTCGGTGAACCGGGACACGACCGCCCGCCAGGTGCTTGGCATCGGGCTGGACGACCTGGCCTGCGGCGTGGCCAAGGCCTGGGGATTGCCCGAATCGTTGCAGCGCTGCATGAAGGCGCCGACGGGCGAGCCACCGGCTCGCGCCGCCGAAGCAGGGCCGGAGCGGCTTCGCTGGCTGGGACGCGCGACCAATGCCGCGGCCGATCTGGTGCTCGATCCCCAGGTCGAGCGCTTCGATGCGCGTGCCCAGGCCTGGGCCAAACGCCACGCCGCCGTGCTGGGGGTGTCGGCGGAGCGTCTGGCTGCGGCGGCCCAGAGGGTGCAACTCGGCCTGGCCCCTTTGGCGCGCGCGATGGGCATCGAGCCGTCTGCCGGCTCCGCATTGGCCAGGCGTCTGGCCACACCGGTGCGCGCCGCGGGCGACGCAGCCGACGCCGACCCGCTGCGCGTGGACATCGCCCCTGCGGCACCGATGGCTGACGCAGCGACCGAAGTGCTCGGCGATGCCGGCGAAGCCCAGCGTACCGATCTCCTGGTGGCTGGCGTGCAGGACATCACCGAGACGCTGGCGTCGGAAAGCTTCAAGCTCAACGACGTGCTGCGCATGGTGATGGAGACCATGTTCCGTGCGCTGGCCTTTCGGCGCGTCATCTTCTGCCTGCGCGATCCCCGCACCGACACGCTCACCGGCCGTTTCGGTCTGGGCCTCGATGCCGACACGGTGGCCAAGGCCTTCAAGGTGCCGCTGGACTCGGGCAAGGGTGACCTGTTCGCCGCCATCTGCCAGAAGAGTGCCGACACCTTGCTGGCCGACACGACGCTGGGCGACATGGCCGCACGTCTGCCGGGTTGGTATCGCACCGCCGCCGGAGCGCCAACGCTGCTGCTGCTGCCGATGTCGATGAACAAGAAGCCCTTCGGGCTGCTCTATGCCGACAAGGCGATGCCGAACAGCATCGTGCTGACCGAGAAGGAGTTGTCCCTGCTGCGTACCTTGCGCAACCAGGCGGTCATGGCCTTCCGTCAGGCGCAGAAGTGAGGCCTCGGCGAGCCTGCCGGGTCATGCCGGTCATGCCGTGAACGACGGGGGAGAGGTGACGAGCCTGATCTCGGCACTGGTCACAACGGTTAGGGCTGCTTCGTTCCCGACCTGACCCGGTTGGCCGCGCTTCCATGCGAGGAGGCCCGTCACCGCGGATTGTAGGCCAGGGGTGCGGGCCCCGCTGACGACGGAGCCCTCGCGGGCCGGGTCCCTCGAGTCCGATCCGGCGCGGCTCAGCGCAGCTGCAGTGCGTCGCTGCCGAACACCAGGCCCAGCGGCTCGATCAGCAGTTGCTTGGCCCCAGCTTCCACGCGGCCTGCCACCAGGGCTGCCACACCGGCCTGGCGCGCCACCTCGACCGTGCGCTCGGCATCGGCTGCGGCAACGAAGATCGCGAAGCCGGCGCCCATGTTCAAGGTGCCGTAGGCGTCCTCGTCGCTCATCTGCGCCTGCTGCTGGATGAACTGCAGCACGGCGGGCACCTCCGGCAGGCGCTCGATGCGGTAGGTGAAGCTGCCCGGGTGGCGCAGCAGCTTGCGCCAGCCGTGCCCGGTGATGTTGGCGCAATAGTGCGGCGTGATGCCGGCGCGCGCCAGCGCTTCGGTGACCGGGGAGTACAGCGGAGTCGGCGCCAGCAGCGCCTCGCCATAGGCGAGGCCCGGCGCGATGGGCGTCAGGTAGCCCTGGGGCAAGCGTTCGGCCAGCTTGCGAGCCAGGCTCAGACCGTTGGCGTGGATGCCGCTGGCGGCCAGCAGCACGATGGCGTCGCCCGGCACCAGTGCGTCCCCCAGCGACAGCCGCGTTTTCGGGCTGACGATGCCGGTGCAGGAAGCAGCAAGGTCGATGCGTCCTTCGGCCACGATGCCGGCCAGTGCCGGCGTCTCGCCGCCACCCCAGGCCACGCCGCAGGTGTCGCAGGCGGCCTTCCAGCCGGCGACCAGCGTGCCGGCGCGTTCGGCGTCCGTGAACCACTCGCTGCCGCCGGCGGCCCAGTAGGCCTGCACCACCAGGGGCGTGGCACCCACCGTGACGAGGTCGTTGATGGCCATCGCGATGGTGTCCTGTGCGATGCCGGCATACCAGCTGTGGCCGGTCAGGCGCTGCATCTCGTCTGCCACCAGGGCCTTGGACCCCAGGCATTCGACGATGCTGGCCAGGTAGAAGGGTCCAACGTCCACCACGTAGGCCGATTCGCCGCGAGAGGCCTTCACTTCGCTGAAGCCGTGCGCAGCCAGGTTCACCGCGGTGGCTGCTGCGGCGCGCTGGGCAGCCACCTTCAGCGGGTCGATGAGCTCGTAGACCACGCCCGACTGCTCGTAGCTGAGGGGCGCGCCGGGCGCGGCGGGGGCGGGGGAGGGGCGGCTGTCCATGGCAGGGAATTATCCGCGTCGGGCGCGGGCCGGTCCTCGGGCGGGGTCGACAGGGGCCAAACGTAGAATGAGTCTCATGAGTTATGTCGTCCTGGCGCGCAAGTACCGGCCCCGCAGCTTCGACCAGATGGTCGGGCAGGAGCACGTGGTGCGCGCGCTGACGAATGCACTGGAAACCCGGCGGCTGCACCACGCCTACCTGTTCACCGGCACGCGGGGCATCGGCAAGACCACCGTGTCGCGCATCCTGGCCAAGTCGCTCAACTGCACCGGGGCGGACGGCAACGGCGGCGTCACGGCACACCCCTGCGGCGTTTGCGGCGCCTGCACCGAGATCGATGCCGACCGCTACATCGACTACATCGAGCTCGACGCGGCTTCCAACCGCAGCATCGACGAGATCCGCGACCTCATCGAACGCGCGGCCTACAAGCCCAGTGTCGGCCGTTTCAAGGTCTTCATGATCGACGAGGCGCACCAGCTCACCAAGGACGCCTTCAACGCCTTGCTGAAGACGCTCGAAGAGCCGCCCGAGTACCTGAAGTTCGTGCTCGCCACGACCGATCCAGACAAGATGCTGCCGACGGTGTTGAGCCGCTGCCTGCAGTTCAACCTGCGGCCGATGCCGCCCGACGTGGTTCGTGACCACCTCGTGCATGTGCTCGACGCGGAAACGGTGCCCTTCGAGCCCGGCGCGCTGCGCCTGCTGTCGCGCGCTGCGCGCGGTTCGATGCGCGACGCGCTGTCGCTGACCGACCAGGCCATCGCCTACGGCGGCGGCCGCCTGGACGAATCCGTGGTGCGCGCGATGCTGGGCACCGTCGACCGCAGCCATGCGCGACAGCTGATCGAAGCGCTGTCGCAACGCGACGGGCCGGCGCTTCTGGCCGCCGTCGACGGCCTGCGAACGCTGGGTCTGTCGGCCAGCGCGACGCTCGAAGAGATGGCCGTGCTGCTGCAGCAGATGGCGGTCGAGCAGGCCGTGCCCGGTGCGCTCGACGAGCAGGATCCCGAGCTGGATGCGGTGCGCGCTCTGGCCGCGGCGATGCCTGCCGACGAAACGCAACTGCTGTACAGCATCGTGTTGCACGGGCGTGGCGAGCTGACCCTGATGAGCGACGACCACGCGGCGCTGACGATGGTGCTGCTGCGACTGTTCGCGTTCCCGGCGGGTGATCCCTCGGCCGCGGCGAGTGTGGCGGTGCCGCCTCGGGCGGCCGCTGCGATGCCGGGCTCGCCGGCGGCGTCGGCCGTCCGCCGGGCCCCTGCGCCTGTTGCAGCGCCCGTTGCAGCGCCCGTTGCAGCACCCGTTGCAGCACCCGTTGCAGCACCCGTTGCAGCACCCGTTCCTGCCGCGGCGTCGCCGACCGCCGGGCCCTCCGCTCCAGCAGCCGCGACCCGCTTGCCCCAGGCTTCAGCCGCGCCGACGCCAGCTCCTCGTGGCGGGGTGGCGGCGGTGGGTCTGGAGCCGCCGCCCTGGGTCGAGGAAGCCGACGAGTCGGGCTATGGATCCGATCCGTCCGCGCCGGAACCCACTCGGGAGACGGCGCGCGAGCCGCGCGCGGCGCCATTGCGCGCGCCCTCGCCGCCGGCCCTGGCCCTGCCGGTGGCAGCGCCTGTGGAACCCGTTGTCGCCACGCCGCTGGGTGACCGCTGGGACGACCTCGCGCGACGGCTCGACGCCGGCGCTGCGGTGGTGGCGCTGACGCGGGAACTGGCCTGGCAGGCCACGTTGAAGTCCGTCGAGCCCGGCGACGGCAGCCCCGACACCTGGACCCTGGTCGTCGAGAGCCTGTCTCTGCGCGCCGACAGCCTGCGCGACAAGTTGCAGTCAGCGTTGGTGGCCGAACTCGGGACAGCCGTCCGGTTGATCCTCGAGCCCGGCGTGCCCGGTGATTCCCCGGCCCGGCGTGACGCCGTCAAGCGCGCCAGACGCCAGGCCGACGCCGAGGCCGTCATCAGGAACGACCCCGTGGTGGTCGACCTGCTGACGAGGTTCAAGGGCGCGCGCGTCGTGCCCGGCTCGATCAAACCCCTCTCAAGCGAAGAAGGAACCACGTCATGATGAAGAACCAGTTGGCCGGCTTGATGAAGCAGGCCCAGGCCATGCAGGACAACATGAAGCGCGCCCAGGAAGAACTGGCGCTGCTCGAGGTCGAAGGCCAGTCTGGTGCCGGCCTGGTGAAGGTGGTGATGACGTGCAAGCATGACGTCAAGCGCATCACCATCGACCCGTCGCTGCTGGCCGACGACAAGGACATGCTGGAAGACCTGGTGGCCGCGGCGTTCAACGACGGCGTGCGCAGGGCCGAGGAGGTCTCCACCGAGAAGATGGGCAAGATCACCGCCGGCATGCCCCTGCCGCCGGGCATGAAGCTGCCTTTCTGATGCTGGGTGTCCCGGCGTGAGCGAGTCCGCGCTCGACGGCCTCGTCGATGCCTTGCGCCGCCTGCCCGGCGTGGGCCTGAAGTCGGCCCAGCGCATGGCCTTTCACCTGCTGCAGCACGACCGCGACGGCGCCATGCGGCTGTCGCTTGCGCTCAGCGGCGCTGTCACCCGCATGCGGCACTGCCGGCGCTGCCACACCTTCACCGAGGCAGAGATCTGCAGCACCTGCCTGGACACGGAACGCGACCCCCGGCTGCTGTGCGTGGTGGAGACGCCGGCCGACCAGGCGGCGCTGGAGCGCAGCGGCAGCTTCAAAGGCCTGTACTTCGTCCTGATGGGGCGCTTGAGCCCGCTGGACGGGGTGGGCACGGGCGACATAGGCGCTGCCGCACTGCTGGAACGCGCCTGCGATGGCGTGGTGTCAGAGGTGATCCTGGCCACCAGCTTCACCGCCGAAGGCGAAGTCACGGCGCACGCGCTCTCGGAAGCGCTGAAGGCGCGCGGCCTGAAGGTGACCCGCCTGGCGCGCGGCGTGCCGGTGGGCAGCGAGCTCGAGTACGTGGATCTGGGCACCATCGCCCATGCCTTGGTGGACAGGAGATGACATGGTGACCGTGGCTCATTGGTGCGTGATCGTGGCGGCCATCCTGCCCATCGTCTGCGCCGGCATCGCCAAGGCCGGCTACTTCGGCAAGCCGCGCTCGCAGGGCGGCTACGACAACCACGAGCCAAGGGCGTGGCTGGCCAAGCTGACCGGCTACCGCGCGCGAGCCAATGCGGCGCAGTCCAACAGCTTCGAGGCGCTGCCGTTCTTCATCGGTGCGGTGCTGATCGCACAGACGACGCAGGCGCGGCAGCCGGTGATCGACGGCCTGGCGCTGCTGTTCATCGTCAGCCGCGTGGTCTACATCGCGCTGTACCTGGCCGACCGCGACATGCTGCGCAGCGCTGTCTGGGGCTTGGGATTCTTCAGCTGCATCGCGCTGGTGTTCGCCAGCAAGTTCTGACCTCGACATAGCACGGGTTGCGCCGGGGGCAGGCCCCGGGCGGCATGGCACACTCCGCCGCTTCGTGAATCCGGGCGGCTTCAGCACTGGCCGCCGTGCCCCCTTGGACAAGATCATCCCGCAGATTGCCGCCGAGCTGAAGGCCCGGCCGGCCCAGGTGCAGGCGGCCGTCGACCTGCTCGACGGCGGTGCCACCGTGCCTTTCATCGCCCGCTACCGCAAGGAGGCCACCGATGGCCTCGACGACATCCAGCTGCGCGAGCTGGAGACCCGCCTGTCGTACCTGCGCGAGCTGGAAGAGCGCCGGGCCGCGGTGCTCAAGAGCATCGACGAGCAAGGCAAGCTCACGCCGGTGCTGCGTGCAGCCATCGAAGCCGCGCCGACCAAGCAGGAGCTGGAGGATCTCTACCTTCCCTTCAAGCCCAAGCGCCGCACCAAGGGCATGATCGCCCGCGAAGCCGGCCTGGAGCCCCTGGCCGACAAGCTCTTCGCCGACCCTTCGCTCGATCCGCTGGCCGAGGCCTCGGCCTTCGTCAACGCCGAGGCGGGCTTTGCCGACGCGCACGCGGTGCTCGACGGCGTGCGCGACCTGCTGTCGGAGCGCTGGGCCGAAGACCCGGTGCTCATCAGGCAGCTGCGCGAATGGCTGTGGGCCGAGGCCCTGCTGCAGAGCAAGCTGATCGAGGGCAAGGACGGCACGCAGCCCGATGCCGCCAAGTTCCGCGACTACTTTGACTACGCCGAGCCCATCCGCACCGTGCCCAGCCACCGCGCGCTGGCCGTCTTCCGCGGCCGCACGCAGGAGTGGCTGGACGCCAAGCTGGTGCTCGACGAAGAAGTGACGCCGGGCCGTCCCACGCTGGCCGAAGGCCGCATCGCCCGGCACCTGGGCTGGACGCATCGCCAGCGCCCGGGTGACGAACTGCTGCGCAAGACGGTGGCCTGGACGTGGAAGGTCAAGCTGAGCCTGAGTCTGGAGCGCGACCTGTTTGCGCGTCTGCGCGAAGAGGCCGAAGCCGTGGCCATCAAGGTCTTCGCCGACAACCTGCGCGACCTGCTGCTGGCGGCACCTGCCGGCAAGCGCGTCGTGATGGGGCTGGATCCCGGCATCCGCACCGGCGTGAAGGTGGCGGTGGTGAGTGACACCGGCAAGGTGCTCGACACCGCCACCGTGTTCCCGCACGAGCCGCGGATGGACGTCGAGGGTTCGCTGCACGCCTTGGGGCGTCTGGTGGCCACCCACGGCGTGTCGTTGATCGCCATCGGCAACGGCACGGCCAGCCGCGAGACCGACCAGCTGGCCGGCGAACTGATCAAGCGCATCTCCAGGCTGGCGCCCGACACGAAGATCGACAAGGTGGTGGTCAGCGAGGCGGGGGCTTCCGTGTATTCGGCCAGCGAGTACGCCAGCAAGGAGCTGCCCGAACTGGACGTCAGCCTGCGCGGTGCCGTCAGCATCGCCCGCCGCCTGCAGGACCCGCTGGCCGAACTCGTGAAGATCGACCCCAAGAGCATCGGCGTCGGCCAGTACCAGCACGACGTGAACCAGAGCGGGCTGGCGCGCTCGCTCGAGGCCGTGGTGGAAGACTGCGTCAACGGCGTCGGCGTGGACGTCAACACCGCCTCGGCACCATTGCTGGCTCGCGTCTCGGGGCTGTCGGCGGCGGTGGCGGCCAGCATTGTCCGCTGGCGCGATGCGCATGGCGCCTTCCGCAATCGTCAGCAACTGCTGGAGGTGGCAGGGCTGGGCCCACGAACCTTCGAGCAGGCGGCCGGCTTCCTGCGCATCCGCGATGGCGACAACCCGCTGGACATCACCGGCGTGCACCCCGAGACCTACCCGCTGGTGCAGAAGATGCTGAAGGCCACGGGCCGTCCGATCACCGAGATGATGGGACGCGCCGAGGTGCTTCGCTCGCTCAAGCCCGAGGCCTTCGCCGACGAGCGCTTCGGCGCCATCACCGTGGGCGACATCCTGGTGGAGCTGGAGAAGCCGGGGCGCGACCCACGCCCGGACTTCCAGGTGGCGCGCTTCAACGACGGCGTCAACGACATCAAGGACCTGCAGCCGGGCATGGTGCTGGAAGGCACGGTCAGCAACGTCGCCCAGTTCGGCGCCTTCGTCGACCTGGGCGTGCACCAGGACGGCCTCGTGCACGTCAGCCAGATGAGCCACAAGTTCGTCAACGACGCGCGCGAGGTCGTGAAGACCGGCTCGGTGGTGAAGGTGCGTGTGCTGGAAGTCGATCTGTCACGCAAGCGCATCTCCCTGACGATGAAGCTCGACGCGCCGATGCCGTCGCGAGAGGCCAAGGAGAACCGGTTCCAGGCGGCTGCGCGTGGCGAGCGCCAGCGCGGTGATCCAAGGTCTGCCGGCGGCACGGGGCAGGGTGCCGGCCAGGCGGGCGGACAGGGTGCGATGGCTGCGGCCTTCGCCAAGCTGCAAGGGCGCCGTTGAGCCTGGCGCTGGAAATTCACGCCGGACCGCGCGCCATGGCGCGGCTGCGCGAATGCGGATTGCAGCCTCGGGACGTGCGCGTGATGCCCGGTGCAGCCGGCGGCGCCAAGGGGCTGGTGCTGAATCCGCTGGACCGGTATCTCTTCGGGCACTGGCTGGCCGATGCACCGCAGGTCATCCACCTCGTCGGTGCCTCGATCGGGGCCTGGCGCCTGGCCTGCGCCTGCCTGCCCGACGCCGATGCGGCGCTGGCCCAGATGGCCGAAGACTACGTCGGCCAGACCTACGAACATCTGCCCGGCCGTCCGCCCTTGGCAAGCGTCGTCAGCAAGACCCTGGGCCGCAAGCTCGACCAGCGCCTGGGCGAGCGTGCTGCCGAGGTGCTGTCGCACCCACGCCGGCGGCTGCACGTGGTGACCAGCCGTGGCCGATGGATGCTCGCGCGGCAAGGCCGCTTGCGCACGCCGGCAGGTTATGCGGGGGCCTTCCTCAGCAACGCGCTGAGTCGCCGTGCGCTGGGCGGCTGGCTGGAGCGCGTGGTCTTCAGCGACCCTCGTGACCGCCTGCCCTTCCCGCTGGGAGACTTCAGAACGCACACGGCGACGCTGAACCAGCACAACCTGAGCCCCGCCGTGCTGGCAAGCTGCTCCATTCCGTTCTGGCTCGACGCCGTGCACGACATTCCCGGCGGGCCGCCCGGCGCCTACTGGGATGGCGGTATCACCGACTACCACCTGCATCTGGACTACGCGGCCATGGCCGAGGGCCTGGTGCTGTACCCGCATTTCCAGCCCGACCTGGTGCCTGGCTGGCTGGACAAGGTCTGGGCCGGGCGCCACCGCGCCACGGCCCGGCTGGACAATCTCGTGCTGCTTTCGCCCAATGCCCGCTGGATCGCTGGCCTGCCCGGCGGCAAGCTGCCCAACCGGTCCGACTTCAAGGCCTACGGTGACGACGTGGCCGGCCGCAGGGCCATCTGGCGGGCGGCGATCCGAGAGAGCCAGCGGCTGGTCGACGACTTCCGCCATCTGGTGCATCTGGGCCCGGCCTTGCCGGTGCAGCCCTTGCGCTGACAACCAGATGCCACGGTCGTGCGTTGAGCGGCGACAATCCGCCACTTGGCAGGCTGGCCTTCGAGGAGACGCTGCATGAACCACTGGATCGATCGAACCGCGCGCTGGGCTGTGGCTGCCCTGGCCTCGAGCATCCTGGGCGCCTGTGCCTACCATCCTGCACAGGACGGTGTGCATGCACCGGGCGGCCGGTCGCCGTCGGCATCCACGTCCTATGGCATGGTCAGCTCTGTCGAGCAGATGTCGCGCGAGGGCGTGTCCGGCCCCGGTACCGGGGCGGCGATCGGTGGTGCGATCGGCGCGGTGATCGGCCGCCAGATCGGCGACGGCGATTCGAGGTCCGCCGCCACGGTGGTCGGTGCCATCGCGGGCGCCATGATCGGCCACCAGATCGACAAGCATCACCGTGGCGACGGCAAGGCACGCGTTCGTGTCACGGTGGCCCTCGACCAGGGCGGCGAACTGACCGTCGAAGACGCCGAAGGCCAGGATCTGCGCCCTGGGGACCGCGTGCGCGTGGAGAACAACCGGGTGATCCGCCTGTCGCGCTCGACGGGTCACGTACAATCAGCGTCCACCTGAACAAGCACAAGAACGGGAAAGGCACCCTGGTTATGACACCGCGAACTACTCCCTTCTTCACCGGGGCCACTGCCTCGGTCTAGCCGGCTGCGCTGTCGACCGTTCCTTCCTGTCCTGAACAAAAGCGCGGCTCACCACCGCGCTTTTCGTTTTTCCGGAGATGTCCATGATCACGATCACGCTGCCTGATGGTTCCAGGCGCGAGTACCCGCAAGCCCCGACGGTGGGCGATATTGCCGCCTCGATCGGCCCGGGCCTGGCCAAGTCGGCCCTGGCGGGCCGTGTCGACGGCCAGTTGGTGGACACCAGCCACCGCCTGGAGTCCGACGCCCACGTGGCCATCGTCACCGACCGCGACGCCGACGGGCTGGAAGTCATCCGCCACTCCACGGCGCACCTGCTGGCCTATGCAGTGAAGGATCTCTTTCCCGAGGCGCAGGTCACCATCGGCCCCGTCATCGAGAACGGCTTCTACTACGACTTCGCCTACAAGCGCCCCTTCACGCCCGAGGATCTGGCTGCCATCGAACAGCGCATGGCCGAGCTGGCGAAGAAGGATGAGCCCGTCGTGCGCCGCGTGCTGCCGCGCGACGAGGCCGTGGCGTACTTCAAGGGCCTGGGCGAGCACTACAAGGCCGAGATCATCGGCAGCATCCCGGCCGACCAGGACGTGTCGCTCTACCGGGAAGGCGGCTTCGAAGACCTGTGCCGCGGCCCGCACGTGCCCAGCACCGGCAAGCTGCGCCACTTCAAGCTGATGAAGGTGGCCGGCGCGTACTGGCGCGGCGACCAGGCCAACGAACAGCTCCAGCGCATCTACGGCACGGCCTGGGCGTCCAAGGACGACCTGCAGAAGCATCTGCACATGCTGGAAGAGGCCGAGAAGCGCGACCACCGCAAGCTCGGCCGCGAACTCGACTTCTTCCACATGGAGGAAACGTCGCCGGGCATGGTGTTCTGGCACCCGAAAGGCTGGACGGTGTGGCAGCAGATCGAGCAGTACATGCGCGCCGTCTACCGCGACAACGGCTACCAGGAGGTCAAGGGCCCCCAGGTGCTGGACAAGGCGCTGTGGGAGAAGACCGGCCACTGGGGCAACTACCGCGAGAACATGTTCACCACGGAGTCGGAGAAGCGCGAGTACGCGCTCAAGCCGATGAACTGCCCCGGGCACGTGCTGATCTTCAACTCGCAGATGCGCAGCTACCGCGACCTGCCGCTTCGCTACGGCGAGTTCGGCCAGTGCCACCGCAACGAGCCCAGCGGGGCTCTGCACGGCATCATGCGGGTGCGCGGCTTCACGCAGGACGACGGCCACATCTTCTGCACCGAGGACCAGATCCTCGACGAGTGCGTGGCCTACACGGCGCTGCTGCAGAAGGTCTACGCCGACTTCGGCTTCAACGAGATCATCTACAAGGTGGCGACGCGCCCCGAGAAGCGCGTGGGTTCCGACGATCTGTGGGACAAGGCCGAGTTTGCGGTGATGGAGTCGCTGCGCCGATCGGGCTGCGAGTTCATTGTTTCGCCGGGTGACGGCGCCTTCTACGGCCCCAAGATCGAATACACGTTGAAGGACGCCATCGGCCGCCAGTGGCAGTGCGGCACGATGCAGGTCGACTTCAACACGGCCGAGCGGCTGGGGGGCGAGTACGTCACGGCCACCAGCGGGCGTGCCCACCCCGTGATGCTGCACCGGGCCATCGTCGGCAGCCTGGAGCGATTCATCGGCATCCTGATCGAACAGCATGCAGGCGCGCTGCCTGCCTGGCTGGCGCCGGTGCAGGTGGTCGTGGCCTCGATTACCGATGCCCAGGCTGATTACGCGTCGGAAGTGGTGAAAGAGCTGCAAAAACAAGGAGTTAGAGTGACCCTGGATTTGCGCAACGAGAAAATCAACTATAAGATCCGGGAGCATTCGATGCAAAAGGTCCCGTACATCCTGGTCGTAGGCGACAAGGAGAAGGCGAACGGGGCCGTTGCGGTGCGCGCCCGGGGCAACCAAGACCTCGGTGTGATGCCCCTGGCAGACTTCTCCCAGAAGCTCGTTGGTGACATCGCCCGGAAGGTGTGATTCCCGGGGGCGACCTCGTTCATTTTTTGCAGCCCGTCTTGCCTTCGGGTTGCTCGAGGAGTTGAAACTATCGCTACCTTCATGGACCGTCGCACGCCGAACGCGGAGCGCAAGCACAGGCTGAACCGGGAAATCATGGCGCTGCAGGTGCGCCTGAACGGGGTCGAGAACGAACCCCTCGGTATCGTGGGCCTGCAAGATGCGCTGCGGATGGCAGGCGAACTGGACGTGGACCTGGTCGAGATCGCCGCCACCGCGGATCCCCCGGTGTGTCGCCTGATGGACTACGGCAAGTTCAAGTACCAGGAACAGAAGAAGGCGGCGGAAGCCAAGTCCAAGCAGAAGGTCATCGAGGTCAAGGAAGTCAAGTTCCGGCCGGGTACCGACGAAGGCGACTACAACATCAAGATGCGCAACCTGCGCCGCTTCATCGCCGAGGACGGCGACAAGGGCAAGGTCACCTTGAGGTTCCGCGGTCGCGAGATCACCCACCAGGACATCGGCATGCGCCTGCTCGAGCGCATCCGTGACGAACTGTCCGACGTGTCGGTGGTCGAGCACATGCCCAAGCTCGAAGGTCGCCAGATGATCATGGTGCTGGCGCCCAAGAGAAAGTAAGGGTTCGAAGATTTCGGAGGTCGCGGTCTGGTCACCGCGGCGCTCGAAAAGAAGCCGCTGCAGGCCGACAAGCATCGCGAAGCCCGCGATCGCCTGCAGGGGTCAATGAAAAGGAGCAGTCATGCCCAAGATGAAGACCAAGAAGAGCGCGGCCAAGCGGTTCCGCGTGCGTCCGGGGGGTACCGTCAAGCGCGGTCAGGCGTTCAAGCGCCACATCCTCACCAAGAAGAGCACGACTCGCAAGCGCCACCTGCGTGGTGCCACGAACGTGCACGAGACCGACATGGGCCACATCGCGAAGATGTTGCCCTTCGCCGGTCTTTGATCCTCGACGCATAGAGAAGGAGTACCGATATGCCTCGCGTCAAACGCGGTGTCACCGCACACGCCCGCCACAAGAAGATCCTGGCCCTGGCCAAGGGCTTCCGCGGCCGTCGCAAGAACGTCTTCCGCATCGCCAAGCAGGCGGTGATGAAGGCCGGGCAATATGCCTACCGCGACCGCCGTACCCGCAAGCGCGTGTTCCGCCAGCTCTGGATCGCCCGCATCAACGCGGCGTCGCGCGAGCTGGGCGTCACCTACAGCAAGTTCATGGCCGGCCTGAAGAAGGCACAGATCGACATCGACCGCAAGGTCCTGTCGGACATGGCCATCCACGACCCGGCGGGCTTCAAGAGCATCGTCGACAAGGTGAAGGCTCAGCTGGCTTGATTTCCTGCGGCGCTTCGGCGCCGCTCGCGTCGAGCATCGCCGCCGGCCTCGGGGCCGGCAGCGGTCAGTGATTCGAAGGCCGTCACCTCGGGGCGGCCTTTTTTCATTTTTCCATCGAACATGAACGACCTCGATCAGTTGGTGCAGTCGGCCACGGCGGACTTCGGCGCGGCGCCCAGCCCGGCCGAACTGGAAAACGCCAAGGCGCGCTTCCTGGGCAAGGCCGGCCGCGTCACCGAATTGCTCAAGGGCCTGGCCGCGCTGTCGCCCGACGAGAAGAAGTCACGCGGCGCCGACATCAACCAGGCCAAGCAGCGCATCGAGGCCGCGTTGCAGGCGCGCCGCGACGCGCTGGCTGCGGCCGAGCTCGAAGCGCAGCTGCAGGCCGAAGCGCTCGACGTCACGCTGCCGGGGCGCGGACGAGGGCAGGGCGGCCTGCACCCGGTCAGCCGCACCCTGCAGCGCATCGAGGCCATCTTCGGATCGATGGGCTTCGATGTCGCCGACGGTCCCGAGATCGAGACCGACTGGATGAGCTTCACGGCCCTGAACAACCCCGAGAACCATCCCGCGCGCTCGATGCAGGACACCTTCTACGTCGACATGAAGGACGCCCAGGGCCGCTGGCTGAACCTTCGCCCGCACACCAGCCCGATGCAGGTGCGATACGCCCAGGCCCATGCGGCGCGCCACGCCGGTGTCGAGCCCATGCCCGAGATCCGCGTCATCGCGCCGGGCCGCACCTACCGCGTCGACAGCGACGCCACGCATTCGCCCATGTTCCACCAGTGCGAAGGCCTGTGGATCGGCGAGAACATCTCGTTCAAGGACCTGAAGTCGGTGTTCAGCGACTTCCTGCGGCAGTTCTTCGAGACCGACGACCTCGACGTGCGCTTCCGGCCATCGTTCTTTCCCTTTACCGAACCTTCGGCCGAAGTCGACATCGCCTTCGCGTCCGGCCCGCTGAAGGGCCGGTGGCTGGAGGTGGCGGGCTCCGGGCAGGTGCATCCGAACGTGGTGCGCAACTACGGCCTCGACCCCGAACGCTACATCGGCTTCGCCTTCGGCATGGGCCCTGACCGCCTGACCATGCTGCGCTACGGCGTCAGCGACCTGCGCCTGTTCTTCGAAGGCGATCTGCGTTTCCTTTCGCAGTTCAAGTAACCCGAGCCCCGCATCATGCAATTCCCGGAATCGTGGTTGCGCGAGTTCTGCAACCCTCCCCTCGACAGCCAGCAACTGGCCGATCTCCTGACGACCGCCGGCATGGAGGTGGAAGAGATGCACCCCGTCGCACCTCCCTTCAGCGGTGTGGTGGTGGCCGAGATCCTCGAAGCCGTGCAGCACCCGTCCGCCGATCGCCTGCGTGTGTGCAGGGTGGACGCCGGCGCCCTCTCGCCGGACGGCCCGCTGCAGATCGTCTGCGGCGCGCCGAACGCCCGTGCCGGCCTTCGCGTGCCCCTGGCCATGGTGGGTGCCGAACTGCCGCCCGGTGACGACGGCAAGGCTTTCCGCATCGGCGTGGGCAAGCTGCGCGGCGTCGAGAGCGCCGGCATGCTGTGCTCGGCGCGCGAACTGAAGATCGCCGACGACCACGGCGGCCTGCTGGAACTCGCGGCGAATGCGCCCGTGGGCATGCCGCTGCGCGACTGGCTGAAGCTCGACGATCAGGTCTTCACGCTCAAGCTCACGCCCAACCTGGCGCATTGCCTCAGCGTCTACGGCATCGCGCGCGAGGTGTCGGCACTGACGGGCACTCCGCTGAAGACACCGGCCATCGCGCCGGCCCCTGTGACCCACCAGCAGACACTGCCGGTGCGCGTCGAAGCCCCCGATCTTTGCGGCCGCTTCTCGGGTCGCGTGGTACGCGGCGTGAACACCCAGGCCGCCACGCCGGCCTGGATGGTCGAGCGCCTGGCACGCTGTGGCCAGCGCAGCGTCACGGCGCTGGTCGACATCTCGAACTACGTGATGTTCGAGTACGGACGGCCTTCGCACATCTTCGACCTCGACAAGATCCACGACGGCCTGGTCGTGCGCTGGGGGCGCGCCGGCGAGAGCCTGAAGCTGCTGAACGGCAACACGGTCGAACTCGACGGGCAGGTCGGCGTGATCGCCGACAGCGTGGCCGTCGAATCGCTGGCCGGCATCATGGGCGGCGACGCCACGGCGGTCAGCGACGACACGCGCAACGTCTATGTCGAGGCTGCCTTCTGGTGGCCCGAGGCCGTGGCCGGTCGTTCACGCCGCTACAACTTCTCGACCGATGCAGGCCACCGCTTCGAGCGCGGCGTCGATCCGGCACTCACCGTCGAACACATCGAGCGCATCACGCAGCTCATCCTCGACATCTGCGGCGGCGAACCGGGCCCGATGGACGACCAGGTGCTGTCCCTGCCGCCGGCCACGCCGGTGGCGATGCGGGTGGCGCGTGCCGCCAAGGTGATCGGCATGCCGCTGACGACGGCGCACTGCACCGACGTCTTCCGCCGACTGCGACTGCACTACATCGAGCGCGATGGCGTCATCGAGGTCACGCCGCCGAGCTGGCGCTTCGACCTGCGCATCGAGGAAGACCTCATCGAGGAGGTGGTCCGCGTCACCGGCTACGACAAGCTGCCCGACACGCCGCCGCTGGCGCCCGTGCGCGCCCGTGTGCAGCCCGAAGCGCAACGCGGCGCCTTTGCGCTGCGACATGCGCTGGCCGGCCTGGGCTACCAGGAGACCATCAACTTCGGTTTCGTCGAGGAGCGCTGGGAACACGAACTGGCGGGCAACCCCGACCCGATCAAGGTGCTCAACCCCATCGCTGCGCCGCTCGCCGTGATGAGGTCGAGCCTGATCGGCAGCCTGGTCGCCGTGCTGCAGCACAACCTGGCGCGGCGCAGCGAGCGTGTGCGGGTGTTCGAGGTCGGCCGGGTGTTCCGACGTGATGCGACGGTGCAGGACGGCAACCGCTCGGTGGCCGGGGTGTCGCAACCGATGCGCGTTGCGGGCCTGGCCTACGGCGCGGTGGACGAACTGCAATGGTCGCGTCGCAGCACGTCAGCGGCTGACTTCTTCGACGTCAAGGGAGACCTGCAGGAACTGCTCGTCGGCCGCGACTTCCGCTTCGTGGCCGATGCGCATCCTGCGCTGCACCCGGGCCGTTGCGCACGGATCGAGATCGGCGGGCAGGCGGCGGGCCACATCGGCGAGCTGCATCCTCGCTGGCGGCAGGCCTACGGGCTGCCTCATGCGCCTGTGCTGTTCGAGTTGTCGCTCGATGCCGTGCTTGCGGGCGCGGTCCCTGAATTCCAGCCGATCGCTCGCCAGCAGCCGGTGCTGCGCGACCTTGCCCTGGTGCTGCGCGAGGGCGTGTCGCACGATGCGCTGATGGGCGCCCTGCGCGCCGATCCCGACGGTCTCGTGCGCGACGCGGTGCTCTTCGACGTTTACAAGCCCGCGACCGCCGTTCCAGGCCTGGCCGACGGGGAACGCAGCATGGCCGTGCGGCTGGCGCTGGCTGACCCTGCCGATCAACCGCTGACCGAAGAACGTATCGAGGCCGCAACGGCGGCTGCACTCGATCGCGCGCGGCAGCAGTTGGGTGCGAGACTGAGGGGCTGAAGGGAGACACCACCATGGCCACCCGAGAACCCGCCGAAGACGGCCCGATCCTGCCCTCGCTCGACACGCCGACGCTGACCAAGGCGGAGCTGTCCGAACTCCTGTTCGACCGCCTGGGCTTGAACAAGCGGGAGTCCAAGGACATGGTCGAAGCCTTCTTCGAGATCGTGCACGAGGCGCTGGTCGACGGCAGCGACGTCAAGCTGTCCGGCTTCGGCAACTTCAACATCCGGCGCAAGGCCTCGAGGCCGGGACGCAATCCGCGCACCGGGGAGTCGATCCCCATCAAGGCGCGCAATGTCGTGACCTTCCATGCCAGCCACAAGCTGAAGTCAATCGTGCAAGGTGATACGCCGGTGGGCGAGGACTTCGAGTAGAGTCGAGTTTTAGCAGTCGATCCCATTGATTTCAATGGAGAATGCGCTCCCACCTATCCCTGCAAAACGCTACTTCACCATCGGAGAAGTCAGCGAGCTTTGCCGCGTCAAGCCGTACGTGCTGAGGTACTGGGAGCAGGAGTTCACGCAGCTCAAGCCGATGAAGCGTCGCGGCAACCGCCGCTACTACCAGCACCACGAGGTGCTGCTCATCCGCCGCATTCGCGACCTGCTGTACGACCAGGGTTTCACCATCAGCGGGGCGCGCAATCGCCTGAGCGACCATGTCATCGTCTCGCGGGAGTCGCTTGCCGCGATGGACGAAGGCATCGTTGCAGGCGACTTGTCTTCCGGCGCAACCCTGCCGGCCGGTCCGTCTGTCGTCACCGACACCGAGGCGCCCGGCCTGGGTCAGCTCGATCGCTCTGCGATCCGTGCCGAGCTGATCTCGCTGCGCGACTTGCTGTCGGTCTGAGCGACGGCTGAACATCGCGCGCAACCGGCTATAATGCCAGCTGTCGTCGGGGTGTAGCGCAGCCTGGTAGCGCACTTGCATGGGGTGCAAGGGGTCGCGAGTTCGAATCCCGCCACCCCGACCATTGAATCAACGGGTTAGCTCTCTCAAGGGGCTAACCCGTTCGGCTTTGTGGGCGCACTGCGCGCGCCTGCGCCCCGCATCATGGCTGCGCTGCGGCGATGGACAACAGCTGACTCTTCAGCCAGCGCAAGCCGCTGTCGTTCGACGCACGCGATGGCCACACCACCAGCGCGCGATAGCGCGGCAGGCTGAAGGGCAGGGGCTGGACCTGCAGCCGGGTGCCGAACGACGCGGCGACGCGGCTGCCGAGCACTGCAGCGTGATCGGTGTGCTCCAGAAGGTGGACGATCTGCGCGAAACTCGTCACCGCAACCTGGACCCGGCGCCGCAGACCCTGGCGCGACAGGGTCGCGTCGATCATGTCGTCCAGCACCGAGGTCCCGTAGCCCAGGAAGACCTGGGGAATCTCGCAGAAGCTCTGCAGCGTCGGCAGTTCCGCAGCTCGCGGGTGGCCGGCGCGCAGCGCATAGACATACGCGTCCTCGTAGAGCGTGGCCGACTCCACGTTCTCGGCCACCTGCAGCCGCGCCACCACCGCCAGGTCGAACTCGCCGCGCTCCAGCCGCTCGGCCAGCGGGCCTGCACCGGGCGGCTCCCAGACGATGCGCACGGCCGACCCGCAAGCTGCCAGTCGCTGCGCCAGTGGTGGCAGGAAGCGCTGACTCGGATAGTCCGAACCGGCAATGCGAAAGACGCGATTCGACGCCGCCGGATCGAACTCGGCATCGCCGGCCACCAGCGCCGAGAGGTCGCCAAGCAGCTTCTCGACCTGCGCTGCCATCGCCAGTGCGCGCGGCGTCGGGGTGACGCCATGGCCGGTGCGGCGGAACAGAGGGTCGTCGAAGGCCTCGCGCAGCCGGTTCAGCGAGGCGCTGACCGCAGGCTGGCTGAGGAACAGCCTGGCCGCGGCGCGCGACACGCTGCGCTCTCGCATCAGTGCGTCGAAGGTGCGCAGCATCGCCACGTCGAGGCTACGAATATCGCGCGAAGCCATATCGGTTATCCAAAGTTTGGAATTGTCGGCACGGGTTCGACTGATCCATCATCGTTTGTGAAAGATCAAGAACCAGGAGACAGAACATCATGCAACGGCGCACCGTGATCTCGGCGATGGCCGCGCTGGCCACTTCCCCACTGCAGGCACAGAGCCCGCCCTTTCCCGGCCGCATGATCCGCATCGTGCCCTTCGGCACTGCCGGCGGCCCCATTGACACGCTCGCCCGTGCCTATGCAGAGAAGCTGCAGGCTCGCTGGGGTCAGACGGTGATCGTCGAGGCCAAACCCGGTGCCAGCGGCATTGTCGCCACCGATTTCGTCGCCAAGAGCCCACCCGATGGATACACGGTGATGTTCACGCTGCCGCTGACCCATATCAACGTGCCGATCCTCCAGAAGGTGCCCTATGACCCGGTGCGCGACTTCACGCCGCTGTCCATGACCGCCACCGGCGGGCCGATGCTGGTGGCGCGCGCTGACGCGCCCTTCAATGACGTCAAGGGATTCATCGAGTTTGCCAAGACCCTGGGGCGGCCCTTGAACTACGGCACCTGGGGCAACGGGTCGACGGCCCATCTGTTCGGTGAGTTGCTGAAGCGGCAGTCGGGAACGCCGTTGACTCATGTCCCCTACAAGGCCGAGGCCGCAGTGCACAACGATCTGTTCGGAGCCACCCTGGACTTCGGGTGGGCCAATCCGGCCACCGCGCGAGGCCACGTGCAGGCCGGCAAGATGAAGGTGCTTGCCATTGCCGGTACGCGCCGCGTGTCGATCATGCCGCAGGTGCCCACGTTTGCTGAACAGGGCCAGGTCGGTTTCGACATCGACAGCTGGATCGGTGTCTATGCACCGGCCAGACTGCCGGCCGACGTGCAGGCCACCTGGGTCACGGCACTGCGCGAGATCACCGCGATGCCGGACGTCTCGCAGCGCCTGATCGCGTTCGGCTTCGAGCCGCTGGGCAACACGCCATCACAGTTTGCCGAACGCTTCCAGGCCGACACGCCGCGCATCGCCGAACTCATCAAGGCGGCCGGGGTGACAGGCAACTGAAGAGGTGGCCATGAACGCGCGAGTGATTCCCATCGAGATCGACACCGGCACGGCCTACGGCCGCCCGAAGCCGACCCACCGCAGCGAACTCGCCGAGGTGGGCGCCGGCACACCGATGGGCGAGTTGATGCGCCGCTACTGGCATCCCATCGGTCTGGTCGGCGATGCCTGCGAGACACCGCGAAAGATTCGTGTGCTCGGAGAGGACCTGATCCTGTTCCGCGATGGCCAGGGCCGGCCCGGGCTGCTGTACCCGCACTGCGCACACCGCGGTGCTTCGTTGTATTACGGCAAGGTCGACGAGCAAGGCATCCGTTGCTGCTACCACGGCTGGCTGTTCGACGTGCAGGGTCACTGTCTGGAGCAGCCCTGCGAACCCGAGGGTGGACGGGCTCGCGACCGTCGCCGTCAACCCTGGTATCCCGTCCAGGAGCAATACGGCCTGGTCTGGGCCTACATGGGTCCACCCGACAAGAAACCGGTGCTGCCGCGCTACGAATGCCTGGAAGTGCTGGACGAAGGCGAGTTTCTCGAGGCCGACGACTCCAGCATCGGCGGCGGCGGGCCGCAGATCATTCCCTGCAACTGGCTGCAGCACTACGAGAACCTGGTCGATCCCTTTCATGTCGTCATCCTGCACTCCAGCTTCAGCGGCACGCAGTTCGTCAAGGAGATGGCGGTGATGCCCGAGGTGCATTGGGAAGTGCAGCCGCTGGGCGTCCGCACGGTGTCTCAGCGCATGCTGTCTGACGGGCGGCGGCTGCGACGCATCAGCGAAGCGGGTCTGCCCACCCTGCGCGTCATCCCCAGTCCTCGCCTGGGCCGCTTCGGCCGGGTCGAGTCCCTGGGGTGGGTGGTGCCCATCGACGACCACCACTTTCGAATCTACGTGGTCGGCCGCGTGAGCGAAGAGGGTGAACTGCGCCGCATGCGCACGCGCATGAACGGCAAGCTGTGGGAGGAGATGAGCGAAGAAGAGCATCGCCTCTACCCCAACGACGTCGAGGCGATGGTCGGCCAGGGCGTGATCGCCAAGCACTCCGAAGAGCATCTGGTCACCTCGGACAAGGGCATCGTCATGCTGCGCCGTCTGCTGCAGGAGCAGCTGCAGGCGCTGGCCGAGGGGCGTGATCCCGCGGGAGTGAGCTTCGATCCCGACACGGCGCCGGTGGTGTTCTCGGCGGGGAACTGGCTGGCAGAGTGAGCCGGGTCGGTGTCCCGGACCGGCACTCCGGGGCTGGCACAGCGGCCAAGAAAAGGGCCGGCAAGATGCCGGCCCGGTGTCTTCTCGAAGGACGCTCCTTCAGATAGGCATCACATCAATGCCACTTCGACGCGGCGTGCCTGAGCGGCATCGCCGCTGCCGGTCAGCTGTTCGGGCTTCTTCAGTTCGATCTTGTCTTCTGCGATGCCGGCGGCTTTCAGGGCGTCGCGCACGGCAAAGGCGCGCTGCTTTGCCAGTTCCTCGTTCTTCGCCGGATCGCCCGAGGCGTCGGTGAAGCCGCTCAGAACAGCCTTCTTGCCTTCGGTCACCCCCTTGGCGATGTCGGCCAGCGCCTGGTCGGCGCCGGTCGCCACGTCCGCCTTGCCGGAGGCGAAGAAGAACTTCACCACGCCGTTCTCGACCACGAACGACGCGGTATCGGTGCCGGCTGCCGGCGTGGCTGCGGGTGCAACGGCAGCCGTTGCCGGGGCTGTCGAGTGCGCTGCAGCGGGTGCCTTGGCGGCGCCGGCCGGCAACAGCGGCACGATCAGCAGGGCGACGATGTTGATGATCTTGATCAGCGGATTGACCGCCGGGCCGGCCGTGTCCTTGTAGGGATCGCCCACGGTGTCACCGGTGACGGCTGCCTTGTGCGCTTCGCTGCCCTTGCCGCCATGGTGTCCATCCTCGATGTACTTCTTGGCGTTGTCCCAGGCGCCGCCGCCCGTGCACATGCTGATGGCGACGAACAGACCGGTCACGATGGTGCCCATCAGCAGACCGCCCAGCGCGGCGGGGCCGAGCAACAGGCCGACGACCACCGGCACCACCACCGGCAACAGGCTGGGGATGACCATTTCCTTGATGGCCGCGGTGGTCAGCATGTCGACCGCCTTGCCGTACTCGGGCTTGGCCGTGCCTTCCATGATGCCCTTGATGTCGCGGAACTGGCGCCGCACTTCCACCACCACCGAACCGGCGGCGCGGCCCACGGCTTCCATCGCCATGGCGCCGAACAGGTAGGGGATCAGGCCGCCAATGAACAGGCCCACGATCACCTTGGGGTCGCTGAGGTCGAACGACACGCTCAGGCCGCGGCCTTCCAGCGAGTGCGTGTAGTCGGCGAACAGCACCAGCGCAGCGAGGCCGGCCGAACCGATGGCATAACCCTTGGTCACCGCCTTGGTGGTGTTGCCCACGGCGTCCAGCGGATCGGTGATGTCGCGCACGCTCTTGGGCAGTTCCGACATTTCGGCGATGCCGCCGGCGTTGTCGGTGATGGGGCCGTACGCGTCCAGTGCCACGACGATGCCGGCCATGCTCAGCATCGAGGTGGCAGCGATGGCGATGCCGTACAGGCCGGCCAGCGCGTACGAAGCCATGATCGCCATGCAGACGAAGATGACGGGCCAGGCCGTGGAGCGCATCGACACGCCGAGGCCGGCGATGATGTTGGTGCCGTGACCGGTGGTCGACGCCTGTGCGATGTGCTGTACGGGACTGTACTGCGTGCCGGTGTAGAACTCGGTGATCCACACCAGGGCCGCCGTCAGGATCAGGCCCACGGCGCAGGTGCCCCAGAGGGCGAGGGCACTGGCGGTGCGGCCGTCGGTGTACTTCAGCGGTTCGGGGAACATCGCCGCGGTGACGAAGTAGAACGCCACCAGCGACAACGCGCCGGCGATGGCCAGGCCCTTGTACAAGGCCGGCATCACGTTGCGCATGCCGGGGCTGGCCTTGACGAACGAGCAACCGATGATCGACGCGATGATCGACACGCCACCCAGCAGCAGCGGGTAGACGATGGCGGCTCCAGGAGCCGACATCACCACCAGGGCACCCAGCGCCATGGTGGCGATCAGCGTGACGGCGTAGGTCTCGAACAGGTCCGCGGCCATGCCGGCGCAATCGCCCACGTTGTCGCCCACGTTGTCCGCGATGACCGCCGGATTGCGGGGATCGTCTTCGGGGATGCCGGCCTCGACCTTGCCCACCAGATCGGCGCCGACGTCTGCGCCCTTCGTGAAGATGCCGCCGCCCAGACGCGCGAAGATCGAGATCAGGCTGGAACCGAAGGCCAGACCCAGCAGCGGCTTGAGCGTCGCGGCGTCCGGCGTCGCCATGCCGCCGATCAGCAGGAAGAAGCCGCCGACACCGATCAGTCCCAGGCCCACGACCAGCATGCCGGTGATGGCGCCGCCCTTGAAGGCGACGTCCAGGGCCGGGCCGATGCCCCTGGTGGCCGCCTGGGCGGTTCGCACGTTGGCGCGAACGGACACGTTCATGCCGATGAAGCCGCAGGCGCCGGAGAGCACTGCGCCGAGCACGAAGCCGATGGCCGTCTTGGTGTCGAGGAAGATGAAGATCAGGACAGCGAGGATCGCCCCGACGAGGGCGATGGTCCGGTACTGGCGCGACAGGTACGCCGCCGCACCCTGCTGGATCGCGCCGGCGATCTCCTGCATGCGTGCATTGCCGGCGTCCTGCCGGAGGATCCAGCTTCGCTGCACGAAGCCGTAAACGACGGCTGCCAAGCCGCAAGCCAGCGCCGCGTACAGCGCCATGGTGGTGGTCATCAGGTGAACTCCTTCCTCGATCGGATTTCTTGATTCATTGTGCTGCCGCGACCTGCAGGGCCTGCAATCAGTCGACTCGGACCTCGATAGCCCGCCCGTTCCATACGCGGCGGGATGCTACGGTAAGGTCACCCCGGCCGGCATGGGGTTTCCCTGCGGTTCCCGCATGGGTTGCGCTGCGTCAGGCCATGGCAAGCCGGGCACCTAGAATCGGGCGATTCCCCCGGAGAGAGCCTCATGAGCCTGCACAACGTGACGCCCGGCGCCAAGGCGCCCGACGAGTTCAACGTCATCATCGAGATCCCGATGAACGCCGACCCGATCAAGTACGAGGTCGACGAAGACAGCGGCGCCTTGTTCGTCGACCGCTTCATGGCCACCTCGATGCACTACCCGTGCAACTACGGCTACATCCCGCAGACCTTGGCCGACGACGGTGACCCGGTCGACGTGCTCGTCATCACGCCGGTGCCCCTCATTCCCGGGGTCGTGGTGACCTGCCGGCCGCTGGGCGTGCTGAAGATGGACGACGAAGCCGGCGGAGACAACAAGCTGCTGGCGGTGCCGATCGACAGGATCCTGTCGATCTACACCCAGTGGCAGAAGCCGGAGGACCTGAACCCCCTGCGCCTGAAGACCATTCAGCACTTCTTCGAGCATTACAAGGACCTCGAAGCCGGCAAATGGGTCAAGGTCATCGGCTGGGAAGGCAGGGACAGTGCACGCACCGAGGTCATCGAGGGCATGGCGAACTGGTCAAAGAAGCACGCTTGATCAGTCCTCCCGGCTCCCGGCTGGCTCGCCCGCCGAGCCTTCCTTGAACGGGTTGCGCTCGCGCAATTCGTCGACATAGCTCTGGATGCCCTGGCCCTCCTGGGCCAGGAAGTCGGCGACCGCCGAGGCGAAGCGCGGGTCGCGCAGCCAATGGGCCGAGGTGGTGCGCACCGGCAGCAAGCCGCGCGCCATCTTGTGCTCGCCCTGAGCCCCGCCCTCGAAACGTTCGAAACCGTTCTCGATGCACCAGGCCAGCGGCTGGTAGTAGCAGGCCTCGAAGTGCAGGCAGGGCACGTACTCGACGCTGCCCCAGTATCGGCCCCAGGCGACGCGCTGGTCCGCATCGATGGCCACCAGCGAGGCGGCGATCGGTTCGCCGCCGCGCCGGCCGACGAACATCAGCCAGTGGTCCGGCATCTGGCGCGCCATCTGATCGAAGAAGTCCTTCGTCAGGTAGGGCGTGGAGTGATGGGCCGCGTAGGTCAGCGTGTAGCAGCGGTAGAAGAAGTCCCATTCGTCGGCGCCGATGCCCCGACCCACGTGCGCCGTGAAGCTCACCCCGGCGTCGGTGACACGGCGCCGCTCCTGCTGGATCTTCTTGCGTTTTTCCCGCTGCAGACGCGCCAGCAGGTCGGCGAAGTCCGCACACGGCTGCGCTGGATCGTTCTGCCAGTGGAACTGCACGCCCTCCCGCAGCATCCAGCCATCGGCCTCGAAGGCAGCGCGCTCGTCTTCTTCGATGAACAACAGGTGCGCCGACGACAGGCGCTGGCGTTCGGCGAAGTTGCGCAGGGCCTTGACCAGGGCCTCGCGCACACCGGGGTGGGCCGCGAGCACGCGCGTGCCAGGCACCGGAGTGAAGGGTACGGCGCCCAGCAGCTTGGGGTAGTAGGGCAGTCCGTGGCGGCGGTAGGCATCGGCCCAGGCCCAGTCGAAGACGTACTCGCCGTAGGAGTGGCCCTTCAGGAACGTCGCCACGCCGCCCACCAGCACGCCCCCACGCCGCAGCGTTGCCATGCACCAGGCCCAGCCCGACTCCGGCGTCGCGCTGCCGGAGTCGTACAGCGCACAGAGGTACTCGTGCTTCATGAAGGGCAGCGGTGACGTCTGTGCTGCCAGCAGTGTGTTCCATTCCTCGCGGCCCACTCCGTGGGGATCGTCGTGGAATGCGATGAGGTACTCTTGCGCTGTGATGTCCTACTCCGTCGATCGGCTCTTGTCGTGAAGATTGCTCTGGCTCAGTTCAACGCCACGGTGGGCGACATGCCCGGGAACGCCAGACTGATCGAGGCCATGGCCCGCCAGGCCTGGTCTGCCGGGGCGCGGCTCGTCGTGGCGCCCGAACTCTCGCTCACGGGTTACCCGCCCGAAGACCTGCTGCTGCGGCCGGCTTTCCTGCAAGCCTGCGATGACAGCCTGCAGGCGCTGGCGGCGGCACTGGCGGATTGTGTCGGTCTGCATGTCGTGGTGGGCCATCCGCACCACGGCGGCACGTCGGCAGATGTTAGGTCCAAGTCCATCACCCTGCAGAGCCGCTACAACGCGGCCTCGGTGCTGGCGGCCGGCCGCGTGCTGGGCACCTACTGCAAGCGTGAGTTGCCCAACTACCAGGTGTTCGACGAACGCCGCTACTTCGTCTCGGGCCGCGACGGCGCGCACGGCGCCCTGGTCTTCGATTGCGACGGCACCCGCTTCGGCGTCCTGATCTGCGAGGACGCCTGGTTCGAGGAGCCGGCACGCCTGTCGAAGGACGCCGGCGCCGAGGTGCTGCTCGTCGTCAATGCCTCGCCTTTCCACGTCGACAAGGCCGGCGAACGCGAAGCCCGCATGGCCGATCGGGCGCGCGCCGTGGGATTGCCCCTGGTGTACTCGCACCTCGTCGGCGGGCAGGACGAGGTCGTGTTCGACGGGGCATCGTTCGTCCTCGATGCTGCGGGCGCCGTGGCGGCGCGTGCGCTGAGTTTCGAGTCGGATCTGCTGCTCGTCGATCTCGATGCCCGGCGTCGTCCGTCGGGCCGCATCGAACCGGTGCCGTCCCTGGAGTCCCAGGTGTGGCAGGCGCTGGTCGTCGGCGTTCGCGACTACCTGGGCAAGAACGGATTTCCCGGCGCCATCATCGGCTTGTCGGGCGGCATCGATTCGGCCCTCGTGCTGGCCGTGGCCGTCGACGCACTCGGCCCCGACCGCGTCCGCACCGTGATGATGCCGTCACCCTATACCGCCGAGATCTCCTGGGTCGACGCGCGCGACATGGCCGGGCGGCTGGGCGTGCGTTACGACGAGATTCCCATCGCGCCCATCTTCGACGCCTTCCGCCAGTCGCTGGCCTCGCAGTTCGACGGGCTCCCTGAGGATGCCACCGAAGAGAACCTGCAGGCGCGCGCGCGCGGCACGCTGCTGATGGCCTTGTCGAACAAGACCGGCTCCATCGTGCTGACCACCGGCAACAAGAGCGAGATGGCCACCGGCTACTGCACGCTCTACGGCGACATGGCGGGCGGTTTCGCAGTCATCAAGGACGTGGCCAAGACGCTGGTGTACCGCCTGGCGGCCTGGAAGAACGAGCAGCCGACGCTGCGCGCCGACGGCACGCGCGGCCCGGTCATCCCCGAGCGGATCATCACGCGTCCGCCGTCGGCCGAACTGCGGCCCGACCAGACAGACCAGGACAGCCTGCCACCGTATGAGGTGCTGGATGCCATCCTGTCGCGCTACATGGAAGATGACCAGGGCGTCGAGCAGATCATCCAGGCCGGCTATGCCCGCGCCGACGTCGAACGTGTCACGAGGCTGATCAAGCTCAACGAATACAAGCGACGGCAGGCGCCGGTCGGAATCCGCATCACCCATCGGGCCTTCGGAAGGGACTGGCGCTATCCCATCACCTCGAAGTTCCGTGCTTAAATCCGGGTGAAGACACCGGAGCCCGCATGAAACAGATCACCGCCATCATCAAGCCCTTCAAGCTCGAGGAAGTCCGCGAAGCGTTGGGTGACATGGGCGTGTCGGGTCTGACCGTCACCGAAGTGAAGGGATTCGGTCGCCAGAAGGGCCACACGGAGCTCTACCGAGGCGCCGAGTACGTTGTCGACTTCCTGCCCAAGGTGAAGGTCGAAGTGGTGATCAACGACGGCGACGTCGAACGCTGCATCGATGCCATCGTGAAGGCGGCCAAGACCGGCAAGATCGGCGACGGCAAGATTTTCGTCACCTCAGTCGAGCAAGTGGTGCGCATCCGCACCGGTGAGACCGACCAGGCAGCGATCTGAGTCGCGGGGCGCACCTGGCGGGGGGCACTGCACCGGTCCGGTGCGATCAGATCTTTTCGAAGTCGTCGGGTCGTGATCCGACCGTTTGCGAGGCCAGGTGTGCGACGAGTCTCTCCGCATCGTCGTCGACGACGATGCCATCGAGTTGCTGCGGCGCCAGGAAGCCTTCCGCCACACTGTGCCGCATGAAGGCCAGCAGGCTGTCGTAGTAGCCCGCCACGTTGAGCAGGCCGATGGGCTGGTCGTGGTATCCCAACTGACGCCAGGTCCACACCTCGAACAGTTCTTCCAGCGTGCCGATGCCGCCAGGCAGGGCGATGAACAGGTCGGACCGCTCGGCCATCATCTGCTTGCGCTGATGCATGTTGGGCACCACATGCAGCTCCGTCAGGCCGGGATGGCCGACCTCGCGCCGCATCAGCGATTCGGGGATCACGCCCACGACACTGCCGCCGTGCGCCAGCGCGGCATCGGCCACTTCGCCCATCAGCCCGACCTTGCCGCCCCCGTACACCAGGCGCCATCCGCGGCGGCCGATCGCCCGGCCCACTGCGCGTGCCGCGGCGGTGTACTCCGGCCGCGCGCCGGGTCGTGAGCCACAGTAGACGCAGGCGCTGGCGACGGCAAGTTTCATGTGGGGCGGTTTGCTTGCAGGCCGTCAACTGCGGTGTCGGGGAGCAGCCGGGCCCGCGAAGCCGCTGTTGCGAAGATCGATCAGCCGCGTGCCGCAGATCGCATCGTGCCAGAACTGCCGCTGCGGATGCAGCCGCGACAAGGCTGCGTAGGTCAGCATTCCGAGGAGCAGCACGCCCGACAGGGCGCCCATGCTCTTCAGCCCGGCTAGCTGGACGATGGCCAGGGCGGGCAGAAACCAGACCCATGCGAGCACGTAGCGCAGCGTGGCGCGTGCCAGCGAGGGCAACTCGCCGTCGCTGGCATTGACCAGGCGAATCTGCCAGGTCTGCATCGGAAGGGTCTGGCCGCGCCGTGTCCAGAAGCCGATGAAGTAGACGCCCAGAACGACGAAGATCCAGATCTGCATGCCGTGCATGCCGTGCAGGGCATGACGCTGGCCCGTCACGACGCTGTAGACCAGTCCGGCAGCCATCACGATGCCGAACAGCAGCACGCCTTCGTAGACCAGGCAAGCCAGGCGGCGCAGCAGCGCAGGCGCGATCGCCGCCTGGGCGGGCGAGGGTTGCGACGCCTCCGTCGAAGGGACGGTCCGGGTCACGGTTGCGAGGCAGAGCGCGACGGCGGGGCCGAGCGCACGGCGGCGCCTTGGGGGCCCCGGTTGGGCAACAAGGTCGACGGATCGACGAAGCCGGGTGTGGCCGCGATCTTGGGCAGGCCGGGTTGCTGGTGCAAAGGCGGGGCGGCCCGCTGCGTCAGCAGCATCGTCGTGGCACCGGGTTTGGCCTGTACGACCATCGGCGCCACGGTCTTGGGCGGTGGCGGCTTTCCGGCGGCCGTGTCCGTTCGCCTGGCCACCGCGTTCGGCGCGGCCACCTGGGCCTTCGCCTCGCCCGCCTGACCGCGCGCGGGCGCCGGTCGCGAGCGTTGGGCCAATTCCTTGCGCGTCTGCTCGGGCAAGGCCTGGTAGGCATCCCACTGCGACTGGCGATCGGAAAACTGGCGCGTGTCCTGAAACTGTTGCCTGGCCAGGCCGCGTTCTGCAGGTGTGAGGCTGGCCCACTCGGCCATGCGGGCTCGGATGCGCTGCTGTTCCGCCGGCGCCAGGGTCGGGAATCGATTGGCGATCTCAAGCCACTTGGCGCGCCGGTTGGGGTCGATCGCCGGCCATTCACGCTGCAGCGGTGACAGTGTGGCCCTCTGCGCCGGACTGAGGGCCTTCCAGTCCAGGTTGTCCGCTACGGGGACGATCAGAGCGGCCGGTGCAGACGCCGCGGCATTGTTCACCGTCGTGAACGGCGCTTGAGCCCGGGCGGTGCCCGCCAGCGCGACGGCGGCCAGCAACACGGCCGAGCGCCACCTCGACGGCAGCGCTGCGATCATCAATCTCGAGCCCACGTTCATCACGGCGGAGGCGGTGACCGGAGGAACTCGGCGAATCCGGGATCGGCGTAAGCATCGGGAGGCAGATCGTCAGCCAGCAACACGGCGTCGATGTCGGCGGCCGCCAGGATCTGCTCCCGCTGGGTGACGTGCTCGATGAACTGCAGCCCCAGGAGCAGCATCAGCAAGGGGAATACCGAGGCGATGCGCCAACTCCATCCCGACTCCGGGCCTGACGGTGCAGAGAGCGCCGACCCGCCGGCCCCAGCACCAACCGAAGCCCATGAAGCCGCTCGTCCTGCGGCCGTTGCGGGCCGTGAGGCCGCCGCCCGGGCGCGTGCAATTGCCTGCTCTCGGCCGACCCGCAGGCGCTCGGTGATGTCGTGAGGAACGGCAGCGGCCTGTTCACCCAGGGCGGCTGCCAGCCGCGTGCCCAGCCGACCCTGCAGGGCAGTGCGGTCGAGGTCATTCGGTCGCGAACTCATGATGATGTCAATCCCTTGGATCGAAGGGCCTTGGACAGCGCCTGAACCGCCCGCGAGCAATGCGTCTTCACGCTTCCCTCGGAACACCCCATCACCACTGCCGTTTCGGCCACGTCGAATTCCTCCCAGTAACGCAGCAGAAAGGCTTCCCGTTGACGGTCGGGCAGATCGGCCACCGCGCTTTCGATCACAAGCAGGATCTGCGCCCGAGACACAGCATCGGCTGCACTTTCCGCCCCCAGCGATCCTTCGACCGTCTGCAGGGTCTCGAGAAGGTCGAAATCCCCATCATCGCTGCCCGAATCGAACTCCGACATGTTCTGCATGACGGCATTGCGCACCTTCTGCCTGCGGAACCAGTCCATCGTCGCGTTGGACATGATGCGCTGGAAGAGCATCGGGAACTCTGCCGCCGGCCGATCTGCGTACTTTTCGGCCAGGCGGATCATCGTGTCCTGGACGATGTCGAGCGCTGCGTCCTCGTCGCGCACCGCATAGAAGGTGCGCTTGAAAGCTCTCTTTTCGACACTCTTGAGGAAGTCTGATAGTTCTTTGTCGGAGGCCAAGTGGATCTGGCGCCAGGCTCGCCCGGAACGGGCCGGCCGATTATGTCATTGCACGTTCAAGCTGCCGTGTCACCGGGCGTCGCGCCGGAAGCCGCGCCACGCGATGCCATAATGCTGCTTCGCACAACGTTTTTTGGGTCTCGGACAGGCCGTTCAACAGGAATGGCGCCTCCTTGGCCGCGCAGGCACCACACCCGCCTCACGAGGGCGCGGAGAGGTGCACCGATGGTTTTTCGTCAGAGAAATTCACAAAGGTTCGAAAATGGACATGTCTGCCGCGGAAGTCAAGCGTGCCGCCCTGGCACAGCCGCAAAATCCCGACGCCGAGCCCAATGGTTCGGAGATCCTGGTCCGATGCCTGCAGGCCGAAGGGGTCAAGTACCTCTGGGGCTACCCCGGCGGGGCCGTTCTCTACATTTATGACGCCCTGTACAAGCAGGAGTCGATCGAGCATGTGCTGGTCAGGCACGAGCAGGCGGCGGTACACGCAGCCGACGGCTACGCCCGCGCCACCGGCGAGGTCGGTGTCGCACTGGTGACCTCCGGGCCCGGTGTGACCAATGCGGTCACCGGCATCGCGACGGCCTACATGGACTCGATCCCGATGGTGATCATCACCGGACAGGTGCCGACGCCGGCGATCGGTCTGGACGCCTTTCAGGAGTGCGACACCGTCGGCATCACGCGTCCCATCGTCAAGCACAATTTCCTGGTGAAGGACGTGCGCGACCTGGCGCTCACCATGAAGAAGGCCTTCCACATCGCCCGCACCGGCCGTCCCGGCCCGGTGGTGGTCGATGTGCCCAAGGACGTGTCGCTGAAGACGGCACCATTCCACTATCCGGAATCGGTGGAGATGCGCTCCTACAACCCGGTGCGCAAGGGCCATGGCGGACAGATCCGCAAGGCCGTGCAACTGTTGCTCTCGGCCAGGCGGCCCTACATCTACACCGGTGGCGGCGTCATCCTGGGCAACGCCTCGGCGGAACTGAGGCAACTCACCGACCTGCTCGGCTTCCCCTGCACCAACACGCTGATGGGCCTGGGCGCCATCGCCTCCAGCGACCCCAAGTTCCTGGGCATGCTGGGCATGCATGGGACCTACGAAGCCAACATGACGATGCAGAACTGCGACGTCCTGCTGGCCGTGGGTGCGCGTTTCGACGACCGCGTGATCGGCAACCCCAAGCACTTCGCGTCGGTCGAGCGCAAGATCATCCACGTCGACATCGACCCGTCGTCGATTTCCAAGCGCGTGAAGGTCGACATCCCCATCGTGGGTGACGTGAAGGAAGTGCTGGTCGAACTGATCTCGCAGATCAAGGAAGCCCAGGCGCGTCCCGACGCCGGTGCACTGAACGCCTGGTGGAGCCAGATCAACGAGTGGCGCAAGCGCGATTGCCTGGCCTACAAGGGCAGCAGTGACGTCATCAAGCCGCAGATGGTGGTCGACAAGCTCTGGCAGCTCACCAAGGACCGCGACACCTACATCACCTCCGACGTCGGTCAGCACCAGATGTGGGCGGCACAGTACTACCGCTTCGAAGAGCCTCGCCGCTGGATCAATTCGGGCGGCCTGGGCACCATGGGCGTGGGCCTGCCTTACGCGATGGGCATCAAGCTCGCCAAGCCGGATGCCGACGTCTTCTGCATCACGGGCGAAGGCTCGATCCAGATGTGCATCCAGGAGCTGTCCACCTGCCTGCAGTACAAGACGCCGGTGAAGATCGTGTCGCTGAACAACCGCTATCTTGGGATGGTGCGGCAGTGGCAACAACTGGACTACGGCGGCCGCTACTCGCACAGCTACATGGACGCGCTGCCCGACTTCGTGAAGCTGGCCGAGGCGTACGGCCACGTCGGTCTGCTGGTCGAGAAGCCGGGTGACGTGGAAGGCGCTCTGCGCGAGGCCATCCGCCTGAAGGACCGCACGGTGTTCCTCGATGTGCGCACCGACCCGACCGAAAACGTCTGGCCCATGGTGCAGGCCGGCAAGGGCATCAGCGAGATGCTGCTGGGATCCGAAGACCTGTGATTGAACAAGGCGGCAGCCGGCAGGGCGTCACCGCGCCCGGGTCGACCTGCAGCCGGACCGATCACGGGAGCCCCTTGAACTGATTGTCGACGTGGCGTGGCCAAGGGCCGGCGGTTACCGCCGCCGTCCTGAAGAGCGCGCCGCTGAAAGACCGAACATGAAACACATCATTGCCGTGCTGCTCGAGAACGAGCCCGGCGCCCTTTCCCGCGTGGTGGCCCTTTTTTCTGCGCGCGGCTACAACATCGAGAGCCTGACGGTCGCGCCGACGGAGGATCCCTCCCTGTCGCGCATGACGATCGTCACCACCGGCTCCGATGAAGTGATCGAGCAGATCACCAAGCACCTGAACCGCCTGATCGAGGTGGTCAAGGTCGTCGATCTCACCGAAGGCAGCTACACCGAGCGCGAACTGATGCTGGTGAAGGTGCGCGCAGTGGGCAAGGAGCGGGACGAGATGACGCGCATGGCCGACATCTTCCGCGGCCGCATCATCGACGTCACCGAAAAGAGCTACACGATCGAGTTGACCGGCGATGCCGCCAAGCTCGACGCGTTCCTGCTGGCCATCGACCGTGCGGCCATCCTGGAGACCGTGCGCACGGGCACGAGCGGCATCGGCCGCGGCGAGCGCATCCTGAGGGTCTGAGCCCGCGCGGATCCCCCCGAGAATCATCTTTACTGGAGAAGAGCATGAAGGTTTATTACGACAAGGACGCCGACCTGAGCCTGATCAAGGGCAAGAACGTCACCATCGTGGGCTACGGCTCGCAAGGCCATGCGCACGCGCAGAACCTCAACGACAGCGGCGTGAAGGTCACCGTCGGCCTGCGTCGCGGTGGCGCGTCCTGGAGCAAGGTCGAGAAGGCCGGACTGAAGGTGGCCGAGGTCGGCGAAGCGGTCAAGAGCGCCGACGTCGTGATGATCCTGCTGCCTGACGAGCAGATCGGTGCCGTCTACAAGAACGACATCGAACCGCATATCCGCTCAGGCGCATCGCTGGCCTTCGCGCACGGTTTCAACGTGCACTACGGCCAGGTCGTGCCGCGCGAGGACCTCGACGTCTGGATGGTCGCCCCCAAGGCCCCCGGCCACACGGTGCGCAACACCTACAGCCAGGGTGGCGGCGTGCCGCACCTGATCGCCGTGCATGCCGACAAGTCGGGCAAGGCGCGCGACCTTGCACTGAGCTACGCCGCGGCCAACGGCGGTGGCAAGGCCGGCATCATCGAGACCAACTTCCGCGAAGAGACCGAGACCGACCTGTTCGGCGAACAGGCCGTGCTGTGCGGCGGCACCGTCGAACTGATCAAGGCGGGCTACGAGACGCTGGTCGAGGCCGGCTACGCGCCCGAGATGGCCTACTTCGAGTGCCTGCACGAGCTCAAGCTGATCGTCGACCTCATCTACGAGGGCGGCATCGCCAACATGAACTACTCGATCTCCAACAACGCCGAGTACGGTGAGTACGTCACGGGCCCGCGCATCGTGAACGACGAGACCAAGAAGATCATGAAGCAGGTGCTCAAGGACATCCAGACCGGCGAGTACGCCAAGAGCTTCATCCTGGAGAACCGCGCCGGTGCTCCGACGCTGATGTCCCGCCGCCGCCTGACCAGCGAGCACAGCATCGAGGTCGTGGGCGAGAAGCTGCGCGCCATGATGCCTTGGATCAAGGCCAACAAGCTGGTCGACAAGAGCCGCAACTGAGTCTTTTGTGCTGCCTCTGGGGCCGCCCTCGGGCGGCCCTTTTCATTGCGCTATCCTCCTTGACGATGAACGACGCGCCCGACCTAGACCCTGACGACGTTGCGGCGCCGCCCCGTCCGCGCCGCAAGGGCATCTACGCCTTGCCCAATGCCATCACGCTGTGTGCGCTGTTTGCCAGCTTCTACGCCATCGTGATGGCGATGAACGGTCGCTTCGAGACCGCCTGCATCGCGATCTTCGCGGCGGCCGTGCTCGACAGCCTGGATGGCCGCGTCGCGCGCATGACCAATACGCAGAGCGCGTTCGGCGAGCAGATGGACAGCCTGGCCGACATGGTGAGCTTCGGTGCGGCGCCGGCCCTGATCGTCTACCAGTGGGCCCTGCAGGACATGGGCAAGCTGGGCTGGATCCCGGCCTTCGTCTACATCGCCGGGGCTGCGCTGCGCCTGGCGCGCTTCAACGTCAACATCGGGGTCGTCGACAAGCGCTTCTTCCAGGGTTTGCCGAGCCCGGCGGCAGCGGCCCTGGTGATGGGGCTGATCTGGGTCGTCGACGATGCCGGCATCAAGGGCGTGACGAAGGTCGACTGGGCGGCCTGGTCGGCCTTCGGTGTCACGCTGTATGCAGGCCTGTCGATGGTCACCAATGCGCCGTTCTACAGCTTCAAGGTGTTCAGCAGCCGGCGCACCGTGCCCTTCGTCGTGGTGGTGGCCATCGCGCTGGGCATCGCGTTCGTCGCGCTCGATCCGCCCCGTGTCCTGTTCGCGCTGTTCTGCATCTACGGACTGTCGGGATACGGCGTCTACGCCTACCGCAAGATGAAGGGCAAGCCGGTCAGCGTGATCGCCACTTCGACCGACGACCCCGACGAGATCGGGTTGCACCGATGAGCACCCCGCCGCGTCCTGTGCTACATTGATGCGGTAATGAAGACGACCGCCCCCATCTCGCTGCTGCTTCTAGGAGTGCTACAGGCGCGCTGATCGTCCACGCATTCGCACACCCGGAACGACGGCCCGCCAGCGCAACGCAGCGGGCCGTTTGCTTTTCCGAATCTGGCAACCGGGCTGCGTGCAAACCCCAGGGAGAAGACCCATGTCAGACAAGCTGATCATTTTCGACACCACCTTGCGCGATGGCGAGCAATCGCCGGGCGCCTCGATGACGCGCGACGAGAAGCTGCGCATCGCCCGCCAGCTCGAGCGCTTGAAGGTGGACGTGATCGAAGCCGGCTTCGCGGCGTCTTCCAACGGCGACTTCGCTGCCGTGAAGGCCATCGCCGACGTCATCAAGGATTCCACCGTGTGCTCGCTCGCGCGCGCCAACGACCGCGACATCGCGCGCGCTGCAGAGGCACTGAAGGGAGCGGCTCGCTCGCGCATCCATACCTTCATCGCGACCAGCGAACTGCACATGGAGAAAAAGTTGCGCATGACGCCGGACCAGGTGTTCGAGCAGGCGCGACTGGCCGTGCGCTTCGCACGCAATCTGTGCGCCGACATCGAGTTCTCTCCGGAGGACGGCTACCGGTCCGATCCCGACTTCCTGTGCCGTGTGCTCGAAGCCTGCATCGACGAAGGCGCCACCACGCTGAACATCCCCGACACGGTGGGCTATGCCGTGCCCGAGCTGTACGGCGAGTTCATCCGTTCGCTGCGCGAGCGCATCCCGAACTCCGACAAGGCGGTGTGGTCGGTGCATTGCCACAACGACCTGGGCATGGCGGTGGCCAACTCGCTGGCGGGCGTGAAGATCGGCGGCGCGCGTCAGGTCGAGTGCACCATCAACGGCCTGGGCGAACGCGCCGGCAACTGTTCGCTGGAAGAGGTGGTGATGGCCTTGCGCACGCGCCGCGACTATTTCGGCCTGCAGGTGGGCATCGATACGACCCAGATCGTGCCGGCCTCGCGCATGGTCAGCCAGACCACCGGGTTCGTGGTGCAACCCAACAAGGCCGTCGTCGGCGCCAATGCCTTCGCTCACGCATCGGGCATCCACCAGGACGGCGTGCTGAAGGCGCGCGACACCTACGAGATCATGCGCGCCGAGGACGTGGGCTGGGCCGCCAACAAGATCGTGCTGGGCAAGCTGTCGGGTCGCAATGCCTTCAAGCAGCGGCTGCAGGAGCTGGGCATCCAGCTGGAGTCGGAGGCCGAGGTCAACAACGCCTTCGCCCGCTTCAAGGACCTGGCCGACCGCAAGAGCGAGATCTTCGACGAGGACATCATCGCCCTCGTCGGCGACGAAAGCGTGACCAGCGAGCAGGAGCACTACCGTCTTCTAGCCTTGTCCCAGCACTCCGAGACGGGCGAGCGGCCGCAGGCGTCGGTGACTTTCGCGGTGGGCGAGCAGGAGCACTGCGTCGAGAGCCAGGGCAACGGCCCGGTCGATGCCAGCCTGAAGGCCATCGAGTCGAAGGTGAAGAGCGGTGCCGAACTGATGCTCTATTCGGTCAATGCCATCACCTCGGGCAGCACCGAGTCGCAGGGCGAGGTGACGGTGCGTCTGCAGCTTGGCGGACGGGTCGTCAACGGTGTCGGATCCGATCCCGACATCGTCGTGGCCTCCGCCAAGGCCTACCTGTCTGCGCTCAACAAGCTGCACAGCAACGCAGACCGCGTGGCCGCACAGGGCTGAGGTCGCCATCGGGTCCGCGCGCGGCAGCTTGCCGTCGCCGGGCCGGGTGTGGGCAGGTCATGCAACTCGCTGCGGGTCTTCCCCGACGGGCATGCCTCAATCTGAATCAGTGACTTGAAAAAAGGCGTGCAAGCTACTGAATTCGTTGACTCCCCGGCCTCTTTCTTGCGGTATTCTTCGACCTTGATTCCTCTTCAGGGCGACTACCGATGCCGTACACGCCAACGAAGTTCTGGTCCGTCTGTCGATTCGTGGTGATCGCCCTGTCGATGTCGGTCCTGGCAGCGTCCCCGACGCTGGCCTCGAAATCTCCGGCAAAGAAGTCCGCCTCCAAACCCAGTTCGGCAGCCGCCAAGGCCAAGCCGAGCAACAAGGCCACGGCAAGCAAACCCAGCGCGCGCAAGCCAGTGGCGCGCACGCCGACGCGAGCGCTCCGCGCCTCGTCGCGAAAGTCGGCGGTGAAGGCCGTGCGAGTCGCGCCGCCCCGCCTTTCCATGGGTCAGACCATCGGCCTGCACGACACGGCCGATCCCCTGGACTTGAAGTCGAGCGTGGCCCTGGTGATCGACCAGGACACCAACCAGGTGGTGTTCAGCAAGAACTCCGGGGCCGTGCTGCCCATTGCTTCCATCACCAAGTTGATGACCGCCGTGGTCGTGGCGGAAGCCGACCTGCCGATGGACGAGTTGCTGCCGGTCGAGCCGATCGGCGGGCTGGAGCCCGGCAAGTCGAGCCGTTCCCGCTTGGCCATCGGCACCCAGCTCACGCGGGGTGAACTGCTGCATCTGGCCTTGATGGCTTCAGAGAACCGGTCGGCGCATACGCTCGGAAGCCACTACCCGGGCGGGCTGGATGCCTTTGTCGCGGCGATGAACCGGAAGGCTGCCGATCTGGGCATGGGCGATACCCGCTTCGTCGAGCCCACCGGCTTGTCCAGCCAGAACCAGTCGAGTGCACGCGACCTGAGCGTGCTGGTGCGTGCCGCCATGCAGCACCCGATGATCCGCGAACTGTCGACCTCCCAGGAAGCGCAGGTGGCGGTCGGCAACCGGCAGGTCCAGTTCCAGACCACCAACGGCCTGGTGCGCAACCCCTTGTGGGAGATCGGTCTGCAGAAGACCGGCTACATCTCCGAGGCGGGGCGTTGCCTGGTGATGCAGGCCAGTCTGGCCGGTCGGCAGTTCATCATGGTGCTGCTCGACTCCGCGGGCCGCTATTCGCGTCTGGGCGACGCCGAGAGGCTTCGCCACTGGTTGACCGAATCGGGTCTGACGGCCAAGACGGCCGACAAGGTCATACGCTGACGCGGCACCCGGATCCGCCGGACTGGTGACCTGGAGCCCGGGGCCTCAGCCCCGATGGCCGAGCGCTGCAGAGATCTCGCTGGCGGTCTGCCTGACCTTTTCGAGCCACGACTCCTCCAGCCGGTCCGCCGGTGCCGACACCGACAGCCCCGCCAGCAGCTTGGCCTGGTCATCGAAGATGCCGGCGGCCATGCAGCGAACGCCCAGTTCCAGTTCTTCGTCGTCGCGCGCGTAGCCGAGGGCTCGCACGTTGGCCAGTTCCCGCTCCAGCCGCCCGATGTCGGTGATGCTGTTGCGTGTGTGCCCGGTCAGGCCGGTACGCGTCGCATAGGCCCTTACGCGTTGCAGGTCGTCGTGCGCCAGGAACAGCTTGCCCACCGAAGTGAGGTGCAGCGGCGCGCGGCCGCCGATGGCACGCACCACCTGCATGCCCGATCGTTCGCTGTAGGTCCGCTCCACGTAGACGATCTCGTCGCCCTGGCGCATCGACAGGTTGATGGCCTGGTGCGTCAGCTTGTGCAGTTCGCGCATGGGGCCGAGTGCCGCCTCGCGCACGTCCAGGCGGGCCTTCACCAGGTTGCCCAGTTCGAGCAAGCGCATGCCGAGGCGATAGCTGCCGGCGTGCGGTCGATCGACATAGC
Source organism: Rubrivivax sp. (assembly GCA_022843905.1). GTDB lineage: Bacteria > Pseudomonadota > Gammaproteobacteria > Burkholderiales > Burkholderiaceae_C > Rubrivivax. The sequence goes on from JALHMT010000019.1 coordinate 78,784, forward strand.
GACCGATGGTCAGATCGCTCAGGATGCGATGGGCCGTGGACGGATGCAGGCCGGTGGTGTCGCTGATGGCCTTCAGCGTCATCGGTTCCGATTGCGAAGCCAAGGTGTCGAGCAGCGAGAACATGCGCTCCAGCACCTGGATGGTGGGCGACTGGGGTGGCTTGCCGGTCATGATGGCTGGGCGGGAGGTGACATCGCAGGAGGTGACATCGGCATTTTGCATCGCGGAAGTGTTGCTTGCATAGCGGCATTGTTGCGCGCCCTCGAGCGTCGCCGCGCGACGCAAAGGCGCTCAGCCAGCCAGCAGGTCGCGCACGGCCGCAGTGCCCGAACGCACGGCGCCTTCGAGCGTGGCGGGGTAGGGCCCGTCGACGTAGTCGGCTGCCGCCACCAGGCCCGTCGCGATCCGTCCCGCGGGGCGAGTCAGGCCCGGCGTGCAGCGAAAGGTCGCGCGCTTTTCCGCCACCACGGTGACGAGCCGAGGGGGTTGCGGCCAGGTGCCCGTTGGGAAGGCAGCGCCGAGTTGCTCCAGTGTGGCCTGCGCGCAGGCCTCCAGACCGAGCTCCACCCATCGCGCTGCGCCGCTCACGACGCAGACGAAGAGCCCCGCTTCGCCGCCCAGGGCGCCATGGTCGAACACGAACTGCGCTGGATGGGAGGCACTCTCAACCAGCGCCATCATCGGTGCACGCAGCCGTGCGCCCTCGGAACGTACGAAGACGGTGACGATGGGCTCGAAGCGCAGTGTTGCCGCAAGGGCCGCCCACTCGGGGGCGATCGGCTTCACCAGCCGGGCCGCCTCGAGCGCCGGACAGGCGAGCACGACGCCATCGAAACGATCGGCACCCACGCGCCATGTGCTGCCGTCGCGCTCCAGGGTCTGCACGCGGCTGCGCAGATGGACGACCGCGCCGTGCCTGGCGAGCCAGTCCGCAGCCGGGCCCGGCAGCAGGGCGTCCAGCGGACGCCGCGGCAGCAGCAGGTCGGCGCTGCCCGGGCCGCTGAACAAGGCGTCCTTCAACACGCGAAGGAACACCTGGGCACTGGCTTCGTGCGCAGGCGTGTTGAGTGCGGCCACGCACAGCGGATCGATCAGCATCTCGCGCACGGGCCGCGGCAGGCCGGCACAGAGCGTGGCGACGTTCATGCTGGCGTCGCAGCGGAAGCCGCTGACCATCCAGCGGCCCGCATGGGCCAGCAGCGACAGTCGCTCGCTCCAGCGCCACCCTCTGCAGGATGCCACGCCGCGCAGAAAGGCCGGCATCGGGGGGCCGGGCGGCAGCGCCAGTTCGCGGCCGTCCGGGTAGGCCAGCACGAGCGGCACTCTGTACAAGGCCTGCGGGACGTCGACGCCCACGGTGCTCATCAGTGCCAGGGTCTCACGGTAGGCGCCAATCAGGATGTGCTGCCCGTTGTCGAGCCAGCGCGAGTCCTGCGCCGTGCTGCGCGCGCGACCGCCGAGTTGCGGTGCCATCTCGTAGAGGCTGACCGTTGCGCCGGCCTGCACGGCGTGCACGGCCGCCGAGAGTCCCGCCCAGCCGCCGCCGACGACCGCGATCCGGCGTTCCGAGTGCACGGCGGTCAATGCCCGCGAAGGTGGGTGCGCGCCGCGATCCAGAGCTTGCGCAGAGGCGTCAGCGAGGTGCGTTGGTGCAGCACCTGGAACTTCTGCGACTCGATCTCGCGCAGCAGCGTGCGATAGATGTTGGCCATCATCAGTCCGGGCTTCTGCGCCAGGCGATCGGTCTCCGGCAGCAGTGCCAGGGCCTCGTCATAGGTTGCGTGCGCGCGCGCCGCCTGGAAGCGCATCAGCGCGTCGAAGCGCTCGCCATAGCCCCACGGCGCCTTGCGCATCAGCAGTTCGCCGGCCTTGACGTCGAACTGCTGCAGTTCCGACACCGGCAGGTAGATGCGCCCGCGCCTGGCGTCGTCGCCCACGTCGCGGATGATGTTGGTGAGCTGCATCGCCAGCCCCAGCTTGTGCGCGTATGCGATGGTCTGCGGCTGTGTGCGGCCGAAGATGCTGCTGGCCACCTCGCCCACGATGCCTGCCACGAGGTGGCAGTAGCGCTGCAGTCCGGCGAAGTCGAGGAAGCGGGTCTGCTGCAGGTCGATCTGGCAACCTTCGATGACGGCCAGCAGGTGGTCGGCCCGGATGTCGTAATCGGACGCCAGCGGCATCAGCGCCTGGGTCACGGGGTGCGTCGGGTTCCCGGCGTAGGCGGCGGCCACTTCACCGCGCCACCACTGCAGCTTGGTGGCCGCCACCGATGGGTCCTGCATCTCGTCGACGACGTCGTCCACCTCGCGGCAGAAGGCGTAGAAGGCCGTGATGGCGGCGCGTCGCGGCGGCGGCAGGAACATGAAGGCGTAGTAGAAGGACGAGCCGCTTGCAGCTGCACGCTCCTGCACGTACTGTTGCGGCGTCAAGTCGGCACCTTCTGCAAGGCCGGCATGCAAGCGGCACGCCAAAGCAGCAAGGGCACGTCGATGGCCGAGAGCTTGGGTCGCCTGCTGGCGCTGATGAAGTCCATGGCTTCGATTTTCTCCAGAACGCGCAGGCCGCCCTGCACGACCAGCCGGAGCTCCCAGCCGGCGCGCCCTGGCACGCGCAACGCCAGCGGCGAGCCCTGGTGCATGAGCAGGCGGGCCCATTCGCACAGCGACCGCACCAAGGCCCGTGCGGCAAGGCCCTGCGGGTCGGCAAGCAGACTGGCGACGTCCAGGCGGTGCTGCCGCAGGTTCTGCTGCGGCAGGTAGATGCGGCCCCGAGGCAGGTCCACGCTGAGGTCCTGCCAGAAGTTGATGAGCTGCAGCGCCGAACAGATGGCGTCCGATTGCTGCAGTGAGCGGCCGTCGGCGATGCCGTAGAGATGCATCAGCAGCCGCCCGATCGGGTTGGCCGAACGGGCGCAGTAGTCGAGCAATTGCTCTCGGCTGTCGTACGGAGGGTTGCGCACGTCCTGCTCGAAGGCATCCAACAGGGCCATCAACAGCGGCTGGGGCAGGGCGTGCGTGCGGCGGCTGGCGGCAATGCCCAGGAACACGGGGCGCCAGCGCGCTGACGGTTCGGCCCCCTGGTAGACGCAGGTCAAGTCGGAGCGAAAGGCCCCGAGATCCGCCAGGCGCTGTTCGGGCGGGGCATCGCCTTCGTCGGCCAGGTCGTCTGCCGTGCGGGCGAAGTGATAGATGGCGGACACCGCCGGACGCAAGGCCGGCGGGCAAAGCACCGATGCAACGGGGAAGTTCTCGTAGTGTTCGACGCCCACGGGCGGATTCTCTCCCGGCCTTGGGCTCCTTCCGAGTCACGGCGGCGCGTTGACACCCCGGAAAACGCTTGTATATTACTGACCGGTCAGTCAGTAGTGATGAATCTGTTCGTGTTCTCTCAGGTCGAACCCTTGCCTTTTCTTGGCTGAAAGCCCGCCATGGAACTCCAAACCCGTTCGTTGTGGCTTTGCGCCCTCGCCGTGGCGCTCGTCGGCTGTTCGAAGCCGCCGCCCGAACCCGAGCCAGTGCGGGCCGTCAGAACGATGACGGTGCAGTCCGGGGCGTCGGGCGGCGTGGCCGAATACGCGGCCGACATCCGTGCCCGCACCGAGGCGCGTCTGGCCTTTCGGGTCGGCGGCAAGCTGGTCGCCCGACCGGCTGAAGTGGGCATGACGGTGAAAGCCGGTCAGGTGCTGGCCCGACTCGACCCAGAAGACCTGCGTCAGGCCGAAACATCGTCGCGCGCCGCGCTGGCGTCCGCAGAAGCCCAGCTCGAACTGGTTTCTGCGGAGTTTCGGCGCTACAAGGAGTTGCGCGACCAGGGCTTCATCAGCTCGCTCGAGCTGGAGCGTCGAAGCACCTCGTTGAAGGCCGCTCAGGCGCAGGCCGAGCAGGCGCGCGCCCAATTCGGCGTGCAGCGCAACCAGGCGGCCTACACCACCCTCCTGGCCCCTGGGGCGGGCGTCGTGACGGGTGTGGAGGTCGAGGTGGGGGGTGTCGTGGGCGCCGGCTCGCCGGTGTTGCGTCTGGCGTTGAACGGCCCGCGCGACGTCGTCTTCTCGGTGCCCGAGCAGGCGGTCGCCTCGCTCAAGTTGCTGCAGGGCAAACCCGGCGCGCTGCGCGTCAAGACCTGGGGAGGGACTGCGGAGTTGCCGGCCACCCTGCGCGAGATCGCTGCTGCGGCCGACCCCGCGACGCGCACCTACCTGGCCCGGGCCGCCATGGGCCAGGCTCCGTTGCAGCTGGGGCAGACCGCCACGGTCATGATCGATCTGCCGGCCTTGCCCGGCATCGCCCGCCTGCCCCTGGCAGCCGTGACCCGGGTCAAGGACCAGTCCGCCGTCTGGGTGGTCGACCGCCCGACGATGACCTTGAAGCTGCAGCCCGTGGCGGTGGGCGGCGCCGATGGCAACGAGGTCGTCATCACCGAGGGCCTGAAGCCCGGTCAGGACGTGGTGGTTGCCGGGGTGCACGTGTTGAGTGCAGGGCAGAAGGTCAAGTTCTTCGGTGCGCCTTCCGTGGCGGCTGCGGCGGCCGATGCCGCTTCGGCTCGGCGCTGAGCTCATGGAGACGTTCCCGACCCCCAGCCCCGCTGAGCAATCGCAAGGCGATCGATTCAACCTTTCGCGCTGGGCACTGCAACACCCCGCGCTCACGCGCTACCTGATGATCGTCCTGATGGTGCTCGGCGTCGCCGCGTACTTCCAGCTCGGTCAGGACGAGGACCCGCCCTTCACCTTCCGGGCGATGGTGGTGCAGGTCTACTGGCCCGGCGCGTCGGCGCAGCAGATGGCCGAACAGGTCACCGACAAGATCGAGCGCGCGCTCCAGGAGGTGCCGTACGCCGACAAGATCCGCAGCTTCACGAAGCCCGGTGAATCCGTCACCTTCCTCGAACTGGAAGACTCATCGCCGCCCAAGGAAGTGCAGGGCACCTGGTACCAGGCGCGCAAGAAGATCTCTGACATGCGGTCGACGCTCCCGGCCGGCGTCATCGGTCCGGTCTTCAACGACGACTTCGGGGATGTCTACGGCTCCATCTTCGCGCTTTCGGCAGACGGCTTCAGCCGGGAGGAGTTGCGCGTGCAGGCCGAACGCATCCGGCAACGCCTGCTGCAGGTGCCCGACATCGGCAAGGTCGAGATCTTCGGCGCGCAGCCCGAGAAGATCTTCGTCGAGATCTCGCAGCGGCGCCTGGCGCAGATGGGCCTGGACATGGGCCAGGTCATCGCGCAGATCGGTGCGCAGAACGCCGTCGAGGGTGCCGGGCAGCTCAACGCCGGCGCCGAGTACCTGGCGGTGCGCGTGGGCGGGCAGTTCAACTCGGTCGAGCAGCTGCAGCAGTTCCCGATCCGCGCGATCAATCCGACCACCGGCGTGGCCAGCAACCTGCGCCTGTCCGACATCGCACGGGTCGTGCGCGGATATGCGGATCCGCCGTCCACCAAGGTGCGCCACCAGGGCAAGGAGGTGATCGCGCTGGGAGTGTCGATGTCCAAGGGCGGCGACATCATCGCCCTGGGCAAGGCCCTGCGTGCCGAGACCGACCGGATTGCGGCCGACCTTCCTGCCGGCATCCAGCTCGAACAGGTGCAGGACCAGCCGCGCGCCGTGGCCAAGTCGGTCAACGAGTTCGTCGCCGTGCTCATCGAGGCCGTGGTCATCGTGCTGGCCGTCAGCTTCATCAGCCTGGGCCTGCACCTGAAGCCGCTGCGCGTGGACATCTGGCCCGGGCTGGTGGTGGGCATCACGATTCCACTCGTGCTGGCGATCACCTTCGTCACCATGTTCTATTGGGGCGTGGGCCTGCACAAGATATCGCTGGGCTCGCTCATCATCGCGCTGGGCCTGCTGGTCGACGACGCCATCATCGCCGTCGAGATGATGGTCAGAAAGCTCGAAGAGGGCTACGACAAGATGCGCGCCGCCACCTTCGCCTACGAGGCGACGGCGATGCCCATGCTCACCGGCACGCTGATCACGGCCGCGGGATTCCTGCCCATCGGCCTGGCCCAGTCGGTGACCGGCGAGTACACCTTCGCCATCTTCGCGGTGACGGCCGCTGCGCTGGTCATCTCCTGGGTGGTGTCGGTCTACTTCGTGCCCTATCTGGGCGCCCTGCTGCTGCGCACGCGCGCAGGGGCGGACGGAGGCGAAGCGCACGAACTCTTCGACACGCCCTTCTATTCGCGCTTCCGGCGTGTCGTGCGCTGGTGCGTGGACCACCGCTGGATCACCATCGGCCTGACGGTGCTGACCTTTGCGCTGGGCATCGTCGGCATGGGGCGCGTCCAGCAGCAGTTCTTCCCTGATTCGAGCCGACCCGAACTGCTGGTGGACCTGTGGCTGCCAGAGGGATCCACCCTGCAGCAGAGCGAGGAGATCGCCAAGCGATTCGAAGCGCGGCTGATGGCCGAGCCCGGCGTGGCCTCGGTCACCACCTGGGTCGGTTCCGGCGTGCCGCGCTTCTACCTGCCGCTGGACCAGATCTTCCCGCAGGCCAACGCCAGCCAGAGCATCGTGCTGCCCAAGGACCTGAAGGAGCGGGAGGCGCTGCGATTGAAGCTGCCCCGCCTGATGGCCGAGGAGTTCCCCGAGGTGCGCGCACGGGTCAAGCTGCTGCCCAACGGTCCGCCCGTGGCCTACCCGGTGATGTTCCGCGTCATCGGCATCGAGGCCGGCGAAGTGCGCCAGTGGGCCGACAAGGCCCGCGATGTCCTGGCGGCCAATCCGAACATGCGGGGCGTCAACGACAACTGGCACGAGTCGATCAAGGTGCTGCGCCTGGAGATCGACCAGGACAAGGCGCGCGCCCTGGGTCTGACCAGCCAGACCATCGCCCAGGCCTCCAGGGTGATTCTCAGCGGCAGCACCATCGGCCAGTATCGTGAAGGCGACAAGCTCCTGGACATCGTGCTGCGCCAGCCTGCTGAGGAGCGCCGGGTCATCACCGACCTGGCCAACGCCTACATCCCGACGGCCAGCGGGCGCTCGATCCCCTTGTCGCAGATCGCCACCACCACGTTCACGTGGGAGCCGGGGGTCCTTTGGCGCTCTGGCCGCAACTTCGCGGTGACGGTGCAGGGCGACGTCGTCGAGGGCCTTCAGGGACCCACGGTGACGGCGCAGGTGTGGCCGGAGCTGCAGAAGCTCGCCGCCACCATGCCGCCGGGCTACCGCATCGAGGTGGCCGGTGCCGTGGAAGAGTCGAGCAAGGGTCAGGGCTCCATCGCGGCTGGCGTGCCGGTGATGCTCTTCATCATCTTCACCCTGCTGATGCTGCAGTTGCAGAGCTTCAGCCGCGCCATGCTGGTGTTCCTGACCGGACCACTGGGCATCGCCGGCGTGGCTGCTGCGCTGCTGCTGCTGAACCGCCCCTTCGGCTTCGTCGCGCTGCTGGGGGTGATCGCGCTGATGGGCATGATCATGCGCAACTCGGTGATCCTGATCGACCAGATCGAGCAGGACCGCCGCCGCGGCGTGGATGCGATCGAGGCCGTGGTGGAGGCCGCCGTTCGGCGCTTCCGGCCCATCGTGCTGACGGCAGCAGCGGCCGTGCTGGCGATGATCCCCTTGTCGCGCAGCGTCTTCTGGGGGCCGATGGCGGTGGCCATCATGGGCGGCCTGCTGGTCGCCACGGTGCTCACGCTGCTGGCCCTGCCGGCCATGTATGCGGCATGGTTCCGCATCCGCGGCGGCGACGGCGGGCGCGCGGTCTAGAATACGCGGTTCCTCGGGCCGTCATTTCCCGTCGGGGCGCACTTTCGAGGGCCTGCTGGGCCCGAAGGTCCGCCCCGTCTGTCCTGCATCAGCGCGGGTGGCGAAATTGGTAGACGCACCAGGTTTAGGTCCTGACGCCTTCACGGGCGTGCCGGTTCGAGTCCGGCCCCGCGCACCAGATCCAACAACAGTCTTCAGAGAAGCACCATGTCCGTCAACGTCGAAACGCTCGAAAAACTGGAACGCCGCATCACGCTGAACGTGGCTGCGACCGAGATCAACCAGGAGATCGACAGCCGCCTGCGCAAGCTGTCCCGCACCGTCAAGGCCGACGGCTTCCGCCCCGGCAAGGTGCCGATGTCGGTGGTCGCGCAGCGCTACGGGTACTCCGTGCAGTACGAAGTGGTCAACGACCGCGTCGGCCAGGCCTTCTCGCAGGCCGCCACCGAGGCCAAGCTGCGTGTGGCCGGGCAACCGCGCATCACCCAGAAGGAAGAGGCCCCCGAAGGCCAGCTGGTCTTCGACGCCGTCTTCGAGGTCTATCCCGAGGTCAAGCTCGGTGACCTGAGCGGGGCCGAGGTCGAGAGCGTCAGCACCGAGGTGACCGAGGCCGCGATCGACCGCACCGTCGACATCCTGCGCAAGCAGCGCCGCAGCTTCGGCCAGCGCCCAGCCGCCGAAGGCGCCCAGGAAACCGACCGCGTGACCATCGACTTCGAAGGCAAGATCGACGGCGAGCCCTTTGCCGGCGGCAAGGCCGAAGGCTTCCAGTTCATCATCGGCGAAGGCCAGATGCTCGAGCAGTTCGACCAGGCCGTTCGTGGCATGAAGGTCGGCCAGAGCAAGACCTTCCCGCTGCAGTTTCCGGCCGACTACCACGGGCAGGACGTGGCAGGCAAGGAAGCCGACTTCATGGTGACGATGAAGAAGGCCGAGGCGCAGACTCTCCCGCCGGTCGACGAGGCCTTCGCCAAGGCACTCGGCATCCCGGACGCCACCGTCGAAGGCCTGCGTGCCGACGTGAAGAAGAACCTCGAGCGCGAGGTGAAGTTCCGCGTGCAGTCGCGCAACAAGGCGGCGGTGATGGAAGCGCTGAGCAAGGCTGCCGAACTGGACGTGCCCAACGCCCTGGTGGCGGGTGAACTCGAGCGCATGATCCAGGCCGCCCGGGCGGACCTGAAACAGCGCGGCGTCAAGGACGCCGACACGGCGCCGATTCCCGAGGACATGTTCCGTCCCCAGGCCGAGCGTCGCGTGCGCCTGGGTCTGGTGGTGTCCGAGCTGGTGCGCACGCACAACCTGCAGGCCAGGCCGGATCAGCTCCAGGCGCACATCGAAGAGCTCAGCCAGAGCTACGAGAAGCCGGCCGACGTGGTGCGCTGGTATCTGGGCGACCGTCAGCGCATGGCCGAGGTGGAGGCGGTGGTGATCGAGAACAACGTCACCGCGTTCGTCCTCGGTCAGGCGAAGGTGATCGACAAGGTGCTACCGTTCGAAGAGTTGATGTCTGCTGCCTGAAGGGGATGATGATGAGCGTGTCTGGCGTGTCTGATACCGTGGGTCTGGGCATGGTGCCCATCGTCATCGAGCAGTCGGGACGCGGCGAGCGCGCCTATGACATCTACAGCCGGCTGCTGCGCGAGCGCATCATCTTCCTGGTCGGCCCCGTGAACGACGGCACCGCCAATCTGGTGGTCGCCCAGATGCTGTTCCTGGAGAGCGAGAACCCGGACAAGGACATCTTCCTGTACATCAACTCGCCCGGCGGCAGCGTCAGCGCGGGCCTGTCGATCTACGACACGATGCAGTTCATCAAGCCCGACGTCTCCACGCTGTGCATGGGCATGGCCGCCAGCATGGGCTCGTTCCTGCTGATGGCCGGCGCCAAGGGCAAGCGCGCGGCGCTGCCCAATGCCCGCGTGATGATCCACCAGCCCTCGGGCGGTGCGCAGGGGCAGGCTACGGACATCGAGATCCAGGCGCGCGAGATCATCAAGACCCGTGAACAGCTCAATCGCATCTACGCCGACCGTACTGGCCAGCCGCTGGAGCGCATCGCGGCCGACATGGAGCGCGACATGTGGATGTCGCCGACCGAGGCCAAGGAGTACGGCTTGATCGACCAGGTGCTCGACCGCCGCGCTTGATCGGGCGGTCAAGCCGGGTCGGATGACCTGGCCTCGCTGCTGAAGCTTTCGATGTGCTCGACCTCCGGGTCGATGCCCTGCCTGCGTCCGGAAAGGGGGCCTTTTCGGGCGCAGCCCCGCTGCTGCAGTTGGTCTATGATGCGCGGCAGTCTTCACAGCATCTTCGCGCACACGTACATCCATGGCCGACAAGAAGGGCGCCTCCGGCGAGAAAGTTCTCTACTGCTCCTTTTGCGGCAAGAGCCAGCACGAGGTGAAGAAGCTCATCGCGGGCCCGTCGGTCTTCATCTGCGACGAGTGCATCGAGCTGTGCAACGACATCATTCGCGACGAAGTGCCTGCCGAGACGGGCACTGCCAAGACGGCGCGTTCCGATCTTCCGGTGCCTACCGAGATCAAGGCCATCCTCGATCAGTACGTGATCGGGCAGGACGTCGCCAAGCGCACGCTGTCGGTGGCCGTCTACAACCACTACAAGCGCCTCAAGCACATGGGCGCGGGCGGCAAGGACGAGGTCGAACTGACCAAGAGCAACATCCTGCTGATCGGGCCGACGGGTTCGGGCAAGACCTTGCTGGCCCAGACCCTGGCGCGCCTTCTGAACGTGCCCTTCGTCATCGCCGATGCCACCACGCTCACTGAAGCGGGCTACGTGGGCGAAGACGTCGAGAACATCATCCAGAAGCTGCTGCAGAACTGCAACTACGACGTCGAGCGCGCTCAGCGCGGCATCGTCTACATCGACGAGATCGACAAGATCTCGCGCAAGGCCGACAACCCCAGCATCACGCGTGACGTGTCGGGCGAAGGCGTGCAGCAGGCGCTGCTGAAACTGGTCGAAGGCACGATGGCCAGCGTGCCCCCGCAGGGCGGCCGCAAGCACCCGAACCAGGACTTCCTGCAGATCGATACCACGAACATCCTGTTCATCTGCGGCGGAGCCTTCGACGGTCTGGAAAAGGTCATCCAGGCGCGAACCGAACGCTCGGGAATCGGTTTTGCCGCCACGGTGCACAGCAAGAACGAGAAGAAGGCCGCCGACGTGTTCCGTGCGGCGGAGCCCGAGGATCTGATCAAGTTCGGCCTCATCCCCGAACTGGTGGGTCGTCTGCCGGTGGTCGCCACGCTGGGCGAACTCACGGAAGAAGCGATGGTGCAGATCCTGACCGAACCGCGCAACGCGCTGGTCAAGCAGTACCAGCGGCTCTTCTCGATGGACGGCGTCGAGCTCGAAATCCGTCCCTCGGCCCTGGCCGCCATCGCGCGAAAGGCCCTGGCCCGGAAGACCGGGGCGCGCGGACTGCGCTCCATCATCGAGCATTCGCTGATCGACACCATGTTCGACCTGCCCACCCTGGACGGCGTGGCCAAGGTGGTGGTCGACGAGCACATCATCGAGGACGGCGCCAAGCCGCTGCTGGTGTACCGCGAGCACAAGGCGAGTGCCTGAGCGCGTACGGTCGTCCTCCCCGGCCCCCGGGCCGGTATTGCATTCGCACGCTCGGGCCCCACGTGGGTCTGAGAAAGTGAGGTTATATGTCTGGTCATCCTGTCCTTCCGTCTGACCCGATCACGCTGCCCCTGTTGCCATTGCGCGACGTCGTGGTGTTTCCCCACATGGTGATTCCACTCTTCGTGGGCCGCCCCAAGTCCATCAAGGCGCTCGAAGCGGCCATGGAAGCCGGCAGGCAGATCATGCTGGTGGCGCAGAAGGCCGCCGGCAAGGACGAACCCAAGCCCGATGACATGTTCGAGGTGGGCTGCGTGTCCAGCATCCTGCAGATGCTCAAGCTGCCTGACGGCACCGTGAAGGTGCTCGTCGAAGGCATGCAGCGCGCCAACACCGGCAGCATCACCGACAACGGCGAGTACTTCGTCGGCGAAGTCACGCCCGTGCCCCCGGCCGTCGACATCACGCCCGAGATCGAGGCCCTGCGCCGCGCCGTCACGCAGCAGTTCGACCAGTACGTCAAGCTGAACAAGAAGATCCCGCCGGAGATCCTGACCTCCATTGCGGGCATCGATGATCCGGGTCGCCTGGCGGACACCATCGCAGCACACCTTCCGCTGAAGCTGGAAGCCAAGCAGTCGGTGCTGGATCTGTTCGGCATCGCCACTCGTCTGGAGAAGCTGCTCGAACTGCTCGAACACGAGGTCGACATCCTTCAGGTGGAAAAGCGCATCCGTGGCCGCGTCAAGCGCCAGATGGAAAAGAGCCAGCGCGAGTACTACCTGAACGAACAGGTCAAGGCGATCCAGAAGGAACTCGGCGATGGCGAGGAAGGTGCCGACCTCGAGGACCTCGAGAAGAAGATCAAGGCCGCGCGCATGCCCAAGGAAGCGCGCAAGAAGGCCGAAGGCGAGTTGAAGAAGCTCAAGCTGATGTCGCCCATGTCGGCCGAGGCCACCGTGGTGCGCAACTTCATCGACACGCTGGTCAACCTGCCGTGGGCGAAGAAGACCAAGATCAAGCACGACCTCTCGCATGCCGAGGCGGTGCTCAACGAGGACCACTACGGCCTGGAGAAGGTCAAGGACCGCATCCTCGAGTATCTTGCGGTGCAGCAGCGCGTCGACAAGGTCAAGGCGCCCATCCTGTGTCTCGTGGGCCCTCCGGGCGTGGGCAAGACTTCGCTGGGTCAGAGCGTGGCCCGTGCGACCGGCCGCAAGTTCGTCCGCATGGCGCTGGGTGGCATGCGCGACGAGGCCGAGATCCGTGGCCACCGCCGTACCTACATCGGCTCGATGCCGGGCAAGGTGCTGCAGAGCCTGAGCAAGGTCGGGGTGCGCAACCCGCTGTTCCTGCTCGACGAGATCGACAAGCTCGGCATGGACTTCCGTGGCGACCCGTCTTCCGCCCTGCTGGAAGTGCTCGACCCCGAGCAGAACCACACCTTCAGCGACCACTACGTCGAGGTCGACTTCGACCTGTCCGACGTGATGTTCGTCGCGACCTCCAACTCGATGAACATTCCTCCGGCCCTGCTGGACCGCATGGAAGTCATCCGGCTGGCCGGCTATACCGAAGACGAGAAGCTCAACATCGCGCAGCGTTACCTGCTGCCCAAGCAGCAGACCAACAACGGCGTCAAGACCGGCGAGATGGACGTCACCGAGTCCGCGCTGCGCGGCATCATCCGCTACTACACGCGTGAAGCCGGCGTGCGCTCTCTGGAAAGGGAGATCTCCAAGATCTGCCGCAAGGTGGTCAAGGGCACGCAGCTCAAGCAGCACGAGGGCACGGTGGTCGTCACCGACGACAACCTCAACGACTTCCTGGGCGTGCGCAAGTTCGACTTCGGCCGCGCTGAAAAGAAGAATCAGGTCGGCCAGGTGGTCGGCCTGGCATGGACCGAGGTGGGCGGCGACCTGCTGACGATCGAAGCCGCGATGATGCCCGGCAAGGGCAACATCACCCGAACCGGTTCGCTGGGCGACGTGATGAAGGAATCGGTCGAGGCGGCCCGCTCCGTGGTGCGCTCGCGTGCGCGCCGCCTGGGCATCAAGGACGAGATGTTCGAGAAGCGGGACATCCACATTCACGTGCCTGACGGCGCCACGCCCAAGGACGGCCCGAGCGCTGGCATCGCCATGACAACGGCCCTGGTGTCGGCGGTCACCGGCATTCCCGTGCGTGCCGATGTGGCGATGACCGGCGAGATCACCCTGCGCGGTGAAGTCACGGCCATCGGTGGCCTGAAGGAGAAACTCCTGGCGGCCCACCGTGGTGGCGTGCGGACCGTGCTGATTCCTGAAGAGAACGTCAAGGACCTGCAGGACATTCCCGAGAACGCCAAGAACAATCTCGAGATTGTTCCGGTGCGCTGGATCGATCAGGTGCTCGGCGTGGCGCTGGAGCGCATGCCCGAGCCTCTGCCCGAAGACGAAGTGGTGGTTGTTTCCGCCGAGGCTCCGAAGGCCGACGTGGCGGCCGCTCCGGTGTCTGCAGACGGCCTGCCGCACTGACCGTTGCGCGAACTGCAGGAGTCTGCATATAATGCGAGGCTCCACGCGGCCCGGCTGAAGAGTTTGAACGGGCTGCGAGGTCGAAGAGTACCAAGCTGGAGTCTTCCAAGATGGACAGACCCTAGCAAATGCGGGAATAGCTCAGTTGGTAGAGCGCAACCTTGCCAAGGTTGAGGTCGCGAGTTCGAGCCTCGTTTCCCGCTCCAGTTTGTCGTCTTCGCTGTGCCGGATCGGCACAGCCGGTGGCGCAAGAGAACAAGGGAAGCAGATGCTTCCCTTTTTTTCGACAGCTCGGCGACCGGGCTGTTGTGTGAAAATTCAGGTCACGGCGCGATAGCAAAGCGGTTATGCAACGGATTGCAAATCCGTCCAGTCCGGTTCGACTCCGGATCGCGCCTCCACCATTTCACGCCTTCGGCCGCGCTGCCTGCCCTCTGGGCAGCCCAGCAGCCTCCAGTCGCCCGCAGAGCAGCCGATAAATGGAGTCCGGCACCACTTCCCATGGGTGCCGCCGCGTCTCCTCATGCTCAAGAAGATTCCTGTCAGCGACCTGCGCGTCGGCATGCATCTGCATGCCCTGGAAGGGGCGTGGCTGGACCACCCGTTCTGGCGCACGAAGTTCGTCGTTGCCGACCAGGGCGACATCCGTCAGCTTTCAGAGTCCGCCGTGCGCGAGTGCTGGATCAACACGGCTCTCGGTCTCGATGTCGTGCCCGCGGAGTCGGGCGTCGCCCTGATGACGGCGCAGGTGGTGCAGAGCACCGCCACGGCAGCTCCATCGCCCCCAGCCGGGGTGTCTTCACAGACCCCTGCCAGTTCTCGTTCGCAGCGCGAGGAACTGTTGCGCGCTGCGGCGGTGTGCAATCGTGGTCGCAGCGCGATGATGTCGATGTTCCGCGAGGCCCGGATGGGCCAGGCACTCGATGCGGAGTCCTGCGGACCGCTGGTCGACGAGATCACGGCATCGGTGACTGCCAATCCGGGCGCGCTCATCAGCCTGGCGCGCCTGAAGACCAAGGACGACTACTCCTACATGCATTCGGTGGCCGTGTGTGCGCTGATGATTGCCCTAGGTCGCCAGCTGGGCATGGACACTGCAGCCTGCCGTGCCGTCGGCCTGGCAGGCCTGCTGCACGACATCGGCAAGGCGGTGATGCCGCTGGACGTGCTCAACAAGCCCGGTCGCCTGACCGAAGACGAGTTCGCCGTCATCCGCACCCACCCCGAACGGGGCCATGAACTGCTGGTCGAAGGGCGCGGCACCAGCGAAGAAGCGCGCCTGGTCTGCCTGCTGCATCATGAACGCATGGATGGCACCGGCTATCCCAAGCGCATGAAGGGCGAGGAGCTGCCCCTGCTGGCCCGCATGGGAGCCGTATGCGACGTCTATGACGCCATCACATCCAACCGCCCCTACAAGGCCGGCTGGGACCCCGCGGAATCCATCGCACGAATGGCCTCCTGGAAGGGCCACTTCGACCCCGAGGTGTTCAGCGCTTTCGTGCGCAGCCTGGGCATCTACCCCACCGGATCGTTGATCCGCCTGGAGTCGGGCAAGCTGGCCGTGGTGGTGGAGCAGAACGCCGAGGCCCTGGTCAAGCCGGTCGTTCGAGCCTTCTTTTCCACGCGCTCGAAGATGCCGATACCGCCGCTGCTCATCGACCTGTCGCGGCCGCACTGCCCGGACCGCATCGTGGCCCGGGAGTCGCCGGCCGAGTGGGGATTCAACTACCTGAACGACCTCTGGCTGCCGCCCGAGCTGCAGAAGCGGGCCCCTTGAAGCGGCCGCAGCGCTTCGCAAGCGGCTGCGCGATACTGGAAGGACTTCGTCAACTCCAGGACACTCGCATGATCGATCTCACCTTGCCCGGCATGACCTGCGGCCACTGCGTGCGTGCCGTCACGGAGACGGTTCACCGCGTCGATCCCTCGGCCAAGATCGAGATCGACCTGGCCACGCATCGCGTCCAGATCGACTCGTCGAAGCCCGCGCAGGCCTTCGTGGCGCCGCTCGCGGAAGAGGGTTACGCGCCGGCCTGACTGGGCGGCATGCAGCAAGGTCAACGCCGTGCACCGTGCCGACAACTGGCTCGGGGTGCCCTGGGCCACGATCGCCCGATGAGGGCGCGCCTGCGGGCGGTCAGCGCGTGGCGCGGCGCCGCACCGCGTCGATGTAGGCCGGGCCGTCGGGCGGCCGCCCGCTGCGCTGGCTGGCCCAGATCATCTCGCCCAGGCACTCCATCACCTCGTGATGCGCGGCATGCAGCGACCCGCGCCGCGCCGCCAGCAGCTCGACCGCCTGCCGGATGCCCGTGGGCTGGTCGATGGCCACCTGCTCTGCGATGGAGAGGTGCATGCTGAGGTGCAGGAAGGGGTTGGTGCGGCCCTCTTCCACGGTGTAGACGGCCTCCAGGGCCCGCTGCACGTCAGACAGGTCGTCGTGGTATTCCGGGTGCTCTTCGCACCAGGGTGCCGCCTTGGCTTCCATGGCATCCATCGGCAGGCCGTCCCGCTGCTTGCGCCAGGCCTCGCAGAAGAATCTGCGCACGTCGTGCTGTGAAGGTTGGAACATCGGACAATTCTCGCTTCCCCGGCCCGACCCTTTGCGATGAACGTCACCACCGAACAACTCTTCACCGACGCCCACACCGAGGGTGGCTACCTGCCCGAACCCGTGCCGGAAGCCACCCTGCGTGCGCTGTACGACCTGGTGAAGTGGGGCCCGACCTCGGCCAACTGCAGCCCCGCGCGTTTCGTGTTCGTCAGCAGCGAGAGGGCCAAGGAGGACCTGATCGCCTGCGTCACTGCCGGCAACGTGGCCAAGGTCAGGCAGGCACCGGTGACAGTGATCGTCGGCATGGACATGGCGTTCTACGAGCAGCTGCCCCACCTGTACCCGCAGACCGACGCGCGCTCCTGGTTCGCGGGCAAGCCGGCGGCCATCGAGGCGACGGCCTTTCGCAACTCCAGCCTGCAGGGCGGCTACCTGATCATGGCTGCCCGCGCGCTGGGCCTGGGCTGCGGGCCCATGAGCGGCTTCGACGCCGGGAAGATCGACCAGAGCTTCTGGGCCGGGACCACGGTCAAGACCAACTTCATCTGCACGCTGGGCATCGGTGACCCGGCGCAGCGCCGTGCGCGCAACCCGCGTCTGGCCTTCGAAGACGCCTGCCGCTTCGCCTGAGGCCCAGCCGGTCCCACGTTTGATCACCGATCCCTGGTTCTACGCGGTCGCGATACCGGCGGTCCTCCTGCTGGGCGTTTCCAAGAGCGGCTTCGGCGCCGGCTTCGGGGCGCTGGCGGTGCCGATGATGGCCCTGGCCATTCCCGTGCCGCAGGCTGCGGCCATCCTGTTGCCCGTGCTGCTGGTGATGGACGCCATGGGCCTGGCCGCGTTGATGCGAGACCGTGACCGCGGTCTTCTTCGGCTGCTGATGCCGGCGGGGCTGATGGGCGTCGTGATCGGCGCACTGCTGTTCGGCGTGCTGTCGTCCAAGATCGTGGCCGGCATCGTCGGCGTGACGACGCTGATGTTCCTGGCCATCCACCTGTTGTGGCCGCCGCGGGCCGACGCGCCGCCGCCGCCCCGTTGGCTCGGCGTGGTGCTGGGTGCGGTGTCGGGCTTCACCAGCTTCGTGGCGCACGCGGGCGGGCCGCCCATCGGCTTCTACGTGCTTCCGCTGCGGCTCTCGCCGGTGGTCTTCAGTGCGACCATGGCGGTGTTCTTCGCCGCCATCAACCTGGCCAAGTGGCCTGCCTACGGCTGGCTCGGTCTGATCGACCTGCGCAACATGCTCACGGCGCTGGTGCTGCTGCCCATCGCCCCACTGGGGGTGCTGGTCGGTGTGCGCTGGGTGCGGCGTGTGTCGCCCAAGCTGTTCTACCGCCTGTTCAACCTGGGTCTGCTGCTCACCGGCCTCAAGCTGGTGTCCGACGCCTTGCGCTGAGGCCGCGTGCGGCGCGGCCTCAGACGATCACCGACTGCTGCGCGATGCCGGCGTCCACCAGCACGTGCTGGCCGGTCATGCCGTCGCTGTCGTCGGCCGCCAGGAACAGCGTGGCGCGGGCGACATGGCCCGCGTCGAGGCGCACCTTGAGGCACTGCGCATCGAGGAAGCCCTGGTCGGCCGCGGCGTCGCGGTGCAGCGTGTTCTGGCGATCGGTGACGATGGCGCCGGGCACCACGGCGTTGACCCGGATGTTGCGCTCGCCGAGTTCGCGTGCCAGCGTGCGCGTCAGGCCCAGGATGCCGGCCTTGGCTGTCGTGTAGCCCACCAGGTTGGGCCGGCCGCGCATCCAGCTCACGCTGCCCATGTTGACGATGGCGCCGCCGCCGGCGGCGGCCATGCCGGGCGCCACCGACTGGATGGCGAAGAAGAAGTGCTTCAGGTTGAGCGACAGGCGGTCGTCCCAGAAGTCCGAGGTGACGTCTTCCATGCGGTGGCGGTCGTCGCGGCCGGCGTTGTTGATCAGCACGCGGATGGGGCCATGATCTGCCATCACACGGGCCAGCAGGGCCTGGTACGCCGCCACGTCGCGCACGTCGCAGGCGGCGTAGACCGGCGTGGGTCCGCCTGCCGCAAGCACCTCTTCAACCAGTGCCTGCCCGCCATCGGGCTTCGTGCCGCAGAAGGCGACGGTCGAGCCTTGGGCGGCGAAGGCACGCACCAGCTCGGCGCCAATGCCCGAGCTGCCGCCTGAGATGAAGACCAGCCTGCCGGCCAGCGAGGCGTAGCGCGTGTAGGACGCGCCCGTCATGGCCACTCCGCCGGCAGCACTTCCGACATCGCCACCACGCGGCCTTCGTCGATGCTCTTGTGCGCCGCCAGCCCCGTGGCCACGGCGCGCAATCCTTCTTCGAGGCCGATCTCGGGCGGCCGGCCCTCGCGCACCGCGGCGGCGAACTTCAGGTGCTCGACGTAGCTCGCGCCGAAGTGGTGGCCGGCGTAGCGGATGCTGCTGTCCCAGATGCGGCGCGTGTCCACGCCGCGGCCGGTGCCGACCTTCTCGCCCCAGACCTGCGGCCGGCCCCAGTCGTCGCGGCGGCCATGGCGCAGGGTCAGCGCAGGCAGCAGCGACTCGATCTTGGCCTGGTCGCCCACCACGCTGAGGTGCTCGTTGTCGACGGTGTTCTCGGCGAACATGCACAGGTCGAGCATGGCGCGCGCGCCGCTGGCGTACTCGACGATGACGAAGGCGCTGTCCAGGATGTCGGGGCGTCGGCCGCCGTACTGCTCGTCGAGGTGGTTGACGCGCTGGCCACCCGAGGCGAAGACGCGCTGGGGCTGCTCCTGCAGGATGAGGTCCATCAGGTTGAAGTAGTGGCAGCACTTCTCCACCAGCGTGCCACCGGTGTTCTCGCTGAAGCGGTTCCAGTCGCCCACCTTGGGATAGAACGGCTGGCGGTGCTCGCGGATCGCCACCTGGTGGATGCGCCCGGCGTCGCCGGCATGCGCCATGCGGATCAGCTCGGCCACCGGCGGCATGTAGCGGTATTCCTGCGCCACCCACACGATGCCTTTGCGGCCCTTGGCTCGGCGCAGCAGGTCGATGCCGTCGTCCATGCGCGTGACCAGCGGCTTTTCCACCAGGATGTGCTGCGGAGCCGCCAGGGCGTCTCGCATCACCGCGGCGTGCGTGAAGTTGGGGGTGGCGATGACGACGATGTCGCACAGGTCGCTGGCGAGCAGTGCGCGATGGTCGTCGAAGCAGACGGGCGCTTCACCCTGGCAGATGCCGAGCGCGGCGTCGATGCTGGCCCGGTGCGTATCGGCCAGGGCCGTGACACGTGCGCCGCCGACCTGCGTCGACATGGCCTGGATGTTCTCGATGTGCTCGCGCCCCATGGCGCCGCAACCGATGATGCCGTAGCGCAGTGCGCTCATCCCGTTCATCCTTTCAATCCTCCTTGGGTCAGCCCGCCCACCACGCGTTCCTGGAACACCGCGATCAGCACCGCCACCGGCACGATGGCCACGATGAGTGCGGCGGAGATGATGGGCCAGGGAAAGCTGAACTCTCCCTGGTAGAGCGTGATGCCCACCGGCAGCGTGCGCATCGAGGCGCTGCTGTTCAGCGACAGCGCCAGCAGGAATTCGTCCCAGGCGTTGACGAAGGCCAGGATGCCGGCCGTGAAGACGCCGGGTGCCGCCAGCGGAACGACCACGCGCACCAGCGCGCCCACCCGCGTGCAGCCGTCGATCATCGCGGCGTTCTCCAGGTCGCGCGGGATGCTCTGGAAGAAGCTCACCAGCACCAGCGTGCACACCGGCAGGTTGAGCACCACATAGGGCAGGATCAGCGCCGTGTAGGTGTTGAGCAGGCCGACCGTGCGCATGGTCTCGAAGATGGGCACCAGCAGCGTCACCAGCGGGAACATGCTGGACGCGACGATGGCCGTCAGCACCAGCTGCCGGTGCTTCAGGTTCAGGCGCGCGATGGCGTAGGCCGCGCCGGCCGAGACGATGAGCGAGAAGACCGTGGCGCCCATCGCCACGATGGCGCTGTTGGCCATGTAGCGCAGCAGCGGCTGATCGGTGAAGGCCTGCACGTAGTTCTGCAGCGTGGCGTTCACGGGCAGCCAGGTGATGGGCTTGCTGACCAGTTCGGCCTCGGTCTTCAGCGAAGTCAGAAGGATCCACAGCGCGGGAAAGAAGCCGTTGAAGACGACCAGTGCGGCGGCCACCCAACGCAGGCCGGGGCCGTCGAAGAGGCGGTTCATTGGTCCTTCCCGATGTGGCGCAGGTATACCGCGGTGACCACCAGCGACAGCAGGAACATGCACACCGCCAGCGTCGAGCCGTAGCCCACGTCGAGGTACTCGATGGTGGTCTTGTGGATCAGCATGGCCAGCGTCTCGGTGCTGTTGCCCGGGCCGCCCCGGGTCATGGTGTAGGGGATGTCGAAGGTCTGCAGCGCGGTGATGGTGCGGAAGATGAGCGCCACGAGGATGGAAGGCATCAGCATGGGAATGGTGATCTGCCAGAACTGCTGCCAC
This sequence comes from Rubrivivax sp., assembly GCA_022843905.1. Classification (GTDB taxonomy): domain Bacteria; phylum Pseudomonadota; class Gammaproteobacteria; order Burkholderiales; family Burkholderiaceae_C; genus Rubrivivax. Next base: position 99,604 of record JALHMT010000019.1, read on the forward strand.
TTCGACGCGCCGTCGACCTCGGCGGCCTCGTACAGCGAGCGCGGGATCATCTGCAGTCCGGCCAGCAGGATCAGGGCCATGAAGGACGAGGTCTTCCAGATGATCGCTGCGCAGATGGCCGCGAAGGCGTAGTTCGGCGACAGCAGCCACATCGTCGGCTCGCCGCCGCCCAGGCGGCGCATCACGTCGTTGACCACGCCGTACTCGGTGTGGAAGAACCACGCGAAGATCAGGCCGACGAAGGACAGCGGCAGCGCCCAGGGCAGCAGCAGCGCCAGCCGCACCGGCCAGCGCCGCTTGAAGGGCAGGTTGGCCAGCATCGCCAGCCCCAGCCCGACCACCAGCGCCCCGGGCACGGTGATCAGCGTGATCAGCAGCGTGTTGGCGGTGGCGTTCCAGAATTCCTTGTCCTGCAGCACGTCGGCATAGTTCTGCAGGCCGATGAACTTCACCGCATCGGCCCCGCCCGACAGGCGCATCTCGAAGAAGCTGTTCCAGATCAGCTTGCCGATGGGGTAGACGACGATCAGCGCCAGCAATCCGAAGGCCGGCGCCAGCAGCACCACGGCGAGCGTGCGCTCGCTGGGGTCGCGCAGGCGGTCGATCCAGGTCGTGCCGGCCACGGGCTTCAGCCTGCGGTGTCGCTCAGCGCATCACCCGGCGCAGGCGCGACTCGATGTCGTCCACCCCTTCCTCGGGCTTCTTCGTGCGCGCCAGCACGGCGCTGGTGGTCGTGCGCACGGCGTCGCTCACCTCGCCGTAGCGCGCGCTCATCGGGCGGCTGCGGCCGAAGGCCATCACGCCGCCGGCGTCCTTGAACCAGGGCACGTTCTTCAGCACCTCGGGGTCGTTGTAGACCTCGGCATAGGTCGGCAGCAGCGCGCCTTCGGCCGCCAGGAAGCGGCTGGCATCCGGTGCGGCCATGAATTGAACGAGCTTCGCTGCGGCGGGCTTGTTCCTGCTGAAGGCGCTCACCGCCCACTGCCAGCCACCGACGCAGGTGGCGCTCCTGCCGCCGGCCATGGCCGGCAGCGGCATCACGCCGACCTTGCCCTTGACCTTGCTGTCGGCGTCGTCCTTGAAGCGGTCCCAGGCCCAGCTCCAGTTGATGGCGAAGATCACCTGGCCGGCCTTGAACTCGTTGACGGTGTCGGGCGTCTTCACTTCGGCCACGTTCCTCTTGATCACGCCCTGGTCGACCATGCCCAGCCACTGGTTCAGGCCCTTCACCGCGGCCGGCTTGTCCAGCGTCAGGCGGCCAGCCGCATCGTTGAATTCCTTGCCCTGGCTCCAGTAGGGCAGCAGGAAGGTGCACACCGCGCCTTCGATCGGCGCGCCCTGGATCGACAGACCCTGCAGGTTGGCGTCGCCTTCGGCCTTCTGGATCTTCTGCGCGGCGGCAGCCAGTTCGTCCCAGGTCTTCGGTTCGGCAATCTTGTGCTTTTCGAGCAGGTCACGCCGGTAGTACATGAACATCGCGTCGGCGAAGCCGGGCAGGGCGGCCACCTTGCCGTTCACCACGTTGGAGGTCATGTAGACGGGCAGGTGGGCCTTCAGCGCGGTGGCCGGCGCGCCCACGTAGGCGTCCAGCGGCTCCAGCCAGCCTGCGCTGAAGTACTGCGCCGGGTTGACGATGTCGATGAGGAAGATGTCGATCGCCGGGTCCTTGGCATTGAGCACCGTGCTGAGGTACTGGCGTTGCAGGTCGGACGTGGCGCCGCCGGTCTCGATCTGGATCTTCACGCCCGGGTTGGCGGCCTCGTAGCGGTCGAACAGCTTGCGCATCAGGTCGGGGCGCTGGTTGTTGCCGCCGCTGAAGACGCGCAGATTGGTCTGCGCCCAGGCGCTGCCCGCGAACAGGGTGCCGGCCAGGGCCAGGACGGAAAGGCGTCGGGACATCTTCATGCTCGTCTCCTGGGATGCTTGGGGCTCAACGACCGAGCGCCTGCCCGCTGGCGCGGTCGAACAGGTGCAGGTGCTTCGGATGCACGTGCACGGTCAGTGCGGTGCCGATGGCTTCATGGAACCCGGCGCTGACGCGGGCCATCATCTCCGCCTGGCCGAGCTTCAGCGTGATCAGGGTCTCGCTGCCCAGCGGCTCCAGCAGCGACAGCGTGGCCGGCAGAGCGATGTCCTCGGCCGACTGGCGCTCCAGCCGCAGGTTCTCGGGCCGCAGTCCCAGCGTGTGTTCGCCTGACTGATCACTCAGGGCTGCCGGCAGGGGCAGGCGCAGCCCCCCGAGATCGGCCTGGCCACCGGCCACGGTGCTGGGCACCAGGTTCATCGGCGGCGCGCCGGTGAAGCCGGCCACGAAGACGGCGGCCGGCCGGTTGTAGACCGCCTCGGGGGTGTCGTACTGCATCTTGTGGCCGGCCTGCAGCACGCAGATGCGGTCGGCCAGCGTCATCGCCTCGGTCTGGTCGTGCGTGACGTAGATGATGGTGGCCCCCAGTCGCTGGTGCAGGCGCTTGATCTCGGTGCGCATCTCGTTGCGCAGCTGCGCGTCGAGGTTGGACAAGGGCTCGTCGAACAGGAAGACCTTGGGCTGGCGCACGATGGCGCGGCCGATGGC
>JALHMT010000020.1 GCA_022843905.1 Rubrivivax sp.
CAGCTTCACCGCCTCACGTTTGAACTCGTCCGTGAAGCTCCTTCGGGTTCTTGTCATGCCTATCTCCTGAACACATCATGTCATTGGATGTGTCCGGGAAACTGGGGGAAGCCCAGTCTGCTTCAAGCCGTAGTGCGACAGGCCTCCGAGCATCAACAACTGAGACTTGTAGCGCAGGAACTCGATCGGCACCGGGTCGAGAAGGGCCGTCACTTCGTTGAGGGCCTTGCGCATGGCCGTGGCATCGCCGGCCCGCTCCGCGAGCAGGGCTGCCAGGTAGGCGCCACGGGGATCGACCGTGGACGACTTGCGCAGCTCGGTGACGTCGCGCTGAGCATCGGCCAGGCGCCCCAGGTCCATCATCAGGCCGGCACGGGAGACCAGGCCCTCGGTGTACGTGGGTTCTGCGGCCAGCGCCTTGTCGTAGAAGGCCAGCGCAGTCTTCGAGTCCCCCAGCAGGTGGGCGATCGAACCGCGCTTGTAAAGAGCCTCCACCGAATTGGGGCTCAAGGCCAGCGCCTTGTCGGCGGCCGCCGCGGCTTCGTTGATCTGCCGCGCGAGCAACCGAAGGGGAACCTCGGCAAGAAAGCTGCCTGGATTGGCTGGGTCGATGGCGCGGGCGGCTTCGATGAAGCGGAAGGCGCTGCGGGTGTCGCCGACGTCGCCGGCGGCCTGCGCTTTCAGCAGCAGCAGCGCCGTCTGCACGCCCGCAGGCAGCCCGGCCTCGGCGAACTTGGGGTCGTCGAGCAGGGGCTGCGGTTTGGCCTGCGTGAGCATGGCGTTGGCCAGCGGCACCACCACCTCGGCCCGGTTCACGCCCAGCCTCAACGCTTCCTCGAAAGCTACTGATGCTGCGATGGGTTCGCTGTTCGCCAGCAGCGCCTTGCCCATCAGCGCCTGCACCGCGATGCTCTTGTTGTCGACCTTCAGCGCGTTCTTCAACTGCACCACGGCGCCCGCGAAGTCCTTCTTCTCGTAGCGCGTGAGCGCGTCTTCGTAGAAGCGCGAGGCCTTGGGATCGAGCTGGGCGTGGCTGGTGGCGCTGGCCAGCGCGAGCAGGGCGGCGGCGGCGACCCTTCGCAGCGCGACACCGCGCGACGTGGGGCTGGGGTGGGTAGGATTTTTCACCCCCGAATGCTAGAAGTTTCCACTCACCAGCAGCGAGCTTCGACCCGCAGATTCCGAGGGGGAAGCGGCAGATTTACCGCCTGGACACCCCCGATCCGGGGGGCAGATGCCGGCGCCGGGCCGCCGGCCCCGCGCCGGCGGGCCCGGCGCGCCGCGCGCACAATGTACGGCTCGACCGTGGAGATCGCGACCATGAAGTCCCTGTTCTGCGCTGCCGCCATCGCGGCTCTGCTTGCATCCGGCGCGCCCCTCCACGCCGCACCCGGCCTGCCGTCGACCCAGGTCGCCTGGCTGCCGGCCGCGGCCGACGCCGACATCGACCGCGCCTTCGCCAGGGCGCGCGCCGAGAAGAAGCCGGTGCTGCTGTACTGGGGCGCCACCTGGTGCCCGCCCTGCAACCAGCTCAAGGCGACGCTGTTCAACCGCCAGGACTTCGCAGCGCAGTCGCGCTCCTTCGTGGCCGTGCACGTCGACGGCGACCGACCGGGCGCGCAGAAGCTGGGCAAGCGCTTCCAGGTCACCGGCTACCCGACGATGGTGCTCTTCAGCCCCGACGGCACGGAGATCACCCGGCTGCCGGGCGAGGTGGACGCGCCGCAGGTGATGCAGCTGCTGCAGCTGGGCCTGTCGGGCGGCCGGCCGGTGAAGGCGGTGCTGGCCGACGCGCGTGCCGGCCAGCCGCTGTCGGCCAACGAGTGGCGGCTGCTGGCCTTCTATGCCTGGGAGACCGGCGACCAGCGGATGGTGCCGCGCACCGAGCTGCCCGGCCTGCTGGCGCAGCTGGCCGTGGCCAGCCCGCCGGCCGACAGCGAGACCACCACGCGCCTGTGGCTGAAGGCCTTGGCCGCCAGCGACGAAGGCCAGGGCCTGAAGGCCGACTACGGCCTGCGGCAGCGCGTGATGCGGGTGCTGGTCGACCCGGCGCAGTCGCGCCTGCACATGGACGTGCTGAGCAATGGCGCGCGAGACATCGTGCGCACCCTGTCCGACGACGATTCTGCCGACCGCGCGCCGCTGGTGGCGTCGTACGAGGCGGCGCTGAAGCGGCTGGAAGGCGATGCCACGCTGTCGCGCGCCGACCGGCTGGGCGCGCTGGTGGCGCGCATCGAGCTGGCCCGCCTCGGCCAGCCCAAGGACAGCGTGCAGCCGCAGCTGCCCGAGGCGCTGCTGCAGGACGTGCGCGAGCACGTGGCGCGCGCCGATCGCGAGATCACCGACGGCTACGAACGCATGGCCGTCATCACCGGGGCCGGCTACACGCTGGGCCATGCCGGCCTGTGGACTGAAAGCGATGCGCTGCTGAAGGCCAACCTGCAGAAGACCAGCTCGCCCTACTACCTGATGAGCCAGCTGGCCGGCAACGCACGCAAGCTGGGCCGCAAGGACGAAGCGCTGCGCTGGTACGAGCAAGCCTTCACGAAGAGCGAGGGACCGGCGACCCGCCTGCAGTGGGGAGCCAGCTACCTGAGCGCGCTGGTCGACCTGGCGCCGCAGGGCGCGCCGCGCATCGAGAAGGCCGCCTCGCAGCTGCTGGCGGAAGCGTCGCGCGACGCCGGCGCCTTCGACGGCCGCAGCCTGCGTTCGCTGCAGCGCATGGGCAGCAAGCTGTCGAGCTGGAACGCCGACGGCAAGCAGGCCGCCACGCTGAAGCGCTTGCAGGCCCAGCTGGGCGGCGTGTGCGCCAAGGTGGAGGCGGCCGAAGGCCGAAAGGCGGCCTGCCAGGCGCTGCTGAAGCCGGCTGCCAAGGCATGAGCCGGGACGGAGACGTCGACCAGGCGCGGCGCCGCCTGGCCGCCATGCTGCTGGCCTCGCCCCTGGCGGGCGAGCTGGCCGCCGCCAACCTGGCGCCTTCCCCCTCGCCACAGGCGCCGGCCGACGGCCTGCCCTACACGGGCCGCTGGGTGCACGCCTTCGCGGCCTACGGTGCGCCCAAGTACGGACCCGATTTCAAGCACTTCGACTACGTCGAACCCGATGCCCCCAAGGGCGGCACGCTGCGCCTGAAGAACCCCGACCGGCGCACGAGCTTCGACAAGTACAACCCCTGGACACTTCGGGGCAACGCGCCGGCCGGTGTGATGATCTGGATGGTCGAAGGCCTGATGCACATGGGTCAGGACGAGCCGGCCTCGATGTACCCGCTGCTCGCCGAGAGCTTGATGGTCGCGCCCGACTTCTCGTCGGTGACGTTCCGCCTCCACCCGAAGGCGCGTTTCAACAACGGCGACCCGGTGATGGCCGAGGACGTGCGTCACAGCTTCGAGACGCTGAAATCGAGTCTCGCCCATCCGATCTACCGCACCGCGGTGGCGCCGATCGAACGCGTGGAAGTGATCGATGCACGCACGCTGCGCGTGGACCTGAAGGAGAAGAACCGCGACAGCGTGTTCGTTGCCGGCACGATGCCGGTGTTCTCGCGCAAGTGGGGCGGCGGCAAGCCCTTCGACCAGATCGTCACCGAGTACCCCATCGTCAGCGGCCCCTACCTGATCGACCGCGTGGACATGCCGCGGCGCATCGAGTTCCGCTTCGACCCGCAGTACTGGGGCCGTGACCTGCCGGTGCGGCGCGGCCACTTCAACTTCGAGCGCGTGGTCTACCGCAACTACAACGACGAAGCGGTGGCGCGGGAGGCCTTCAAGGCCGGCGAGTTTCACCTCATGAAGGAATACAGCGCGCGGGCCTTCGTGCGCCAGCATGCCGGGGTGAAGTGGGACGACGGTCGCATCAGGAAGGCCATCCTGCCCACCCGCTACGGGCAGTACCTGCAGAGCTACCAGCTGAACCTGCGCCGTCCGATCTTCCAGGACATCCGCGTGCGCGAGGCGCTGGGCCTGACCTACGACTTCGAGATCCGCAACAAGACCGGCATGTTCAAGCGCGCCAGCAGCATGTTCAACAACTCGGAGTTCGCAGCGCAAGGCCTGCCGAGCGCGGCCGAGCTGGCGCTGCTGGAGCCCTTTCGCGCCGAGCTGCCGCCGCGTGTGTTCGGCCCGGCCTTCGTGTCGCCGCGCACCGACGACGCGCCGAACGCCCTGCGGCGCAACCTGCTGCGTGCGCGCGACCTGCTGGAGCAGGCCGGCTGGAAGCCCGACGCCGCCGGCAAGCTGCGCAACGCCCAGGGCGAGGCCTTCGTGTGGGAGCACATGGAGGTCAACGTCGGCAACATCAACGACTGGCAATCGAACCTGAACAAGCTGGGCATCGAGCTGAAGCAGCGGCAGGTGGACTTCGCCTTGTACCGGCGGCGCCTGGAGCAGTACGACTTCGACAGCGTGGTCATCGTCGAAGGCCGCTTCACGCTGCCCAGCGCCAGCAGCCTGACGGCCAGCTATGGCAGTGCCTCGGCCGACCAGCAGGGCAATGCGAACTATCGCGGCGTGAAGAGCCGCGCGGTCGACTCGTTGCTGGAGACCATGGGCAAGGTGCAGACGCTGGCCGAACTGCGCGACGTCGCGCGCGCGCTCGACCGCGTGGTGATGTGGAACTTCTGGCAGATCCCGGACCTGTTCTCGGGGCGGGAGGCGATCTCGTACTGGGACCGCTTCGGCATGCCCAAGGTGATGGCGCACTACTTCCAGGCCGACACCTTGATCAGCGGCTTCGACGAACACGGCCCCTGGCCGCTGTGGACCTGGTGGGACAAGTCGCTGGGCGGCGGCGCGGCCGGCACCGCGGACAGAAAGGGCTGAAGGCTGCACATGCTCTTCTACATCTTCAAGCGCGTGCTGCTGATGATCCCGACGCTGCTGGGCGCGCTGACCATCACCTTCGTGGTGATGCAGTTCGTGCCCGGCGGGCCGGTCGAGCAGATCCTGGCCGAAGCGCGCGCCGGGGCCGCGGCCGGCGACGCCAGCGGCTACAAGGCCGGGCGCGACCTCGACGCCAAGCAGCGCGAGGAGCTGATGAAGCTCTACGGCTTCGACAAGCCGGCGCACGTGCGCTACTTCGAGATGCTGGGCAACTACCTGCAGTTCGACCTGGGCCGCAGCTTCCTGCAGAACAAGGGCGTCTGGGAGCTGATCAAGGAAAAGCTGCCGGTGTCGATCTCGCTCGGGCTGTGGACCTTCCTCATCAGCTACCTCATCAGCATCCCGCTGGGCGTGAGCAAGGCGGTGCGCGAAGGCACGCGCTTCGACACGCTGACCACCTTCGTGGTGCTGCTGGGCTACGCGATCCCGGGCTTCGTGCTGGGGGTGCTGCTGATCGTGCTGTTCGCCGGGGGCACCTTCCTCGACTGGTTCCCGCTGCGCGGGCTGACCAGCGACAACTGGGACGAACTGTCGACCCTGGGCAAGATCAAGGACTACTTCTGGCACCTGACGCTGCCGCTGATCTGCCTGGTGATCCAGCAGTTCGCGGTGGTCACGCTGCTGACGAAGAACACCTTCGTCGAGGAGATCCGCAAGCAGTACGTGCTGGTGGCGCGCGCCAAGGGCCTGAGCCAGGACCGCGTGCTCTACAAGCACATCTTCCGCAATGCGCTGATCCCGCTGGTGACGGGGTTTCCGGCGGCCTTCATCGGCGCCTTCTTCGCGGGCTCGGTGCTCATCGAGACGCTGTTCTCGCTCGACGGCCTGGGCCTGCTGTCCTACGAGAGCGTGGTGCGGCGCGACTATCCGGTGGTGCTGGGCAGCCTGTACCTGTTCACGCTGATCGCCCTGGTCGTCAAGCTGGTGTCCGACGTGCTGTACACGGTGGTCGACCCGCGCGTGCAGTTCGGCGCGGCGGGCAAGTGATGGTGGAGCACGCCGTGCGCAAGGGTGTCCGATGAGTGCCGTTCTCGATCCCTCCCTGGCTCCCGAGCCCGCGGTGCCGGCAGCGCCAGCGCTGTCGCCCAACCAGCGCGCCTGGGCGCGCTTCAAGCGCAACCGGCTGGGCTATGTGTCGCTGTGGGCCTTCGGCCTGCTGCTGGTGCTGGCCACCTTCGCCGAGCTGCTGAGCAACGACCGGCCCTTCGTCGCACGCGTCGACGGCCAGTGGCACGCGCCGCTGTTCGACAACCCGTCCGAGAAGGCGCTGGGTGGCGACTTCACGACGCCCACGGACTGGAAGGACCCGTTGATCGCCCAGATCCTGGCCCAGCCCGGCAACCTGGCCTTCTTCGCCATCAACCGCCACTCGGCCGACTCGATCGACTACTTCGACCCGCGCATGTCGCCCAGCCCGCCCGATGCACGCAACTGGCTGGGCACCGATTCCAAGGGCCGCGACATGCTGGCGCGGCTGCTCTACGGATTCCGCGTCAGCATCTGGTTCGCGCTGGCGCTGACCTTCGTCGGCACGGTGATCGGGGTGCTCGCGGGCGCGGTGCAGGGCTACTTCGGCGGTCGGGTCGATCTGTTCCTGCAGCGTTTCGTCGAGATCTGGGGCGCCGTGCCCGAGCTGTACCTGCTGATCATCTTCGCCAGCATCTTCGAGCCCTCGCTGCTGCTGCTGCTGGTGCTGCTGGCGCTGTGGGGCTGGATGGGGCTGAGCGACTACGTGCGCGCCGAGTTCCTGCGCAACCGCAGCCTGGAGTACGTGAAGGCAGCGCGCGCGCTGGGCCTGTCCACCGGGCAGATCATCTGGCGCCACGTGCTGCCGAACTCGATGACGCCGGTGATCACCTTCCTGCCGTTCCGCATGAGCGGGGCGATCCTGGCGCTGACCTCGCTGGACTTCCTGGGCCTGGGCGTGCCGGCCAGCACCGCGTCGCTGGGCGAGCTGCTCAAGCTCGGCAAGGAGAACCTCGATGCCTGGTGGATCATCGTGCCGACCTTCGTCGTGCTGGTGGTGACCATGCTGCTGCTGACCTTCATCGGCGACGCGCTGCGCGACGCCTTCGACACCCGGAAGTCCTGATGAGCACGCCGCTTCTCGAAGTGGATCGCCTGAGCGTGCGCTTCGGCGACGCCACCGTGGTCGACGAGGTGTCCTTCGCCATCCAGCCGGCCGAGAAGTTCGCGCTGGTCGGGGAGTCGGGCTCCGGCAAGTCGGTCACCGCGATGTCGGTGCTGCGCCTGCTCGATGCCGCGGTGACCAGCGGCGCGATCCGCTTCGAGGGCGCCGACCTGATGGCGCGCAGCGAACGCGAGATGCGCGCGATACGCGGCAACTCGATCGGCATGATCTTCCAGGAGCCGATGACGGCGCTGAACCCGCTGTACACGGTAGGCAACCAGATCGGCGAGGTGCTCGAACTGCACCAGGGGCTGCGCAGGAACGCCGCGCGCGCGGCGGCGGTCGAGCTGCTGGCGCGCACCGGCATCCCCGAGCCCCACAAGCGCATCGACTTCTACGCGCACCAGCTCTCGGGCGGTCAGCGCCAGCGCGCGATGATCGCGATGGCCCTGGCCTGCCGGCCCAAGCTGCTGATCTGCGACGAGCCGACGACCGCGCTGGACGTGACCATCCAGGCGCAGATCCTGGCGCTGCTCGACGAGCTGCAGGCCGAGATGGGCATGGCGCTGCTCTTCATCACGCACGACCTGAACCTGGTGCGCCGCTACACGCACCGCGTGGGCGTGATGGAGCGCGGCAAGCTGGTCGAGTTGGGCGCCACGGCCGAGGTCTTCGCGCGGCCGCAGCATGCCTACACGAAGCGGCTGCTGGCCAGCCGTCCCCAACGCGTGGTACAGCCCGTGCCGGCGGATGCGCCGGTGCTGCTGCGGGGGAGCGACGTGCGGGTGAGCTTTCCGGTCGACATGGGCTGGTTCCGCAAGGGGCAGTTCCACGCGGTGCAGCGCGCCACGCTGAACCTGCGGCGCGGCGAGACGCTGGGCATCGTCGGCGAGTCGGGATCGGGCAAGACGACGCTGGGCATGGCGCTGCTGGCGCTGCAGGGCATCTCGGGGGGCGAGATCCGCCTGGGCGACGAGCGCATCGACAACGCCGCGCGCGAGCCGCTGCGCCGCATGCGGCGGCGCATGCAGGTGGTGTTCCAGGATCCCTTTGCCTCGCTGTCGCCGCGCATGACGGTCGGCCAGATCGTCGGCGAAGGCCTGGCGCTGCACCGGCCCGAACTGTCGGCGCAGCAACGCGAGGCGCTGGTGCTGGCGATGCTCGACGAGGTGGGGCTTTCCGAGCGCCAGGGCGTGGCCGGCGCGCTGCAGCGCTACCCGCACGAGTTCAGCGGCGGGCAGCGCCAGCGCATCTCGATCGCGCGTGCCGTGGTGCTCGAGCCCGAGGTGCTGGTGCTGGACGAGCCGACGTCGGCGCTGGATGTCTCGGTTCAGCAGCAGGTGCTGGCGCTGCTGGCCGAGCTGCAGCACAGGCGGGGCATGAGCTACGTCTTCATCAGCCACGACCTGGCGGTGGTGCGCGCGATGTCGCACCGCGTGATGGTGATGAAGGGTGGCGAGGTGATCGAGGAGGGCGAGGCCGAGCAGCTCTTCGCGGCGCCGGTGCAGCCCTACACGCGGCAGCTGCTGGCGGCCGCGCACCTGGCCTGACGCTCACACGCTCAGACCGGCAGGTAGCGCTGGTCGGAGTACGTGGCCAGCCATTGCGGCCGGAAGGCCACCATGGTGGCCACCAGCATGCCGGTGGTGAAGGCCTCGCCCCAGCCGATCAGCCAGTAGCCCACCAGCATGTCGGCCAGCGCCAGCCCTTGCGGCGAGCCGTGCAGCAGGGCGTGCACCGAGCCGGCCGTGCAGACCGCCAGCGCCGTGGCGAAGAAGCCGCGACCGAGGATGTAGACGAAGAGGTGGTTGGGCAGCCAGCGGCGGATCGCCAAGCCCGTGAGCAGCGCCAGCGTGGCCGGCGCGAGGCCGAACCAGAGCAGGCTGTCGACGGCGCCGGCCAGCGGCTGGCCGCCCATCCAGGTGCCCAGCAGGGCGACCGGCACCAGCGTCCAGCAGGCCAGCGGCCAGCCGACCATCAGCACCAGCAGGCAGGCGCCCGAGATCTGCAGCACGGCGCCCGACGAGGTGGCCGCGGCGGCGCCCCAGCCCCAGGGCAGCACCACCAGGGCGGCCAGCCAGGGGTTCTGCAGCGGGCGGTTGCGCAGCATGCTCCAGGGCTTGAAGACGGCGGCCAACGTCAGCACCGACAGCGTCAGTGCCCATTCGATGAGCGACAGGTCGGGCATGGCGTGGCTCCTGGATCAGCGAGAGGCCGTTCGTGGCCGTGCCCGGTGCCTTGACCGGGGACCTCGAGACGGTGCAGCGGTCCGGCCGCCCTGCAGCAATCCGTGTGCCGCGGCAGGGAGGCCGCTCATCGTGCACCGGCCGCGCGCAGCAGCGCCGCCACCGCATCCTGGCCCCGCTGCGTCGCATGGGCCAGCGGCGTCACGCCGTTGCGGTCGGGCAGGCCCGGCTGGGCGCCGTGGGCCAGCAGCAGGCGCACGATCTCGGTGTGCCGCGGCCCGCCGTCACCCAGGATCACGGCTTCGAGCAGGGCCGTCCAGCCGAGGTTGTTGACATGGTCGACGGCGATCTTCGTCCCCAGCAGCAGGCGCACCGTCTCGACGTGGCCGTAATGGCAGGCCGGGATGAGCGCCGTGCCGCCATAGCGGTTGGTGCTCTTCAGGTCGGCGCCGGCGGCCAGCGCCAGTCGCAGGATCTCGGTGCGGCCGCGCGCACCCGCGAGCAGGTAGGCGCTGTCCTGGATGTGGTCCTGCGCGTTGACGTCGGCGCCGCGCGAGATGAGCACGCGCGCGGCTTCGATGTGGCCGCCCTGCGTGGCCGCGAGCACGGCGTTGCGGCCCTGGCGGTCGCGTGCGTTGATGGGCGCCCCGGCGTCCAGCAGGCGCTGCACGGCGAGCGCGTCGCCGCGCAGTGCGGCGGCGATCAGCGGCTCGGCGTCGGCCTGCGTCCATGCTGGGGCGACCCAGACCAGCGCGGCCAGCCCCGCCATGCAGCGCCTGCGTCGGAGCTGCATGGCGTCCAGCCCTACTTCAGCAGGCCTTCGGCCTTCAGCGCGGCCTGCACCGCGGGCCGGGCGGCCACGCGGCCGAGGTAGGCGCCCAGGTTCGCCAGGTGCGAGATGTCGACGCCGACGTACTTGCCCCAGCCGGCCACCGTGAACAGGTAGGCGTCGGCGACGGTGAAATCGTCACCCAGCAAGAAGGACTTGCCGGCCAGCTGCCCGTCCACCCAGGCCATGCGTTCGCCCAGCTTGGCCTTGGCCATGGCCTGCGCCTCGGCCGGCATGCCCGGCGTGAACAGGGGCGAGAAGCCCTTGTGCAGCTCGGAGGTGATGAAGTTCAGCCACTCCATCAGGCGGTAGCGCTCCATGGTGCCGAAGGCCGGCGCCAGCTTCTTGGCCGGCACCTGGTCGGCGATGTACTGCACGATGGCCGGGCCTTCGGTGAGGCGCTGACCGTCGTCGAGCTCCAGCAAGGGCACGTAGCCCTTGGTATTGAGGGTGGTGAAGTCGGTGCCGTCGGGCAGCTTCTTGGTCTTGGTCGGGGCCAGCACGGCCTGGAACGGCAGGCCGGCCTCGTACAGCGCGATGTGGGGGCTGAGCGAGCAGGCGCCCGGGCTGTAGTAGAGCTTCATGGTGGCTTTCTCTTCCTCGGTGCAAAGGAGTGCCAAGATAGCCGAAAAGTCCGTCCCGTGCATGGCACGCCGCGTCGCTCTCTTCCGGAGTCCCCCATGAGCCGCCCTGTTTGGCCCGAAGACAAGATCCATCCTGCCGTGCGCGAGCGCGTGGCGCGCCACGAGGCGGGCATCGTGCAGGAAGTCCAGGCCGCCGTCGCCGCTCACCCGGTGGTGGTGGTCGGCATGGCGCACAACCCCTTCTCGCGCAAGGCCGTCAAGTCGCTGGCGGCCGCCGGGCTGCCCTGCCACTACCTGGAGTACGGCAACTACTTCGGCCAGTGGCGGCGCCGCAATGCGCTGAAGATGTGGACCGGCTGGCCAACGCTGCCCATGGTCTTCGTCAAGGGCGTGCTGGTGGGCGGGGCCGACGACCTGCGCAAGCTCATCGACAGCGGCGAGATCCAGGGCCTGCTGGCTTGAGCGCCCGCGTCGTGGCGGCCAGGGGCTGCGAGCTTCGTGCTGCCCTGCACGCCCGCCGCAGCGGGCCTGCCGCGGCGCCGCCGCCGGCGCGCAGAATGCGCCGCGATGCCTGAACGCCGCGGTCGCCGACCTCACCTGCTCCCTCGCTTGCGCCATCACCTGCGTCGCTCGCCGCGCTGGCTGCTGTGCGCCGCCGCGGCCCTCGCCTCTGCGCCGACCCTGGCGGCCGAAGGCGCGGGCGGGCTGAAGCCCTGCCGTCTGCAGGCGGTGGAGACCGAGGCGATGTGCGGCTCGGTGCGGCGACCGCTCGACCCGGCGCAGCCCGACGGACCGGCCATCGATGTGCACTACGCCGTGCTGCCCTCGCTGGCGCAGAACAAGCGTGCCGACCCGGTGTTCTTCTTCGCCGGAGGCCCGGGGCAGAGCGCCATCGATCTGGCGGGCAGCGTCTCGCGGCTGCTCGGCCGCGTCTCGAACCGGCGCGACATCGTGCTGATCGACCAGCGCGGCACCGGCCGCAGTGCGCCGCTGAAGTGCCTTGACGAATCCCCCATGCGCCCGCTGCGCGAGCAGGTCGACATGGCGCGGCAGTCGACAGCGCTCGCGGACTGTCGCGAGCGCCTGCGCGCCTTGCCTCATGGCGACCTGCGGCATTTCACGACCTGGGTGGCGGTGCAGGATGCCGAGGCGGTGCGCCAGGCCCTGGGCGCCGGCAGCGTCAACCTGGTGGGCGCGTCCTACGGCACGCGTGCCGCGCTGGAGTACCAGCGGCAGTTTCCGACCCGGGTGCGGCGCGCCGTGCTCGACGGCGTGGCCCCGCCCGACATGGTGCTGCCGGTGGCCTCGTCGACCGACAACCAGGCCGCGCTCGACGCGCTGTGGGCGGCCTGCGAGGCCGAAGCGGCCTGCCGCGGGCGCTTCCCGGCACTGCGAGAGTCGTGGCGACGGCTGCTCGACAGTCTGCCGCGCGAAGCGGTCGTTGCCCACCCGATGACAGGTCACAGCGAAACGCTGGTCTTCACGCGCGCGATGGTGCTCGGGCTGGTGCGACAGCCGCTGTACTCGCCGGTGCTCGCGTCGGCGCTGCCGCTGGCCGTCAGCGAAGCGGCCGACGGGCGTTTCGGGGCGTTGGTGGGCCTGGGCACCGCGCTGGGCGGAGGCCGGCGCGGGCAGGGCGTGGCGGCCGGCATGCACTTCTCCGTGATCTGCGCCGAGGACCTGCCGCGTGCTGCCGCGGCCGCCGACCCGACGGGCGCCGACTTCGGGGACAGCTTCACCGTGCTTTACCAGCGCGTGTGCGCCGACTGGCCGCGCGGTGACGTGCCCGCGGCCTTCTACACCGTGCCGCCGGCGCCGGCGCCGGCGCTGCTGCTGTCGGGCGCCATCGACCCCGCCACGCCGCCGCGCCATGCGGCACGGCTGGCGCAGGCACTGGGGGCGAAGGCCGTGCACGTGGTGGTGCCCAACGCCGGGCACGGCGTGATGGCGATCGGTTGCCTGCGCGACGTCGTGTTCCGCTTCATCAACGCTGCCGACGACGCGGCGGCGCTGCGGGTCGACGCCGGTTGCGCGGCGTCGGTGCCGCGCCCGCCGGCCTTCGTGCCGCCTGCGGCCGGAGGACGGTCGTGATCGAGGTGCGGTCGCTGTGCAAGCGCTTCGACACCGGCCGCGGCCGCCAGCGACAGACGGTGCAGGCGGTGGACGGCGTGAGCTGGCGCGCGGCCGACGGCTGCATCACCGGCCTGCTCGGGCCCAACGGCGCCGGCAAGACGACCAGCCTGCGCATGGTGGCCGGGCTGATCGCGCCCGACGCCGGCCGCATCGACGTCGACGGCATCGACGCCGTGGCCCGGCCCCGGCAGGCCCTGGCGCGCCTGGGCGTGCTGAGCGACGCACGCGGCCTGTACCCGCGGTTGACGGCGCGCGAGAACATCGTCTACTACGGGCGTCTGCATGGCATGGCGCCGGCCGCGGCGCACGGGCGCGCCGAATCGCTGGCGCGCATGCTCGACATGGGCGGCCTGCTGGAGCGCCGCACCGAAGGCTTCAGCCAGGGCGAGCGCATGAAGACGGCACTGGCGCGCGCGCTGGTGCACGACCCGCCCAACATCATCCTGGACGAACCCACCAACGGGCTGGACGTGCTGGCCACGCGCTCGCTGCGCGAGGCCCTGCGCCGGCTGCGTGACGAGCAGGGCAAGTGCATCGTGTTTTCCACGCACATCATGCAGGAGGTGGAGCGCCTGTGCGACCACGTCGTGGTCGTGGCCCACGGCCGCACGGTGGCCCAGGGCACGGTGGCCGGCTTGTCGGCGCGCACGGGGCTGGCCGACTTCGAGGAGACCTTCGTGCAGCTGGCCTTCAGCGATCAGGAGCGGCTGGGCAGCGGGTCCTCGGTGGATCGAAGCCCGCGGCCACTGCGCCAGGGGTCGCCATGAACGCGGCCTGGGTGGTCTTCTGCAAGGAGCTTCTCGATGCGCTGCGCGACCGCCGCACGCTGCTGATGGTGCTGCTCAGCTCGGTGGCCATCGGCCCGCTGGTGCTGGTGCTGTTCTCGACGCTGGTCTCCGGCATCGAGAAGCGGGCCGAGGCGCGCGAGGTCTGGGTCAGGGGGGCGCAGCACGCGCCCACGCTGCGCAACTTCCTGGAGCGCCAGACCTACACGCTGCGCGAGGCGCCGGCCGACTTCGAGCGGCAGATCGCCGACAGCAAGCTGGGCGAGCCGGTGCTGGTGTTGCCCGAGGACTTCGAGGCGCAGCTCGCGGCCGGCGAGGTGCCGGTGGTGGAGCTGGTGTCGAGCAGCTCGAACCCGCGTGCCGAAGGCGGCGCGGCGCGCCTGTCGCGCCTGCTGCAGGGCTTCAACCAGGAGGTCGCTTCCTTGCGCCTGGCCGTTCGTGGCGTCGCGCCCGCCGCCCTGCAGGCACTGCAGGTGGAAGACCGCGACCTGGCGCAGCCGGCGGCCCGCGCATCGCGCATGGCCAGCCTGGTGCCTTTCTTCGTGCTCATGGCCGTGCTGTACGGCGCGCTCAACGCCGCGCTGGACACCACCGCAGGCGAACGCGAGCGCGGCTCGCTGGAGCCGCTGCTGATGAACCCCGCGCCGCGCGAGTCGCTGGTGCTCGGCAAGTGGGGCGCCGTGACGGCGGTGGCGATGCTGATTGCCGTGCTGAGCTGTTTCAGCTTCCTGCCGGCGCAGTGGCTGATGAGCAGCGAGTCGCCGGCGGCGATGTTCCGATTCGGCCTGCGCGAGGCGAGCTGGTTCGTGCTGCTGCTGCTGCCCCTGGCCGGCGCGCTGTCGGCGCTGCTGATGGCGCTGGCCATCCGCTGCCGCAGCTTCAAGGAAGCGCAGGCCAGCGCCACCATCGTGGTGCTGCTGGTCTCGCTGCTGCCACTGCTGACGGTGTTCCGCCAGGAAGGTGAATCGCCGTGGCATCTGGCCGTGCCCGCGCTGGCACAGACCACCCTGATGGGGCGGGTGCTGAAGCTCGAGCCCATCGGCTGGGGCGAGGGCCTCTTGCCGGTGGCCGTGTGCCTGCTGCTGGCCGCGGGGGGCCTGGCCTTCGTGGCCCGCACCATGCGCAAGGCCGCCGTGCGCTGAACGTCAGTGTGCCGTGCGCAGCGCCCGCTGCACTTCGTCCTGCCAGGGCAGGGTGTAGACGATCGCATTGAGCACGCGCGCGGCCTCGAAGGCCGTCAGCACCTCGCCCTCCTGGCCGATGATGCGGATGTTGGTCACGACGCACATGGGGTCGGCCATGGCGACCAGACCGCGCGGCATCTGCACCCAGTCCCAGGCCACCCCGGCCTCGCCTTCGGCGGCTTCGGTGGCCCAGATGGTCTGGCCGGCGGTGCGGCGCAGGCGTTCGTCGAGGATGGTGACGCGGGTGCCCAGATGGCGCAGCCGCAGGGCCGAGGAGTGGTCGGCCGGCCACAGCACCGGCGGCCAGCCGCGAAGCGACCAGGGGGAGATGAGTTGTTCAGTCGCGCCTTGGCGAGAGTGTTCATGGTTTCGCATGCCGCTATATTTCGCCCTGCAAGCCATCAACGATAGATGTAAGGCCTGTCAGGGCGGATAGCCTGGCGTCTTCTGGTCTGGAAGGATCTCCTGCTCCCATGCTCTCTGGCGGCTACGCAAGTGTTCTGCAGGCCCGGACTCGCGAAGAGTTCAGGGCCGAGGTCGTGCGTTTCACGCAGTGCCTGGGTTTCCAGACCGTGTCGGCGATCACGGTGGTGGACCATGGACCCGGGCGCAGCGAGTTCATCACCGTGGACAACACGCCGATCGACTACGTCGAGGTCTATTCCAACCCGAAGAGCTACCGGCGCGACCCGGTCATGCAGCATTGCAAGCGGCAGAGCGTGCCCATCCTGTGGGACCAGGACACCTATGTGTCGCAGGGCCTGGGCGAGATCTGGGAGCAGCAGGCCGGCTTCGGGTACCGCACCGGGATCGCGATGGCGCTGCACCTGCCGGAAGGGCGGCATTTCATGTTCGGCGTGGACCGCGATGAACCGCTGCCCGTCGATCCCCAGGAGCTGCAGCGCATGGTCGCCGACCTGCAGCTCTTTGCGGTGCTGGCCCAGGAAGCCGCCCTGAGCCTGCTGCTGCCGAGTCCCTTGCAGCCCGAGAAGCCGGCGCTCACGCCGCGTGAACTGGAGGCGCTGCGCTGGACCATGGAGGGCAAGACGGCCTGGGAGACGGGCGCCATCCTCGGCATCAGTGAACGCACCGCGGTCATGCACGTCAACAACGCGATGCACAAGCTGGGTTGCGTCAACAAGCACCAGGCCGTGCTGAAGGCCTTGCGTCTGGGCTTGATCTACTGATCGAGTTGTCCAGCCGGCTGGTCGTCTTAACGGCCTGGCGCGTTCGGGTGTGCTCGTTCACCGCGCATGGCCACCTGTAAGAGCTTGCAGTGGTCGCCATCGGGCCCGCCTGCTCCAATCGTGTCATCCGTTTCGTCTCGAACGATTCTTCAACGATGGAGCCTCCCATGACACATCAAGACACTTTCGCTTCCGTTTCCGCCCTCGACGGTGAAGAGCGCTTCGTCGGCACCGGGCCGGTGGTTCTCGACCTGGCCGATCTGGCGCGAGTCGCGGGTGGCTTGCCCAAAGGCGGTTGGGCCGCGGCCGGCGCGGTCTACGTGGACGGTGCGGTGTACGTCGAAGGCTCCGCGACGCAACTGCCCAAGGGCGGCTGGGCTTGAGCCCAAGCGGCAGCGCTGTACGCGGCCGGCCCTGTGGGGTCGGCGTTGTGTCGGGCGACGGGCCGATGGCGGCCTGATGTCCTGCTGATCGAAGGCGCGGACCGGGGTCGACCCGGCTGCGCCTTCTTGCCGTTCGCCCGCCATCGAGCCGATGCCGCCCCTGTTCCGCCCTGAAGCCCTGCAGGCCCAGCAGACCGCCTGGCTCGGCAGCGTCCGCATCATTCGACCCCCTTCGATGACCTGGCTCACCGCGGGCGTGGTGGTGGTGGCGCTGGCCATCGCCGCCTTCCTGTCGCTGGCCCACTACACGCGCAAGGCGACGCTGGCTGGCGTGCTGAGCCCCGAAGGCGGCGTGCTGCGTCTGCTGGCACCCCAGGCCGGCGTGGTGCTGGAGCGACGTGCCGCCGAAGGCCAGGCGGTGCAGGCGGGCGACGTGCTCTACGTCCTGTCCATCGAGAGACCGACCCTGCAGCGCGGCGCGCAGGCCGAGGTCGAGCGCAGCCTGGACGACCGCAGGCGTGCCCTGCAGGACACCCTGCGGCTTCAGCAGAGCCTGAGCGAGACGCGCGTGGCCGCGCTGGACAGCCGCCTCAGGGCGCTGGCCTCCGAGCAGGCGCAGCTCGACGCCGAGGTGGCCCTGCAGCAGCGTCGGCTGGCCCTGGGGCGCGAGTCGGTGGCGCGGCTGGAGACCTTGCAGCGGGACCAGTTCATCTCCCCGGCACAGGTGCAGGCCAAGGGGGAGGAGCTGCTGGCCCTGCAGACCCAGGCGCAGTCGCTGGAGCGTCAGCGGGCGTCGCTGGTGCGCGAGCGCGAGGAGCTCGAGGGCGAGCGGCGCGGCCTGCCGCTGCTGGCGCGCGGCGCGGCCAGCGAGCTGCAGCGCGAGCTGGCGGCACTGTCGCGCGAGACGGTCGAGCAGGATGCCACTCGCGAGATCATCATGCGCGCCCCCCAGGCCGGCACGGTCAGTGCCGTGATGGCCGAG
Source organism: Rubrivivax sp. (assembly GCA_022843905.1). Lineage (GTDB taxonomy): Bacteria > Pseudomonadota > Gammaproteobacteria > Burkholderiales > Burkholderiaceae_C > Rubrivivax. Next base: position 17,265 of record JALHMT010000020.1, read on the forward strand.
CCCGGCCAGAGCGTGTCCGGGTCCTCGGCCCTGGCCACGCTGGTGCCGCAGGGCACGCGCCTGCTGGCCCATCTGTATGCGCCGTCGGGCGCGGTGGGCTTCGTTCGCCCGGGTCATGAGGTTCGCCTGCGCTACGAGGCCTTCCCGTACCAGAAGTACGGCCAGCAGACCGGACAGGTGCTGCAGGTGTCGCGCGTGCCGCTGGCGCCCAGTGAGATGGCGGCCCTGTCGCTGCCCGCCACCGACCGCCCGGGCGAGCCGATGTTCCGCATCACCGTGCGGGTGGACGACGCAGCGGGCCCGGCGATGCCGCAGTCGCTGATGGCCGGCATGCGCTTCCAGGCCGACGTGCTGCTGGAGCGCCGCCGCCTGATCGAATGGCTGTTCGAGCCGCTGATCGCCTTGCGGCAAAGGCTCTAGATGGCGGGTGTCGGAGAGCTGAACCTCGGCTTCGGCGCTGGGCGCGTGCCGATGATCCTGCAGACCGAGGCGGCGGAGTGCGGCCTGGCCTGCCTGGCGATGGTCGCTTCGGCGCATGGCCATCGTGTCGACCTGCCGACGCTCCGCCAGCGCTTCTCGCTCTCGACGCAGGGGGTGACGATGGCCGACCTCGTGCGCATGGCCGACGCGCTGAAGCTGCAGTCGCGGGCCCTGCGCGCCGAGCTGGGCCATCTCGAACAGCTGCAACTGCCCTGCGTGCTGCACTGGGACATGAACCACTTCGTCGTGCTGGTGGGTTTGCGCCGTGGCGTGGCCACCGTGCACGACCCGGCGCGCGGTGTGCGCCGGCTGCCGCTGGCCGAGGTGTCGGCGCACTTCACCGGCGTGGCGCTCGAACTGCAGCCCACGGCCGACTTCCAGCCGCGCACCGAGCGCCAGCATGTCACGCTGCGCCAGCTGCTGGGGCCGGCGCGCGGGCTTCGTGGCGCGGTGGCGCAGATCCTGGTGCTGGCCGTGGCGCTCGAGGGCTTCGTGCTGCTGACGCCCTTCCTGATGCAGTGGGTGGTCGACGGTGTGCTGGTCAGCGCCGACCGTGACCTGCTGCTCACGCTGGGCATCGGCTTCGGCCTGCTGGTGCTGGTGCAGGTGGCCACCGCGGCGGTGCGCTCGTGGGCCGTGCTGGCGCTGTCGGCCACGCTCAACCTGCAGTGGATGGGCAACGTGTTCGCCCACCTGCTGCGCTTGCCCGTGGCCTGGTTCGAGAAACGCCACGTGGGCGACGTGTGGTCGCGCTTCGCCGCCGTGCAGGTCATCCAGCGCACGCTGACCACCAGCTTCATCGAGGCCGTGCTCGACGGCCTTCTGGTGGTGCTGACCCTCGCCATGATGGCGCTGTACAGCCTGAAGCTGCTGGCCGTGGCGCTGGTGGCGGTGGCCGCCTACGGCCTGCTGCGCTGGCTGTTCTTCAAGCCGCTGCGCGAGGCCAGCGAAGAGGCCCTGGTGTTCGAGTCGCGGCAGAACAGCCACTTCCTCGAGTCGCTGCGCGGCGTGCAGGCCATCAAGCTGTTCAACGCCCAGGCCGAGCGACGTGCCCGTTTCGCAGGGCTCACGGTGGACACCATGAACGCGCAGATCGCCACGCGCAAGCTGGAGCTGCTGTTCAGCGTGCTGCACCGCCTGCTGTTCGGCCTGGAGCGCGTGGCGGTGGTGTGGCTGGGCGCGCTGCTGGTGCTGGACCGGCAGCTGTCGCTGGGCATGCTGTTCGCTTTCATCGCCTACAAGGAGCAGTTTTCCTTGCGTGTCAGCGGCCTCATCGACAAGAGTGTGGAGCTGGCCATGCTGCGGCTGCAGGGCGAACGGCTGGCCGACATCGTTCTGACCGCGCCCGAGGCCGACGCTTCCGCGCCCCGCGTGCAGGGCGCGGCGACGCCGGTGATCGAGCTGCGCAACGTGTGCTTTCGATATGCCGACGGGCTGCCCGAGGTGCTCAGCGGCGTGAACCTGCGGGTGGAGCCGGGCGAGTCGGTGGCCATCGTGGGGCCGTCGGGCTGCGGCAAGTCGACCCTGCTGAAGATCATCCTGGGCGTGCAGGCCCCGACGTCGGGCGAGGTGCTGGTGGGCGGCGTGCCGCTGGCCCAGCTCGGCCTGGCCGCCTGGCGCGACATGGTCGGTGTGGTGATGCAGGACGAGAGCCTGTTCTCGGGTTCGATCGCCGACAACATCGCCTTCTTCGAAGCCACTCCCGACCTGGCGCGCGTGGAGCACTGCGCCCGCGTGGCCGCGGTGCACGACGACATCGTGGCCATGCCGATGGGCTACCGCACGCTGATCGGCGACATGGGGTCGGCGCTGTCGGGCGGCCAGCGCCAGCGCGTGCTGCTGGCGCGCGCGCTCTACAAGCAGCCGCGCGTGCTGCTGCTGGACGAGGCGACGAGCTCGCTCGATGTCGAGCGCGAGCGTGCCGTGAATGGCGCGGTGCGCCAGCTCGCGCTGACGCGCATCATCGTGGCGCACCGTCCCGAGACCATCGCGTCGACCGGGCGGGTGGTGGCACTGCACGATGGCCGTGTGGCGCAGGATCTGCGCACCGTGCCGGCCAGCACCCCGACCTACTGAAGGCTGCCAGGCTCGGCCTGGTTCCGGCCCTTCGCCGGTCGGGATCAAGGGGCCGGCCGAGTCCGGTTCCAACCGAAAAGCCGGTCGCGTGCGGGCTGGGCTCGGCAGCCCTCGAACTGCGAAGCCGTGGACTCAGCTGCGCTTGACCGGGCAGGTGCTGAAGCCGAGCACGGTGTACAGCGGGCAGAAGCCCATGGCGGCGGTGGCCAGCGGCACGAGGCCGATCCAGCCCCAGACGCCGATCGCGCCGGTGAGGGTCAAGGCGATCAGGGCCAGGCCCAGAACGATGCGAAGAATGCGGTCGATGCTGCCGACGTTGCGGGTCATGGTGTCTCTCCTGTGATCACGGCAACGGTGCCGATGCGGGCAGTGTGATCTGCGGGCAGGGAGGTGTCGGTGACCTGGGTTACAGAGCGACTGATCGAAGTCAATCCCGGCCCACAGGCGGCGTGGCGCCCGCGGCCAGGGCCCCGAGGGCGGCCACGTCGAGCAGGTCGATGCGCTCTCGGTGCAGGTCGACCCAGCCGGAGGTCTCGAATCGCTTGAGCAGCCGGGTCACCATTTCCCTGACGGTGCCCAGTTCATCGGCCAGGGCCTGGTGTGTGATGCGGATCTGGTTGCCGCGGGTCAGCAGGGCCTGGGCCAGGCGCTGGTCCAGGCGCTGGAAGGCGACGGCTTCGGCCAGGGCCATCAGGTCGGCCAGGCGGTCGGCGAAAACGCCGAACACGAAGCGGCGAAACGGGTCGTGAGTGCACCAGCGATCGAAACCCGCCGGTGACAGCAGCAGCAGCTCGGTGGGCTCCGACGCCTGCCCGTGGGCCGTGAGGGCGTGGCGCCCGAACAGGCAGGAGGTCGAGACCACGCACAGCTCGCCGGGCGTGACGCGGTACAGCTCCAGGGATCGACCACCGGCGCTGCCGCGGGCCACGCGCACGCAGCCGCTCAACACCATCGGAAATCCCCGGCAGGGCTGGTGCTCCTCGAAGAGCAGGGTGCCGCGCTCGACCCGGGCAGACTGGGCCTGGGCGGACAGTACCTCGTCACGATCGCCAGGGGCCAGCGTGGCCAGCACCGGGTAGAGCGCGATCAGGCGCTGCGTGAGCGGGTTCATCGCCGGAGCTGCCGGCGCTTCGGTCGTCATGGGCTGACGGTCGCCGGGGAGGTCTGTCGCTCGAGCTGTGCCAGCCACTGCAGGGCGTGCACGCGGTCGCTGCCGCACATCTCGGTACTGGCCTGCAGCGATGCGCAGACAGCCGGGCGCTCCGGCCGGCCGAACAGGCGGCAGCGCCATTGTTCGTCGAGCTGAGGGCAGGGTTGGCCCGCGGCTTTGCCGTCCGGCAGGCCGGGCAGGGCAGAGCTGATCGACGGAGCGATGCAGCAGGCGGCACAGCCGGGTCGACAGTCCATGGCTGGATTATCCGGTCGTGCAAGCGTTGCGAGGGGCGAAGCCTATGGGCGGCATGCAGAGAAACGATGCCGTCGCGCCGGGCGAGCGACAACAATGCAAACAAGAATCATTATTGAAGGCAGATCATGGCCAAGTCAGCTTCGTTCGGCGTTCTCCACCTTGGCATTGCCTTTTCGGTGACCTACGTCTTGACCGGCAGCCTGAGTGCGGCGGGCGCCGTGATGCTGGTCGAGCCGCTGGTCAATACGGTGGCGCATTACTTCTTCGACCGCTGGTGGGGACACCCTGGCCTGAAGGCGCGTTGGGCTCGATGGCGCGGTCAACCCGAGGCGGCTGCCGCCTCCTAAAATCGTCGATTTGCGCGCAACGGCGATCGGCGCCGGCACCCGCGCGCTTTCACCAGGACCGGCCATGCTGCATCCACAGGAATTCGACGTCATCGTGGTGGGCGGAGGTCATGCCGGGACGGAAGCGGCGCTGGCCAGCGCGCGCATGGGGTGTGCCACGCTGCTGCTCACCCACAACATCGAGACCCTGGGGCAGATGAGCTGCAACCCGTCGATCGGCGGCATCGGCAAGGGGCACCTGGTCAAGGAGATCGACGCCCTGGGTGGCGCGATGGCCGCAGCCACCGATGAAGCCGGCATCCAGTTCCGCATCCTCAACGGCTCCAAGGGGCCGGCGGTGCGGGCCACCCGCGCCCAGGCGGACCGGGTGCTGTATCGGGCCGCGATCCGGCAACGTCTGGAGAACCAGCCGAACCTCTGGCTGTTCCAGCAGGCCGTGGACGACCTGATGCTGGAAGGCGACCGGGTGGTGGGTGCCGTCACGCAAGTGGGGGTGCGCTTTCGCGCTCGGGCGGTGGTGCTGACGGCCGGCACCTTTCTGGACGGACGCATCCATGTGGGACTGCAGAACTACAGCGCCGGTCGGGCAGGCGATCCGCCGGCGGTGAGTCTGTCGGCACGGCTGAAGGAGATGAAGCTGCCGCAGGGCCGCCTGAAGACCGGTACGCCGCCGCGCCTGGATGGCCGCAGCATCGACTTCGCCCGTCTGCAGGAACAGCCCGGCGATCTCGATCCGGTCCCTGTCTTCAGCTTCATGGGCCGTGCGGAGCAGCACCCGCGCCAGGTGCCTTGCTGGATCACGCACACCAATGCCGCCACACACGCCATCATCCGCAGCGGCTTCGAGCGCAGCCCCATGTTCACCGGCGTCATCGAAGGCGTCGGGCCGCGCTACTGCCCGAGCATCGAGGACAAGGTCAATCGCTTCGCGGACAAGGACTCGCACCAGATCTTCCTGGAGCCCGAGGGCCTCAGCACGCACGAGGTCTACCCGAACGGCATCTCGACCTCGCTGCCCTTCGACATCCAGCTCGCGGCCGTGCGCTCCATGGTCGGTCTGGAGCAGGCGCACATCCTGCGGCCGGGCTACGCCATCGAATACGACTACTTCGACCCGCGCGAGCTGAAGCCCAGCTTCGAGACCCGTGCGGTACGCGGCCTGTTCTTCGCCGGGCAGATCAACGGCACCACCGGCTACGAAGAGGCCGGCGCCCAGGGGCTGTTCGCTGGCATGAACGCTGCCCTCCAGGTGACCGATCGCGAGCCCTGGCTGCCCGGTCGAGACCAGGCGTATCTGGGCGTGCTGGTCGACGATCTCGTGACCAAGGGCGTCACGGAGCCCTATCGAATGTTCACCAGCCGCGCCGAATACCGACTGCAGCTGCGCGAGGACAACGCCGACCTGCGGCTGACGGAAGTGGGGCGCCTGCATGGGTTGGTGGACGATCAGCGTTGGGATGCCTTCAACCGCAAGCGCGATCGTTTGGCGGGTGAGTTGCAGCGCCTGAAGGCCAGTTGGGTCCGGCCCGACACGGTGCCTGCGCCCGACGCAGAGCGCCTGCTCGGCAAGGCGCTGGAGCACGAGTACAGCCTGGCCGAGTTGTTGCGCCGCCCGGGCGTGGGCTTCGACCAGGTGAGCGAGATCGAGCGCATTGCCCGCGGCGACGAGGTTGTTTCACGTGAAACACGGCGGCGCGATTGGGGTGCCAGGGAAGCCGATGCACTGATCGAGCAGGTCGAGATCAGCCTGAAATACGCGGGCTACATCGACAAGCAGCAAGAGGACGTGCAGCGCGCCGCTCACCTGGAGCACCTGCCCTTGCCGGAAGGCCTGGACTACGCAGCGGTGAAAGCCTTGTCCTTCGAAGTACGCCAGAAACTCAGCAAGCACCGTCCGGCAACCCTGGGGCAGGCGTCGCGCATCTCCGGGGTGACGCCTGCGGCCGTTTCGCTGTTGCTGGTCCACCTCAAGAAGGGGCGCTTCCGGGGGTTCGGCGGCTCGAGCGACGAGGGCACGGGCACCGAGTCGACGCGCGATGTCACGGTCTGAGTTGCCCATCGATGCCGCAATGCTGCGGCAAGGACTCATCGATCTCGGCCTGGTAGCGAAGGAATCGCAGATTCAGAAGCTGCTGGACTTCACCGCCTTGCTGCAGCGCTGGAACAACACCTACAACCTGACGGCGGTGCGGGACGCGCAAGGCATCTTGACGCAGCATCTGCTGGACTGCTTGTCGGTCGTCGCGCCCATCCGGGCGGTGTTGGCGCCTGGCGCGCGGCTGCTCGACGTCGGCAGTGGGGGCGGCCTCCCGGGTGCGGTGCTGGCCGTGATGCTCGAGGACGTCCACGTGACCTGCATCGACGCTGTGGGCAAGAAGGCCGCGTTCGTGCGCCAGGTGGCCGGTGCTCTGAGCCTGGGCAACCTTCACGCGGTGCACGGGCGCGTCGAGGCGCTGAAGAGTGGCAAGTTCGATCTCGTCACCTCTCGCGCCTTTGCGTCCTTGGGCGACTTCGTGCGGCTGACGGCGGAGCAGTTGGCGCCCGGCGGGCAGTGGGCCGCCATGAAAGCACAACGGCCGATGGAAGAGGCTCATGACTTGCCGCCGACCGTCGAGATGTTCCACGTGGAACGTCTCTTGGTGCCTGGTCTGGCCGCAGAGCGCTGCCTGGTGTGGATGCGCCCAAGAAGCACCGGCTGAAATTCGAGCGGCGAGCCGCCGACACCCCGGAGTCCTGCAAATTCTGCGCTACGCTCCCAGCTCGATCCCCGGCGGCGCTCCGCAGCCAGCGGACCCGAGAAAACAAGCTGGTCTGCACCCGCAAGCGCAAAGGCGGGACAGATCGAGGAGTCCTTGTCCATGTTCGGCATCGCCGACTACGGCGCTTTCTGCGCCGCTATCGTCGTGTTCCTCGCCCTCCCGGGCCCGGGCACCTTCGCCCTGCTGACCTCTACCGCCAAGGGCGGCTTTCGTGCCGGTGCTGCAGCCTGCGGCGGCATCATCGCCGGCGACCAGGTGCTGATGTGGCTGGCCGTGGCCGGCGTCGCGGCCTTGCTCGTGGCCCACCCCGTGCTGTTCCAGTCGGTGCAGTACCTCGGGGCCGCCTACCTGGCCTGGATCGGGCTCAAGCTGATCTTCGCCAAGCCCGGCGATGCCTCACCCATCCGCATCGAACCGCGCCAGTACGCGCGCCAGGCCTTCTTCATCACCTTGCTCAACCCGAAGGCCATCGTCTTCTACATGGCCTTCTTTCCGCTCTTTATCGATCCCGCCCAGCATCGCGGTGCCGTCACCTTCCTGGCCATGGGGGTCACCATCGCCGTCATCACCGCGGTGTACTGCCTGCTGCTGTGCGCTTTCGCCCAGGCGGTGAGTGATCGCGTGAAGGCCAACCAGCGACTGGCCCGTCTGCTGGAGCGCCTGGCGGGCGTCTTTCTCGTCGGTTTCGGACTTCGCCTGGGCATCCAATGAAGAAGCCCCCCAGGATCTTCTGCATCGCCAACCAGAAGGGTGGGGTCGGCAAGACCACCACCACCGTCAACCTGGCCGCCGGCCTGGCCCAGGTCGGACAGCGCGTGCTGGTGGTCGACCTCGACCCCCAGGGCAATGCCACCATGGGGTCCGGCGTGGACAAGCGCGCCTTGCCGCTCACCGTCTACGACGTGCTGCTCGAGTCGTCCACCATCGCCGAGGTGCGCCAACGCAGTCCCAAGGGAGGCTACGACGTGCTGGGCGCCAACCGCGAACTGGCCGGGGCCGAGGTCGAACTGGTTGAGTTGGACCACCGCGAAAGGCGCTTGAAGCGGGCCCTCGAAGCCGTGGCAGACGACTACGACTTCGTGCTCATCGACTGCCCGCCGTCGCTGAGCCTGCTGACCCTCAACGGCCTGTGCTCGGCACACGGCGTGGTGGTGCCCATGCAGTGCGAGTACTTCGCCCTGGAAGGCCTGTCGGACCTGGTCAACACCATCAAGCAGGTGCACGCCAACCTCAATCCGGAGCTGCAGATCATCGGCCTGCTGCGCGTGATGTTCGACCCGCGCGTCACGCTGCAGCAGCAGGTCAGCGAGCAACTCAAGGCGCACTTCGGCAGCAAGGTGTTCAATACCGTGATTCCGCGCAACGTGCGCCTGGCCGAGGCGCCCAGCTACGGACAGCCCGGCGTCGTGTTCGACCCGTCGTCCAAGGGTGCCCAGGCCTTTGTCGAATTCGCTCGCGAGATGGTGCAGCGCCTGGGCCCCCCTTCGTCATGAGCGAGGCCTTGCTGTCGCGCATCGAAGACGCCGGCATCAACGCCAGTGCACCGCGGCAGCAACTCTGGATGGACGGCTGGCTGCTGCGTTTTTCACCCGGCAAGGCCAAGCGAGCCCGCTGCATCAACGCCGTGGCTGCGGGCAGACTCCCGCTGGAAGAGAAGCTCCGCCGCGCCCAGGCCGTCTTCGACCAGGCCGGACTGCCCCTGGTGGTGCGCGTCACGCCCTTCAGCCTGCCCGCCGAACTCGACCGCCATCTGGCCGGCATCGGCCTTCAGGTGATGGACGATACGCGCGTGATGGTCGGCGCGTTGACCGGGCTCGACACCGTTGCCGATCCCTTGCCCGAGGCTTGTTCGCTCCGGCCTGCCGAGGCGCACGACTACGCCGAAATCATCGGCCGTCTGCGGGCGTCGCCCGAAGGCCAGCGCCGTGCCCACGCAGAGCGCCTGTCGGCTTCACCGGTGGCTTACCAAGGATGGCTGCTGCAGCAAGGCGACCGCACGCTGGCCTGCGGGCAGTACGCCCGCGAGGGCGACCTGGTCGGCCTCTACGATGTGTTCACCGACCCGGCCGAGCGCGGCCGCGGCCTGGCGGCGCTGCTTTGCCGACATCTCCTGCGTGAAGCCGCAGGGCAGGGCGCCCGTACAGCCTACCTGCAGGTCGACGCCGCCAACGCGCCCGCGCGCAAGGTCTATCAGCGGCTGGGCTTTACCGACGCCTACGCCTACCACTACCGGACCGCCGACCCGGCAGCAGCAGGCTGACGCAGGTCCGGGCGGCGCACGCCGCCCCAGGCGAAGCCTACAGCCCCAGCCCTTCGTCGACGCCCAGGTGAACGTTCATGGACTGCACCGCAGCGCCGCTGGCGCCCTTGCCCAGATTGTCCAGCCGCGCCATCAGCAGCACCTGCCGGTCATTCGCGAACACGAAGATGTCGACCCGGTTGGTGTCGTTGCAGGCCTGCACGTCGAAGAACCCGTCTTCAAGAGTCGCCGGATCGCGCAATGGCATCACGCGGACAAAGCGCTCACCGTCGTAGTGACCGGCCAGTGCAGTGTGCACTGACTCCGCCGATGAGCCTTTGGCCAACTGGCTCAGGTGCAGCGGCACCGACACCGCCAGCCCCTTGTAGAAGTTGCTGACGACCGGCTGGAAGAGCGGCGCCACCGTCAGCCCGGTGTGCGCCATCATCTCGGGCACGTGTTTGTGGGCCAGCGTCAAGCCATAGGGACGCGGCGAAGCCAGTGCCGGCTCACGGCCCGCCTCGTACTGCTCGATCATCTTCTTGCCGCCACCGGAAAAGCCGGTGATGGAGCCGGCGCTGACCGGCAGCGACGCCGGCACCAGGCCGGCGTCCACCAGCGGACGAAGCAGCAGGATGAAGGCGCTGGCGTGGCAGCCCGGGTTGGCGATGCGCTTGCTCTGGCGGATGCGCTCGCGCTGGCCCGGCGCCAGCTCCGGCAGGCCGAAGACCCAGTCCGGCAGCGTGCGGTGGGCTGTGCTGGCGTCGATCAGGCAGGTCTTGGGGTTGGTCACCATGGCCGCTGCCTCGCGCGCGGCGGCATCGGGCAGGCACAGGAACGCAACATCTGCGGCGTTGAGCAGGCGTGCGCGCTCGGCGGCGTCCTTGCGGTGCTCGGGGGCAATGCGCAACACTTCGATGTCGCGACGTTGCGCGAGGTACTCGTGGATGCGAAGGCCGGTGGTGCCTTCCTGGCCGTCGACGAAGGCGGTGAATCCCATAAGCTGCCCCTGGCGCCGGTGGGCGCGGTTTCAATGAGCGTTCTGGTGGAACGCGGTCGACAAGCATAAGGCAAGCCCATGGCCCAGACCTGCCGAGTCCTGTTGTTGCCCGGATGGCTCGACTCCGGCGCCGATCATTGGCAGACCCTCTGGGAAAGACAGCTCGGCTGGCATCGCGTCCAGCAGAGCGACTGGCTCTGGCCGCGGCGCGGCGACTGGATGGCGCGCCTGGACGAGGTGCTGCTCGAAGCCGAAACCCCCGCCGTGCTGGCGGCCCACAGCCTGGGCTGCCAGCTCGTGGCCGCCTGGGCGGCACATTCGAAGCACACATCGCGCGTGCGCGGCGCGCTGCTGGTGGCGCCGCCCGACGTCGAGCGCGAGGGTGGGCCACCGCAGATCGCCACCTGGCGCCCCATCGTGCGGCAGCGGCTGCCCTTTCCCTCGCTGGTGGTCTACAGCGAAGATGATCCCTACGCGGCTGTCGACCGCGTTCTGGCCATGGCAGCCGACTGGGGCTCCACGGCACGATCGGCCGGCCGGCGTGGTCACCTCAACGGTGAATCGGGACTCGCCGACTGGCCCGAGGCGCAGGACTGGCTGGCCGAGCTGGCGGCCCCGGTGCCACTGGCGTGAAGACCGCCGGCCGAGCGCTGCTGATCGGCGCCGCGCTGAGCATCTTGGGCTGGGGCCTGCACCGCGCGGGCGCCGGCTTGCCCCTGCTGATCGCGGCGCTCGCCATCGGGCTGCTGCTGAGCTGGGTGCTGCCGCAGCTGGGCCTGCGTGTGCTCGACCGGCTGGGGCTGGCGCTGCGCGCCGCGAAATGGCACCGCGAGGAGGGCCGCCACCATGCCTTCGGCAGCACGCACCTGCACATCCACGACGACGGACGCCACAGCTGGATGACGGCCGACGACCTGCGCCACCTGCTGCAGCTGCGCGACAGCGACGACGTCATCGCGGCGCGGCTGTCGGGGCGCTGGCGCCGCGATGGCCGCGGCACGCTGCTGCTGCGCGTCGACGCGGTGTCGAACTACCTCGCCCAGGCGCCAGGCCGCATGGAGCCGCGCACGGTGCGCCTGCGCCGCTATCTCGACGAGGCCGTGCTGTTCCCGGCCGCGCAGCGACGCCGCCGCAGCCTGCCCCCCGATCGCGTCGACCGGCCGGAATGAACGGCCCGGACCGACACTCGGTGACAATGTCCGCATGGTGACCAAACGACCCAAGGGCCTGGGGCTCGGCCTGGAAGCGCTGCTCGGCCCAAAGGTGAGCGATGCACCGGCAGCGTCCAGCGGCGAACCCCACACGCTGAAGCTGACGCAGCTGCAGGCCGGCAAGTACCAGCCGCGCACGCGCATGGACGAGGGTTCGCTGTACGAGCTGGCCGAGAGCATCAAGAGCCAGGGCGTGATGCAGCCCATCCTCGTGCGTCCTGTGGGCCCGGGGCGCTACGAGATCATCGCGGGCGAACGCCGCTTCCGCGCCGCTCAGCTGGCCGGCCTGGACAACGTGCCGGTGCTGGTGCGCCCGGTGCCCGACGAAGCGGCCGCCGTGATGGCGCTGATCGAAAACATCCAGCGCGAAGACCTCAACCCGCTGGAAGAGGCGCAGGGTCTGCAGCGCCTGGTCAGCGAGTTCGCCCTGACCCATGAACAGGCGGCGCAGGCCGTGGGCCGCTCGCGCAGCGCCGCCAGCAACCTGCTGCGTCTGCTGCAGCTGGCCGAGCCGGTGCAGCAGATGCTGCTGGCCGGCGACCTCGACATGGGGCACGCGCGCGCCTTGCTGCCGCTGCCGGCGGCGCAGCAGGTGATGTCGGCGCAGGAGATCGCGTCGAAGAAGCTCAGCGTGCGCGAAGCCGAGAAGATCGTCGCGCGCCACCTGGCGCAGGGCCGGCAGTCGCCGCTGCTGCGCGCGCCTGCCGAGAAGTCGCGCGACATCCTGCGTCTGGAAGAGAAGCTGGCCGATGCACTCACGGCCGAGGTCGAGATCCGCGTGCAGCGCCGCACCAAGCGCGGCGAGCAGGGCGAGGTGGCCATCCGCTTCGGCTCGCTCGAGGAGCTGGGCGGCCTGCTGCACAAGCTGGGCCTGGAGGAAGAGTGATGGGCGTGCTGGACCTGCAGATCGACGACGGCGTGGCCACGCTGACGATGAACCGCCCGGACGCCAAGAACGCGCTCAGCGCCGACATGCGGAGCGCCTTCGCCGAGACCGTGCCCGCACTCGCGGCCGATGCCGGCGTGCGTGCGCTGGTGCTGACCGGTGCGGGGGGCGCCTTCTGTGCCGGCGGTGATCTGCGCGCCATGGCCGAGCTGCGCAGCGGCATGACCCTGGCCGGCTGGCGCGAGCGCATGCGCGAGGTGCAGCCCTGGCTGCGCACGCTGATCCAGTTCGACCGCCCGGTGATCGCCGCCGTCGACGGTGCCGCGTTCGGCGCAGGCTTCAGCCTCGCGCTGCTGGCCGACTTCGTCATCGCCAGCCCGCGCGCGCGCTTCTGCATGTCCTTCATGCGCGTCGGGCTCGGCCCGGACTTCGGTGCCATGTACACCTTGCCGCGTGTGGTGGGCGTGCAGCGCGCCAAGGAACTGATGCTGTCGGCGCGCGAGGTCGACGCCGACGAGGCGCTGAAGCTGGGTATCGCGATGGAAGTCGTGCCCGTCGACCGCCTGCTGCCGCGGGCCACGGCGCTGGCGCGCAGCTTCACCGGTGCGTCGCCCCTGGCGGTGAGCTTCGTGAAGCAGGACGTGGCGATGTCGCTCGGTGCCGACCTGGAGGCCCTGTTTTCCCGGGAAACCGACCACCAGGCGATGTGCTTCACCACGACGGCGCACGAACAGGCGGTGCAGCGTTTCCTGGCCAAGCAGCCGGCGGCTTTCCGCTGGCCGGGCAAGGACGGCGACGCGGCCTGATCGACGGGCCGATGGGCCGGTGGGCGCGCACTGCCGGCCTGCCGCCGGTGTGAGGCGGGGGCCGGCAGCCGAGGCTGGGCGCTGCGGCCTTGACCCCACGCAACGCCATGGGATTGCGCGGGGCTCCCGCTGCGCCCTCGCGCGCACGCCATCATCGCGACCACTCAGTTCAGCACCAAAACCGGAAAGTATTCTGATGCTCAATCGCCGACAGATCCTTGCCGCCGGCCTCGCCGCGCCCGTCGCCTACGCTGTAGGGTCCTTCGTGCCCGTGTGGGCGCAGAGCGCCCCCAACTTCGGCACCCCCACGCTGCCCACCCCGGGCTTTCGCAAGATGAAGGTGGGTGACGCCGAAGTCATCTCGCTGATCGACGGCATCGCACGTCGGCCCCTGGGCGAAGAGTTCGTGAAGAACGCGCCGCTGGCCGAAGTGCGCGCCCTGCTGGCCTCGCAGGGGCTACCCACCGACTACATCGACGTGCCCTTCACGCCTTTCCTGGCCGTGGTGGGCAACCGCCGCATCCTGATGGACACCGGCATGGGCGAGTTCGGCGGCCCCACCACGGGCAAGCTGCTGGAGCAGCTGCGCGCCGCGGGTTTCCAGCCTGCCGACATCGACACCGTGCTCATCACGCACTATCACGGTGACCACATCAATGGCCTGCGCAACAAGGCCGGCGAGTATGTATTTCCCAAGGCCAAGGTGATGGTGCCCGCCCCCGAGCACGCCTTCTGGATGGACGACGCGAAGATGGCCGCCGCTCCCGCCGGCATGAAGGGCGCGTTCGACAACGTGCGTCGCACCTTCGCCCAGATGCCCGCCGACATGCTGGTGCGCTTCGAGCCGGGCAGCGACGTGCTGCCGGGCATCCGCTCGGTGGCCGCCTTCGGCCACACGCCGGGCCACACGCTGTTCGAGCTGACATCGGCCGGGCAGACCTTCGCCTACCTGGCCGACCTCACCAACGTGCCGGCCCTGTTCGCGCGCAACCCCGACTGGGCGGTGGCCTTCGACATGGACGCCGAAGCGGCGCGCCGCGTGCGGCGTGCCACCTTCGAACGCATCGTCGCCGGCAACATGATGGTCGGCGGCTTCCACTTCCCGTTCCCGGCCTTCGGCCGTGCCGTCGCGTCGGGCAACGGCTATGCCTTCCAGCCCGCCACCTGACGCCACCCGCCGCGCGCTGGTCGGCGCTGCACTGGCCGCGCCGCTGTGGCCGGCCGCCGCCACCGAAGCCGAGGCTGCCTTCAGGGCCGGCGGCGTGGTGCTGGGCCTGCGCCATGCGCTCGCCCCGGGCACGTTCGACCCGCCGCAGTTCCGTCTGGGCGACTGCAGTACGCAGCGACTGCTGAGCGACGAAGGCCGTGCCCAGGCGCGGCGCATCGGCGAGTGGTTCAAGTCCCGCGGGCTGACACCGGCCCGCGTGCGTTCCAGCCCGTGGTGCCGCTGCCTGGACACCGCCACGCTGGCTTTCGGCGCCGCCGAGACCTGGCCTGCGCTCGGCTCGCCGCGGGGTTCCGACGGCAGCATCAATGCCACCCGCCTGGCCGATCTGAAGGCAGCCCTGGCCACCGCGTCGGCACAGCGCGGACGATTCGAGGTGTGGGTCACTCACATGTTCGTGCTGTCCGACCTGGCCGGCACGAACACCGGTTCCGGCGACGGGCTGGTGATGCGCATGGGCCGCGGCGGGCAGCTGCAGCTGGTCGCGCGATTCCCGGGCACCTGACCGCGCCGCCGCCTGACGCAGCGGCGCTGCGGCGATGCGCGGAGAATGCCGGCTCCACACGAGCCTCCATGCCTGCCTCGACCCCCTCGCCGACGCGCGTGCTGTCGTTCATCTCGCCGATGACGCAGCTGAACACGCCCTATCCGTCCACCGCCTACCTGACCGGCTTCCTGCGCTCCCGTGGCGTGGCCGCCGTGCAGGAAGACCTGGCGCTGGCGCTGATCCTGGAGCTGCTGTCGCCGGCCGGCCTTCAGCAGCTGAAGTCGGCCATCGACGCATTGCCGTCGCCCGGCCGCAGCGAGGCGGTGGCGGCCTTCGACCAGCGATTCGACGAGTACCTCGAAACCCTGGGCCCGACCATCGCCTTCCTGCAGGGCCGCGACGCCACGCTGGCGCACCGCATCTGCAGCCGCCGCTTCCTGCCCGAGGGTGCGCGCTTCGCCTCGCTGGATGTCTACGTCGACCCCGACGGCGGCGACCCCATGGCCTGGGCCTTCGGTGCGCTGGGCGTGCACGACCGCGCGCGCCACCTGGCCACGCTGTACCTCAACGACATCGCCGACGTGTTGCGCGACGCCGTCGATGCGCGCTTCGAGTTCGTGCGCTATGCCGAACAGCTGGCGCAGAGCCAGCCCAGCTTCGAGCCGCTGGCCGAGGCGCTGGCTGCGCCGAAGAACCTGGTCGACCGCACGCTGGAGCGGCTGACGCTGCAGGCCATTCACCGCCACCAGCCGACGCTGGTGCTGGTCTCGGTGCCCTTCCCGGGCGCCGTCTACGCCGCCTTCCGCATCGCGCAGACGATCAAGGCGCAGCACCCGCACATCGTCACCGCGCTGGGCGGCGGCTTCGTCAACACCGAGCTGCGCGAGATGACCGAGCCGCGCGTGTTCGACCATTTCGACTACGTGACGCTGGACGCCGGCGAACGCCCGCTGCTGGCGCTGCTGGAACACCTGGAGGGCCGGCGTTCGGTCAGCCGCCTGGTGCGCACCTACCGCCGCGACGCCGTCACGCGCGAGGTGAAGTACGTCAACTTCGTCGAGCCCGAGGTGCCCTTCGACGACGTCGGCACGCCCACCTGGGATGGCCTGCCGCTGGACCGTTACCTGTCGCTGCTGGACATGCTCAACCCCATGCACCGGTTGTGGAGCGACGGACGATGGAACAAGCTGACCGTGGCGCACGGCTGCTACTGGAAGAAGTGCAGCTTCTGCGACGTCAGCCTGGACTACATCTCGCGCTACGACGCGGCCACGGCCGGCACGCTGGTCGACCGCATCGAGGCCATCGTCGCAGAGACCGGGCAGACCGGCTTCCATTTCGTCGACGAGGCCGCGCCGCCGAAGTCGCTGAAGGCGCTGGCGGCCGAGCTGCAGCGGCGTCGCCTGGCGATCTCGTGGTGGGGCAACATCCGCTTCGAGAAGTCCTTCACCCCCGAGCTGTGCGAGCAGCTCGCGGCCAGCGGCTGCATCGCGATCTCGGGCGGGCTCGAGGTGGCCTCCGACCGCCTGCTGTCGCTGATGAAGAAGGGCGTCTCGGTGGAGCAGGTGGCGCGCGTGACGCGCGGTTTCAGCGACGCCGGCATCCTCGTGCACGCCTACCTGATGTACGGCTTCCCCACGCAGACCGTGCAGGACACGGTCGATGCGCTGGAGTACGTGCGCCAGCTCTTCGCCGCGGGCTGCATCCAGTCGGGCTTCTTCCACCGCTTCGCCTGCACCGTGCACTCGCCGGTCGGCCGTGCGCCGCAGGACTACGGCGTGACGCTGCTGCCGCTGCCGCCGGTGAGCTTCGCGAAGAACGACATCGGTTTCGTCGACCCCACCGGCACCGACCACGACGCGCTGGGCGTGGGGCTGAAGAAGGCGCTCTACAACTACATGCACGGCGTCGGCCTGGACGAGGACGTGCGGCAGTGGTTCGACTTCCCGGTGCCGAAGACACGCGTGCCGCGGCATCGCATCGAGCGGGCCCTGGCGTCGCCTGTTCCGGCTCGATGAGCCTGCCGCCATGACCGATGCCCGCCTGCACAGCCCCGCCGCCGAGCGCAATCGCGGCCCCATCCTGCTCGAGCTGCAGCGCCTGCTGCCGCCCGGCGGCACGATGCTGGAGGTCGCCGCTGGCACCGGCCAGCACGCGGCCCACTTCGCGGCCGCGCTGCCGGGCTGGCGATGGCAGCCCAGCGACGGCGACGCGCGCTCGCTGCCCTCCATCGCCGCCTGGTGCGAGGGCCTGGGCAACGTGCTGCCGCCGATCGCGCTGGACGTGCTCGCGCCTGGATGGCCCGGCGTGCCGGCCCGGCTGGACGCCATCTTCAACGCCAACATGCTGCACATCTCGCCCTGGACGACCTGTGCCGCGTTGATGCAGGGCGCCGCGCGGCATCTTTCGGCGCAAGGCCTGCTGCTGATTTACGGGCCGTACCTAGTGGACGGCGAGGCGACCGCGCCCAGCAACCTGGCTTTCGACGCCGATCTCAGGTCGCGCGATGCACGCTGGGGACTGCGCCGCCTGGCCGACGTGGAGGCCGAGGCCGGCCAGGTCGGGCTCGTGCTGGATCAGCGGGTGGCGATGCCGTCGAACAACCTGCTGCTCGTGTTCGCGCGTTCCTGAGTCCGCCTCAGGCTTCGAGCTCCAGCGCCAGCAGTTCGGCCACCGTCTGCCGGCGGCGGATCAGGCGCGAGGACTCGCCGTCCACCAGCACCTCGGCGGCCAGCGGCCGGCTGTTGTAGTTGGAGGACATCGACGAGCCATAAGCCCCGGCATCGTGGAAGACCAGCAGATCGCCCACGCCCGCGTCGGGCAGGTCCAGCGTGTGCACCACGCCGCCGTCGCTCTGCGTGAAGACGTCACCCGACTCGCACAGCGGGCCGGCCACCACCGAGGCGCGGACCGGGCGCTCGACGCCGTCGGCCGCCAGCACCTCGATGCCGTGGTGGCTGCCGTACATGGCCGGGCGCATCAGCTCGTTGAAGCCGGCGTCGACCAGCACGAAGTGCTTGCGGCCCATGTCCTTCACCACGCGCACCTCGGCCAGCAGCACGCCGCTCTCGGCCACCAGGTAGCGGCCGGGTTCGATCTCGAGTTCGATGGCGTGGCCGCGCGCCTGCGCGATCTGCCGCCGCGCCGCGTCCCACAGGCTGAAGTAGTGCGCGGTGTCGATGCGCGGCTCGCCGGCGCGGTAGGGAATGGACAGGCCGCCGCCAGCCGAGATGGCCTCGATGGGCAGCGGCACGCGGGCCACCAGGTCGACCATGGCCTGGCAGACCTGGTGCAGGTGCGCGTAGTCCACGCCCGAGCCGATGTGCATGTGCAGCCCGACCAGCTTCAGGCCGTGCTGCGTGATGGCGGCCAGCGCCGCCGGCAGGTCGGCGTGCCAGATGCCGTGCTTGCTGTGCTCGCCGCCGGTGTTGGTCTTGTTGCTGTGGCCATGGCCGAAGCCGGGGTTGATGCGCAGCCAGACGCGGTGGCCGGCCGAGAGGGCGCCCAGCTGCTGCAGCATGTCCACCGAGCCCGCGTTGACGGTGATGCCGTCGGCCACCACGCGCGCCAGCGTGGCGGTGTCGAAGAGATCGGCGGTGAAGACGATGTCGTGCACCGCGTAGCCGGCGGCCAGCGCGCGCTCGATCTCGCCCAGCGAGACGGCGTCCACCTTCACGCCCTGCCCGCGCATCAGCTTCAGCAGGTGGATGTTGGAGTTGGCCTTCTGCGCGTAGCGGATGACGTCGAAGGGCTTCAGCGCCGCGATGCGCTCGCGCACCGTGGCGGCGTCGTACACCCACAGCGGCGTGCCGTGGGCCAACGCCAGGCGGCGCAGCAGGGGGGCAGGGAAGGGGTTCATGGGACGGGATGCTGCGCCGGACAGATCATTCATGCAATGACGATGAATTGAGCAAGTCATGCAGAATGGATATGCATGCAGCTCACCCACCGCCAGATCGAGGTCTTCCGCACCGTCATGGCCAGCGGCCATGTCACGCGGGCGGCCGAGCGGCTGGGCAGCTCGCAACCGACCGTCAGCCGCGAGATCGCCCGCCTGGAGCGCGTGCTGGGCCTGGTCCTGTTCGACCGGGTTCGCGGGCGCCTGCAGCCCACCGTGCGTGCGCAGGCGCTGCTGGAGGAGGTGCAGCGTTCCTACATTGGCCTGGACCGCATCGCCGCTGCCGCGCTGGGTCTGCGCGACTTCGCTGACGGTCGCCTGGCGGTGGCCTGCCTGCCGGCGCTGGCGCACGCGCTGCTGCCCGACGCCGCGCGCCGCTTCATGGCCGGGCACCCGCGCGCCGGCCTGGCCGTCACGCCGCAGGAGTCGCCGCTGCTGGAGCAGTGGCTGACCGAACAGCGCTTCGACCTCGGCCTCGTCGAAGCACGCCAGGCACCGCCGGCCACGCGGCTCGAACCGCTGCTGCAGGCCGACGAGGTCGTGGTCTTGCCGGCCGGCCATGCGCTGCTGACGCGGCGCGTGCTCACGCCGCGCCAGTTCGAAGGCGAGGCCTTCGTCAGCCTGGCCCCGGCCGACCCCTACCGGCAGGCCGTCGACGCGCTGTTCGCCGAACACGGCGTGGCCAGGCGCCTGTCGGTCGAAGCGGCCAGCGCCGTCTCGGTCTGTGCGCTGGTGCGGCAGGGCCTGGGCGTGGCCATCGTCAACCCGCTGACGGCCCTGGAGCTGGCCGGGCCGGGGCTGCACATCCGGCCGCTGTCGGTGGGCATCGCCTTCCACGTCGGGCTGGTGGTGCCCGAACTGCGTGCCCCCAGCCCCTTGCTCGATGCCTTCAGGCAGAGCCTGTTCAGCGCGGCATCGGCGCTGCAGACGCGGCTGAAGGCCGTGGCCCGGGTGCGCTAGCTCAGCCCAGGTATTCGCAGATCAGCCGGTGGAACTGGTGCACGCCGCGTTCGTGCCGCGGCGAGTAGCGCCCGCCGCGATACAGGCGGGCGCGCAGGCCGCGCTGCACGGCTTCCACGGCGGCCTCGTCTTCCATTTCCACCGTGTCGAGTGCGCCGCCGGCGCCTTCGGCCAGCAGTCGTTCATCGTGCACGTAGCTGCGGAACAGCACCCGCGTGCGTGCGGGTCCCTGCGGCAGCACCAGGTTCACCGACAGCCCCCAGGGATAGAAATTGAGCATCAGGTTGGGGAAGACCCAGAAGTAGTACGCCGCCACGCGCCGGCCCGCCTCGGGCGAACCGGCAGGCAGACCTTCGAAGGCCGGTTCGCCGTCGCGCGCCAGGGCCAGCTGCAGGTTGCCGTGGCGGAACAGCTCGTAGTGGTAGCCGTCGGGATCGAGCGTGGCGTGCAGGGCCGGGTGCAGGAAGGGGATGTGCAGACCTTCCAGATAGTTCTCGACGTACAGCGCCCAGTGCGCCTGCACCGTGAAGTCACGGCTGCGCGAGGGCTCGGGCCGGTAGTGCTCGATCGGCAGGCCGGCCAGCCGGGCCGAGACATCGCCCAGGACCGCCTCGAAGGCCGCGGCCGGTTGCAGAGAAGTGAAAAGATGACCGCAGAAATTGCCAATCGGCAAGGACGGCAGGTGATCGGTGTCGCAGGGAAAGTCCTGAGCGCCCTCGAAGCCGGGCATGAACAGCATGCGTCCGCCCAGGTCGAAGCGGCGGGAGTGGTAGCTGCAGCGCACCTGTTCGGCGCGGCAGGCTTCGGTGATCAGCAGATTGCCCCGGTGCGTGCAGACGTTGGACAGGCAGCGCAGCGTGCCGGCCTCGTCGCGCGACAGCAGCAGCGGCTCGTCGATCAGCCCCGGCAGCAGCGTGCGCGGGCTCAGCGATGCCGTCTCGGACACGTCGCGCCCGTCGCCCAGCCATTGCCAGGTGCGGGCGAAGATGCGCTCGCGAACGGTCTCGAACACAGCGGGGTCAAGATAGAAGGCGACGTCCAGCGTGCGCGCGGCGGCCACCTCTTCATGGACGTGGAAGCGAGGGCCCATCGCTGCGCCGCTCAGACCCGGGTCGCCGCTGCCGCCGCCGCCGCGCGGCGGTTCGAGAACACCAGCCAGACCAGTGCGGCGCTGACCATGGCGATGGGCACCAGCGAGCCCAGGTTCAGCCAGGTCCAGCCCTGCGAGGTGACGAGGGCGCCCGAGGCGAACGAGGTCACGGCCATGGTCGCGAACACACAGGTGTCCATCGCGCCCTGGGCCTTGTTCTTTTCCTCGGGCCGGTAGGTGGTGGTGAAGAGGGCTGTGGCACCGGTGTAGAGGAAGTTCCAGCCCACACCCAAGGCGGTCAGGGCGATCAGGAACTCCATCAGGTCGACGCCCGACAAGGCCACGGCCACGCAGACGAAGTTGAGCAGGGCGCCCACGCCCATCACCGGCAGGGCGCCGAAGCGCTTGATCAGGTGACCGGTGAAGAAGCTCGGCACGAACATGCCCAGCACGTGCCACTCCAGCACCAGGGCAGCGCTGTCGAAAGGGTGTTTGCACTGCTGCATGGCGATGGGCGTGGCGGCCATCAGCAGGTTCATCACGCCGTAGCCCAGTGCACCCGCGGCGATGGCCACCACGAACACGGGCTGCCGTACCAGTTCGCTCAGGGGACGGCCCGTGGAAGCACCCGGCAGGGGCGTCTTGTGCTCCGGGAACCTGATGAACGACAGGGCCAGCAGGGCGAGCGCTGCCACGCCGATCAGAGCGAGGTAAGCGCCTGCAAACTGCACCGGCAACAGTTCCCGGGTGGCACTGGCCAGGTTGGGCCCGGCGAACGCGCCGATGATGCCGCCTGCCAGGACCCAGGAGATGGCCTTTTCCTTGTAGGCCGGGGCAGCCAGTTCCGGCCCGGCGAAGCGGTACAGCGACGCGTTGGCGCTGTAAAAGCCGGCAATCACGGTGGCGGTCACCAGCAGCCAGAAGTTCTGAGTGCTGATGGCGTAGGCGCACAAGGCTGCCGAAGCCATCGCCACGATCAGGCCGAACTGGAACGAGCGCTTGCGCCCGAAGTGCGCCTGCGTGCGCGCCACGATGGGTGCGCTGAGCGCGCCGCCCACCACGTAGCCGGTGACCGGCAGGGTCGCCATCCAGCCGACTGGAGCCAGCGCCAGACCCACCAGGCCATTGATGGCGATGAACGTGACGTTGTTGGTGAGAAACAAACCCTGACACAGGGCGAGCAACAGCAGATGACGGGTCATGCACCTGATCATCGCATTGCCTGCACCCGGTCAGCGCAAACGCTGCGCCGAACGTTGTGGACCGGGGCAGGACCTTCGTGACGGCAAGGCACGCGAATTGCGTTGCAGGGGTCGTGATGCACCGCCACCGGGCGGGCCGGAAGAACTGGTGGGCACAAGGGGTGCTCTTTCAGCGGCCACTCGGTGCAGAATGAATCATGCTGGTTCGCTCTCGTTGTTGAAGCACGCTTCAGCCGATGACCGGAAAGCTCTGATGGAGCCCGGGCCTGTACAGCCGGGACTTCATCAGAACTTCCCAGACGCCGGGGTATCCCCCCCGTTGTGTCTTCCTCGCACCAGGAGGTCCGCATGGACGTGATCAGCAGCTTCGCAGCCCGTTACGAGCGCACTCGCGAAGAAGAGATATCCCTCGAGGACTATCTCGCCGAATGCAAGAGCAACCCCTTGGCCTACGCCACCGCCGCCGAGCGCATGCTGCGGGCGATCGGTGAACCCAAGACCGTCGACACGCGCAACGACCCCCGGCTGTCGCGCCTGTTCGCCAACAAGGTGATCAAGGTCTACCCGGCCTTCGCCGAGTTCTACGGCATGGAAGACGCCATCGAGCAGGTGGTGAGCTACTTCCGCCACGCCGCGCAGGGCCTGGAAGAGAAGAAGCAGATCCTCTACCTGCTGGGCCCGGTGGGCGGCGGCAAGAGCTCCATCGCCGAGCGCCTGAAGCAGCTCATGCAGGAGGTGCCGTTCTACGCCATCAAGGGCTCGCCGGTGAACGAGAGCCCGCTGGGCCTGTTCGACATCACCGAGGACGGCCCCATCCTCGAAAGCGAATACGGCATCCCGCGGCGCTACCTCAACCGCATCCTCAGCCCCTGGGCGGTGAAGCGGCTCGAAGAGTACGGCGGCGACATCCGCAAGTTCAAGGTCGTCAAGCGCCACCCCAGCATCCTCAAGCAGGTGGGCATCAGCAAGACCGAGCCGGGTGACGAGAACAACCAGGACATCAGCTCGCTGGTGGGCAAGGTCGACATCCGCAAGCTCGAGACGTACGCGCAGGACGACCCCGACGCCTACAGCTACAGCGGCGGCCTGTGCCTGGCCAACCAGGGCCTGCTGGAATTTGTCGAGATGTTCAAGGCGCCCATCAAGGTGCTGCACCCGCTGCTGACGGCGACCCAGGAAGGCAACTTCAAGGGCACCGAAGGCTTCGGCGCCATCCCTTTCGACGGTGTGGTGTTGGCGCACAGCAACGAGAGCGAGTGGAAGGCCTTCCGCAACAACAAGAACAACGAGGCCTTCCTCGACCGCATCTACATCGTCAAGGTGCCGTACTGCCTGCGTGTCAGCGAAGAGATCAAGATCTACGAGAAGCTGCTGAAGGGCTCGTCGCTGGCCGGTGCCACCTGTGCCCCGGGCACGCTGAAGATGATGAGCCAGTTCGCCGTGCTCACGCGCCTGAAGGAGCCCGAGAACAGCAGCCTCTATTCCAAGATGCTGGTGTACGACGGCGAGAACCTGAAGGACACCGACCCGCGCGCCAAGAGCTACCAGGAGTACCGCGACTACGCCGGTGTCGACGAAGGCATGAGCGGCATCAGCACGCGCTTCGCCTACAAGATCCTGTCCAAGGTCTTCAACTTCGACAGCACCGAGGTCGCGGCCAACCCGGTGCACCTGATGTACGTGCTGGAGCAGCAGATCGAGCGCGAGCAGTTCCCGGCCGAGGTCGAGCAGAAGTACCTGGCCTTCATCAAGGAGCACCTGGCCACGCGCTACGCCGAGTTCATCGGCAAGGAGATCCAGACCGCCTATCTGGAGAGCTACAGCGAATACGGCCAGAACATCTTCGACCGCTACGTCACCTACGCCGACTACTGGATCCAGGACCACGAGTACCGCGACACCGACACCGGCGAGGTCTTCGACCGCGGCAGCCTGAACGGCGAGCTCGAGAAGATCGAGAAGCCCGCCGGCATCGCCAACCCGAAGGACTTCCGCAACGAGATCGTCAACTTCGTGTTGCGGGCGCGTGCCAACAACCAGGGCAAGAACCCGGTGTGGACCAGCTACGAGAAGCTGCGCACGGTGATCGAGAAGAAGATGTTCTCGAACACCGAGGAGCTGCTGCCGGTCATCAGCTTCAACGCCAAGGCCAGCGCCGACGAGGCCAAGAAGCACGAGGACTTCGTCACCCGCATGGTCGCCAAGGGCTACACCGCCAAGCAGGTGCGCCTGCTCTGCGAGTGGTACCTGCGCGTCAGGAAGAGTTCGTGACCTCCCGCCACCTCGTCCTGCCCCCTCTCCCGCTGGAGGGAGAGGGCTGGGGTGAGGGCGTTGCCATCACCTCGACCGACCCACCCTCACCCCCGCCCTCTCCCGCCCTGCGGGAGAGGGAGTGAGACCGCATGCAGCAAATCATTGACCGCCGCCTGGCGGGGAAGAACAAGTCGATCGGCAACCGCGAGCGCTTCCTGCGCCGTCACAAGGAGCAGATCCGCGAGGCCGTCAAGCGCGCGATCGATGGACGCGGCATCCGCGACATCGAGCGGGGCGAGGACATCCACATCCCCAAGCGCGACCTCAGCGAGCCGGTGTTCGGACACGGCCAGGGCGGTGTGCGCGACGTGGTGCATCCCGGCAACCAGGACTTCGTGCGCGGCGACCGCATCGAGCGGCCCAAGGGCGGCGGTGGCGGCGGCAGCGGCGGCGGGCAAGCCAGCGACTCCGGCGAAGGCGAGGACGACTTCGTCTTCAGCCTGAGCCGCGAGGAGTTCATGCAGGTCTTCTTCGAGGACCTCGCGCTGCCGCACCTCATCCGCACGCAGCTGGCCGAGGTGCCCGAGTGGAAGAGCCACCGCGCCGGCTACAGCAGCGACGGCACACCCAACAACCTGCACGTGGTGCGCTCGATGCGCGGCGCCATCGGCCGCCGCATCGCGGTGGGTGCCGGCTCTCGCCGCGACCTGCGCGAATTGCAGGAAGAGCTCGAACAGCTGATGCGCACGCACCAGCCCGGCGACGTCGTGGCCGGGGCCGCCATCGCCGAACTGCAGGAACGCATCCGCGTGCTGCGCGTGCGCATCGAGCGCATTCCCTACCTCGACCCCATCGACCTGCGTTACCGCAACCGTGTGCGCGTGCCCGTGCCGACCAGCAAGGCGGTGATGTTCTGTCTGATGGACGTCTCGGGCTCGATGGACGAAGGCCGCAAGGAGCTCTCCAAGCGCTTCTTCATCCTGCTGTACCTGTTCCTCACGCGGCACTACGAGAAGATCGAGCTCGTCTTCATCCGCCACCACACGCAGGCGCAGGAAGTCGACGAGGAGAACTTCTTCCACGCCCGCGAGACCGGCGGCACGGTGGTGAGCAGCGCACTGGTGCTGATGGAAGAGATCATCCGCGCGCGCTACTCGCCCAGCGAGTGGAACATCTACGGCGCGCAGGCCAGCGACGGCGACAACTGGCACCACGACAGCGGTCGCTGCCGCGAGATGCTGGCCGACAAGATCCTGCCGCTGTGCCGCTACTACGCCTACGTGCAGGTGGCCGAGGAAGAGCAGAACCTGTGGGAGGAATACACCCAGCTGACAGACTCGCACCGCCATTTCGCGATGCGCAAGGCCACGGCGGCGTCGCAGATCTACCCGGTCTTCCGCGATCTGTTCAAGAAGGAAGGAGCACAAGCCGCATGACCAGGCCCACCCCCGCAGCGCCTTCGGCGCAGCTTGCAGCCCGCGCCTGGCCGGTGGCCCGGCTCCTTGCCAGGCGAGGAGGGTCCACCGGACCCTCCTCGTCCGGGCTCGGCCCCCTCAAGGGGGCAACGCCAGCGGCCCGGCAAAGCCGGCTCCGCGGCGTCCGCTTGGTTTTCATCTCACACTGCTCATGAAGCCGCGTCCCCCCGCACTCGAGTCCCCGCTCCCTCTGGCCGACCGGCCCGGCGAGCCGCTGCCGGCGCCCAGCGACTGGTCCTTCGAGCTGATCGACCAGTACCACCGCATCATCCGGCAGACGGCCGAACGCTTCGGGCTGGACACCTACCCGAACCAGCTCGAGATCATCACTGCCGAGCAGATGATGGACGCCTACGCCAGCGTGGGCATGCCGGTGAACTACCGCCACTGGAGCTACGGCAAGGAGTTCATCGCCACCGAGAAGAACTACAAGCGCGGCCACATGGGCCTGGCCTACGAGATCGTCATCAACAGCAACCCCTGCATCAGCTACCTGATGGAGGAGAACACGCTGGCGATGCAGGCCCTGGTCATCGCGCACGCGGCCTACGGCCACAACAGCTTCTTCAAGGGCAACTACCTGTTCCGCATGTGGACCGACGCGGCGTCCATCATCGACTACCTGGTCTACGCGAAGAACTACGTGGCCGACTGCGAGGAGCGCTACGGGCTGGACGCGGTGGAGTCCTTCCTCGACAGCTGCCACGCCTTGTCGAACCACGGGGTCGACCGCTACCGCCGGCCCAGCCGCAAGACCCTGGCGCAGGAGCTGGCCGAGCGCAAGGACCGCGAGGCCTACGCGCAGCAGCAGGTCAACGACCTCTGGCGCACGCTGCCGAAGAAGGCCGAGAAGGACGCCGCCGCCGCCGAGGCCAAGCGCTTCCCCGACGAGCCGCAGGAAAACCTGCTGTACTTCATCGAGAAGAACGCGCCGCTGCTCGAACCCTGGCAGCGCGAGGTGGTGCGCATCGTGCGCAAGGTGGCGCAGTACTTCTACCCGCAGCGCCAGACGCAGGTCATGAACGAAGGCTGGGCCACCTTCTGGCACCACAAGCTGCTGAACCAGATGTACGACGACGGCTTCCTCACCGACGGCGTGATGATCGAGTGGCTGAAGTCGCACACCAACGTGATCTACCAGCCGCCGGTGGGCCACAAGGCCTACAGCGGCATCAATCCGTATGCGCTGGGCTTCGCGATGTACAGCGACATCAAGCGCATCTGCGAGAGCCCCACCGACGAAGACCGCCAGTGGTTCCCCGACATCGCCGGCACACCCTGGCTGCCCACGCTGGACCACGCGATGCGCAACTTCAAGGACGAGAGCTTCGTCGGCCAGTACCTCAGCCCCAAGCTGATCCGCGACCTGCGCCTGTTCGCCATCCGTGACGACGAGAAGGACAGCGAACTGGAGGTGGCCGCCATCCACGACGACAACGGCTACCGCGCCGTGCGCGAACTGTTGTCGCGCCAGTACGACCTGGGCTCGCGCGAGCCCAACATCCAGGTGTGGAACGTCAACCTGCGCGGTGACCGATCGCTCACGCTGCGGCACTTCCAGCACAACGATCGCCCGCTGCACGACAGTGCGCAGGAAGTGCTCAAGCACGTGGCGCGGCTGTGGGGTTTCGGCGTGCAGCTCGAGAGCACCAACGCCAAGGGCGACATCACCAAGCGGTTTTCCGTCCCTGCGCCGTCATCGCAGTGAAAGGGGCGGCAGGCGCCGCCGATTCGAGATGAGGCGCCGCGGCGCCTCTTTTCGTCTGCTCCCGCCGCGGCGGTGGCCCCACCATGGCTGGCATCCCGTCGCCAGCCATGAGCACTTCACCGCATGACCCGTCGCCCGCCTTCCTGGCCCTCGTGCCCGGGCAGGTGATCGCGCTGTTCATCGTGCGACTGGACCACTCCGGCACCCTGCTGGCCGTGCCCACGTCGCGGCTGCTGGAGGGACTGCGCGCGGCTTGCGACCTGCTGGGCTTCGACGGCCTGCAGCGCGACGAGGAGCGGCTGGACGAGCTGCTGCCCTGGACCGGCAACGTCTGACGACGGATTCGCCCGCGCGAGCTACATCGCGAAGACCTTGCCCGGGTTCATGATGTTCTTCGGGTCCAGCGCGCGCTTGATGCCGCGCATCATCTCCACCGCGCCAGGGCCGGCCTCCTCGGCCAGGTAGCCCATCTTGTGCAGGCCGATGCCGTGCTCGCCGGTGCAGGTGCCGCCCAGGCGCAGCGCGCGCTGCACCATCTGCACGTTCAGGCGCTCCACGGCTTCGACCTCGGCCGTATCGTCGGGGTCCATCAGGTAGCTGAGGTGGAAGTTGCCGTCGCCGACGTGGCCGACGATCCAGTACGGAATGCCCGAGGCCTCGGCCTCCTCGACGCTCTGGTTGATGCTCTCGGCCAGGCGCGAGATGGGCACGCAGGTGTCGCTGCTCTGGCAGCGGCAGCCCGGGCGTGTCTGCAGCGCGGCGAAGTAGCTCTGGTGGCGCGCCGCCCACAGGCGCGAGCGCTCCTCGGGCGTGGCGGCCCACTGGAAGTCTTCGCCGCCTTGTTCGCGTGCCAGCTCCTGCACCGTCTCGGCCTGCTCCTTCACGCTCGCCTCGCTGCCGTGGAACTCCATCAGCAGCATCGGCGCCTCGCGCAGCGCCAGCTTCGAGTGCGCGTTGACGGCGCGGATGGCGTTGGCGTCGAGCAGCTCGCAGCGTGCGATGGGCACGCCCATCTGGATGATCTGGATCGTGGTCTGCACCGCGGCGTCGATGCTCGGGAAGTGGCACACCGCCGCACTCACCGCCTCGGGCAGCGGGAACAGCTTCAGCGTCACCTCGGTCATCACGCCCAGCGTGCCTTCGCTGCCGACGAACAAGCGCGTGAGGTCGTAGCCGGCGCTGCTCTTCTTCGCGCGCGTGCCGGTCTGCACGACCTCGCCCGCGGCGGTGACCACGGTCAGCCCCAGCACGTTCTCGCGCATGGTGCCGTAGCGCACGGCGTTGGTGCCGCTGGCGCGCGTGGCGGCCATGCCGCCCAGGCTGGCGTTGGCGCCGGGGTCGATGGGGAAGAACAGGCCCGTGTCCTTGATCTCGCGGTTGAGCTGCTCGCGCGTGACGCCGGCCTGCACGGTGACGGTGAGGTCTTCGGCGTTGACCGAGAGGATCTTCGTCATGCGCGACAGGTCCACGCTCACGCCGCCCTGCACGGCCAGCAGGTGGCCTTCGAGCGAGCTGCCCACGCCGAAGGGAATCACCGGCACGGCGTGCTCGTTGGCGAGCTTCACGACGAAGACCACGTCGTCGTTGCTCTCGCAGAAGACCACCGCCTCGGGCGGCTGTGCGTCGTAGACCGACTCGCCGCGGCCATGTTGCTCGCGCACCGATGCTGCGGTGGAGCAGCGATCACCGAAGTGCTGTCGCAGGGCCTGCAAGGCCGCTGCCGGCAGCGGGCGCAGGCCCGGGATCAGGTGGGTCGGCAGGGGAGCGTTCATGGCTGGCGTCCTGGGTTGGTCTGGAGCGGAGTTTAGGGCGGCTGACCGAGGTCAAGTGCTGCGTCCCTGCAGCCAGCAGGTGCGGAGCTGCAACGACTCCTGTGCGACGGGTGATCGCCGCTGCCGGGGCGTGGCACGACCCCCTTCGGCCCGTGGTCAGCAACAACGCGCTGAGCAAGGGCTTCTTCGGTGTCGGCATGAGCAAGTAGTCCTGCTCTGACCGGGGCGGGCCGGGAGTGGTCCAATACGGGCCGAACTTCCGACCCTGCCCATGTCCAATCGCCTGACCCAGATCGCCACCCGCACCGGAGACGACGGCAGCACCGGCCTGGGCGACGGCACGCGCGTCGCCAAGGACCACCTTCGTGTGATGGCCATGGGTGACGTCGACGAGCTGAACTCCTCGCTGGGCGTGCTGCTGGCCGAGAAGCTGCCCGACGACGTGCGCGAGCTTCTCGTCATCGTGCAGCACGAGCTCTTCAACCTGGGCGGTGAACTCTCCATCCCCGGCTACCAGCTGCTCAAGGCCGAAGCCGTGATGCGCCTGGACGATGCGCTGGAGCACTACAACGCCGCGCTGCCGCGGCTGAAGGAGTTCATCCTTCCGGCCGGCACGCGCAGCGCGGCGCTGGCGCACGTCAGCCGCACCATCGCGCGGCGCGCGGAGCGTGCGGTGGTCGCACTGGCGGCTGCCGAGCCGGTCAACGAGACGCCGCGCCAGTATCTCAACCGCCTGAGCGACCTGATGTTCGTGCTGGCCCGCGTGCTCAACCGCGCCAACCTCGACGGGCTGGGCGGCGACGACGTCTACTGGAAGAGCGAGAAGCTGGCGCGCTCAGGCGACTGAACAGCGACTGCGTCGCGACTGAGCGCCGCGCCGGCTGCCGCTCAAGCCTTGCGGCGCGCCTTCACGGCACTGCTCAGCACGTCCAGCACGTCCAGCGAATCGTCCCAGCCGATGCACGCGTCGGTGATGCTCTTGCCGTATTCCAGCTGCGCCGGGTCGTCCTTGCCGGGGCTGAACTTCTGTGCGCCGGCCACCAGGTGGCTCTCCACCATCACGCCGAAGATGCAGCGGTTGCCGCCGGCCATCTGCGCGGCGACGTCGCGCGCCACCTCGACCTGCTTCTGGTGCTGCTTGCTCGAATTGGCGTGGCTGAAGTCGATCATCAGGCGGCAGTCGAGCTTGGCCGCCTCGATCTCCTTGCAGGCGGCGGCCACGCTGGCGGCATCGTAGTTGGGTGCCTTGCCGCCGCGCAGGATGACGTGGCAGTCCTTGTTGCCCTTGGTCTCGACGATGGCCACCTGGCCGTTCTTGTGCACCGACAGGAAATGGTGCGGTCGCGCGGCGGCCTGGATGGCGTCGGTGGCGATGCGGATGTTGCCGTCGGTGCCGTTCTTGAAGCCGATCGGCGCCGACAGGCCCGAGGCCAGTTCGCGGTGCACCTGGCTTTCGGTGGTGCGCGCGCCGATGGCGCCCCAGGAGATGAGGTCGGCGATGTACTGCGGGCTGATGGTGTCGAGGAACTCACCAGCCGCCGGCACGCCCAGGCGGTTGATCTCCAGCAGCAGCTGCCGCGCGATGCGCAGGCCCTCGTGGATGCGGTAGCTCTCGTCGAGGTAGGGGTCGTTGATCAGCCCCTTCCAGCCGACGGTGGTGCGCGGCTTCTCGAAGTACACGCGCATCACCACTTCCAGCGTATCGGCGTACCTCTCGCGCTGCGCCTTCAGCTTGCGCGCGTACTCCAGCGCCGCTGCGGGGTCGTGGATGGAGCAAGGACCGATGATGACGAGCAGGCGGTCGTCCTTGCCGTGCATGATCTGCCGCACGGCCTGGCGTGCGCCGTTGACCAGCGTTTCCACGGGCGTGTCGGCGATCGGGAAGAAGCGGATCAGGTGTTCGGGCGGCGGCAGCGGCGTGACGTCGCGGATGCGCTGGTCGTCGGTCTGGCTGGTGCGTTCACTCATCGGCAGGCGGCCGTCGTGAAGGCTGCTGCCGCTGGTCGGCTTGGGGCTCATCTCTTCCTCTCCTCGAATAGCTGTCCTGAAAACAAAAAAACCGCCGGGGTTGCCGGCGGTTTGTCTGGGTGCGGGGCGCTTTGTTTCTACGTGCGCTCGTGCTTCCAGCCGCCGGTGAGGGGCAGAAACCAAAAGCTCGTAAAGAAGCAGGCGACAGAACGCATGGGGCGGAAATGTAGCACGCACGGGCCGGCGTCAGGCTGACGGCGCCGCTGGACGCAGCATCGCCACGGCGGCGGCTTCGGTATGCTGGGCTGCATGGCCCCCTGCAAGAGCAGCCTCGATGCGCACCGCCGCCGCCTGTGCCAGGCCGCGGTGGCCGCCACCTGCCTGCCGGCCTGCGCCACGCCGGCCCGGCTGGCCGCTGCACCTCTGGTGGAGGCCGAACGCGCCGTGCTGTCCGCCATTGCCACCGGGCGCCCGCCGGGCGCCGTGCTGTGGATCGAGCGCGAGGGCGATGTCTTCCACCGCGCCTGGGGCCATCGTGCGCTGGAGCCGGCGGCCGAAGCCGCCGAGCCGGACACCGTCTACGACATCGCTTCGCTCACCAAGCCCGTCACCGCCACGCTGGTGATGCGACTGGCCGAAGGGGGCGCCCTGTCGCTCGACGACCCGCTGCGCCGCTGGTGGCCGTCGATGGCCGCCGGTGACGGCGTCACCGTGCGCCACCTGCTGACGCACACGTCCGGCCTGCCGGCCAGCCTGCCGCTGGACAAGCCCTGGCAGGGCAGCGGCACGGCGCTCGACCTGGCCCTGGTGCAGGCCCCCACCCACGCGCCTGGCGGCTTCTTCCGCTACAGCGATGTCGGCTTCATCCTGCTGGGGGCGCTGGTCGAGCGGGTGGGCGGCGCGCCGCTCGATGCGCTGGCCAGCGCCTGGGTGCTGCAGCCGCTGCGCATGGCCGACACCCGCTACCGGCCGCTGCAGCACCTGCCACCGGCGCGCATCGCGCCGACCGAGTTCGACGGCGCCCGCCTGCTGCGCGGCGAAGTGCACGACCCCAGCGCACGGCGCATGGGCGGTGTGGCCGGCCACGCCGGACTCTTCGGCACGGCGGCCGACCTGGCGCGCTTTGCCCGCATGGTGCTCGGCCGCGGCGAACTCGACGGCGCGCGTGTGCTGAGCGCGGCGTCCATCGATCAGATGACCCGCGTGAACACGCCGGCAGCGCTGACGGCGCGGCGCGGCCTCGGCTGGGACATCGACTCGCCGTACTCGCGCCCGCGCGGCAAGGCCTGGCCGGCTGGCCGCAGCTTCGGCCACACCGGCTTCACCGGCTGCGCGATGTGGATCGACCCCGGCTCGCGCAGCTTCTACGTGGTGCTGTCCAACCGCGTGCACCCGCGCGTGGGGCCCAGCATCGTGCCGCTGTACGAGCAGGTCGGCACGCAGGCGGCGCTGGCTGCCGGCCTGACGGTTCAGTAGGCGCGGGCCTCGAAGCCGGCGGCGTCCAGGCGCGCCACCACCTCGGCCACGTGGGCCGGGTTGCGCGTCTGCAGCACCAGTTCCACCTCGACGTTCTGTGCCGACAGCGACGAGAACGCGCGCTGGTGGTGGACCTCGTCGATGTTGGCGCCCGCTTCGCCGACCACGGCCGTGATGCGGGCCAGCACGCCGGGCGTGTCACGCGCCGCCACGCGAATGCGCGCCAGCCGCCCGGCGCGCACCATGCCGCGGCCGATGATGGCCTGCAGCAGCAGCGGGTCGATGTTGCCGCCGCACAGCACCAGGCCCACGCGCTGGCCCGCGAAGCGGCCAGGCTCCTTCAGCAGCGCCGCCAGACCGGCGGCGCCGGCGCCTTCGACCAGGGTCTTCTCGATTTCCAGCAGCATCACGATGGCCTGCTCGATGTCGCCCTCGTCGACCAGCATCAGGTCGTCGACCAGTTCGCCCACGATGCGCCGCGTGATCCGGCCCGGCTGGCCCACGGCGATGCCTTCGGCGATGGTGCTGGTGCCCTGGGCGTGGTTCGTGCCCTTGACGGCGTTGACCATGGCCGGGAAGCGCGACGTCTGCACGCCCACGATGCCGATGCCCGGCTTCAGGGCCCGCGCCGCCGTGGCGATGCCCGAGATCAGACCCCCGCCGCCGACGGCGATGACCAGCGTCTCCAGGTCGGGCCGCGCACGCAGCATCTCCAGGCCGATGGTGCCCTGGCCGGCGATGACGTGAACGTCGTCGAAGGGGTGCACGAAGGTCAGCTGCTGCGCCTCGGCGAGTTCCAGCGCATGCAGGCGTGCCTCGTCGAAGCTGTCGCCGTGCAGCACCACTTCGGCGCCGAAGCCCAGCGTGCGTTCGACCTTCACGCCGGGCGTCTGGCGCGGCATCACGATCACCGCGCGCAGGCCCAGGCGCTGCGCGTGGTGCGCCACGCCCTGGGCATGGTTGCCCGCTGACGCGGCGATCACGCCCTTCAGCGGCACGCCCGACTCGACGAGCGTGGCCAACTTGTTCAGCGCGCCGCGTTCCTTGAACGAGGCGGTGAACTGCAGGTTCTCGAACTTCAGGAAGACGTGCGCGCCGGTGATCTGCGACAGCGTGCGGCTTTCGACGCAGGGCGTGTCGAGCACCTGGCCCTCCAGGCGGCGCGCGGCCGCCTCGATGTCGGCCAGCGTGACCCGTGGCGGCTCTGCGGCCGCCACCACCTGGGTCAAGCTGTCCCTCCAACGGTGAGGCGTTCGATGCGAAGGGTCGGCTGGCCCACGCCCACCGGCACGCTCTGCCCCTCCTTGCCGCACACGCCGACACCGGTGTCGAGTTCCATGTCGTTGCCGATCATGGTCACGCGTGTCAGCGCGTCGGGGCCGTTGCCGATGATGGTGGCGCCCTTGACGGGGTACTGGATGCGGCCGTTCTCGACCCAGAAGGCCTCGCTCGCGCTGAAGACGAACTTGCCGCTGGTGATGTCGACCTGGCCGCCGCCGAAGTTGGTGGCGTACAGGCCGCGCTTGATGCTGGCCACGATCTCCTCGCGCGGCTTGTCGCCGGCCAGCATGTAGGTGTTGGTCATGCGCGGCATCGGCACGCTGGCATAGCTTTCGCGGCGGCCGTTGCCTGTGGGCTTCACGCCCATCAGGCGCGCGTTCATGCTGTCCTGGATGTAGCCGCGCAGGATGCCGTCCTCGATCAGCACGTTGCGCTGGCTGGCGTGGCCTTCGTCGTCGACGTTCAACGAGCCGCGACGGTCGGGAATGGTGCCGTCGTCGAGCACGGTCACGCCCTTGGCGGCCACGCGCTGGCCGATGCGGCCGGCGAAGACGCTGGAGCCCTTGCGGTTGAAGTCGCCCTCCAGGCCGTGGCCCACCGCCTCGTGCAGCAGCACGCCGGGCCAGCCCGGGCCCAGCACCACGGTCATCTCGCCGGCAGCCACCGGGCGGCTTTCCAGGTTGGTGAGCGCAGCGTTGACGGCCTGCGTGACGTAGCTGTCGATCACGTCGTCCTGGAAATAGCCCAGGCCGAAGCGCCCGCCGCCGCCGCCCGTGCCCACCTCGCGGCGGCCGTCCTGTTCGGCGATCACGGTGACGTTCATGCGCACCAGCGGCCGCACGTCGGCCGCCCGCGTGCCGTCGGCGCGTGCGACCAGCACCACGTCGTATTCGGCGCCGATGCTGGCCATCACCTGCACGATGCGCGGGTCGCGCGCGCGCGCCAGCTTCTCGACCTTTTCCAGCAGCGCCACCTTCTGCGTGCTGTCGAGCGAGCCGATGGGGTCGGTCAGCCCGTACAGCAGCCGGCTGCCGGCGGTGCGCGGCGCGCGCGCGATCTTCACGCGCTTGTTCTGTCCGGCCGCGGCGATGGTGCGCACGGTGCGTGCGGCGTCGAGCAGCGACTCTTCCGACAGGTCGTCGGAGTAGGCAAAGGCCGTCTTCTCGCCGGCCACGGCACGCACGCCCACGCCCTGGTCGATGCTGAAGCTGCCGCTCTTGACGATGCCTTCCTCCAGGCTCCAGCCCTCGTGGCGGGTGGTCTGGAAGTAGAGGTCGGCGTCGTCGACGCGGTGCTCGCCGATCATGGCCAGGGCCTTGGCCAACGAACTCTCCGCCAGGCCGAAGGGCTCGAGCATCAGCGACTGGGCGATGGCCAGCCGTTCGATGGTGGGTTCACGCGAGATCATGGGCGCCTTCCAGCTGTGGGAGCGGCGATTGTAGGAGTGGCTCCGCGGCCGCGGGCCGGCGAGGCCATGGCTGCCCGGCCGTGGCGCCGACAGTGCGCTTCGCGCTTCTTTACGCAGCTTCACCGCTGCGAGGTAGACCGGCGGAGGCGGGCGTCCGTTGCTCGGGGGCGGGTGCCGCCGGTGCCCATCGACAGAGGAACAGATCATGAACACTTCCCACCGACTCATCGCCGCCACGCTGCTGTCCGCCCTGGCCCTGGGCGCCATGGCCCAAGGGACCGCCACGCCCGGCGTGGACAAGCGCCAGCAGCGCCAGGAAGCACGCATCGAACAGGGCGCAGCCTCGGGCGCGCTGACCGGCCGCGAGCAGCACCGGCTGCACCACGAGCAGAAGGCCGTGGCGCGTGCCGAGGCGCGGGCCAAGGCCGACGGCAACGTCACCGCGCACGAGCGCGCCCGCCTGCACCACATGCAGAACCACGCCGGTCGTGACATCCAGCGCCAGAAGCGCGACGCGCAGACCGCGCCGAACTGATGCCCGACGGCAGCGCGATCAGCCCTCCCGCAGCGCCAGCGCGCGGGCGTAGAGCAGGTTGCGCGGCGCACCGCTGAGTTCGGCCGCCAGTGCCACGGCCTGTTTCAGCGGCAGGTCGCGCAGCAGCACGCCCAGCGTGCGCTCGGCCTCGGGGCTCAGCGCTTCGTCGCTGGCCGTCGGGGCGGGCCGGGCATGCAGCACCAGCACGAACTCGCCGCGATGGCGTTGGGCATCGGCAGACAGCCAGGCAGGCAGGTCGCCTGCAGCCATGGTCGCGGCGGTCTCGAACTGTTTGGTGAGTTCGCGACACAGCGTGACGCGCCGCTCGGCCGCGCCCGCGGCCAGTTCGGCGGCCAGCGCTTCGATGCGGTGCGGCGCTTCGAACACGACGACCGTGCCCGCATCGGCCAGGGCATCGGCCAGCGCGCTGCGCCGCTCGGCGCCCTTGGACGGCAGAAAGCCGATGAAGCGGAAGCCCGCCGCCGCGACATCGCCGGCCACGCTGAGTGCGGCCAGCGCACTGCTGGCGCCCGGCAGCGGCACCACGCGCACGCCGGCGGCCTGGGCGTGCGCCACCAGCACGGCGCCGGGATCGCTGATCGCCGGGGTGCCGGCATCGCTGACGAAGGCCACCGACTCGCCGCGCGCCAGCCGTGCCATCACCAACCCGGCCGCCGTGTGTTCGTTGTGCGCATGCAGCGCCACCAACGGCCGCTCGATGCCGATGTGCCGCAGCAGCTGTGCCGCCACGCGCGTGTCCTCGCAAGCCACGGCGTCGACGCGCGACAGCACGTGCACCGCGCGCAGCGTCAGGTCGGCGAGGTTGCCGATCGGCGTGGCCACCACGTACAGTGTGCCCGGCGGATAGTGCTGGTGGCCGGCGGCCTCGGCGGCCGCCTGCAGCAGCAGGGAGGATCGGATGTTCAAGGGCTTGCCGCGGTTGAAGGATCTGGCGCACCGGGTCAAGGCCCCGACCCAGGCCGCCGGCGACGATGCCGAAGCGCGCGCCCTGGCCTGGCTGCAGGCCCGCGGGCTGGCGCTGGTGCAGCGCAATTATCGGGTCGCCAGGGGCCCGCGTGCGCGCGGCGGCGAGATCGACCTGATCCTGCGCGAATCCGACGGCACCCTGGTCTTCGTCGAGGTGCGCTGCAGGCAGGATGGCTCCCGCGGTGGCGCTGCGGCCAGCGTCACCGCCCGCAAGCAGCGGAGCCTGGTGCTCGCTGCGCGCCACTACCTGATGGGCCTGAGCGTGCTGCCACCCTGCCGTTTCGACGTGCTGGCCATCGACGGCGACCGCATCGAGTGGCTGCAGGGGGCCTTCGGCGAAGGCTGACCGGCCGCTCGGCGGCAGGCCTTTCGGCACGCCGGAGAAACCTTTGGCCGCAACCCGTGTCATATGATCCATGTCCATGCTCGAGCAACGCATCCAGCAGCAGTTCTTCGAGTCGGCCGACCTCCAGTACCAGACCGCCGAGTCCCTGGCCCGCCCCGTGGCCGATGCAGCGAACGCGCTGCTCGGCGTCATCACGGCCGGTGGCAAGGTGATGATCTGCGGCAGCGGCGACGGCGCCGTGCTGGCGCGCCATCTTCAGGTGCGGCTGATGGGGCGCTTCGAACGCGAGCGCCCGCCGCTGTCGGCGCTGGCGCTCAGCAACGATCCGGCGCTGGCCGCGGTGGTCGGTGCGGGCCAGGCCTATGGGCAGCAGGTGCGGGCGCTGGGGCACCCGGGCGACGTGCTGGTGGTGTTCGATGCCGGCGGCGCGCCCGCAGCGGAATGTCTGGCCGCCGTGCAGGCGGCGCAGCAGAAGGACGTCAGCGTGGTCGTGCTGGCTGGCGCCGGCGGCGCCGGCTGGCGCGAGTCACTTTCGGAAACCGACGTGCTGGTCGGGGTGCCTCACGAGCGCCCTGCCCGCATCCTCGAGATGCAGTTGCTGATGGTTCATTGCCTGTGCGACGCGCTCGACCTGCAACTGATGGGAGAACAGGAAAACCCATGACCCCCCAATCGAAATCCTTGACGCCAGGCCACCGACGCACGGTGCTCGCCGCCGCACTGGTCGCAGCAGCAGGCGTCGCGCTGCCCGGCTGCGCGCCCCTGATCGTCGGCGGCGCCATGGTGGGCGGCACGATGATGGTCATCGACCGCCGCACCTCGGGAGCACAGATCGAGGACCAGTCCATCGAACTCAAGATGGGCAGCCGGGCACGCGAACTCTCGCCATCCGGCCGCATCAACGCCACCAGCTACAACCGCATGCTGCTGTTGTCGGGGGAGGTGCCCAACGAGTCCGACAGGAAGGCCCTCGAGCAGGCCGCCGGCCGCATCGAGAACGTACGCTCCATCGTCAACGAGCTGGCGGTGATGGAGACTGCCAGCATGGGCACGCGTTCGAACGACGCCGTGCTGTCGGCGCGCGTCAAGGCGTCCTTCGTCGACGCCAAGGACCTGCAGGCGCAGGCCATCAAGGTCACCACCGACCGCGGCATCGTCTACCTGATGGGCCTGGTCACCGAACGCGAGGCCGCCCGCGCGGCCGAGGTGGCACGGGCCGTCAGCGGCGTCAACAAGGTGGTGCGGGTGTTCGAGATGATCAGCGAGGCCGAGCTGGCCAACCTCGAGAACCGCAACAAGTAGGCGGAGCAGGGCGGCGCGGCCGCCCGGCTTTCACTTCTTCAGCCGGCGAACCAGGCTGGAGGTGTCCCAGCGTCGGCCGCCCATGGCCTGGACCTCGGCATAGAACTGGTCCACCAGGGCCGTGACGGGCAGTTGCGCGCCGTTGCGGCGGGCCTCGTCGATCACGAGGCCGAGATCCTTGCGCATCCAGTCGACGGCGAAGCCGAACTCGAACTGGTCGTCCACCATGGTCTTGCCGCGGTTGTCCAGCTGCCAGCTCTGCGCCGCGCCCTTGCCGATGACGTCGAGCACCAGCTTCATGTCCAGACCGGCACGCTGGCCGAAGGCGACGGCCTCCGACAGCCCCTGCACCAGGCCGGCGATGGCCACCTGGTTGACCATCTTCGCCAGCTGCCCCGCGCCGCTGGCGCCGATCAGCGTGACGGCGCGCGAGAAGGCCAGGGCCACGGGCTTCATCGACTCGAAGGCCGTGGTGTCGCCGCCGCACATCACCGTGAGCGCGCCGTTGACGGCACCCGCCTGGCCGCCGGACACGGGTGCGTCGACGAAGTGCTTGCCCTGCGATGCAGCCAGCGCGTGGAGTTCGCGTGCCACCTCGGCAGAGGCCGTGGTGTGGTCGACGAAAATGGCGCCGGGCTTCATGCCCGCGAAGGCGCCTTGCTCGCCCAGCACCACCGAGCGCAGGTCGTCGTCGTTGCCGACGCAGGCGAAGACGATGTCGGCGCCTGCGGCCGCCTGGCGCGGCGAGGCGCCGCTGCTGCCGCCGTACTGCGCGACCCAGGCGTCGGACCTGGCGGCCGTGCGGTTGTAGACGCAGACGCCGTGGCCGGCGGCCGCCAGGTGCCCGGCCATGGGAAAGCCCATGACGCCCAGGCCCAGGAAGGCCACACGCCGCGGGGTGATCGGTTCGTAGGTTCGGGTGCTCATGGCGTGATCTTGCCACGAGCCCCGTTGTCTAGACGACGCGCATGTGCTCGGTGCCGGCCGCCAGATCGGGATTGCGCGCGCGCTGGCTGTTGAGCTTGATCTGCAGCCGCAGGTCGTTCACCGAGTCGGCGTTGCGCATGGCGTCCTCGTAGGTGATGACGCGCGACTCGTACAGGTCGAACAGCGCCTGGTCGAAGGTCTGCATGCCGAGCTCGCGCGAGCGCTTCATCAGGTCCTTGATCTCGCCGACCTCGCCCTTGAAGATGAGGTCGGAGATCAGCGGCGTGTTGAGCATGATCTCGACGGCCGCCACGCGGCCGCGGCCGGCCTCGCGCGGCATCAGCCGCTGCGAGACCATCGCCTTGAGGTTCAGCGACAGATCCATCAGCAGCTGCATGCGCCGCTCGTCGGGGAAGAAGTTGATGATGCGGTCGAGCGCCTGGTTGGCGCTGTTGGCGTGCAGCGTGGCCATGCACAGGTGGCCGGTCTCGGCGAAGGCCACGGCGTGTTCCATGGTCTCGCGGTCGCGGATCTCGCCCATCAGGATGACGTCGGGCGCCTGGCGCAGCGAGTTCTTCAGCGCCGGCTCCCAGCCGTCGGTGTCTATGCCCACCTCGCGCTGCGTCACGATGCAGTTCTTGTGGCGGTGCACGAATTCGACCGGGTCCTCGATGGTGATGATGTGGCCGAAGGAGTTCTCGTTGCGCCAGTCGACCATGGCCGCCAGCGAGGTGCTCTTGCCCGAGCCGGTGGCACCCACGAAGATGACCAGGCCGCGCTTGGTCATCGCCACTTCCTTGAGCACGCCGGGCAGATTCAGCGAGTCGATGGTGGGCAGCGTCTGCGGGATCGTGCGCAGCACCATGCCGATCTGGCCCTGCTGCACGAAGGCATTCACGCGGAAGCGCCCCACGCCCTGCGGCGAGATGGCGAAGTTGCACTCCTTGCTGCGCTCGAAGTCGGCCGCCTGCTTGTCGTTCATCACCGCGCGCACCAGCGCCAGCGTGTGCTGCCCCGTCAGCGGCTGCGGCGACACCTTGGTGACCTTGCCGTCCACCTTGATCGCCGGTGGAAAGTCGGCCGTGATGAACAGGTCCGACCCGTTGCGGCTGACCATCAGCCGCAGCAGGTCGTTGACGAACTTCGATGCCTGGTCGCGTTCCATCAGATCTCCATCGCAACTTCGCGCCGACGCCAAGGGCGTAAGGCGCAACACAAGCAAACGCCGCGGACCGGCTCTGCCGGGCCGCTGGGGTTGCCCCTTGAGGGGAGGCGGCCGCAGGCCGCTATGGGGTGGTCGTCCTTATCCAGGGAAGTTCTCGGGGATCTTCGCTTTGGCCCGCGCCTCCGCCGGGCTCACCACGTTGCGCCGCACGAGGTCGGCCAGGTTCTGGTCGAGCGTCTGCATGCCCAGGCTCTGGCCGGTCTGGATCGAGGAGTACATCTGCGCGATCTTGTTCTCGCGGATCAGGTTCTTGATGGCCGAGGTGGCGACCATGATCTCGTGCGCGGCCACGCGGCCCGAACCGTCCTTCAGCTTGCACAGCGTCTGCGAGATCACCGCCACCAGCGATTCCGAGAGCATCGCCCGCACCATCTCCTTCTCGGCCGCGGGGAAGACGTCGACCACGCGGTCGATGGTCTTGGCGGCGCTGCTGGTGTGCAGCGTGCCGAACACCAGGTGGCCGGTCTCGGCCGCGGTGAGTGCCAGGCGGATGGTCTCCAGGTCACGCATCTCGCCGACCAGGATGGCGTCGGGGTCCTCGCGCAGCGCCGAGCGCAGCGCGTTGGCGAAGCTCAGCGTGTGCGGGCCCACCTCGCGCTGGTTGATCAGGCACTTCTTGCTCTCGTGCACGAACTCGATCGGGTCTTCCACGGTCAGCACGTGGCCGTACTCGTTCTCGTTGAGGTGGTTGACCATGGCCGCCAGCGTCGTGCTCTTGCCCGAACCCGTGGGGCCGGTCACCAGCACCAGGCCGCGCGGCTTGAGCGCCAGGTCGGCGAAGACCTTGGGCGTGCCGAGCTGCTCCAGCGTGAGGATCTTGCTCGGAATGGTGCGGAACACCGCGCCGGCGCCACGGTTCTGGTTGAAGGCGTTGACGCGAAAGCGCGCCAGGCCCTGGATCTCGAAGCTGAAGTCGCACTCCAGCGTGTCTTCGTAGTGCTTGCGCTGGGCGTCGTTCATGATGTCGTACACCATGTCGTGCACCTGCTTGTGCTCGAGGGCGTCGACGTTGATGCGACGCACGTCGCCGTGCACACGGATCATCGGCGGCAGGCCGGCCGACAGGTGCAGGTCGGAGGCCTTGTTCTTGACCGAGAAAGCCAGAAGCTGGGTGATGTCCATGGACGACGCGATGACGCGTAGGGATAAGCTCGGGGGATTATGGGCAGCATCGAAGCCAACCTGCAACAAGTGAAGGGCCGAATAAGCCATGCTTGTGTCGCCGCCGGTCGCCCGGTGGAAAGTGTCACGCTGCTGGCGGTCAGCAAGACCTTCGCCGCCGAGAGCGTGCGCCAGGCGCATGCCGCCGGGCAGATCGCCTTCGGCGAGAACTACGTCCAGGAGGCGCTGGACAAGATCGCTGCACTCGCCGCGCTGCGGCCACGCATCGAATGGCACCTCATCGGCCCCCTGCAGAGCAACAAGACCCGGCCGGTGGCCGAAACCTTCGACTGGGTGCATTCGGTCGACCGGCTGAAGATCGCCGAGCGGCTGGCCGCCCAGCGCCCGCCCGGGCTGCCGCCGCTGCAGATCTGCCTGCAGGTCAACATCTCCGAAGAAGCCAGCAAGAGCGGCCTGGCGCCCTCGGACGTGCCGATGGTGGCGCGGGCCGTGGCGGCGCTGCCGCGCGAGCGCATCGTGCTGCGGGGCCTGATGGCCATTCCCGAGCCTGCCGCCGACCCGGCTTTACAGCGCGTCCCGCACCGCGCGCTGCGCGAACTGATGGGCGCGGTGAACGACCGGGGGCTGGGGCTGGACACCTTGTCGATGGGCATGAGCGCCGACCTGGAAGCCGCTGTGCTCGAAGGCGCCACCATGGTGCGCGTCGGCACCGCGCTCTTCGGCAGGCGCTGAGGGCCGCGACAGCCCTCACTTCCGCGCCAGATGCCCGGAAACGGGGGGCGATCGCGGCCTTGTTCACGATGTGAGCATTCGTAAGCGGCAGCGTCCTGCGCACAATGTCGAGGCACTGCGCATGGGGGCGGCTTCGGTCGGCCATCGCGCAAGGCGGCGCGGGGGTGGCAAAGGCCGGCCGCGAGGAAGTGGCCGGGCGACCTGATCTCGCCTGATGCCGACCCGATTCCACAAGAGGCTTCCCGTGACCCCATCGACTCTTGCCCTCACCGCTGGCCTGGCGACGCGCCTGCGTGGCGCTGTGCTCGCCCTGCTGACGGCCCTGCTGCTGCTGGGCAGCCCGCTGCTGCAGGCCCAGTCCGCCACGTCGCCGAAGATCGCCGCCGACCTGCAGCAGGTGCTGGTCGCCGGCAAGACCCCGGCGCTGAACTGGGCGCGCGACATCAATGGCGTGCGCCACGTCAAGGTGCTGATCGTCGGCCAGACCGACGACGCGGAGCTCGCCGCCTTGCGCTCGGCAGTGATGTCCGCCGGCGGCTCCATCTACTACCGCTACAGCTCGGTGCTGGCGCTGGCGGCGATGCTGCCCGCTTCCAGGGTGGCCGGCATCGCCGCGCGCAGCGACGTGCAGAGCATTTCGCCGAACCGGCTGATGACGCGCTCGTCCAGCACCCTCGAGAGGGTGACGGGGGCTGCAGCCGTGCGTGCCACCGGCACCACCAACTACAGCCAGATCAGCGGCGTCACGGGCAAGGGCATCGGCATCGCCGTGCTCGATTCCGGCATCTCCTGGCAGCACCGGAACTTCCGCGGCGAGAGCGCCAGCGAGAGCCGGGTCCGCGAGGCCATCGACTTCACCCGTGCGGGTGACGCCGTGCGCGCCGGCGTCACCGACTGGAAGGCCGGCATCGACGTCTCGGGCACGCTCTACCCGGGCAGCCCGTCGATGGACACTTACCGTGCGCGGATCGAAAGCGGTTTCGCGCCCAAGGCCGACCGCTACGGCCACGGCTCCCACGTGGCGGCGGTGGCCGCCGGCCGCGGAGCCGACCGCGGCCCCGACACGACCGGCGTGGCCCCCAACGCCAACCTGTGGGACATCCGCGTGCTCGACGACAACGGCTATGGCCAGTTGTCCGACGTGCTGGCAGGCATCGACTGGGTGATCTACTACGCCAGGTTCAAGAACATCCGTGTCATGAACCTGAGCCTCGGTGCCGACAGCACCGAGAGCTGGCGCACCGACCCGCTGGCGCGCGCCGTGCGCAGCGCCGTGGCGCAGGGCATCGTGGTCGTGGTGTCGGCGGGCAATTTCGGGATCGACGATGCCGGCCGGCAGCTCTACGGCAGCATCAGCTCGCCCGGGCACGAGCCCAGCGTGATCACCGTGGGCGCCGTCAACCTCAAGGGAACGACCTCGCGCAGCGACGACGTCGTCGCCAACTTCAGCTCGCGGGGCCCGACCCGCGGCGCCTGGATCGACGGCAACGGCAGGAAGCAGTTCGACACCCTGCTCAAGCCCGACCTGGTGGCGCCGGGCAACCGCATCGTCGCGGCGCTGGGCGAGGACACGGTGGCCGCCGGCGGCGCCTGGAACGCCCTGGCCGTGCGCTACCCCGAGCTGGCCAAGGTCAGCGGCGCCACGCAGGCGGCCGACCATGCGCTGATGTCGCTCAGCGGCACCTCGGTGGCCGCGCCGGTGGTGGCCGGCGCCGTGGCGCTGATGCTGGAGGCCAACCACGGCCTGACGCCGCCCATGGTCAAGGCCATCCTGCAGTACACGGCGCAGACCTTGCCGGGTACCAGTCTGATCCAGCAAGGCGCCGGGATGCTGAACATCGACGGCGCCGTGCGCCTGGCCGCGGCCATCCGCAACGACATGAACGGCAGGATCGCCAGTGGCGCGACCATCCCGGCCGGCGACTCCC
Source organism: Rubrivivax sp. (assembly GCA_022843905.1). Taxonomy (GTDB): domain Bacteria; phylum Pseudomonadota; class Gammaproteobacteria; order Burkholderiales; family Burkholderiaceae_C; genus Rubrivivax. The sequence continues at coordinate 61,784 of JALHMT010000020.1, forward strand.
TGCTGTGGTGGTCGGGAGCCTCGCTGCCGGTGCCCAGCTCGGTGATCAACGGCCAGACCGTGCCCTGGGGCCGGTTGGTCTTCGTCGGCGGCAACCGCATCGTCACCGGCGACGCGCTGTTCCGCCAGTGGCAGCCGTGGTACGACCCGCGTCTGCTGTGGGTGCGCGGCGAGGTGCGCCAGCTGCAGGTGCGCTGGTGGCCCCACACCAACAACACCTTCCCGATGGCCGTGTTGTCCAGACCGGCGCCCAACCAGGCGCTGATGACGACGGGCGTGGTCTCGCTCGGCGAGCTGACCGGCACCACCTCGATGCTGAACCGGACCGGCCTGTTCTATCCCAGCGCCACGCTGTCGTCCCGCGTCGGCAGCGGCAGGACGCTGACGCAGGGCCTGGTGCTCAGCGAGGGCCTGGTGCTGAGTGAAGGCCTGGTGCTCAGCGAAGGCCTGGTGCTGAGCGAAGGCCTGGTGTTGAGCGAAGGCCTGGTGCTCAGCGAGGGGCTGATGCTCACCCAGGGGCTGGTGCTCAGCGAGGCAGGCACCACGAATCCGACCAATCCGCGCGAAAAGTCGGTGGCCGGCGAACCCTGAACGCTCAAGGGATGGGGGCAGGTGGCCGACAACGACGAACGGCCCGCACCCACCCCACTTCGTGACCCTGCCCCCCGATCCGTCGATGCTCACGCCCCGGCCGCAGCCGCTGGCGGCCCGGATGCATGCGTCCCTGATGCCCGACTACAACCGCAAGTCCACCGTCTACTGGTGGACCATGGTGGCGCTGGGCGTGCTGGCGACCGGGCATTCGATTCATCTGCTGTGGGCGCAGCCGGCATCGGTGTGGCTGCAGGTCGTCGTCGGCATGTCCATCGCCATGCTGGCGGGCATCTTCCCGGTGCGCATCCCCGACTCGAAGAACTCGTTCGCTGCCGGCGAGATCTTCATCTTCCTGCTGTTGCTCATGCACGGCCCCGCGGCGGCGACGCTGGCGGCCGCCGGCGAGGCCGCCGTGGGTTCCTACCGCACCTCCAAGCGCTGGACCAGCCGCATCGTGAGCCCCGCGATGGCTGCGGTGGCCATGCTGATCACGGGCCTGTCGATGCAGGCGACGATGGACTGGCTGGCCTTGCGCAAGTTCGACAATGCCGGTCTGCTGGTGGTCACGTCGATGGTCTTCGCCGTGGCCTACTTCGTCATCAACACCGTGCTGGTGACCACCGTGCCGCGCCTGAAGCGCAACGAGCGGCTGCAGCTCAGCGACATCTTCGGCATGTTCGGCTGGGTCGGCATCGCCTACGCCGGCAGCGCCACGGTGGCCGTGCTGCTGTACCTGACCTTCCTGCAGTCCGGCATCGGTGTCCTGATGGCGATGGTGCCGTTGCTGGCCATGCTGCTGGCCACGCTGCACTACTTCTTCCGCCAGCAGGAGGCCGCCGAGGCCGTGCGACGCGCCAGCAGCGAAGCCGGCGAACGCGAGCGCGAACTCGCGGCGCGCCACGTGCGCGAGCTCGAGGCCAGTGAACGGCGCTTCCACAGCGCCTTCACGCACGCGTCGATCGGCATGGCGCTGCTGTCCTTCGACGGCGGCATCCTGCAGGCCAACCCGGCACTCAGCTCGCTGGTGGGCCGCAGCGGCGACGAACTGCTGCAGCAGCGCTTCCAGGACCTCGTGCTGGCCGAAGACCGCCCGGGGCTGGAAGAGCAGCTCGGGCTGGTCAGCGGCCACGAGTTCGAGGGCTTCGCGCTGGAGCTGCGGTTCAGCCACAGCAGCGGTGAGCCGGTCTGGGTGGCCACCCATTGCAGCTTCTTCTCGGAGCCCGGCGCCAGCTCGCCCTGCCTGATCCTGCAGGTGCAGGACATCACCGCGCGCCGCAAGGCCGAGGAAGGCCTCCACCACCTGGCCTTCCACGACAGCCTGACCGGCTTGCCGAACCGCCGCCGCTTCCACGAGATCCTCAGCCAGGTCGTGCAGCACGTCAACGAGCACGGTGATGCGGCCGACCCCTACGCGGTGATGTTCCTGGACTTCGACCGCTTCAAGCTCATCAACGACAGCCTGGGTCACAACGCCGGCGACGAGTTCCTGGTGCAGGTCTCGCACCGCATCCGCGAGCGGCTGCGTCCGCACGACGTGGTGGCCCGGCTGGGCGGCGACGAGTTCGCCGTGCTGGTGCGCCACCTGGACCACGAACGCAGCGCCGTGCAGCTGGCCGAGCGGCTGATGGATGCGTTGCGCCAGCCCTTCCATGTCGCCGGCACCGAGTTGATGACCAGCGCCAGCATCGGCATCACCTTCAGTGCGCTGGGCTACACCACGCCCGAGGACGTGCTGCGCGACGCCGACACCGCGATGTACAAGGCCAAGGGCGCCGGCAAGGCGCGCTATGCCTTGTTCGACGCCAGCCTGCACACCGAGGTGGCCCAGCGACTGCGCCTGGAAGGCGAACTGCGTCACGCCATCGACAAGGGCCAGCTCTCGGTCGTCTACCAGCCGCTGTACGAACTGGTCAGCGGCCGCCTGCACGGCTTCGAGGCCCTGGTGCGCTGGCGCCACCCGTCCGACGGCACCATCAGCCCGGCGGCCTTCCTGCCGATCGCCGAGGAGTCGGGCCTGATGGTGCGCCTGACGGACTTCGTGATGCACTGCGCCTGCCGGCAGCTCCGCGAGTGGCAGGACATGGATCCCCGTCACGCCGCGCTGACGATGAACGTCAACGTGTCCGGGCACGATCTGGCCCATCCGGCTTTCGTGGCGCGCGTCACCCGTGCGCTCGTGGAGGCCGGGCTGAAACCCCACCATCTGTGCATCGAGCTCACCGAGAACATCCTGATGGCCAGGCTGGAGGCGGCGCTGCCCTTGCTGGACGAACTGCGGCTGCTGGGCGTGGCGCTGGCCATCGACGACTTCGGCACCGGGTATTCGTCGCTGTCGCACCTGTCCAGCCTGCCCATCGACTGCCTGAAGATCGACCGCTCCTTCGTCGCCCACCTCGAGGTCGGCTCGAAAGAGGCGGCCGTGGTGCGTTCCATCGTGCTGCTGGGCCAGTCGCTGGGCAAGGTGGTGGTGGCCGAAGGCATCGAGACCGCGTCGCAGCTCGAGCAGCTCGGCGCCATGGGCTGCCCCCTGGGCCAGGGGTTCCATCTGGCTGTGCCGATGTCGCCACAGGACGTATCCTCGCTGCTGGGGCGATCGCTGCAGATTTCGGGCCTGCCGCCCGTCGCTTCCACTGCACACGCCTCAGAGCTGCTTCACTGATGAACCCGTCCGCCCCAGCGTCGTCCGTCGCGGGCCGCCCGCCGCGGTCCGGGGCCGGGGCTTTCCCGGGCAGTCGATGAGCACCGCACCGCAGGTGCCGGGCCCCGCATCCGGGCCAGGGTGGGCGCGCCGCCTGCATGCCGGACTGATGCCCGACTACAACCGGCAGGCCACTGTCTACTGGTGGTCGGTGGTGATGCTGGGCGCTGTCCTGCTGGTCGTCTGCCTCGTGATGCTGGCCGAGCTGGGTTGGTCGGGCTGGCTGCAGATCGCCGCCGCCCTGCTGCTGGCCATGCTGGCCGGCCTGTTCCCGGTGCGCGTGCCGGGCTCCAAGAACTCTTTCGTCGTCAGCGAGATCTTCATCTTCCTGCTGCTGCTGCTGCAGGGGCCGGCTGCTGCCACGCTGGTGGCCTCGGGCGAGGCAGCGATCGGCTCGTACCGAACGTCCAAGCGCTGGACCAGCCGCATCTTCAGCCCGGCTGCCGGCGCCATCACGATGGCCAGCACCGCCTGGATCTTCGAGGCCACGCTTTTGGCCCTGCAGTCGCTGGGCTGGACGGGCGCGGCGCCGCTGCTGGCGTCGTCGATGCTGTTCGCGGCGATGTACTTCCTGGTCAGCGCCCACCTCACCAGCGGCGTGATCCGGCTCAAGCGCAGCGAGCCGTTTTTCCAGGGCCTGGCCATGGTCAGCGTCTTCCGCTGGGTCGGCATGGCCTACGCCGGCAGCGCGGCGGTGGCTGCGTTGCTGTTCCTGACCTACCAGCAGTCCGGCGCCAGCGTGCTGATGGTCATGGTGCCGCTGTTGTGCATGCTGCTGGTGACGCTGCACTTCTACTTCCGCCAGCAGGAGTCGGCTGCCGCCGTGCACGAGGCCCACAGCGAGGCCGTGGAGCGCGAGAAGCTGATGCTGGCGCGCGAGAGCGAGACGGCTGCGCGCCATCTGCGCGAACTGCAGGCCAGCGAGCGGCGCTTCCATGCCGCGTTCACGCATGCCTCGATCGGCATGGCCCTGTTGCAGTTCGATGGCCGCATCCTGCAGGCCAACCGTGCGCTGGAGGCGCTGCTGGGGCAGCCGTCCGGCACGCTGACCCAGCGTCTGCTGCTGGACTTCGTCGTGCCCGAGGACCTGCGCGACCTGGTCGACCAGCTCGGACTGACGAGCGACCGGGAGTTCGAGGGCTTCACGCGGGAGTTGCGCTGCCGGCACGGCGAAGGCCATGTCGTCTGGGCCTCGGTGCACTGCAGCTTCTTTACCGAGCCGGGTGCCGAAGAGCCCTGCCTGATCCTGCAGGCGCAGGACATCAGCGCGCGGCGCCAGGCCGAGGCCGGCTTGCAGCATCTGGCCTTCCACGACGGCCTGACCGGCCTGCCCAACCGCCGCCGCTTCCAGGATGACCTGGCGTCCGCCGTGGCGCGCAGCCGCAGCCCGCAGGGTCACCCCTTTGCGCTGCTGTTCCTGGACTTCGACCGCTTCAAGCTCGTCAACGACAGCCTGGGCCACGGCGCCGGGGACGAGCTGCTGATCCAGGTGGCGCGCCGCATCCACGACCATGTGCGACCCGGCGACACGGTGGCTCGGCTGGGCGGCGACGAGTTCGCCATCATTGCGCGCAACGTCGAACACGAGCGCCACGCGCTGGTGCTGGCCGAGCGGGTGATGCACGCGCTGCGCCAGCCCTTCCAGGTCGCAGGTGCCGAGCTCACGGCCAGTGCGAGCATCGGCATCACCTTCAGCGCCTTCGGCTACGAGACCGCCGAGGACATGCTGCGCGACGCCGACACCGCGATGTACAAGGCCAAGGCCAGTGGCAAGGGCCGCTATGCAGTCTTCGATGCCAGCCTGCACACGGCGGTCTCGGAGCGCCTGCGTCTCGAAGGCGAGCTGCGCCACGCCATCGAGGACGGCCAGCTCACGGTGGAGTACCAGCCGCTGTTCGACCTGCGCGACGGCCGCCTGGACGGCTTCGAGGCCCTGGTCCGCTGGCGGCATCCGGCCGGCGGCACGCTGGCGCCGTCGGCTTTCCTGCCCATCGCCGAAGAAACGGGGCAGATGCTGCAGGTCAGTGACTTCGTCATGCACTGCGCCTGCCGGCAGCTGCGCGACTGGCAGCGCATCGACCCCTCGCTGGCCGAGCTGTCGATGAGCATCAACGTCTCGGCCGACGACCTCGCGCACCCGTCCTTCGTCGCCCGCGTCACGCGGGCTCTCGTCGAATCGGGCCTGCGGCCGCAGCACCTGACGCTGGAGCTCACCGAGAACATCCTGATGTCTCGCATCGAAGGCGGCCTGGCGGCACTGAACCAGTTGCGTGCGCTGGGCGTGAAGCTGGCGGTCGACGACTTCGGCACCGGCTATTCATCGCTGAGCCACCTGTCCAAGCTGCCCATCGACTGCCTGAAGATCGACCGCTCCTTCGTGCACCAGCTGCTGCGCGCGCCCGACGACGACGCCGTGGTGCGCGCCATCATCCAGCTCGGCGGCTCGCTGCGCAAGTCGGTGGTGGCCGAGGGCATCGAGTCGCAGGCGCAGATGGACCAGCTGCGCAGCATGGGCTGTGAACTGGGGCAGGGCTTCCACCTGTCGCTGCCCTTGTCGGTGCAGGCCGCCAGCGAGCTGCTGCGCCACCCACGGCCGGGTGGCAACGCCGCGCTGCACTGACGTCCGCTTCGGCCGCTGATCGCAGCGCGCCGGGGGCTGCGACATGCATCCACTGCCAGTCGCGTGCAGCTTGGCAGGGGGCCGCCTGGTGGGCGAGAATGCGCGCTGTCCCTCCGATGCCAACCCCGGCCGGCCTCACGCCGCGCCACATCGCGTACAGGAGAACTCCGTGTCTTCCATGCTGCCCAATTCCTCCCGAATGTTCATCTTCATCCTCGGCCTGGTGCTGATCGGCGTCGGCCTGTGGGGGCCCTTCGGCTTTGTGCCGGGCTGGATCGGCGCGGCGGTGCTGCTCACCTCGCTGGGCTGGGGACGGCTGCACTGGGCCCGGAACATGTCCGGCACCGATCGCGTCTTCCGCCTCTTCCTGGGGCTGATGCTGATCGGGTTCGTGCTCACCGACCGGATGGGCCCGCTGGCGGGCTGGTTCGCCCTGGCGATGCTGTTGACCGCCACCCTCGGCCGCTGCCCGATCTATTCGGTGCTGGGCTACCGGGCGCCCGCCGATCGTGGCTAGACGGGCAGCCGCGTGCTGTTCTTGACCTCTTCCATCACCGCGTAGGTGCGCGTCTCGCGCACGCCGGGCAGCGTCCAGATCACGCTGCCGATGAACTCGCGATAGGCTGCCATGTCGGACACGCGCGTCTTCAGCAGGTAGTCGAAGCCGCCGGCCACCAGGTGCGCTTCCAGGATCTCGGGGCGTACCTGCACGGCGGCCTTGAAGTTGTCCATCACGTCGTGCACGGTGCGGTCGAGCAGGATCTCGACGAAGACCAGCAGCCCGGCGCCCAGCTTCAGCGGGTTCAGACGCGCTTCGTAGCCCAGGATGTAGCCGTCGCGCGTGAGGCGCTTGACGCGTTCCAGCACCGCCGTGGGCGACAGGTGCACCTCCTCGGCCAGCTTGAGGTTGCTGATGCGCCCGTCGGCCTGCAGCACGCGCAGGATGCGGGCGTCGATCTTGTCGATGCCGCGGTCGCCCCGCAGGGCAGGGGTGTCGTCGTTCATGGCGCAGGATTCTCCATGATCGATCGGCAAAACCGAATCCCTCTCCGTTCGCTGACGCATAAGCTGCGCATCCTGCAAGGCCCATCGCCGGATGTCGGCCTGCCGCTTCGAAAGCCACGCCATGCCCACCACCGCCCGCCTGCCGTTTCCGTACCGCCCCGAATCGGAGGTCGTGGCTGCATCGCTGGCCGCACTGCAGGGCCGTCTCGACTGGCCTGCCGTCATCCACACCGCCAGCCCCTGGGTGTGCGCCGTGCGCGACAACCCGGCACCGTTCTGGGCCATGGAGTCGCTGCTGCGCGAGTACCCCATCAGCAGCACCGAAGGCCTGGCGCTGATGCGCCTGGCCGAAGCCCTGCTGCGCGTGCCCGACGCCGAGACCGCCGTCGCGCTGACGGCCGACCAGCTGGGCCGCGCCGACTTCGACGGCAACCCCGCCGAGGGCCCGCACCGCCTGCTGGCCAACCTGTCGGCCAGCGCCATCGCGATGAGCAAGCGCCTTCTGCCCGAAGGCAGCGATCCGCCGGGCCTGCTGCAGCGCCTGGGCGCGCGCACCGTGGTGGCGGCCACCGTGCGGGCGATCCAGCTGTTGGGCCGGCAGTTCGTGCTGGGCCGCGGCATCGGCGAAGCGATGCAGGAGGCGGCCACTCAGCGCGCCCAGTCGCCGCAGCTGCGCTTCAGCTACGACATGCTGGGCGAGGGCGCGCGCACCGAGCGTGACGCCGAGCGCTACCTGGCCAGCTACCGCGGCGCCATCGAGGCCGTCGCGCGAGGCAAGCCGGCCGGCAGCGGGCCGCGCGAGGCCGATGGCATCTCGATCAAGCTCAGTGCGCTCTTCTCGCGCTATGAGGATGCGCATCGCGAGCGCGTGTTCGCCGAACTGCTGCCGCGGGTCTGGAGCCTGATCGAGCTCGCGGCGCGCGCCGACATCAACCTGACCATCGACGCCGAGGAGAGCGACCGCCTGGAGCTGTCGCTGGAGGTGCTCGACGCGCTGGCCTTGCGCATCGCGCAGAACTTTCCGCAATGGCAGGGCTTCGGCCTGGCGGTGCAGGCCTACCAGACGCGCGCGCTGGCGGTCGTCGACGAAGTCGCCCGCATCGCGCGGGCGCACGGGCTGCGCTTCATGGTGCGGCTGGTCAAGGGCGCGTACTGGGACGGCGAGATCAAGCGCGCGCAGGAAGGTGGTCTGCCCGGCTACCCGGTGTTCACGCACAAGCACCACACCGACATCTCCTACCTGGCCTGCGCGCAGCAGCTGATCGGCCATGCCGAGGTGATCTACCCGCAGTTCGCCACGCACAACGCCGGCACCATCGCGGCCATCGTGCAGATGGCGCGCCGTGCGGGCGCGGCCTTCGAGATGCAGCGGCTGCACGGCATGGGCGACGGCGTCTTCCGCGAGGTGTTGCGCGAGGGCAAGCCGCTGCCGCTGCGCATCTACGCGCCAGTGGGCGAGCACCGCGACCTGCTGGCCTACCTGGTGCGCCGGCTGCTGGAAAACGGCGCCAACTCGTCCTTCGTGCACCAGCTGGCCGACGAGGCCGTGAGCGCCGAGCGGCTGCTGGCGTCGCCGCTGCAGGCCAGCCCCACGCCTTCGCTGCCGCTGCCCTTGGCGCTGTACGGCGCGTCGCGGGCCAACTCGGTGGGCGTGGATCTGGCCTGCACGGCGATGCGCGAGCCGCTGGAGGCGGCACTGGGCCGCGTGAACGTCGAGCCGGTGATGGTGGCCGATGCCGCCGAGGTCGCTGCCACGATGGTCCGTCTGCAGGCCGGCTTCGAGCCCTGGAACGCGCGCCCGGTGAACGAACGCGCCGCGCTGCTGCGTGCCGCCGCCGATGCGCTGGAAGCCCGGCTGCCCGAGTTCTGCGCGCTGCTGGTCAAGGAAGCGCACAAGACGATGGGCGACTGCGTGGCCGAGGTGCGCGAGGCGGTCGACTTCTGCCGTTACTACGCCGCGCAGGCCGATACCACGCTGCAGGACCAGCAGCTGCCCGGCCCCACCGGCGAGAGCAACCTGCTGCGCCTGCACGGCCGTGGCGTGTTCGTCTGCATCAGCCCCTGGAACTTTCCGCTGGCCATCTTTGCCGGGCAGGTGGTGGCCGCCCTGGTCACCGGCAACGCGGTGGCGGCCAAGCCGGCCGAGCAGACGCCGGTGGTGGCGCGCCGCTTCGTCGCGCTGCTGCACGAGGTGGGGGTGCCCACCGACGCCGTCGCCTGGCTGCACGGGCCCGGCGAGACGGTGGGCGCCGCGCTGGTGGCCGATGCGCACACGGCCGGTGTCTGCTTCACCGGCAGCACGGCCGTGGCGCGCCACATCAACCGTGCGTTGGCGGCCAAGGACGGCCCCATCGTGCCGCTGATCGCCGAGACCGGCGGCCTCAACGCGATGATCGTCGACAGCACGGCGTTGCCCGAGCAGGTCATCGACGCCGTCGTGCAGAGCGCCTTCCGCTCGGCGGGCCAGCGCTGCTCGGCACTGCGCCTGCTGTGCGTGCATGAAGGCATCGCCGACGACGTCATCGAGATGCTGCGCGGCGCGCTGGCCGAGCTGCGTGTGGGCGACCCGGCGTTGCTGGCCACCGATGTCGGGCCCGTCATCGACGAGGAGGCCTTCGCCGGCATCACGCACCACGTCCAGCGACTGGAGCGGGAAGCGAAGCTGCTCGGCCGCAGCGAGGTGCACGCCGACGGGCCGCGCCTCGTCGCCCCGGTGGCCTTCGAGATCCCGCGCATCGCCGACCTCAGGGAAGAGATCTTCGGCCCCGTGCTGCACGTGGTGCGCTGGAGTGGCGAGGTGGCCGGGGTGGTGCGGCAGATCAATGCCCTGGGCTACGGCCTCACGCTGGGCGTGCAGACGCGCATCGACAGCCGCGCGATGCGCATCGCCGACACGGCGCGCATCGGCAACGTCTACGTCAACCGCAACATGATCGGCGCCGTGGTCGGCGTGCAGCCCTTCGGTGGCGAAGGCCTGAGCGGCACGGGCCCGAAGGCCGGCGGGCCGCACTATCTGTTCCGCTTCTGCGGCGAGCAGACGGTGACGGTGAATACCGCTGCAGCAGGCGGCAACGCGGAACTCCTGGCGGGGAGCTGAACCACCCTGAAGCGCCGCGGCGCGTCCTCGGGGGGGCCACCCCGGCGGTCGGGCGGGGCCCGCCCGCGGCGTTCGCCGGGCCAGTCTGTGCGGACCGCCCCCGATGCAAGCGGCCAAGCTCGCGTGTACGCTTCGACTTCCGTCCTGCGCACCGGTCACCGCATGTCCCGCCCTGTCACCCTGTTGCTCAACCTGGCGCATGCGCTGGACCACCTGTTCCTGCTGGTCTTCGCCACCGCCGTCTCGGCCATCGCCGTCGACTTCGGCTTCGCGCGCTGGGAAGATCTGATGCCTTACGGCGTCGGCGCCTTCTTCCTGTTCGGCATCGGCTCGCTGCCCGCCGGCCGCCTGGGCGACCTCTGGGGCCGGCGGCAGATGATGCTGGTGTTCTTCTTCGGCATCGGCGCGGCCAGCCTGCTGGCCGCACTGACGCAGAACGCCTGGCAGCTGGCCGCCGCGCTCACGCTGCTGGGGGCCTTCTCGTCCATCTACCACCCGGTGGGCATCCCGATGCTGGTGCAGAACGCGAAGAACCCGGGGGCCACCATCGGCGTCAACGGGCTGGCGGGCAACCTGGGCATCGCTGCCGCGGCCATCATGACCGGGTTCCTCGTCGAACATCTGGGCTGGCGCGCCGCCTTCGTGGTGCCGGGGCTGGTGTCCATCGCCTGCGGGCTGTTGTTCATGAAGCTGGCGCCGCTCGAGATCGAGGCGCCGGCAGCGCGCAAGTCGCGCGCCGGGGTGGAGCTCTCCAAGTCCGCGCTGGCGCGCGTGTTCGCCGTGATGACGGCGGCTTCGGCCACCGCCGGGCTGCTGTTCAACCTCACCACCAACGGCAACGGTCAGCTGCTCGGCGAGCGCCTGCGCGGCATCGTCGACGAGCCCGCCACGCTGGGCATGCTGCTGGCGGCGGTCTATGCCGTGGCCTCGGTGGCGCAGGTGGTGGTGGGGCGGCTGATCGACCGCATGCCGCTCAAGCGACTGCAGCTCATCATCGTGCTGGCCCAGGTGCCGCTGCTGGTGATGGCGGCCTACGCGCAAGGCTGGTGGCTGTACCTTGCCCTGGTGGGCACGATGACGCTGATCTTCGGCGCCATCCCCTTCACCGACGCCACCATCGTGCGCTACGTCGACGACCGCATGCGCTCGCGCGTGGCCGGGCTGCGGCTGGCCATCTCGGTGGGCTTCAGCTCGCTGGCCGTCTACGCGCTGGGTCCGGTGGTCAAGCTTGCCGGCTTCCAGACGCTGCTGCTGGGCATGGCCGGCGTGGCGCTGCTCACGGCGGCGGTGGTCATGCTGCTTCCGCCGGAGCCGAAGAAGCTGGCGGCCTGATCGGCGGCAGGCCGCGGCTCAGGCGCGCTGCGCCCCCGGCCGTCTGGCGTCGACCCTGAAGCCCGCCGCCACCCGCACCGTGCTGGCGGCATCGGTGGGATCGTCCACGGTGAGCAGGCGCGCCTGGAGCTGCTGCGGCGCCAGCGTGAAGCTCACCGCGCCACGCTGGTCGGACCGCCCGTAGTGGAGGTGCGGGTTCAGGGCCAGGGCGGCGTCGACGCGCGACTGCGCCCCGCCCCGGCTGCTGATCGACGTGCCGCAGAACTCGGTGGCCACCACCTCGCCGCGGGCATCGTCGAAGTCGGCCTTCAGATCGGCCACGTAGTGGGCATGCACATCACCGCTCAGCACCACCGGACCCGGCACGCGACGGTCGGCGACCGTCTGCAGCAGGCGCTGGCGCGAGGCGGCATAACCGTCCCAGCCATCGGTCCAGCGCAGCGAGTCGCCCTGGCGGTCCTGTGTCTCGAAGCGTGCCATCAGCGTCTGCTGGGCCAGCAGGTTCCAGGGCCGGTCCAGGCTCCAGCCTTCGGCCAGCCAGCGTTCCTGCTCCCACCCCAGCAGGCTGCGGCGCGGGTCGTCGAGCGCCGGGCAGTCCTTCAGCCGCACGGTGTTCGAGCCGCCGCGCCCGGGTCGGGGGCAGGCCTGGGGGTCGCGGTACTGGCGGTGGTCGATCAGGTGCAGGCGCGCCAGGCGGCCCCAGTCGAGCCGGCCCACGATGCGCAGGTCCGGTCCACGCGGGCGCGCCGACATCGGCATCGGCATGTGCTCCCACCACGCCTGGTAGGCGGCCGCACGCTGTGCCTCGAAGCCGTCCTGCAGTCGTTCGCCCTGCAGGCCGGCGTAGTCGTTCTCGACCTCGTGGTCGTCCCACACGACGAGCCAGGGGCAGGCGGCATGGGCGGCCTGCAGCGCCGGGTCGCTCTTGTACTGCGCATGGCGGTCGCGGTAGCCGTCGAGGGTGCGTGCCCAGCCGCCGCGGTGCAGGCGCACGGCGCTGGGCAGCAAGGGGTATTCGTAGATGTAGTCGCCCAGGAACAGCACCAGGTCCAGCGGCTCGGTGGCCAGGTGACGCCACGCGGCCCAGTGGCCATGGTCCCAGCGCTGGCAGCTCGCGATGGCAAAGCGCAGCGAGTCGACGGCCGCGTCGGGCGCGGGCGCCGTGCGCGTGCGGCCGGCGGCGCTCTGCTGGCCCAGTGCCGTGAAGCGATACCAGTAGGAGCGCGCGGGCTCGAGGCCGGCCGCTTCGGCGTGCACGCTGTGCGCCGAGGACGCCTGCGCGATGAAGCTGCCGCGCGAGGCAAGGCGCGTGAAGCGCTCGTCATGTGCCAGCTCCCAGCGCACCGGCACTTCGTCGGGCAGGTCGTCGCCGGTCAGGCGTGTCCACAGCACGACGCTGTCGGGCCGCGGCGTGCCCGAGGCCACACCCAGGTCGAAGCGCGGCACCTCGGCGGCGAGCACGTGGCGCAGCAGCGCCGGAAACGCCCCGGCGGCCAGCGCGGCGGCCAGCAGCGAACGTCGCGAGGGGCGGTCGGGCCAAAGGTCCATCGGCAGCTTGATACCACATCGTCGGCGCACCCTCGCCGCTATGATCCGCCGCCCCCCGAGATGCCCATGGCCGACGCCCCCGTTTCCCTGAACCCCGCGCAGCTGCAGGCCGTGCACCACCTGAAGGGCCCGTGCCTGGTGCTGGCCGGCGCCGGCTCGGGCAAGACGCGCGTCATCGTGCACAAGATCGCACGCCTGCTGCAGGCCGGGCTGGAGCCTAAGCAGATCGCCGCCATCACCTTCACCAACAAGGCGGCGCAGGAGATGCGCGAGCGCGCCAAGGCACTGGTTGGCCCGCGTGCGGCCAAGGACCTGGCCATCAGCACCTTCCACAGCCTGGGCGTGCGCCTGCTGCGCAGCGACGGCAGCCGCGCCAACCTGAAGGAGCAGTTCAGCATCCTCGACAGCGACGACGTGCTGGGCGTCATCCGCGAGGCCGGTGGCTGCACCGACAACGCGCTGGCACGGCGCTGGCAGTGGACCATCAGCCTGTGGAAGAACCAGGGCCTGGACGCCGACGGCGCCGAACGCGCCGCCGCCACCGACGACGAGCGTGTGGCCGCGCGCGTGATGCGCCGCGTGGAAGAGCGCCTGCAGGCCTACCAGGCGGTGGACTTCGACGACCTCATCGGCCTGCCGCTGAAGCTGCTGCAGCGCGACGACGAGGTGCGTGCCAAGTGGCAGGCCATGTTCCGCCACGTGCTGGTCGACGAATACCAGGACACCAACGCCGTGCAGTACGAACTGCTCAAGGGCCTGGTGGGCGAGGGCGGCATCTTCACCGCGGTGGGCGACGACGACCAGAGCATCTACGGCTGGCGCGGCGCCACCATCGACAACCTCAAGCGGCTGCCGCAGGACTACCCGCAGCTGCAGGTCATCGCGCTGGAGCAGAACTACCGCTCCACTGGCAGCATCCTGCGCGCGGCGAATGCGGTGATCGCCAAGAACCCGAAGATCTTCGAGAAGAAGCTGTGGAGCGAGTTCGGCGACGGAGAGCCGGTGCGCGTGATCGAGTGCGACGGCGAGGAGCACGAGGCCGAACGCGCGGTGGCGCGCATCCAGGCCATCCGCAGCGGCGCCACCACGGCCGGCGGCGGCGCCATCAGGATGAGCGACTTCGCCATCCTCTACCGCGCCAACCACCAGTCGCGCGCCTTCGAGCAGAAGCTGCGCGCGGCGCAGCTGCCCTACAAGGTCTCGGGCGGCCAGAGCTACTTCGACCGTGCCGAGATCAAGGACGTGTGCGCCTGGCTGCGCCTGCTGGTCAACCCCAACGACGACCCCGCCTTCCTGCGCGCCGTCACCACGCCCAAGCGCGGCATCGGCCACCAGACGCTGGGCACGCTGGGCGAGTTCTCGGGCAAGCGGAAGACGAGCCTGTTCGAGGCGCTGTTCTCGCCCACCCTGGCCAGCGTGCTGAAGGGCAAGCAGATCGACGCGCTGCACGAGTTCGGCCGCGCCGTCAACGACCTGGAGCACCGTGCGCGCCGCTCCACCGGTGCCGAGGACGCCAAGGCGCTGCTGCTGGGCTGGCTGAAGGACATCGGCTACGAGCAGCACCTGCACGACGACAGCGACGGCGAGAAGCTGGCGGCCTCGCGCTGGAGCAACGTGCTCGACTTCGTCGACTGGATCGCGCGCCGCTGCGGCGGCGAGATCACGCCCGACGGCGGCACCTTCGAGAGCGAACGCAAGAGCGTGCTCGAGGTGGCGCAGACGATCAGCGTGATCCTCAGCCTGGCCGAGCGCGGCGAGGAGCAGGACGTGGTGACGCTCTCGACGCTGCACGCCGCCAAGGGCCTGGAATGGCCGCACGTCATCCTGGCCGGCATCAACGAAGGCCTGCTGCCCTTCCGCAGCGGCGACGAGGACATGACCGCCGAGCGGCTGGAAGAAGAGCGCCGGCTGATGTACGTGGGCATCACGCGCGCGCGCACCACGCTGGTGGTCAGCACGCTCAAGCGCCGCAAGAAGGGCCGCGACACGGTGATCGGCGTGCCCAGCCGCTTCATCGCCGAGATGAAGCTCGATGAGGTGCTGGTGAAGGAAGACCCGCGCGAACGACTGAAGAAGCTGCGCGCGGAACTGGCGGCCAAGACGCCCGCGTCCACCGGCGGCTGACGCTGCTGACCCGGCTGGCGCGACTGGCGAAGCGGGCGCTGCCAAGCGGCCCTCAAGAGGCTGCCGCAGGCGCCGAAGTTGCCGGGGTGGCGACCCGTACAGAATCGCGCCCATGAGTGGCCTTCAATCCGTCGAGCCGACGCCGCCACAACTCCTGGCGCGTCTGTCGGAGTGCCTGGCCGCGGGCGACCCGGCCGCCGGGCGGCCGGCGCCGGATGCGCTCGAGGCCTGCCTCGAAGCCCTGCATCTGGCCGAGCGTCTGGGCCTGGCCTTCGAGCAGGGCCGCGCCGGGGCCTGGGCCTGCCAGCAGCTGCTGTTGATGGGGCGCCATGCCGAGATGCTGTCGCGGGCCCGCGAGCTGCTGCCGCGGTTGGGGTCGCCTGCGCTGGCGCGCGAGCGTCGCGAGCTGCTGCGCGCGGTGGCTGCCAGCGGCAGCGAGACGGGGGCCTTCGACCAGGCCATCGAGGCTGCCCAGGAGCTGGCTCGCGGCAGTCACGCATCGGGCGACGCCGGTGAGGCGCTCACCGCCGCCTTCGCCTTGGCGGTCTGCCTTGAACGCATGGGCGACTCCTGGCAGGCCGTGCGTCTGCTGCGGCAGGCCCTGGAAGCCCACGGCGAGCGCCAGCCCTGCATGGCGCTGCTGGTCGCCGCAAACGCCGTCTGCAGCGTCTGCATCGGCATGCTGCACCGGCTGCGCGGTGCCGGGTCCGAGTCGGAACTGAGCGCAACGCTGGAGCAGGGGCTGTCCTACGGTCGCCGCGCGCTGGCCTTGCTCGAGGTGGTGCCTGACCCGGTCTACGAGGTCACCGTCAAGGGCAACCTGGGTGAACTGCTGTTGCACAGCGGTGACCTGGCGGGCGGCGAAGCCCTGCTGCGCGATGCACTGGAACTCGCGGGGCAGCGCGGTCTGCGCGCTCATCAGTGGCGCCTTCGCACCTCGTGGGGCGACGGCTTGCTGGCTGGCGGGAGCGCCGCAGACGCGCTGGACGGGATGCGCGAGCTGCTGGCCGAGATGGCAGACGAAGCACCGGTGCAGACGGCGATCCGCGCGAACGACTGTGCCTACCGGGCGGCGCGAGCCCTGGGCCGCTTCGACGAGGCACTCGGCTTTTTCGAGCAGGCCGAACGGCTGGAGCGTCGGCGCACCACGGCGCAGCTGCGTGCACAGTCGGAGCTGTTCGTCACGCGCAGCGAGGCCCAGCGTGCGGAGAACGACGCGCAGCAGCATCGCCGGCGTGCCGCGGAGTTCGCGGCAGCGGCCGAACGCGACCCGCTGACGGGCCTGGGCAACCGCCGCCACCTGGCCGCGCGCTGTGCCGTGCTGTTGCCGGCCGCCGAGCGGGAAGGCCGGTCCGTGGTGCTGGCCGAGATCGACGTCGACCACTTCAAGGACATCAACGACCGCTTCGGCCATGCCGCCGGCGATCGGGTGCTGATCGCGCTGGCGCAGCTGCTGCGCGACAGCACCCGCGCCGACGACGTGCTGGTGCGCCATGGCGGCGAGGAGTTCATCGTCGTGCTGCCGGACATGACCTTGCCGCGTGCCACCGAGGTCTGCGAACGCCTGCGCGAAGGCGTGGCGCGGCAGGTCTGGCCGGGCTTCGTGCCGGGCGGGCCGATGCCGCAGGTCACCATCAGCGTCGGCCTGGCCGCCACCCCGAGCTTCGACCTGGACGATCTGGTGGCGCGTGCCGACGGCGCACTCTACGAGGCCAAGCGGCTCGGCAGGAACCGCGTCGAGCAGGCCTGCTGAGGCCTGGATGTCGCGCCGCCCGCGGTGCCACGTCGTCGCAGGCTGCGGCTGCCGTGCCTGTTGCGACCGGTCACCAATGGGCACGGCAGGATCGCTGCCTTGCCGCTAGCCTCCGGTCGCCCATCGAGGAGGAGCGACCATGACCACCGAAGCACGGCCTCGCGCCGCGCCGCGCCTGTTGCAAGGCTTTGCAGTCGCAGCGGCCCTGAGCGCCGCTCCGTCGGCCCAGGCCGCCAGTTTCATCGACACCGTGCTGGGCAACATTCCCGCCAACAGCGGCAGCGTGAGCTACACGACGCCCGACGCGCCGGGCACGACGATGACCGTGGTCGAGTCGGGCACCTCGACCATGACGGGATCCGACCTGTTCGAGTACGAGGGCCTGTGGCTCGGCTCCGACGGCACCGGAGGCCGCTACACCTTCAGCTTCAACACGCCGATCAGCGCGATTTCCTTCTCCTTCATCGCGCTCACCACCTTCGGCGGCGGGCTGCAGGAGACGCTGGCCGGCTTCGTCACCAGCACCGCCACGACGGCCGTGCTGTCGGGCGCCGGTGGCACGGCGACCTGGAACGGCAGCACCCTCACGCCGCTCGAGGAAGACTCGAGGGGCGTGCTGACCTTCACGGCCACGCTGCCGGTGGGTTTCAGCTCGATCCGCTTCGACCACCTGCAGCCGGCCCAGCTTCAGGGCTTCATCGTCGAGCGCATCGATTTCACCGTGACGGAAGTGCCGGAACCCGCGCCGGCCGTGCTCATGGCGGCCGGGCTGCTGGCTGCCCTATGGCGGCTCCGGCGCGTGGCGCCGCGCACGTGATCGGCCCTTGCCGCCCATTCTGTAGTGCCCAGTTGTGACCGATTGAAAGTCGGCTCACAACCACAAGCAGCGCAGGCCCCACACCTGCCGCCGGAGGACCCGATGACACGAACTGCCCCCTCTACCCGCCGCAGCGCCCGCTGGGCCGTGGCCGTGCTCTGCGCTGCCGCGCTGCTGTCTGCCTGCGGCGGCGGTGATGCCGATCGCGAAGCCGCTGCCGCTCCCCTGGCTTCGGCCGACGCCCGAAAGTCAGCGCTGGCGCTCGCCGCCGGCGCCACCAATACCAGCACCACGCTGCGCGACGCCTCCCGGCTGGCCGACCAGGCCACTTTCGGCGCCACCGAGGCGCTGCTCACCACCATCCGCACGCAAGGCGTGGAGGCCTGGCTCGCGGCACAGTTCGCTGCCACCGGGTCGAGCTACACGCGCGGCGGCGACGCCACCATCCACACCACCCTGGTGGAAGACTTCTGCGCCACGCGCGGTGCGCACTGCTGGCGCGACTTCTATTCCACCGAGCCGCTGATGTGGGACTTCTACCGCAATGCGGTGACGCAGACCGACCAGTTGCGCCAGCGCATGGCCTTCGCGCTGTCGCAGATCAACGTCGTCTCCAATCTCGAGGTCTCGGGCACCTACGGATTCCGCCAGTACCACAACATGCTGCTGGCCAATGCCTTCGGCAACTACCGCGAGGTGCTGCGCCGCGTGACGCTGTCGCCGGTGATGGGCGACTACCTCGACAACGTCAACAACGACAAGGTCAACCCGAACGAGAACTTCTCGCGCGAGCTGCTGCAGCTGTTCGCCATCGGCACCTGCAAGCTCAACCTCGACGGCACCCTGGAGAGCGGCCGCTGCGTGCCGACCTACGACAACGAAGCGGTGCGCAACTATGCCTTCGCCCTGACCGGCTGGACCTACGCGCCCGGCGGCGTCTCGGTGTGGGGCTGCTGGCCCCGCGGCGCCAACTGCACCTTCATGGGTGCCGACATGGTCGCGGCCACCTCGCTGGCCGACAACCAGGCGCGCCCGCTGCTCGGCGGCTTCAGCGTGCCGGCCGTGCGCACGCCGACGGCGGCGCTGAACACCGTGCTCGACTCGCTGATGGCGCAGCCCAGCATGGCCCCTTTCATCGGCAAGCAGATCATCCAGCACCTGGTCAAGAGCAACCCCACGCCGGCCTACGTGGCGCGTGTCAGCGCGGCCTTCAACAGCGGCCGGTTCGTGGGCGCCACGCGCAGCTTCGGCAGCGGCGTGCGCGGCGACCTCGCCGCCACCGTGGCTGCCGTGCTGCTGGACACCGAGGCGCGCAACTCGGCGCCGCCCCTGGTGGCCGAGAAGCTGCGTGAACCGGTGATGACGATGACCGGGCTGCTGCGCGCCCTCAACGGCACGACCGATGGTGCTGCGATGGGCTGGTGGTGGGGCGAGGCGATGCGACAGCATGTCTTCCGCTCGCCCTCGGTCTTCAACTTCTTCCCGCCCGACTACCCCATCATCGGCACGCGACTGGTGGGCCCGGCCTTCGGCATCTTCAACGTCAACACGGCGTTCTCGCGGCTCAACTACGTCAACCAGCTCGTCGTCTGGGGTGGCATGGGCGCGGACAGCTCGATCCCCGGCGCCCTGGGCACGCGCGTCTCTCTGACGGCCTTCGAGGCCGACGCCGACAACCCCACCGTGCTGGTCGACAGGCTGGCCAACCTGGCCACCGGCGGGCGCATGACCTCGGCCAGCAAGCAGGCGATCGTGAATGCGGTCTCGGTCTGGACCCCCCAGCAGAGCGCCAGCTGGCGCAACGAGCGGGTGAAGGCTGCCGCCTATCTGGTGTTCGCCTCGCCGGCGTACCAGGTGATGAACTGAGCGCGACCCAGGAGCACGACATGAACCGACTCATCCCCCCGGCCATCGCGCCCGATCCTCAACGCCGCCGCCTGCTCGGCTGGGGCGGCGCCTCGCTGGCCAGCGCACTGGGCCTCAGCACCGTCGGGTCGACGCTGCTGACCTCGGCCAGTGCCTCCAGCGACGACTACAAGGCCCTGGTGTGCCTGTTCTTCTTCGGCGGCAACGACGGGATGAACATGGTGGTGCCGCGCGACCCCACGCGGCATGCGCAGTACGCCGGCATTCGCGGCGCGCTGGGGCTGCCGCGTGCCGACCTGGTGCCCCTGAACGCAGACTACGGCATGCATCCCGCGATGGCCGCGCTGGCCCCGGCCTGGGCCGAAGGCGCCCTGTCGGCGGTGCACAACGTGGGCCCGCTGTTCGCGCCGCTGTCGAAGACCGAGTACCGCAGCGCCGTCAACGGCAGCCCGCTGATCCCCGACAACCTGTTCTCCCACTCCGACCAGCAGTTGCAGTGGGAGGCTTCGTCGACGTCGTCCTTCGAGCGCACCGGCTGGGGTGGCCGGGCTTCGACCGTGATGGGCACCGTCAATCCGGTGATCTCCTTCGGCGGCAATGCCCGTTTCGGGCTGGGCGCGAACGCCGCGCCCTGGGTGCTGCCCGGGCCGGGATCGACCTTCGGCGCGGCCGGCTTCGGCACCTGGGCGCCTGTGGCGGCGCGCCGGACGGCCCTGGCGCAGCTGATGAACGAACGCCAGAGAAGCCCGATGGCCGAGGTCTATGCGCGCCAGAACCGCGAAGCCTTCGATCTCGAGTCGCGCCTGGCCGGCCTCTTCAGTTTCAACCCCGATCCGGCGGCCGACCCGAGCGGCATCACCGCGGCCTTCCAGCCCCTGATCAGCGGCAACAGCATCAGCACCGGCATCGCACGGCAGCTCTACCAGGTGGCACGCTTCGTGGCCAACCGCAACACGGTGCAGGGCAACCGGCAGATCTTCTTCGTGCAGATCGGCGGCTTCGACACCCACTCGGGGCAGATCGCCGGCTCGGCGGTCAGCGGCGCGCACGCCGACCTGTTGAAGGCCACGGCCGATGGCATGGCCGCCTTCTGGCGCGCGCTGAAGGCCATCGGCATGGGCGACAAGGTCACGCTGTTCACGCAGAGCGACTTCGGCCGCACCTTCACGCCCAACCAGACCGCGGGCACCGATCACGGCTGGGGCAACGAGCAGATCGTGATGGGCGGGGCGGTGGCCGGCAACACCACCTATGGCCGCTACCCGGTGCTTTCACTCGGCGGGCCCGACGACGTGGGCGTGCAGTCCTGGGAACTTCAGGGCCGCTGGATTCCCTCGATCTCGGTGGACCAGTACGCCGCCACCCTGCTGCGCTGGTGGGGGCTGAGCGAGAGCCAGCTCGACCAGGCGCTGCCGAACCTGGCCAACTTCGGCTCCGCACGCAACGTCGGATTCCTGCGCGCCTGACCGTCCCGTTCAGGTACCGATCACGCCGCCATCCGCCTTGCGGATCGCCAGCGTGGCCGATCGTGGCCGGCCATCGGGCTGGAAGTCGGGCCAGTTCGAGTACCTGCGCGGTGCCGCGGGGTCGGTGCGCGAGTTCGGCGGCTCGCCGGGGTGCTGCACGTTGACGAACAGGGTGGTGCCATCCGGCGTCCAGGCCGCACCGCACAGTTCGCAGCCCGACGGACCGCTGAGGAAGCGCCGCACTTCGCCGCTGCGCGGATCACAGGCCAGCAGCGCGTTGTTGCCCATGCGGGCGAACTCGCCCTGGTGCATGTCGCGCTGGCCCATGTCGCTGGCGATCCACAGCAGGCCGCGCGCGTCGATGCACACCGTGTCGGGGCAGGCGAACAGGTCGCCCAGGATGTTGCCCTGCGCCTCGGCGCGGGCGTTGGCAGGGTCGCCGCACAGCAACAGGTGACTCCAGCGGAAGCCGGTGCCGTCGAAGTCGCCGTCCTCCTTCCAGCGGATCACCTGACCCATCGTGTTGTTGGCGCGCGGGTTGGCGGCGTCCACGCCCGGCTGTCCGGGCTGTCCGCGCGCGCTGTTGTTGGTCAGCGTGCAGTAGACCTCGCCGGCGGCCTGGTCGATGGCCAGCCACTCCGGCCGGTCCAGCCGCGTCGCACCCAGCAGGTCCGAGGCCTGGCGCGTCTTGATCACCACCTCGCCGGCATCGGCGAAGCCGTTGGCCGGTGTCAGCGGGCCCTGGCCATGCACCAGCGGCAGCCAGCGACCGCTGCCGTCGGCGTCGAAGCGCGCCACGTAGAGCGTGCCGTGGTCCAGCAGTTCGCGGTTCGCCTGCGCGGCGCTGAGGGTCGCCGTGGCCGGCGCGATGCGGTCGCGGCTGACGAACTTGTAGAGGTACTCGAAGCGTGCGTCCTCGCCGCTGTAGACCACGGCGCGCTGCCCGCGCGTCACGGCCACCCAGGCGCCCTCGTGCGCGGCCCGGCCCAGGGCGGTGCGCTTGACGGGCGCGCTGCCGGGGTCCGCGGGATCCACCTCCACGATCCAGCCGAAGCGATGGAACTCGTGCGGGTGCTTGCGCGCGTCGAAGCGCTCGTCGTGTTCGTACCAGCGAAGGAAGGGCGTGCGCATGCCCCAGCGCCGCTGGTCGGCGGTGGGCGAGGTGCCGCCCATGAAGTAGCCGGCCCAGTTCTCTTCCCCCGACAGGCAGGTGCCCCAGGGCGTGTGGCCGCTGGCGCAGTTGGACAGGGTGCCCAGCACCTGCCGGCCCGTGGGGTCGCCGGCGGTGCGCATCAGCACATGGCCGGCGGCGGGTCCGGCGATCCTGTGCGGCGTGTAGCCGGTGATGCGGCGTGCGAAACGCGAGGGTCTCACGACCTCCCAGCGCTCGCCGCGCAGGCGCACCTCGATCACGCTGATGCCCATCGCCGCCTGCGACTTGCGCACCTTCTCGGCGGTCACCGGCGTCGCGCCGTCGGGGTGCAGCAGGCCCTCGTCGGTGTACTCGTGGTTGGACACCAGCAGGCCGTGCGACGAACTGCCGTCCAGTGCGTGGAACTGCAGGCCGTCGTGGTGCATGCCCATCTGCAGCGCCTGGTCGGCGGCGCTGTGGGTGGCATCGGGCCGCCATGGCGGCATGGCGCCGGCGATGCCCACCGGATCGCCCCAGGGCGCCAGCGCCTGGACCCCGTAGCCTTCGGCGACGAGCGCGGCGTCGGCGCCTGACGCCGGCAGGCTCTTGAAGCCGATGCGCGCCGTCGTGCCCGCGCCGGCCCCGGCTGCAGCAGCGCAGCCGGACACCCACGGCGCGAACAGCGTTGCCATCGATGCACCGAGACCGAGTTGCAGCAGGGTCCGGCGCTCCGCCACCGAGACCTCGTCGAGGCAGGGGTTGCCGCTGCCGTTGCTGGCTTCCGAAGGTGACAGGTGCTTGCTCATGCGGCCAGTGTGCCTTCAAGGCGGAGGCCGCCCTGACGGCGGACACCGCGGGCGCCCTGTCAGCGTCGCCGGCCTCTAACATCGGGGCATGAACAGATCACTGCTCGTCACCGGCGGCAGCCGGGGCATCGGCGCCGCCACAGCGCGCCTGGCCGCCGCCGCCGGCTGGGACGTGGCCATCAACTACACGCGCGACGAGGCCGCGGCGCAGGCCGTGGCGCAGCAGGTGCGTGCCCTGGGCCGCCGTGCCCTGGTGCTGCAGGGCGATGTGTCGCGCGAGACCGACGTGCTGGCCCTGTTCGCCGAGTGCGACCGCGCCTTCGGCGCGCTGCACGGGCTGGTGAACAACGCCGGAGTGGTCGACGTGGCGCAGCGCGTGGACGAGATGAGTGCCGATCGGCTGCAGCGCATGTTCGGCATCAACGTCATCGGCTCGATGCTCTGCGCGCGCGAGGCGGTGCGCCGCATGAGCACGCGCCGCGGCGGCACGGGCGGCGTCATCGTCAACCTGTCGTCGGCCGCAGCGCGGCTGGGCTCGCCGGGGCAATACGTCGACTACGCCGCAGCCAAGGCCGCCATCGACGTCTTCACGCTCGGGCTGGCGCGCGAGGTCGCCGCCGAAGGCGTGCGCGTGAACGCCGTGCGGCCAGGCATCATCGACACGGACATCCACGCCAGCGGCGGCCAGCCCGACCGCGCGCGCCAGGTGGCTCCCCAAGTGCCGATGCAGCGCGCCGGTACGGCCGACGAAGTGGCCGAGGCCATCGTCTGGCTGCTCGGCGATGCCTCCAGCTACACCACCGCTTCGGTGCTCGACGTCTCCGGTGGACGCTGAGGCCGGCTAGGGCAGCAGCGCCCGCGCCCGCGGGTCGTCCTCGGCCACGGCGGCGTCGCGCTGCCAGCGGCCGCTGCGGATGTGGTCGAAGGTGAGCCTTTCCACCACCACCGGCGCCACGTTGGCCAGCACTCCCAGCTTCAGTGCCGCGGTGTAGCTCAGGTCGATGATGCGGCCGGGCACGAAGGGCCCGCGGTCGTTCACGCGCACCAGCACCTCGCGGCCGTTGGCCGGGTTGCTCACGCGGGCGTAGCTGGGGATGGGCATCGTGGGGTGGGCCGCGGTCATGGCGAACATGTCGTAGCGTTCGCCGCTGGAGGTCGGCCGGCCGTGGAACTTGCGTCCGTACCACGAGGCCAGCCCCTGCTCGCGCAGCGGCGCATCGCCCGTCATCGGCACGTAGCGCCGGCCCGCCACCACATAAGGCTTGTTCGGGCCGCCGACGCGGATGGGCTCGACGCGCGGCTGCGCGTCGGGCACGCGTTCCAGGTGGGGCGGGGTGTCGGGGTGCGGCCCGTCCCGGTCGGCAGGGCGTGTCGCGCAGCCCGACAGGGCCAGTGCCAGCATGGCCAAGGTCCATGCCGACCCGGCCGCCATCCCTGGCGACTTTCCCGAGGCGGGGGGCAGCTGCATCGTGGCAGCATAAACGCGGCCGTGAGGGCCGGGCGCCAGGCCTCCGGCTTGTCCCCTGGCGCCGTTGCGGCAACCCCGTTATGGTGGACGCCGACGTGGCGGGCAGGAGGGCACTCGATGGCGCGCAGGAAGAGACTTGGCCAGCGGCGACGGCGCCAGCCCGGAGGGCAGCCGTGAGCGACGCCGAACACCTGCGCCAGGCCATCCTGGCGCTCGAGCTGCAGCGCACGGTGCTGGGTGACGACGCCGTGTCCCTGGCCGTTCGCGTGCTGCGCGAACGCCTGGCCACCCTCGACGCCGCGCCACCGCCGCAGCAGCTGCGACAGGTCAGCGTGCTGTTCTGCGACGTGGTGGGCTCGACCACGCTGGCCCAGCACCTGGGACCGGAAGACATCCACGAGGTGATGGACGGCGCGCTCTTCGGCTTCACGCGCATCGTCCAGAACCAGGGCGGCCGGGTGCTGCAGTACGCCGGCGACAGCATGCTGGCGGTGTTCGGCGCGCCCGCCGCGCGCGAAGACGACGCCCAGCGCGCCGTGCATGCGGCGCTGGCCATCCTCGAAGAGGCGCGGCAACAGTCCGACGCGGTGCGCCGCCGTCATGGCCACGACGGCTTCGGCGTGCGCGCCGGCATCGCCACCGGCGGCGTGCTGCTGGGCGGTGGCGTCGACGGCGAGCACAGCATCCGCGGCATGACGGTCAACGTCGCCGCCCGCATGGAACAGAGCGCCGCGCCCGGGGCGCTGCGCATCTGCCCCGACACCTGGCGACTGGTGCGCGGCCTGTTCGCTGCCCAGCCGCAGCCGCCCCTGGCCATCAAGGGACGCGACGAGCCGATCAGCACCTGGCTCGTCACCGGACTGCGCGACGATCTGCCGGTGCAGGCCGAACGCGGCGTGGACGGCCTGGGCCGCACGCCCTTCGTCGGCCGCGAGGGCGAGCTGGATCATCTTGGTGCCGCCTTCGACCGCGTCCGGCAGGGCGGCGCCGGCCTGCAGGCGGTGACGGTGCTGGCCGACGCCGGTATCGGCAAGAGCCGCCTGGCGCGCGAGTTCCGTGACAGCCTGCTCCGTTCGGGTCGCCCGGCCACCTGGCTGGAGGCCCAGGCCGGCGAACGCGAGCTCGGTCGGCCTTACGGCCTGCTGCGCCAGCTGCTGGGCCAGGCCCTGCGCCTGCGCGACGGGGGCAGTCCCGACGAGCTGCGTCGGCGCTGGCACGAAAGCCTGGCGCCCCTGCTGCGCAGCCAGGCCGACGCGGCGGTGCTGGGCCATCTCGTGGGGCTGGACTTCTCGACCCACCCCGAGGTGCGGCCGCTGCTGGCCGAGCCGCGCCAGCTGCGCGACCGCGGTTTTTTCCACGCCGGCCAGCTCCTGCGGCACCTGGCCGCCGGTCCGCAAACGCTGGTCGTCGTGCTGCAGGACCTGCACTGGGCCGATGCCGGCACCCTGGACTTCGTCGACCATCTGCTGCAGCAGGCCGACGACCCGGTGCTGCTGCTGGGGCTGGCACGACCCGAGCTGGCGCAGCGGCGCCCCGCCTGGGTGGCGCCCGACCTGCCGCGGAACAGGCTGCTGCTGCAGTTGCAGCCGCTGCGCCGCGACCATGCCACGACGCTCGCCGACGCCTTGCTCGGCCGCCTGCCCGAGGTGCCCGAACCGCTGCGCGACCGCCTGGTGCTGAACGCGGCCGGCAACCCCTACTACATGGAGGAGCTGGTCAACGCGCTGGTCGACCGGCGCATCGTCGTGCCGGCGGCCGACGGCGAAGGCTGGCATCTGCACGAAGACCGATTGAGCGCCTGGCCGCTGCCCACCACGCTCACCGGCGTGCTGCAGGCGCGCCTGGATCAACTGTCGACCGACGAAGCACAGCTGCTCCAGGGCGCGGCGGTGATCGGCCCGGTGTTCTGGGACGATGCGCTGACGGCCCTGTCGCTGTCGCCCGCCGCGCTCGGTCGGCTGGTGCAGCGGCAGATGGTGACGGAGCGCGCCGCCAGCCGCCTGGAAGGGCGGCGCGAGTTCGAGTTCAGGCACCACCTGTTGCATCAGGTCTGCTACGCCCGCGTGCTCAGGCGCGACCGCCTGGCCTCGCATGCCTGCGTGGCGCGCTGGCTCGAGTCGCTGCCCGGCGACCCGCAGCACGATCTGATCGCCGATCACCTGGAGCGCGGCGGCGAGATCGAGCGTGCGCTGCAGGCCTGGCAGCAGGCGGCCGACGCGGCGCAGCAGCGCTACGCCAACGGACAGGCCCTGGAGCACGTGGCACGCGCGCTGGCGCTGGCCGATCCGAACGACGCGCCTCGCCGCTTTGCACTGCTGCGCGGCCGCGCCGACGTGCTCAAGCACATGGGCGAGCTCGACGGTGCGCGGCAGGACCTCGACACCATGGCGGCCCTGGCCCAGCGGGCCGGCGACCACCGTCTGCGTGCCGACGCCGCCGAACGCGCGGCCGTGCACCGCATCCGCTGCGGCGACCCGGCCAGCGCCGTCGAACTGGCGCAGTGCGCGCTCGACGCCGCACCCGCGGACGCGCACGAACTGCGCCTGCGTGCCGGCCTGGCGCGTGTCGTCTCGCTGGGCATGCTGGGCCGCCATGCCGAGGCCGACACGCACGTGCAGGCGCTGCTGCGTCAGGCCCGGCAGTGGGGCCATCAGGGCATCGAGGCGGCGCTGATGGACGAACTCGGCACCGTCGCCCACGAGCGCGGCGACATCGTGGCCTGCATCGGCTGGCTGCAGCAGGCGCTGGCCCTGCACCGCACTTCAGGCAACCGCAGCCACGAGGCCGGCGCGATGGCCAACCTGGGCTACGCCAGCTTCGTGCTGGGCGAGTTCGCCGACGCCGCGCAGCGGCTGGAGCAGGCGCGCGAACTGTTCGCGCGCATCGGCCAGCGCGGGCGCGAGGCGCAGGTGCTGGTGAACCTGGCCCTGGTGAGCCTCAACGCCGAGCAGCCGCTGGACGCCTGCCGCCAGGCCACCGCCGCCCAGGCCATCCTGCAGGCCGTGGGCGACCGCGCGTCGATGGCCAGCATGTGGCGTGTGCTGGGCCTGGCGCAGCTCGCGCTCGGCCGCAGGCCCGAGGCGCTGCCCTGCCTGCAGCAGGCGCGCGCTCTGTTCATCGAGCTGGGCTTGCGCCCGATGGCCACCGAGGTGGCCGCCAACCTGGCGGCTGCGCTCCAGGCCGAAGGCGACGACAACGCCCACGCCGAGGCGCTGAGGCTGGCCGACGAGGCAGCCGGCCTGCTGCTGGCCGATACGTCGGCGCTGGCCGGCGCCGAGGAGCCGCTGCGCGCCTGGCTCGACTGCATCACCGTGCTGCAGGCGGCGAGCGACGGGCGCGCGCCGCTGCTGCTGCTCTCGGCGCACGCGGACCTGCAGGCGCGTGCCGAGCGCATCACCGACGCGGCGCAACGCGAGCGCTTCCTGCAGTCCACCGCCTGCCACCGCAGCCTGCTGGCGCTGTGGCAGCAGGTGCGTGCCGTCGCCTGAAGCGCGAGCCGTCGTTTCAGCTGATGTTGCGGATCATCGGGTCGAGCAGGCCGAAGTTGCCGTTCTGGTCCTGGAACAGCACCACGAAGTCCCAGGATGCCGTGCCGCCACCGGCCGGCGGCTCGTCGGACACGACGATGGTGGGCTGGCCGTTGCTCCGGCCCTGGGTGGCCGGCGGGAACACCGAGCCGCCCGTGCCGACCTTGCCATCGGGATGCACGGCCAGGCCGATCGGCGTGAAGGTGTTGCTGCCGCCCGAGGCGTCGACGATGCTGATGTTGAGCTGGACCTTGCCGGTGACCGTGATCTGGCCGGCCGCCGGGCCATTGGTCACCAGGGGATCCTTCGGCCCGTTGCCGGCGGAGATGCTCGGGTTGCAGCCGCCCGGTGCGGCGGGTGCCGGCGTGACGATGACCACCGTCGGGGCCGGGGTGGTGGAGGCGGTCCACGAACCGATGTCGTAGGCGACGTCGTAGCTGGGCATTCGAGCTCCTCGGTGGGGTGTCGTGGCGATTCAGGCCGGGTTCGCCGGCTTGGGCCGGGTGCCGGGCTCCCAGGCGGTCTGCAGCTTGGGCGGCAGGCCGAAGGCGGACTGGTCGAAGTCCTTGTGCAGGTCCCACTCCACCTTCAAGGCCGCGTGGAAAGCCCCTTGCGCCAGGCGCTTCATGAGGCCGTAGCGCATCAGCGGGCGCAGCGCGGCCGCGACCACCAGGATGATGGCCTTCCACTTCGAATCTTCGGCATCGTGCCGGCCGCCGAATTCGAGGCCCAGGCGCTGGGCGTCGTCGCGACCCATCAGCAGGATCAGCAGCTCGCGCGGCACGGGCTTGAGGAAGCCCGGCATCTGGCCGGTCAGCCAGTCGAGCATGGCCTTGGTGAGCGCCTTGCCGTACTCCGACTCGCCGCAACGGCGCCGCTTGATGGTCTGGAAGAGATAGGCCGCATCGTCTGCCGCGGTCGCGAGTTCATCCGCGTTCTTGCCCACCAGCAGTTCTTCGCGCACGCCCATCAGGCAGCCCACCACGCTCCAGGTGTGAAGGTAGGCCTTGCGTTCGTCGTCGCTGATCTCGACGCCCAGTCGGTCCAGCGAACGCAGTGCCACGTGCGAGAAGGTCAGGATCACGAAGGCCATCGCCTCCTGGTTGATGGGCTTGCCGTGCGCCAGGTTCCACAGGTGGCCGGGCTTGCCCTGCAGGTCGAGGTCGGCCGGGGCGGCGGCGCGGGCGTTGTCGCTCAGCAGGCGCCGGATGGCGGCATGCATCAGCCGCACGCGCTGCACGGCGCGCACGCCGTCGCTGTGCGGCTCGAGCTTTCCCTCGGTCATGGCGTTGACCACCATGTGCGAGGTCTCGAGGATGCGGCGTTCGACGTTCTTGACCAGCTGCGTGGTGGACGTGAGCACCGGGGCGTCCATCTGGTCGAGGTAGCACTCGGGCAGGCTGGCGCAGCACAGGATGGCCGAGGACACGATGCCGTGCAGGTCGAAGAAGGCCTCGCATTCGTGGATCAGCCGGGTGTCGGCCCAGGGCGGCAAGACCTGGGTCTGTTCGAGGTACACGTCCAGCCGCGCCTGCAGGTCGGCCGGCAGCGCTGCGCCGAAGCGCAGGTGGCGGTTCATCGCGTCAGACAGGCCGAGCGCGTAGACCTGGTCGATCAGTTCGTCGGCGGTCTCGTCCGCCACTTCACGCATCGCGTCCAGGTGCGCATCGGTCCACAGTTCCTTGCCCATGTCTGCCTGCTCCTCTGCGCTGTCTCAGCGCTGCCGGTCTTCGCTGGAGGCCAGTGCGGTCAGCACCGAACGCGCGTGGTCGAGATCGGCTGTCGATGCCGTGTCGGGCATGCTGGTGACCGCCTCGCCCAGCAGCCGGCGCGCCGTGTTGCCGTCGCCGCGCGCCGTCAGCACCTGGGCCAGGCTGGTGGCGGCACGCAGCGCAAAGAGGCGGTTGCCCTGGCCCTGCGCCAGCGCCAGCGCCCGCCGGTAACACTGCTCCACGATGGTGGGATCGGTCACCGCCATGCGGCTGCGGATCTGACCTTCCAGCCGCTCGATCTCGGCCGACATGAAGGCTTCGCCCCCTTCGGCGACGACCCCCCGCGCTTCTTCGAGCCGGGCCAGCGCCTTGTCGTGGTCGCCGTTGCCCGACTCGACCTCGGCCAGCAGCGTCAGGAAGTAGGGCACCACCATGCCGCTGCCGATGCTGCGGTAGGTGGCCAGCGCCTCTTCCATGTGCTTGGCGCCCACGACGCCCTGACCCTCGGCCACCAGCGCCCGGCCGGCGAAGATGCTGCCCCACACCGTCCAGAAGCCCAGCGCCTGGCGCGTGGACAGCTCGATGGTCTGCGTGGCGTGCAGGCCCATGGCCTCGGACGCCTGGCCGTAGGCGTCGAGCCAGGCGGCGCAGCCGAGCGCGTAGGCGTGGCTGAAGGGATGGTTCAGCTCGGCAGCCAGCGTGATGGCCTGCCTCGATCGCGCCAGACCCTGCCGCGTTTCACCGCGCAGGTACAGCACCATCGACGCCACCGTGCGCGCCGTCACGCCCACGTCCTGCCCCGTGAAATGGGCCTGGCCGCGGTGCTTCTCGGGCGTGTAGACGGCCACCGCCGCCTCCAGCAGCTGCTGTGCCGAGGCGAGCTGGCCCATGTAGTACTGGCTCAGTCCGAGCGCGAAGTTGGCCTCGAGCTTCAGGCCCGGGTTGCGGTCGCCGTCGGCGATGATGGTCATGCGGCGGGCGAACTCCACCGCCCGGTGCTGGTCGCCCTTCACCAGGTAGAAGGCCCACATGCCCCACAGCACCCAGAAGAGCTGCGGCGTGGGCCCCACGCGCTCCGACAGCGTCTGGGCGCGCAGGTAGACCTTGGCCACCTCGGGCGCGGCCCAGCCTTGCTGGATGGTCAAGGCCACGCCCAGCGTGGACAGCAGCGCCAGCTCCATCCTGTCGCGCTCGGCGCCCTCGGGCAGCGTCGCCGCGGCCTCCAGGCCCTGCCGCAGATGGCTCTCGGCCTCGGCCGTGGCCGACGAGGCCACCGCCTGCTGGCCGGCTTCGAGCCAGAAGGGCAGCGCGCGCGCCGGCTGACCGGCCTTGGTCCAGTGCTGCGCGATGCGTTCGGGGAAGGACGCGCCGCCCACGCCGCGCTGCAGCGCCTGGGCGATGCGCTCGTGGTAGGTCAGCCGCGTGCGCTTGAGCAGCGACTCGTAGCAGGCATCCTGGATCAGCGCGTGCTTGATCGTGAAGCCGCTGCCGGTGGCGAAGACGATGCCTTCGCCGATCAGCTGCTCCACGCCCATCGACAGCGTCTTGTCCTCTTCGGGCAGCACCGCCAGCAGCAGCTCGAAGGTCCATTCGCGGCCGATGCAGGCGCCCAGCTGCACCACCTTCTTGGCCTCGGTCGGCATGCGGTCCAGGCGCGCCATCAGCAGGTCCTGCAGCGACTCGGGCACCATCGAGTCGGGCAGCGGGCCGTCGAGCTCGTAGCCGGCGGCGGTCTCGCGCAGCGCCCCCGAGTCCAGGAACATGCGCGTCATCTCCTCGACGTACAGCGGATTGCCGTCGGTCTTGTCGACCAGCAGCGACAGCAGCTTGTGCGGCAGGCGCTTGTTGCCCACCACCTTGTGGATCAGCGTCTCGGTGTCGGCCGGCGACAGCAGGTTGACCGGGATCAGCGTGAGGTTCTCGCTGTCCAGCCAGGGGGGCGAAAAACCCGGGCGCGAGGTCAGCAGCAGCAGCAGCCGGCTCTGCGGCAGCTCGCGCAGGATGGTGCCCAGCAGCTCCAGGGTGGTGCCGTCCACCCAGTGCAGGTCTTCCACCACCATCAGCGTCGGCTTGGCGCTGGCGCGCGAGGTCAGCAGCGTGACCAGCGCCATCAGCGTCTTCTGCTTCTGCGTGAGCGGGTGCAGGCCCAGCGGCTGGTAGCCGGCCTCGGGCGGCAGGCCGAAGAGTTTGGCCAGCAGGGGCAGCGCGGTCTCGATCTCGCACCCGCGTCGCACCAGGTCTTCACGCAGCGCCAGAAGGGCCGCCGATGGCGAGCGCGCCTGGTCGATGGCCAGGCGTTCGCGCATCGGCGCCACCAGCGGGTACAGCGCGGTGTTGCTGTAATAGGGCGAGCAGTAGCACTCGATGATCTCGCACTCGCCGGTGGTGATGGACTCGCGGAACTCCGACAGCAGGCGCGACTTGCCCACGCCGGGCTCGCCGGTCAGCAGGATGGCGTGCCCGGGGCTTTCCTGCGCCGCCAGCCACGACTTCGCCAGCGCCGCGATGGCACTGGCCCGGCCGACGTAGGGCGCGAGCCGATTCTTCGAAGCGGCCTCCAGCCGGTGGCGCGCCCCGCTGGCGCCTTCCACGCTGAAGACCTCGATCGGTTCTGCGATGCCCTTGAAGGCGTGCGGGCCCAGCGAAGTCATGCGGAAGAAGCCGGCCACCAGCCGTTGCGTGACCTGGCTGACCACCACGGTATTCGGCAGCGCGATACCCTGCAGCCTGGCGGCGATGTTGGGCGTGTCGCCCAGGGCCAGACGGCCGATGCCGGCGCTGGCGTCGGCATCGCCCACCAGCGTCAGGCCGGTGTTGACCGCCACGCGGATGGCCAGATCGATGCCGTAGCGGGCCATCGCGCCCGGCGCCAGCCCGGCCACCGCCTGCACGATGTCCAGGCCGGCCTGCACGGCGCGACGGGCGTCGCCTTCGTGCGCCACCGGGTAGCCGAAGTAGACGACGATGCCGTCGCCGTGGAATTGCGCCATCGTGCCGCCGTGGCGCCAGACGACCTCGGCGCAGGCATCGCGGTAGCTGCGCACCAGGTCGCGCAGGTCTTCGGGGTCCAGCCGCCGTGCGATCTCGACCGAGCCCACGAGGTCGCAGAACATCACCGACATGTGACGGCGTTCACCCACGTGCTCGGCTTCGCTGGGGGCCTTGGCCGCCGCGGCCGGCGCCGTCGGGCGGGCCGCGGCCGCGCTGCCGGTCAGCGCCAGGCCGCAGGAATGGCAGAAGCGTGCCGTGGCCGTCACCGTGGTGTCGCAGGACGGGCAGGCCAGGCGCTGGCTGACGCCGCACTCCGAGCAGAATCGCGCACCTTCGGCGAGGGCGGCCTGGCAGTTGATGCATTTCATCGCGGTGTTCCTTCGCGCCCCGCTAGGCTGGCCATGGCGCGCAGCGCGGTATCGGGCGGTCCGGCGGGCAGCTCGAAGCCTGGTGGCAGCTCGGGCAGCTCGCGCACGGGCAGGGCCGGCCACAGGTGGTGGGCGCGGTGGCGCTGCAGGATCAGCATCGGCTCTTCGCCGAAGAGCTGGCGCCCCGCCGCCAGCAGCGCCGGCGGGGCGGGCAGCGCGAAGGTGCCCAGGCGCCCGTCGCGCTGGTGCAGCAGGTGGTGGAAGACGAAGCCGGCGCCGCCGATGCTGATGCGCAGGGTGAGCCAGTACACCAGGAACACCGCCGGGTCGATGGCAGCCACGGTGATGAACACCGCGCCGCGCAGTGCCGACTCGCGCAGCAGCGACCGGCTCAGGCCGTGCCTTCGCAGCCAGTTCACCATCGAGCGCTCGGGCACCAGCAGCGCGCCGACCAGGGCACGACCGTGGCTGCCGGCGATCTGGTAGAGCTCCGGGTCGTCGTGTCCGGCACTGCTGCGGTGGTGGCGAAGGTGCACCACGCGGTGCTCGCGGTAGCCCAGACCGAAGGGCGTGTCCAGGATCATGGCCAGACGGTGGAAGACCGGCACCCGGATCGCCGCACGCAGGTGCATCAGTTCGTGCAGGGCGAGCGACAGGCGCACGTAGACCAGCGGCACGACCAGCAGCAGCCAGGCCGGCGGCAGCAGGTCGGCCATGGCGCCGGCCAGGGCGCCGTAGAGCGCCAGCGTCCATCCCAGCGTGGCGCGCAGGTAGCGGCGGTCGTCGGCAAGCGCACGGCCGGGCAGATCGTTCAACAGACCGACATCTCGGGCGGTCATCGGTCGCTGCGTCATGAGGCTGAAGTTGCCAAGTTGTCGCTGGCCCGGGCGGGGATCTGTGTGGATCCGTGCTGCACTGGCGGCCAGCCCACGGACCCCCTGTGTTTAGGGTATGTCCCCGTCCCGGAAAACCCCCTGAATGAGTGGCTGTCGACCCCCAGGGTCGAAGCCGACCGACCAGACTTTTCCAGTCTCTTCGCCGCAGTGTAACGGACGTAAAATTCGAACAGATGGCGTCTTGCGCAGCTTTTCGCGTGCGCCATCGGCACCCCCTTGCGTCACGAGGACCCCATGGCTCGCATAGCAATCGTTGGCGCGGGACCGGCGGGTGCATCGGCCGGTTGGCACCTCGCGAGCCGCGGCCACGCCGTGACCTTGTTCGACCGCGCCGCCTTCCCGCGCGACAAGACCTGCGGCGACTGGCTCACCCCCCTGGCCCTGCGTGAACTGGCCGCCCTGGGCCTCGACGGACCCCGGCTCATGGCGCTGGCTCCTGGCCACACCGTGATCCATCACAGCGTGCTGCAGGCGCCCGACGGCGGCCGCAGCGAACAGCCGGCCGCGGCACCGGGGCGCTGCATCCGTCGTGAACAACTCGATGCGCTGATCGTGGCCCGCGCACGACAGGCCGGCTGCGATCTGGTGCAGCGCACCGTGCGGCGCGTCCAGCGCGAGGATGGCGAGTGGTCGGCCTTCGACCACCTGGTCGACGCGCGGGGCGCCGGCGCCGGCGAGCCCAACGCCGTCGGCGTTCGCGCCTACTGGACAGTGCCGCGGGACGACGCCAGCCATGCGCTGGCCGACCGCGTCGCCCTGCACACCGACGCGCGGCACCGGCGCGGTTACGGCTGGATCTTTCCGGTGGCGCAGGACGCCTCGACCGTCTGCTTCAACATCGGCGTCGGCTTGTGGAAGTCGGACCAGCGCGAGGGCGCCACCGTTTCCGACTACCTCGAACACTTCCTGGCCCACGACGCGCTGGCCTCGTCGCTGAGCCAGCGGGCGCTGCACTCGACGCGCCGCGTCGGCTACCCGGTGATGCTGGGCGGCTGGCGCAACCGCGTCGAACATCGGGGGGTCCTGCGCATCGGCGACGCTGCCGGGCTGGCCGACCCGCTCACCGGCGACGGCATCGGCAACGCCCTGACCAGCGGCCGCTTGCTGGCCGAGGCCCTCGACGGTGGCACGGCCGGCGACTGGCCGCGGCGCTTCGCCTCGGCGATGGCGCCCGAACTTCGCCGTGCCTGGCTGCTGCGCCAGCTGCTGGTGTCGGGCACGGCCAAGAACCTTGCTGCCCGTGTCCTGGCCGTCGGTCCTGAAGGACTGCGCCGCAGGCTGCACAGCGCCGTCTTCGGCAGTGGCGGCTACTGCGGCCTGCTGCCGAGGCTGGGCCGCGACTGAGGCTGCCCTGCCCGGCAAGCGGCTGACCGGGCGGCCGCCGCGACACCCCCCCAGAATGCCAGATTGGCAGCGTGCGGCCGATTGCCTATGCTGCCGTGATGAAAAAAGCCGCCGTCGTCATCGGGGTCGACAAGACCGGCAAGCTGGTGCCGCTGGCATCGGCGGCGGCCGGTGCGAGGCGCGTGGCCGACTGGCTGGAGGCCGAAGGCTTCAAGGTGAACTGCCTGACCGACCAGGCGGCCCCGGTCACCGCCGAGGCCGTGCGCCAGGCCATCGGCGCCTTCGTCACCGTGCCGCCGCGCTACCACCTGCTGCTCGTCTATTTCTCGGGGCACGGCTACTGGCAGGCACGCTCCGATCTCTGGCTGCTCAGCGGTGCACCCCAGCAACCCGGCGAGGCCGTCAACCTGCGCGCCGCGATGGACCTGGCGAAGTACTCGGGCATCGAGAACGTGGTCTTCGTGTCCGATGCCTGCCGCTCCCTGCCCGACGCGCGCAGCGGCGCCTTCGTCGACGGCGTGGCCGCCTTTCCCAACTTCGACGAGTTCGACAAGCCATCGAAGATCGACTGCTTCAAGGCCACCAGCGAAGCGCGGCCGGCCTACGAAGGCCGCATCGGCGGTGAAGCCCAGAGCGTGCTCACGGCGGCCTGGCAGGCGGCCTACCGCGAGCCCGAGGACGCCATGGTGCTGCAGATCGATGGCGAGGGCGGCGAGAAGATCGAGGTCGTGCCCAACCGCCGGCTGGAGGACTTCCTGCAGCGCAAGGTCGACGCACTGATGGCCGCCATCGACCCCAACGCGTCGCAGCAGATCGAGATCAGCGTGCCGTCGCGCGAAGAGGTCTACATCGCGCGCGTGCGGCGCGAGGCATCGGCGGCCGCGCGGCCCGGGCCGCGTCGCGGGAACCGGCGCCGCGGGCCGACGCCGGC